>CALBKM010000030.1 GCA_937895705.1 uncultured Clostridia bacterium
ACAACGTCCGGTGGACGTTGGTACTGGACGGACCGGAACGAAGTGTAGACCGTGGTGAGCGCAAAGCGCGACGGCCTGCACGCAAAACAATGAGGAAATGCGAACGCGCCCACGACCGAGCGGCTATGCCGCGAAGGTCCACAACGTCCGGTGGACGTTGGTACTGGACGGACCGGAACGAAGTGTAGACCGTGGTGAGCGCAAAGCGCGACGGCCTGCACGCAAAACAATGAGGAAATGCGAACGCGCCCACGACCGAGCGGCTATGCCGCGAAGGTCCACAACGTCCGGTGGACGTTGGTACTGGACGGACCGGAACGAAGTGTAGACCGTGGGGAGCGCGAAGCGCGATGGCCTGCACGAAAAAAGTTAACATACTGTAAATAATGTATGAAAAGGTTGATTTCCGATTCGAGTAATGTTACAATACTTTATTATGGGTGTCGTGTATTTATACGCGAAACACAAGGATAGAATAGTTTTTTAGGAGAGAACAGATGAGTTTATTTGAGAAGATTTTCGGAACCCACAGCGAAAGAGAAATTAAAATTATTAATCCGCTTTTGGAGAAGATAAACAAACTGGAAGAGACTGTAGCCGGTATGACGCAGGCGCAGCTTAGTGCAAAAACCGAGGAGTTTAAGGAACGACTTGCAAAGGGTGAGTCGAAGGATAGTCTTTTACCGGAGGCTTATGCGGTAGTTCGTGAAGCAACGAAGCAGGTGCTGGGACAGCGTCACTATGATGTACAGATTCTCGGCGGTATTGTTATGCACCAGGGACGTATTGTAGAGATGCGTACCGGTGAAGGTAAGACACAGACCTCGCTTTTGCCGGCGTATTTAAATGCATTGGACGGCGAAGGTGTGCATATTGTTACCGTAAATGATTACCTGGCAAAGCGAGACTCCGAATGGATGGGACAGGTGTTTCGTTATCTCGGTATGACAGTGGGTTGTATTTTAAACGGCATGAACAGCGATGAGCGAAGAGATGCCTATGCTTGTGACATTACTTACGGCACGAACAACGAGTTCGGTTTCGACTATCTTCGTGACAATATGGTAATTTACAAGGAACAGCTTGTAATGCGCGGTCTTCATTATGCCATCATCGACGAGGTCGACTCCGTATTAATCGACGAAGCCCGTACGCCGCTTATTATTTCCGGACAGAGCGGAAAGTCTACCAGTCTCTATCAGGCATGTGATATTTTGGCAAGACAGTTGGTAAGAGGTAAAGAAAAGGAACTGACCAAGATGGAGCTTATCATGGGCGAAGAGCTTCAGGAGGAAGGTGACTTTGTTGTAAATGAAAAGGACAAGATTATTAACCTGACGGAACAGGGTGTTGTGAAGGTAGAGCGCTTTTTCCAGATTGACAACCTTGCGGATCCGGAGAATATGGAAATTCAGCACAATATTATTCTGGCACTCCGTGCTCACTACTTGATGGCAAGAGACAAGGATTATGTGGTACAGAATGATGAGGTCTTGATTGTAGACGACTTTACCGGACGTATTATGCCGGGAAGACGTTATTCCGACGGTCTTCATCAGGCAATCGAAGCAAAGGAGCACGTAAAGGTAAAGAGAGAGAGCAAGACGCTTGCAACCATTACTTTCCAGAACTTCTTTAATAAATATGACAAGAAATGCGGTATGACCGGTACGGCATTAACCGAGGAGAGGGAGTTCCGTGAGATTTACGGTATGGACGTTGTAGAGATTCCGACCAACCGCCCGATTGCCCGTATTGATAAGGATGATGTGGTGTATAAGACCCGTCGCGAAAAGTTGAATGCGATTGTAGCGGAAATTATCGATGCGCATAAGGTAGGACAGCCGGTGTTGGTAGGTACCATTACCATCGAGGCTTCCGAGGAGCTCAGCGACATGTTAAAACGTCGCAATATTCCGCATAAGGTGTTAAATGCAAAATTCCATGAAATGGAAGCGCAGATTGTTGCGGATGCCGGTCAATTAGGTGCCATCACCATTGCAACCAATATGGCAGGTCGTGGTACGGATATTAAGCTCGGTGAAGGCGTAAAGGAACTGGGCGGCTTAAAGATTGTCGGTACGGAGCGACATGAATCCAGACGTATCGACAACCAGTTACGCGGTCGTTCCGGTCGTCAGGGAGACCCGGGTGAGTCCAAGTTCTTTATTTCCCTGGAAGATGATTTGATGCGCCTGTTCGGTTCGGAGCGTTTGATTACCATGTTTAATTCTCTGGGACTTCAGGAGGGTGAGCAGATTACTCACAAAATGCTGAGCAATGCGGTAGAGAAGGCACAGAAGAAGATTGAGAACAATAACTTTGCCATCCGTAAGAATTTGTTGGAGTATGACCGTGTGAATAACGAGCAGAGAGAAGTAATTTACGGAGAACGCAGAAAGGTGCTGGAAGGTGCCGATATGCGTGAAACGATTTTCAAGATGGCAAATGAAGTAGTGGAAGGTTGTGTAGACAGTTGTATTCGTGAAGATCAGGATGCGGAAAACTGGGATGTACGCGAATTGAACGATTTACTGCTTCCGATTGTCCCGCTTGAACCGATTCGTCTGACGGAAGACCAGAAGAAGCACATGACCAAAAAGGAACTGGTACAGCAGTTAAAGGCGGAAACCGTAAAGTTCTACGAGGCCAAAGAAGCGGAGTATGCGGACAAGGAGCGTTTGCGTGAAACCGAGCGGGTTATTTTGCTTAGGGTAATCGACCGTAAGTGGATGGATCACATTGATGATATGGACCAGCTTCGTCAGGGTATCGGCGTACAGGCTTACGGTCAGAGAGATCCGCTTACCGAGTATAAATTCCAGGGCTTTGAGATGTTCTCTTCGATGACGGATGCTATCAGCGAAGAGACGGTGAAGGTGCTGATGAACCTTCCGGTAGAGCGTACCGTAGAGCGTGAGCAGGTGGCAAAGGTAACGGGTACCAACCGTGACGACAGTGTTGCCAAGGGGCCGGTAAAACGTTCCGATAAGAAGGTACAGCCGAATGACCCGTGTCCGTGCGGTTCCGGCTTAAAGTATAAGAAGTGTTGCGGCAGAAACGCGTAAGACAGTGAGAGCCCGGATATGGGCAGAGTTAAGGAAAGTGCGCCGTGGGCGTTAAGAAGGAAGGTGAGCAGATGGTAGAGTTGGATGCGATAAAGTATGAACTCACCGGATTTGAGAAACCGCTGCTTGAAATGGGGGATTCACTTTGACCTCTCGAGCAAGCGCGAAAAGATTCAGGAAATAGAAGCAATTATGCAGGAACCGAATTTCTGGGATGATGCGGATAAGTCGCAGGGCTATATGAAGGAGCTGAAAAATCTTAAGGATGCGGTGGCTGATTATGAGGCGCTAAAGACGGAATACGAGGATGTACAGACCTATCTTGAAATGGGCTACGAATCGGGAGATGCGTCGTTGGTGCCGGAAGCCCAGGAGGCTATGGAGTTGTTCAAAGACCACTATGAGCGGATGCATCTTGCGACGCTTTTGTGCGATGAATACGATAAAGAGGATGCGATTTTAACGTTGCATGCGGGTGCGGGCGGTACGGAGAGCTGTGACTGGGCCTCCATGTTGTGCCGTATGTATCAGCGTTGGGCCGATAAGCGCGGGTTTACCACGGAGATGATTGATTTCTTGGACGGGGATGAAGCGGGCTATAAATCGGTTACTTTGGAAATTCACGGAGAGAATGCTTACGGGTATTTAAAGTCGGAGCACGGCGTACACCGTCTTGTGAGGATTTCTCCGTTTAATGCGGCGGGAAAACGCCAGACATCTTTTGTATCCTGTGACATTATGCCGGATTTGAAGGAAGCGCCGGAAGTGGAAATCGATGAGAAGGATTTGCGTATTGACACCTATCGTTCCAGCGGAGCGGGAGGTCAGCATGTCAATAAAACATCTTCCGCAATCCGTATTACCCACTTACCGACAGGTATTGTGGTACAGTGCCAAAATGAGCGTTCCCAGTTCCAGAATAAGGATAAGGCGATGCAGATGTTACGGGCGAAGCTGTATCTGTTACAGGAACAACAGAATGCCGAAAAGGAGTCCGGAATTCGCGGAGAAGTAAGAGATATTAATTTCGGTAACCAGATTCGCTCTTATGTGTTACAGCCGTATACGTTGGTGAAGGACCATCGTACCAATGAAGAAGTAGGCAATGCCCAGATGGTTCTGGACGGAAATCTGGACCCGTTTATGAATGCGTATTTAAGATGGAATGCAACAGGGAAAACAAAAGAGTAAACTTAAAAAAGGAGGTTATTGTATGGCAGAAAGAGACATTATTTTTCTGGTTGGTAAGGAAGAGTATGGCCTGGATGTGCGGGTAGTAACCGCAATCGAACCGATGATGGATGTTGTGCCGGTACCGACTGCTCCGGCTTGCGTGCTCGGTTTGATGAATCTGCGCGGCGAAGTGATTCCGGTGTATAGCTTGCGCAAACGTTTCGGAATGGAAGAAGATGCCGATGTGACCAGAAACAAGTTGATTGTGGCTCATTATGACGGCAAGGCCATTGCGTTTAAGGTGGATGAAGTGTTGGAAATGCATGATTTTGAAGATGATACGATTTCCGACACGCCGGTGATTGCAAAATCGGCCAGAACAACCTATGTGCGTGCAGTAGCCAATAAACAGGGAAAACTGGTGTTACTCTTAGAACCTTCCGGAATGTATGAAGGGGACGAAGAGGCTCAGATGGAAGAAGTGTTAAAAAAGATGAGTTCCGAAGAATAGATTGCGAACGGAAAAAAAGCTGTTGCAGTGCGGCAGCTTTTTTAATTTTAAACGTGTTTTGAAGGAGAGTACCGGCATGGATTTGAGAGAGAATAAAGCATTTTCATTACGAAACGTTACAATGAAGGATACATATCTGTTGAATGCATTTGAAAAGGAAGTAATGTATCTGACGGCTTTTGATACGGATAAGTTGTTGGCAGGATTTCGGGAAACTGCGGGTGTTGATATGCGGGGAGCTACCCGCTACGAAGGTTGGGAAAGTATGCTTATCGGAGGTCACACGCTGGGACATTATATGACGGCATGCGTACGGAGCTGCGAGTCGGCTGATTGTAACGAGGAGGACAGACAGGTATTGCTGGACGTTTTGAAGCGGTTGACGGATGGTTTGAAGGAATGTCAGGAGGCGGGGGAGACCGGCTTTTTATTCGGCGCGGTGCTGGTGGACAAGAGCAATGCGGAGCTTCAGTTTGATTATGTGGAAGAAAATAAAACAAACATTATTACACAAGCGTGGGTACCTTGGTATACGATGCATAAGTTGTTTGAGGGACTTGTTTCTACGGCAATGATGGATGTGGAGGGGAACCTTGCGGAAGAAATTAAGGCGGTTGCTACGGAAGTGATGTCGAAACTGGCGGATTGGGTATATGGCAGAACGAGCGGGTGGAGTGAGGAAACACACCGTACGGTATTGGGAATCGAATACGGAGGAATGAACGATTGCCTGTACGATGTGTATGCAATCACGGGAAAGGAAGAGCATCTTTCCGCAGCCCATGCCTTTGATCAGACAGAGTTGTTTGAACGGGTTTTGCGGGCAGAGGTGGGAGAAAATGTATTAAACAATCACCATGCCAATACTACCATACCGAAGTTTCTCGGGGCATTGAATCGGTATATTGTTGTGGGAGACAAAAGGTATTTGGAATATGTGACTCATTTCTGGGATTTGGTTACGGAGCATCACACCTATATTACAGGCGGTAACAGTGAGTGGGAGCACTTCGGAGAAGACCGGATTTTGGACAAGGAGCGTACCAACTGCAACTGTGAAACCTGTAATGTGTATAACATGCAGAAAATGACAAGAAAGTTGTTTATGATTACCGGTGCTAAGAAGTACGCGGATTGGTTTGAAAATACATATATCAATTCCATTTTATCGTCTCAAAATCCCGAGACAGGCATGACTACTTATTTCCAACCCATGGCAAGCGGGTTTTATAAGGTGTATGGTGAGCGGTTTAATAAGTTCTGGTGTTGTACCGGAACCGGTATGGAGAATTTTGCCAAACTACAGGAAGGTTTCTATTTTGCCAAGGGAAATGCTCTCATAGTAAATCAGTATGTAGCTTCCGCTGTGAAGTTTCAGGAAATGACACTTACGCAGCAGGCGGATATTCCGCGTTCCGAAAAGGTGGTATTCCGGATGGATAAGATGTTTGATGGGAAGCTTTTGTTGCGCTTACCGTACTGGTTGGCGGGAGAGGCAACGATTGCAGTAAATGATTGTGTTTACGATTATTCTGTAGTGGGAAGCAGCTCGGCAACAAACTTGAAAGGCTGTGGTGTCGAAGATACTGTAACATCCGGTTACGCGGTTGTGGAAGGACCGTTTGATGCGGATACCCGGATTACCATTACACTTCCGATGAAGGTGACCGCATATAACCTTCCGGATGGTGTGAATACATACGGATTTAAATATGGTCCGGTGGTTCTGAGTGCTCTTTTGGGGACCAAAGATATGGTGGATACGACCACCGGAGTGAACGTTACCATACCGAGTGAACGTATCATTGAAAAGCGATTTGTTCCGTCGGAGAGTGAGCGGATTACGGTGACGGAGGGAAGCGTAGACGAGTACATGAGCCGGATTGAGAAGCATCTGGTACGACAGGGAGAATCTCTTGTATTTGATTTGGGCGGAACGGATGCGGCACTTACTTTTGTTCCTCACTATGCCCAGTATAAAGAACGCTACGGAATCTATTTCAAATTTATGGAAAAGAATGCATCGCATGAGGATATTTTTGAACAGACGGCGACGCGTATCGATACGGTACAACCGGGCTACGGTCAGTATGAAAACGACAGACTGCATAATATGACAGAACTGGGAACCGGTTCGGTGGGAACCACGGCAGGAGGAACATCCCGGTATGCAAAGGCTGGGGGTGGATTTTCTTACACCATGGAAGTGAACCGGGAAGGAACGGCACTGCTTGCTACGTTTAAGAATGGGGATGCGGGAAAAGGAATCCGAATTACGGCAGGCAATATTACGATTTATGAGTCTGTGTTGGAACCACAGGGGGAGGACGAGTACTTTGATGTGATAATTCCGATTCCGAAAGAAGTTATGAAGTTAGCGGAAATGCGTTTTTATAACTGTAGAGAGCGTGCGGTACTGACTTTTGCAATAAGCGGAATTGACGGAGAAGAGTCTGCCGCATTGTGTAAATTCCTATATACGGTGGAGACGGTGTAAAAAGACGATTATTCTAAGAAATAAAAGTGCAGAAGAAACGGAGAATTCCCGTATGAGAATTCTCCGTTTTACTTACACAATGAAGTTGTGTACGGATAAAAGCTTTCGTTGTTGGTTAAGCAGTCGGTGCCGACTTTGTTTCGTTTTTTAACTTGATTAATTTCCATTTGCCGCTCTTGTAGTGAAGGAAGACCAGTGTGGTTCGAAGAAGCTGGTCGCAGGCAAGGGCAATCCATGCGCCGTATAAGTCAAGGCCTGCTTTTACCAGAACCCAGGCAACAATCGGTCGTACAAGTAATACCGTAACGGTGGTGATTTTTGCGGTGGACTTGGTATCTCCGGCACCCCGTAATCCTCCTGCAACAATGAACTGGGAGGTTTGGAACGGTTGGAGAAACGCTACGAAAAGCATAATTCTGCCACCCATTTCGATGACTTCCGGAGATTTGTTGTAGAGGCTTACGATATCACCGCCCCAAAACGCAAAGGTAACGGTAAGAAAAAGTGCTACAATAAAGCCCACATTTCGGGTTTTGCTGCAGTAAGCCTGAGCCATGTCGGAACGTTTTCGGCCCAGAGATTGTCCGACCAGTGAAGTGGCGGAGACCGCAAAGGCCTGGCCTGTCATAAAGGACAATGCCTGGATGTTCATACATAACTGGTGGGTCGCGTAGGAGGTTTTGCTCAGGGAAGCCACCACCAGTGCGAAAAGAACCATACCGGCACGCATCAAAAGCTGTTCCACGGCGGCCGGAAGACCGATAGCGGTTATGTTGGATAGCATGGTAAGGTTCGGTTTGAAGCCTTTTTTCGGTTCCAGCTTCAGAAAGCTGTTGCCGCGAAGTATGACGCAAAAGGCAATGATAAAAGCTACCAGCTGACCGATTACAGTGGCAATGGAAGCGCCGGCAACGCCCAATTTCGGGAATCCTAAATTGCCGCCGATTAAAAGCCAGTTAAATACTACATTCACTGCGTTTGCAATGAGATTGTAAATCATACAGGTTCTGGAGTCTCCCACGGCACGCAGTGCGGCTGTAATAGTGCTGGTCAGCGCCACGGTGGCGAAACCTGCCAACTGAATTTGTAAATAAACAGTGGCTTGATGAATGATGGCATCTTCTTTTCCGCCCATGAATATAACCATGGGACGGGAGAAAACGATACCCAGCACGGACAAAATCAAAGTACTGAGAAACGTGAGCATCATGCCTTGACGAAGGATTGAGTTTGCCTTCTCCTTATCCCCTTGTCCTTTGTAGCGGGCAATGAGGGCAGTGACGCCGGTGTTCATGGCAACAAAAGCGGTCATCAGCAGGAATTTCGGCTGCGTGGTGAGACCTACCGCGGTTACGGCGTCCAAGCCCAATTGGGGATTGGCTTCACCTCCGATTCGTCCTACCATCATCATATCTACCATGGAGGCCAGCTGCGTTAATAAAAGCTCCACAAAGCTCGGCCATGCAATATGTATAATATCTTTGTATAGTTCTTTGGATTTGACTCCCACCGGGAGTTTGTTGGACACCTTTAAGTCCATATTTGTGTTGCCATCACCCAACGGTAAACGATCCAGGGTGGTGCTTAATGCTTTGGTTGATTTGCTCATGGTTTTCATCTCTCTTTCAAAAAGACATTATAGTACTTTGTGTGACGTTAATCAAGTAGAATTCTAATTTGTTCGTTTTTTGATAAATATGTTATAATGAAATTAAGGTTTATTTCATCTTATTCCGAACAAGGAGGATTCTGTGGACGTGAAACGCAATGTATGGTAAAATGCAAATATAAGGCGGATGTGCGGAAGGTTGTCTTGGAGAATCTATATGAGACAATATGAACATCTGCGTAAGATTATAGAAGGGAAGGTACGAGGTTATGATTTATTACGTGAATCAAAATGCGGGCCGTGAGGGAAACGGTAGCAAAGAGATGCCGTTTAAGCGGATTAATGAGGCGGCAAAGGTTGCAAAACCGGGCGATGAGGTTGTTGTGGCTCCCGGTATTTACAGAGAGTATGTGGATCCGGTCAATGCAGGTTTGGAAGATGCCAGAATCACATATCGCAGTGAGGTACCGTTAGGTGCGGTAATTACCGGTGCGGAAGTTGCGACGGGCTGGAAGCACTACGAAGGAAATGTATGGGTGTATCGTGTAAACAACGGGGTGTTCGGTGCGTATAATCCTTATACGACTTATGTAATGGGGGACTGGTATTTTGCTCCGGTGGTACGCCATACCGGTGCGGTTTATTTGAATGACCGCCAGTTGTATGAGACCGTTACGTTAGAAGAGTGTATTAAGGCAGAAGTGTATCAGCCGTCCTGGGAGCCGGAATGGTCCGTTTATAAGTGGTATACGGAGCAGGATGGGGATGAGACTGTAATCTACGCCAACTTCCGGGGAAAGAACCCGAATGAAGAAAAGGTAGAGATTAATGTCCGCAGAAACTGCTTTATGCCAAGCAGGACCGGTGTAAATTACATTACGGTCAGTGGTTTTAATATGAATAAGGCAGCTACCACCTGGGCTCCGCCGGCGGCTTATCAGGACGGTCTCATCGGTCCGCACTGGAGTAAGGGCTGGATTATCGAGGACTGTGAAATCAGTAACAGTAAGTGTAGCGGTATTTCTCTCGGTAAGTACTATGACGAAGAAAATGACCATTATTTTACCAATAAATATGTAAAGAGCCCGACCCAGATGGAGCGTGACGCGGTTTGTCGCGGTCAGTACCACGGCTGGCTTAAGGAGAATATCGGCGGTCATATCGTAAGACGCTGTCACATTTACCGTTGTGAGCAGACCGGTATTGTAGGCCGTATGGGCTGCGTGTTCAGCCTGATTGAGGACAACCACATCCATCATATCAACAACATGCAGCAGCTGGGAGGTGCGGAGATTTCCGGTATTAAGCTTCATGCGGCGATCGATGTGGTGATGCGTCGGAACCACATTCACCATTCCACCATGGGAATCTGGTGCGACTGGCAGGCACAGGGAACACGTATTTCTCAGAACCTCCTTCACGATAACTATATGCCGGAGGGGGCAACCCGGGCGGAAGGTGCCATGATGTGCCAGGATATCTTTGTCGAAGTAAGCCATGGTCCGACTTTGATAGATAATAATATTATGTTGTCCAAGGCGTCTGTGCGGGTGGCAACGGAAGGCGTGGCACTGGTACATAACCTGATTTTGGGAGCGTTTACTTCGGTAGGCGGCGGTACGGACAATACGGTCAACGGCAAGAATCAGCCGCGTTACACCCCGTATCATATCAGACATCGTACCGAGGTGGCAGGCTTTATGACCATTCTTCACGGTGATAACCGGTTCTACAACAACATTTTTGTGCAGAACTGGCCGGTAGAAGAAGCGGAAGAAAAGGAAGATATGGGCTTCCGCATGAGGGAGAACGATGTGGTAGGTACCGCAATCTGGGACGGTTATCCGACCTATGAGGAGTGGCTGTCTCACTTTGAGTTTGACAAGCCGGCCAATATGGGGAAACTTGCTCAGTGGCATTTTGACCACCTGCCGGTTTGGTCCAAAGGAAATGCATTCTTTAACGGTGCGAAGGCGTGGGAACACGAGGAGAACTTCCTTATGGACGATACCAATAAAGTGTTTGTAGAACTGGAAGAGAAAGACGGCAAGTATACTTTAAAGACTAACGTATATGATTTCTTCGGTGAGTTCCGTACCGGCATGGTAACCAGTGATATTTTAGGATATGCGTTTGAACCGGAGCAGCGGTTTGAGGATCCGGACGGAACGGCAATTACCTTTGATACGGACTACCTTGGGGAACATCGCCCGGTAGAACCGATTCCGGGACCTTTTGCAAGCCGGGAAGCAGCGGCGAAAGTGCTTTTCTAAACGTGGAAAGGGGGCAGAAATTGCCCCCTTTTTGTTTGGTTTAATGGAACAGCTTCGGTACACCGTTGTACAATACCTGATTGATGGTATTGATGTCGTGACCGCCGGACACGACACATTGGTAGAGGTTGCCGTTGGCGAAATTGTCACAATACTGGAACGTGTCCGTGAGAAGCTTCATGGCATTTATCTGCGGTGTCAGGTTTGGGTTGGCGGAATCGCTGGTGCCGCAACCGGAGTAGATGAAAAAGTCCTCTGCGGTCTTTCCGCTTTCCGCAACTTTATCGGCCAAATGCTGTGCGGTTTGCGTTCCTTTGTTGCCACCGGCGGTCATGCCCATTGCCCAGCAGTCTCCGCTCATCGGCATGAAATAAGCGAACTCATCCAGACAATGCTCGAATACAGACCAAGTGGTAACACCGCCCATGGAGAAGCCTCCGAAGGCACGGTGGGTTCTGGAAGCCGCCAGGCCGGCCGGAGTCACATCTTTGGCATGGGTACGGAATTTTGTTTCCAACACCGGAATGACATCGTTCATTAATTCGTAGTGGAAGTCCAGACAGTTTCTCGTGGCATCGTTACTGTATTCGGTATAGTAGGATACGGCACACACGATCATTGGCTCGATTTCGCCGGTATAAATCATGTTGTCCAACATACGGGTAAATTTGCTCTTTAAGCCCTCGCCGCCAAGGAACCACTTCGGGGAATCGCCGCCGCCGTGCATCAGATACAGCACATTGTACTTGGTTTCGGTGTCGTTCTCGTCATAGGATGCCGGGAGATATACCAACGCAGATTTCTGATATACCTTACCGTTATCGACTTTGTGATTTCTTGTCTCATAAGTGAAGTTGATGACGGAACCCTGGGGTGCATCGTTATTATATAAATAATTCGGCATGTTTTTCTGCGGGGTGTTGTCCGTGTAGGTACGCGCTCTGTCGTAAGTGTAAAGAGGCGGTGTCGGAGTGACCGGAACCGGTGTAGGCTCCGGGGTAACCGTCGGAATCGGCGTGGAAGTCGGACGTGGTGTTTTCGTCGGACGCGGAGTCTTGGTCGGACGCGGTGTTTTGGTCGGTTCCGGAGTCGGGGTGGCATCCGGGGTGTCCGTATCCTCAAGGGAAGCGGTCGGAACCGGAGTATTTTGCGTGTCATTATCGACCGGTTCTACCGGCTTAGAGGTACAGCCCGCCAGCGTAAGGGCGGCTGCGATAAGTAAAAAGAACAGTGATTTCTTCATAAGAGTCTCCTTTTGATTTTTAAATATGGCCGGAGCGGAAAACACAACTCCGAAGTATCTACCAGTGGTATCTTACCTTATTTTGTAACGAAGTGCAACGTGAATCGGAAAAATAGTTTATAAAATCGAAAAAAGGGACGATATAAAGAAGGGAGAAAAAAGAATTTTCTTTTCTTCGGAAGTATGGTATGCTAAAGAAAAGGAAAATAGCAGGAAATTTATACAGAAGCGAGGTTATCAGATTATGGCAAATAACAGACCGAGAGCCAGACAAAAATATGTGACGGACGGCAGCAAGGGCGTAAAACGGCGCGGCAGCGGCCTTGGAACAGGACCGGTAGGAGGCAGCAGACCGAGTGGAAGCATGAGCAGCGGCGGAAGCAGTGGCAGTTCTCATCGTGGCGGGACCCGTTCCTCCGGCGGAAAAGGTTCCATGTTGTTTATTATTATTGCGGTAGTTGTCCTGCTTTTGGGCGGCGGAGGCGGCCTGGCGGGCTTATTCGGAGGCGGTTCCGGAGATTCCTCGGGAGACGGCGGTTCCTCCGTGATAGGAGATTTGTTGGGCGGAGGCTCCTCCAACGGCGGATCTTCCGTGCTGGGAGATTTGAGCAGTCTGGGCAATTTGGGCTCTTTGTTGGGAGGCTTAAACAGCGGAACTACCAGTACCGGCTGGGACATGGAAAGTAATACGAGCAAGTTGAATACCTCCGTGGCAAAAGGTGCCAGAGAGAAGCGTACCGAGATTCTCGGCAAGGGGAAAGATGAAGTTACAATCATGGTATACATGTGCGGTACCGATTTGGAATCCCGTTCCGGTATGGGTACCTCCGATTTGCAGGAAATGTTGAATGCGGATTTGGGCGATAACGTAAATCTGCTTGTGTACACCGGAGGTTGCTCCAAATGGCAGAATAACGTTGTCAGCAGCACGAAGAATCAGATTTATCAGATAAAAGACGGTAAAATGAAGAAGCTTCAGGAGTATAAGGCGGTTTCCATGACCGATCCGAATACGCTGACAAGTTTCATTAAATGGTGTGCAAAAGAATATCCGGCCAATCGTAATATGTTGATTTTCTGGGACCACGGTTCCGGTTCCATTAACGGTTACGGCTATGACGAAAAGTTTAAGAGCTCTGGTTCCATGGATTTGTCCGAGATTAACCAGGCATTGAAAAAGAGCGGTGTATCGTTTGATTTCGTAGGTTTCGACGCATGTCTTATGGCAACGCTGGAAACGGCGTTGATGCTGACGGATTATGCGGACTATATGATTGCCTCCGAAGAGACGGAGCCGGGTGTGGGCTGGTATTACACCGACTGGCTGACGGCGTTGGGCGAGAATACGTCCATGGCGACGCTGGAAATCGGTAAGAATATCGTGGACGATTTTGTGGACACCTGTGCGGCAAAGTGCAGAGGTCAGAAGACCACCCTTTCCGTTGTGGATCTGGCAGAGCTGGAAAAGACGGTACCGGCGGATTTTAAGGCATTTGCGAAGTCTGCCAGTGAGCTGATAAAAAATAATGAGTATAAGACGGTGTCCGATGCCCGCTATAACACAAGAGAATTTGCACAGGCATCAGCCATCGATCAGGTAGACCTGGTGCATCTGGCAAAGAATATGGGCACCGACGAAGGTGAGGAACTGGCGCAGTCTCTGCTGGGGGCGGTAAAGTACAATCGTACTTCAAGCGATATGAGCAATGCGTACGGGTTGTCCATTTATTTCCCGTATAAGAAGGTGTCTGCGGTTGATAACGTGGTGGATACCTATGAAGCAATCGGTATAGATGAAGCATACGCACGCTGTATTCAGGAGTTTGCAAGCTTGGAAGTGGGCGGACAGACCTCGGCCGGCGGAACGACTTCCGCATTGCCGTCCCTTTTGGGAAGTTTGCTTGGCGGTAACAGCTCGAGCGGATCGAGCGGCGGCAGTGCCGATATCATCGGAAGCTTGCTCGGCAGCTTTTTGAGCAACCGGGGAAATATTGAGGGCCTTGACAGAAGCAACGTTGATTTCTTCGGTGAAAGCGGTTTGGATACGGATGTCATGGCAACCTACTTGTCCGAGAATTATTTCGATGCATCCGACCTTGTGTGGAGAGAAAACAGCGAAGGCCAGAGGGTGCTGCATCTTTCCGAAAAACAGTGGAGTCTGGTACACGGCCTTGAGATGAACATGTTCTACGACGACGGGGAAGGCTATGTGGATTTAGGATTTGACAATGTGTTTGAGTTTGATAAAAACGGTGATTTAATCGGTGATACGGACCGAACCTGGCTTGCGATTAACGGCCAGCCGGTGGCATATTATTATCTGGATACCATGGATGACGGGGTGAACTATTCCATTACCGGTCGCGTTCCGGTTCTGTTAAACGGGGAAAGAGCGGACCTGCTCCTGGTATTCGATAACAAGAATCCGAGAGGTTACATCGCAGGAGCCCGCACCGTGTACACCGAGGGAGAGACCGAAACCGTGGCAAAGGCCATGGGAGAGCTTCAGGTGGGCGATACCCTGGATTTTCTATGCGACTACTATTCCTATGACGGGGACTACATGGACAGCTACTATCTGGGTGAGCAGATGACGGTAACGGACAATATGGTCATCAGCAATGCGGATGTAGGCGAGGGCGACGTAAAGGTGACCTTCCGCTTTACGGATATTTATAACCAGCAGTATTGGACAGAGGCGTTTACGGAGTAATCCGAAGAATCAACGGTCGGTGCATTTGCGGCGAACAATCGTGAATGCACCGGCCTTTTTGTTTCAGTGAACCGATTGAAATAATTTTTTATCTCAGTGAAACCTTTTTTGCCGTTTCGGTGTATTATAAGTGAAGTCGGAACACGGACTGAAGAAAAATAGGAAAAAGAGAGGGAAATCTATGAACGAAGAAGAAAGAAAAACAAGTTTGATTGTATTTCTTATGATACTTTTGCTGGGTGTGTTGGCAGGATGCGGCGGAAGTGTCGGGAATGAGGAGAAAACACCGGACATAACACCGGAACCGGCACTGTACGCGGAGTTCGATGAACCGTTTGAATTGGAAGTAGGTTATGCGGTAACGGTGGGCCGCCCGGGAATTCTTTTGTGTCTGAACGTTGCGACACATTATCCGGACTATACGTGGATTGGGTATACTTTGACGGTAGACGGTAAGACCTATTCGGGAGGCGGGGCATGTTATGAGGATGATTCACATCTGATTCAGACTCCTTTTGTTCAGCATGTGGTAAGGTTCATAGACAGCACCGAGCCGAGAAAGGCAACTCTTATGCTGACAGAGAACTACGAGGTACAAAAACCTCTTGTATTGTCCGGAAACGCAGAGGATTTATATGTGACGGAAAAGCCGGAGTATGTGGAGTCGGAACGTATTGTGATGTTCATTGATAAAGGGATAGAAATACCGGGGAATATACTGGAACAGACGGAATCCCTCATGTCTCTTGTGGAAAAAGAAACGGGATTACGGTTCTTTAATGATACCGGATATTGTACCGCTCCGAGTGATGTACGCTATGTAATCTGGGGACAGGACGGATTTCTGGGAGTGGATGAGGAACAGAAAAATTCCATATTTTTGTCGTACCTCATGAGGTATGGTGGCCCAGCAGCATCGGAGAATCGATTGTTGTGGGACCGGAGGATATCCGGTTCGGAACGGGAGAAGGAAATGCGACGGTTCATGAACTGACCCATGCGGTGCATCAGAGAAACGGAGTGCAGATGAATCGTGTCATCGATGAAGGCTTTGCGACGTACATAGAAGGGAAAATTTGCGATGAAGATGAGTTGTTTCCGTTTGATTATGATGCCCGTGAGAATTATGATGCAGTCTACGTGGAAATCACACCGGAGACCGCAGAAAAAGAGTTTGTAGGTGCGGCAATGAACGAGCACGACTATCTTTACGGATATTGGTTTATTACGTATTTGACAGACAATTACGGAGAGGATATTTTCCGAAAGTTGCTGGAAACAGCCAACGCAGAGGCGGACGAATACCAGGGAGAGATGACGAAGGAGGAGATGGTACCGATTGTTAAGAAGGTAACGTCGGAAACCGTATTTGAAGAGTTCGGAGCCTGGTTTGAAGAGACCGCCAAGGATTGGCCGAGAGCGACGATATATCGAGAGGGTGAAGAAGTGCAGTAAGAAAAGGGATACCGTAGGGTGGTGTTGAGAGGTTAATTCGAAATATGAATGAGAAAGCACAGAACAGGAAATTCGGTTCTGTGCTTTTTTACTTTATGATAACAAATGTCAAAGGAACGAAAGGCTCTTGACTCTGTCCCTGGGACATAGTTTATGATGAAGCCAAAGGAACGAAATATTTCGGACTTCAAAAGAGGAGAAGGAGATGACGGTATGACTTTTGTGTTCAAACTATTCCAAAACCGGAAAGGAACCGTGCTGTTGACCCTGCTTTGTTGTGTGGGTTCGGTAATCGTTACCCTGCTTTGGAATCGGGAATTGGCGGTAATGATTGACAGTGTACAAGGGGGAGGCGGTTTGAATCGGGAAAGTGTGGTATGGTGTGCCGGGTGCTTGGTTCTGGCGGCTTTGCTTCAAGGAGGAATGCAGTTTTTGGCCGGTTATGCGGGAGAATATGCGGTGCATGATTTGCGCATGAGCCTGGCAAGGGTGACGATGAGAAGAGATTATGCTGACCTTGCCAAAGAGAATTCGGCGGAATTGAGTTCCGTCCAGCAAAACGAGATGGAGGAAATCAGCCGATATGTAGCGGACAATTTATTTACGCTGTGTACCACGGTGATCAGTTTTGTGTTTAACTTGGTGTTTTTGCTGACGCAGAATGCGAAACTGACGCTTTTGTATCTGATTCCCGTGGCGGGAATGGCGGTGTATACCACACTTTCCGGCAAGGTGATTTACCGTTATACCAAGAGAGAGCAGGAACAGCAAAGGAAGATGAACGGAGTGGCGGGAACGCTTCTGTCTTTGTTTCCGGTGGTGCGGATTTATGAAGCGGAAACGCTGTTAAAAGAAAGCTATCGGTGGCGAATTGAGGGATGGAAGGATGCGGTGGTGACCCAGGAGAGAACGAAAGCAAAACTGATGTCGATTTCGGGCATGTTGTCCTGTATTCCGCTGGTATTGTTGATGTTGTTGGGTGGCAGGATGGTTTTAAAGGGAACGCTGACCATAGGGATGTTGTATGTGTTTATCAATCTGTCGGGAAATGTGTCGGGGGTAATGATTAACATTTCGGTGCATTTGGCGAATTTCAGACGTTTTTGCGGAAATCTGGAACGGGTATGGGAGAGTATGGAAGAAGAAGGAGAACGGGAACATGAGTGTACTGTTACGGGAGATTAGTTTTAGCTACGGAGAGAAAAAGATTCTTGACCATATTTCACTGGTGGTGCGTGAAAAGGAGCATATCGGGATTTTGGGAGGCAGCGGCTGCGGGAAAAGTACGTTGTTAAAGATTCTTGCGGGGCTGTATCCGGTAAAGGACGGGGATTGTGAAGTGGCGGGAGCGTGTGCGCCGGATGGAATACGAAAACAGGTGGCCATGGTCATGCAGACTCCGGGGCTGTTTCCGCTGTCCATAAGAGAGAATATTACCTGCGGACATCCCATTCCGGAGGAAAAAGTGTGGGAAGCGGTGCGGGCCGCGCAACTGGAAGAATGGGTGAGGGGACTGCCGGATGGACTTAACAGTCTTGTGGGAGAACGGGGCGGCAATCTTTCCGGCGGACAGGCACAACGAATTGCCATCGCAAGAGCCATTGCCAAAGACGCACCGGTGGTATTGTTAGACGAGCCTACCTCTGCATTGGACGGAGAAACGGCGGAGGCACTTCTGCGGGCCATGGACCGCCTGACGGAAGGAAAGACGGTGATTCATGTAACCCACCGGGAGGAAACTATACGAAATTATGACAGAATACTGGTGTTAAAGGAGGGGAAGCTGTTTGAGAAAGAGTCTGTGTCAGGTATTTAATCGAATGGGCGGAGGGGTGACCTATTGCTTTTTGCTTCTGTTCCGCAGCCCGGTGGATACGGTGCTATGTATTATCAATGCGCTGTTTCTTCGCAATGCATTTCAGACCATAGAAGCGGGAGATGAAAGGGGGTTATTCGTTACTTGCGCCCTATTCGGCGTGGCAAATCTGTGCCTGTTTCTTTATAACGGAGCGCTGTGGGGAAAGTTTGCCGTGTTTTCCGCAAAGCTTGTGGGGAAACTGAAGAGTTTTTTGTTTGAGTCTATGTTGAAACTACCCTTGGAACGAATTGAAGAAAAGACTACCGGCGCCTGGCTGACCCGGTTAAACAGTGATGTTACCATGACACTGAATCTTTTGACGGGAGCATTAAATCTGCCTCATCTGGTGTTTGCAACGGTCCGTATCGGAGTGACGGCGGTATTGTTCGGAAGTATCAGCCCTTTGCTGTTGGTGCTGGAACTGGCGGTATTAGTGCCTCATGTGTTCCTGCGGCAACGGTATGTGGTGCGGCCTATGGAACGGCTGACCAAAGAAGCCCAAGAAACTATGGAATGCGCAACGGTGTACCTGGAGGCTACGGTAGAATGCGGGGATACCATACGGTTGTATGAAGCGGAGGGGCTGTTGCTTAACAGGTATCGGGAAAGCAGCCTTTCGGTAGTAAAGGCCCGTTTGCGCAGTAATGTGAGGAAAACCTTGGGAGAGCTTTTGCAAATGCTGTTAAGCCGGGGCGGATATCTCTTGCTATTTTGTTTCGGGTGTGAGATGATAAATGCAGGGAAACTGGATTTCGGCACTATGACCGAAGCTTTTCAATATCGGGGAGGAATGTTAATGGGAAGTATGATGTGGCTGAATTCCTTTGCGGAGGTAAAGAAAAACAGCGTAGGACTGAAACGGATGGAGGAAATCTATGGAACAGAAGAATGAAGAGATACATGAGGAGAAGCAGAGAGAGGAAGATGCAGAAGCAGTGTTACTGAAAATCGGTGAGGTGGCGGATTTCTTTCAGATTTCCGTAAAGGCGGTGCGTATTTACGAGAAGAAGGGAATCATTACGCCGGCTTATATTGACCCGGAGTCGGGATATCGTTATTATACGCCGGATCAGTTACACCAATTGGCCGCGCTGCTGGAACTGAAAGCATTGGGATTTTCCTTGGATGAGATTAAGGACGTTATGGTGGGCGAAAGCTCCAAAGAGACATTATATAAGGCGATGCAGGAAAAGCTGAGAAACTGGGAAAACCTTGTCATTATGGCACAGAGCAAAATGGATGCCATTGAAAGTATATCGGAACGACTGGTGGGTTCCAAGGAGGCCGAGAAGCTTCGGGAGCTGACAGAGGAAGAACGGGCCTGGCTGTTGGTAAAGCTGGTCTGCGTGGAAAACGTACAGGTGCAGAGTACGATTAATGAGGCGATTTGGTTGTAGGGGAAGAAAGTTGTGCCGGCTGTGTATTATAGTTTACAATAGAAAATTATAAAATTTAGCTTCTAAAAAAGCTTTGTATGCGGGAATGGTTTGAGCCTTTTCATATTCACGGAATACAAGCTTTTTTATTTTATCCAGGCTGTCGGCACTGTTTTCTTGGTATCTTACGATTTTGATTGTTCCTTCTTCTTCGGCCTGTTTTATTGCGAGGAAAGCATCCGGCACATATTCAAAGGTTTCTATGGCTACAGGTGTTTCACTGGCAATTACATGTGGAATGTCCATGGTTTGGGCATTCGGAAGGTGCGATGTGGCATAGATATACCCTGAAACACCGGTATAGGTCTCTTCCAGTGCATTTGGCCAGTATTCCAGAATCTCTAAAATGTTATCTTCGGTAAAACGATAACTCATAAAACGGTAGTATCGGTCGGAAGATTCAAAGCCAATCTCTCTGCAATACCGTTCTACAGGATTGCTCAGATAAACCAAAGTGTTTTCCTTTTTGGTAGAAAAATAGACCAGTGGTTTTCCGTGGCCGGAGGAAAACGGAATCAGGGTTTTGATGTCGGCGATATTACTTGCATGATAGAACATAGTTGAGGACTCCTTGTTGTATTTTTGTTGGGATATAGTTGAAAAATGATTTATGTTTTATGATAATTATAGAATTCGGTGGTCGGTATTACAAGAATTGTAATTTCTCATGAAAAGTGGTATAATAATAGAGGAAAAACCGGTGTGGCGTAAAACTACAGTGGTTTTTCTTTACATTTAAAATGTTTTGTGATATAGTGATGATAAAGAGAATATATGTTCGGTTTTTGCAAAAATGTGAAAGAGGTATTCTATGGACCGTTTTATACTACATTCCGACTACGCGCCCACCGGCGACCAGCCCCAGGCCATTGCGGACCTGGTAAAGGGTTTTGAGGAAGGCAATCAGTTTCAGACGTTGCTTGGTGTTACCGGTTCCGGTAAGACGTTCACTATGGCGAATGTCATTGAAAAGTTAAACAGACCGACTTTGGTAATAGCGCACAATAAGACCTTGGCTGCACAGCTTTACGGTGAATTCAAAGAATTCTTCCCGGAGAATGCAGTTGAATATTTTGTGTCCTACTACGATTACTTCCAGCCGGAGGCTTATGTGCCGTCTACGGATACGTATATCGAGAAGGATTCCGCCATTAACGATGAAATAGATAAGCTGCGTCACTCGGCCACTGCGGCCCTCAGTGAGCGACGGGATGTGGTCATTGTGGCCAGCGTGTCCTGTATTTACGGTCTCGGCAGTCCCATTGATTACCAGAATATGACGGTGAATCTTCGTCCGGGCATGCAGAAGGACAGAGACGATGTATTGCGCCGATTGATTGATATTCAGTATACGCGAAACGATATGGACTTTAAGCGCGGTACCTTCCGGGTGCGGGGCGATGTGGTGGAAATTTTTCCGATTTCCTCTGCGGATACGGCTCTGCGCGTGGAGTTTTTCGGAGACGAGGTGGACCGGATTTCGGAGATTGATGTACTGACCGGTGAGATTAAGTGTACCTTGGAGCATACGGTGATTTTCCCGGCGTCTCACTATGTGGTGGAGCAGGAGCAGATGAACCGGGCACTTCTTGATATCGAAGCGGAAATGATTGACCGGGTACAGTTTTTTAAAAGCGAGGATAAATTGATTGAGGCGCAACGTATCGGCGAGCGGACCGCTTTTGATGTGGAGATGATGCGGGAGCTGGGCTTTTGTTCTGGTATCGAGAATTATTCCAGACACTTGGCGGGCCTGCCTGCGGGAGCGACACCGCACACCTTGATTGATTATTTCCCGGACGACTTTTTGATTATTGTGGACGAGTCCCACATTACCATACCCCAGATTCGCGGTATGCATGCGGGAGACCGTTCAAGAAAGACTACACTTGTAGACTATGGGTTCCGTCTGCCGTCGGCATTAGACAACCGACCGCTGAATTTCGGAGAGTTTGAGAGTAAGATTAATCAGATGATGTTCGTTTCCGCGACGCCGTCGGAGTACGAGGAGACTCATGAGCTTTTGCGTACGGAGCAGGTGATTCGCCCGACGGGACTGCTTGACCCGGAGGTGTCGGTGCGGCCGACTGTGGGGCAGATTGACGATTTGTTGGGTGAAATCCGCAAGGAGCTGGATAAAAAGAGTAAGGTGCTGATTACCACCCTGACAAAGCGTATGGCGGAGGATTTAACGGACTATCTGCGGGAAGTTGGTATCCGAGTGAAGTATTTACACTCCGACATTGATACCTTGGAGCGTTCCGAGATTATCCGTGACATGCGTATGGATGTGTTTGATGTGTTGGTAGGTATCAATCTTCTGCGAGAAGGTCTGGACATTCCGGAGGTCAGCCTGGTGGCGATTCTGGATGCGGACAAGGAGGGCTTCCTTCGTTCCGAAACGTCCCTGATTCAGACCATCGGTCGTGCGGCCCGTAATGCGGAGGGGCGTGTGGTAATGTATGCGGATGTAATGACGGATTCCATGAAGAAGGCGATTTCCGAGACGGAGCGTCGTCGTGCTATCCAGCAGGCGTACAACGAGGAACACGGTATCACACCGCAGACCATTAAAAAAGCGGTACGCGAGCTGATTACCATTTCCAAGAAGGCCGAGGAGATTACCCAGGGCATCGAAAAGGATATGGAGTCCATGTCGAAGAAGGAGCTGCAGGCTTTGGAGAAGAAGCTGCAGAAACAGATGAATACGGCGGCTGCGGAGCTGAACTTCGAGCTGGCGGCAAAGGTGCGTGACCAGTTGTTTGAACTGAAAAAGAAGATGCTGGAGTAGAGAAATTTGTAAGAAAGAGGACATGTTATGTCGGAAAAGAAGTTTATCAAAATTCGGGGTGCGAAGGAGAATAACTTAAAGGGAATCAATGTGGATATTCCGCGGGATGAGTTTGTGGTGTTGACCGGTTTGTCCGGTTCCGGTAAGTCATCTCTTGCTTTTGATACGATTTATGCGGAGGGACAGCGTCGGTATATGGAGTCTATTTCTTCCTATGCGAGACAGTTCTTAGGACAGATGGAAAAGCCGAACGTAGAGAGCATTGAGGGACTTTCGCCGGCCATTTCTATCGACCAAAAGTCCACCAACCGCAATCCCCGTTCCACGGTTGGTACGGTGACGGAGATTTACGACTATTTCCGTTTGCTCTATGCCCGTATCGGTATTCCGCACTGTCCGGAGTGCGGTAAGGTTATCAAGAAGCAGACGGTGGACGAGATGTCGGATGAAATCATGCAGTTGCCGGAGCGGACAAAGATTCAGCTTCTGGCACCGGTGGTGCGGGGCCGTAAGGGCGAGCATGCTAAGATTTTCGAGCAGGCAAAGCGCAGCGGTTATGTCCGCGTGATTGTAGACGGACAACAGTATGAGCTTTCCGAGGAGATTAAGCTGGAGAAGAATATCAAGCATAACATAGAAATTGTGGTAGACCGTCTGGTGGTGAAAGAAGGTGTGGAGCAACGTTTGCGGGACTCCATCGACAGTGTATTGCGATTGAGTGAAGGGCTTTTGATTGTGGATGTCATCGACGGAGAGCCGATTCGATTTTCCGAGAGCTTTTCCTGCCCGGACTGCGGTGCCAGCATCGATGAAATCGAGCCGAGAGTGTTTTCTTTTAACAATCCGTTCGGTGCCTGTCCGGAGTGCCACGGTATCGGTGTAAAGATGGAGTTTGATGAGGATTTGCTGATTCCGGACAAGTCCATGAGCATTGCAGAGGGTGCCATTGCGGTGCTGGGCTGGCAGTCTGCCACGGACCCGTCCAGTTATACCGGAAGTACCTTGACGGCATTGGCGAAGGAGTATAAGTTTGACTTGAAAACCCCGTTTGAGAAGCTGCCGAAGGACATTCAGGATATGATTTATTACGGTACCGGCGGCCGTGTGGTGAAGGTACATTATCAAAGTCAGCGAGGCCAGGGAGTGTATGATGTGGCCTTTGAGGGATTGATTAAAAATGTGGAACGCAGATATCGTGAGACTGCGTCGGATACGACGAAGCAGGAGTACGAGACCTTTATGCGCACCACGCCGTGTAAAATGTGTAAGGGCAAGCGTTTGAAAAAAGAGTCTCTGGCGGTAACGGTAGGCGGACGGAATATTTCCGAAGTGACCGAGTGTTCTGTGCGGGATTTATATACCTTTATGCAGGAGTTGGAGCTGACAGAGCGCCAGCAACAAATCGGTGAACTGGTGTTAAAGGAGATTCGCGCCCGCGTAGGCTTTTTGATGGATGTGGGCCTGGATTATTTGACGCTGGCCAGAGCCACGGCATCTTTGTCCGGCGGCGAGGCACAGCGTATTCGTCTGGCAACCCAGATCGGGTCCGGTCTGGTAGGCGTTGCCTATATTCTGGATGAGCCGAGTATCGGTTTGCACCAGAGAGATAATGATAAGTTGCTTAAAACCTTGAAGCATCTGAAGGACTTGGGAAATACGCTGATTGTGGTAGAGCATGATGAGGACACCATGTATGCAGCGGACCATATTATCGATATCGGTCCGGGTGCGGGAGACCACGGCGGAGAAGTCATTGCCCAGGGCACCGCAGAGGAGATTATGAAGGTGCCGGAGTCCATAACCGGTGCGTATTTGTCCGGCAGACTCAGTATTCCGTTGCCGAAGAAACGTAGGAAACCGACAGGGTTTTTAACGGTAAAGGGTGCCAGAGAGAACAACCTGAAAAACATCGATGTGAATCTTCCGCTGGGTGTATTTACTTGTGTCACCGGTGTGTCCGGTTCCGGTAAGAGCTCGTTGGTTAACGAGATTTTGTATAAGCATCTGGCAAAGAGTTTGAACCGTGCCCGCATTCTGGCAGGTGATCATGACGGGATTGACGGTATCGAACAGTTAGATAAGGTCATCAATATTGACCAGTCCCCAATCGGACGTACACCTCGGTCTAACCCGGCTACCTACACCGGAGTGTTTGATCAGATTCGTGATTTGTTTGCAAGTACGCCGGATGCGAAGCTTCGGGGTTACAGTAAGGGCCGTTTCAGTTTTAACGTAAAGGGCGGTCGCTGCGAAGCCTGCAGCGGTGACGGCATTTTGAAAATTGAGATGAATTTCCTGCCGGATATTTTTGTGCCGTGTGAGGTGTGCGGCGGAAAGAGGTATAACCGCGAGACACTGGAAGTGAAGTATAAAGGCAAGACGATTTACGATGTGTTGGAGATGCGTGTGGAGGAAGCGGTGAAATTCTTTGAGAATGTGCCGTCCATCCGCAAGAAGATTGAAACGCTAAACGACGTGGGGCTTTCTTATCTGAAGCTGGGACATCCGTCTACCCTTTTGTCCGGCGGCGAAGCACAGCGTATCAAGCTGGCTACGGAGCTTTCCCGGCGCAGTACCGGCAAGACTATTTACATTCTGGATGAGCCGACTACCGGTCTTCATTTTGCGGATGTGCATAAGTTGATCGAGATTTTGCAACGTCTCACGGAAGGCGGCAACACGGTACTTGTTATCGAGCACAACCTGGATGTGATTAAGACTGCGGACTATCTGATTGACATCGGCCCGGAGGGCGGTGACAAGGGCGGCACCATTGTGGCCCAGGGTACGCCGGAGGAAGTTGCAAAGAACCCAAAGTCTTATACCGGACAGTATGTGAAGAAGTATCTTACACAGAAGAAATAAGTGTGGCGGAACGCGCTCATGTTTGCCGTGGACACGGTATGAGAAGAGGGCGTGTTCTCATAAGAAAATACGCATGTATTAAAAAATTAACAAAACAGCGTCTCTTTGGAAAAAGAGGCGCTTTGTTTGGCGTTAGAGGTTACTTGGCAGAAAAATATTGCAAAACAGGACGAGTTATGCTATAGTGAATACTAGAAAACAAGGAGGGAATCATATGAATAATTTCACTTTTTACAGCCCGACCTATTTTGCATTCGGCAAAGGGCAGGAGGCAGAGACAGGAAGACTTGTAAAGCGTTTCGGCGGAAGTAAGGTATTACTTCACTACGGCGGCGGTTCCGTGGTTCGTTCCGGTCTTTTGGACAGGGTAAAAGCGGCTCTTGATGAGGAAAAGATTCCTTATGTGGAGCTTGGCGGTGTACAGCCGAATCCGAGAGACGGTTTGGTATATGAAGGCATTGAACTTTGCCGTAAAGAAGGTGTTGATTTCATTGTTGCGGTAGGCGGCGGTAGTTCCATCGACTCCGCAAAGGCAATTGCCATGGGTGTGCCGTATGAGGGAGATTTCTGGGATTTCTATTCCGGAAAGAGAGCAGAGACCGCACTTCCGGTTGGTACGGTATTGACCATTGCGGCAGCGGGCAGCGAAGGTTCTCCGGATTCTGTTATTACGAAGGAAGCTACACTTCAGAAGTGCGGTGCCGGTAGTGATTGTATTCGTCCGAAGTTCTCCGTTCTGAATCCGGCGCTTACAGAGACACTTCCGGCGTATCAGTCCGCTTGCGGTGCAACGGACATTATGGCCCATGTATTTGAACGTTATTTTTCCAATACCCCGGAGGTAGAAGTGACCGACCGTCTGTGTGAGGCAGTGCTTCTTACCATGGTGAAGGAGACTCCGCGTGTCATTGCGGACCCGCACAACTATGAGGCCCGTGCAAACATTATGTGGGCCGGCATGGTAGCACATAACAATATCGTCGGTGTGGGCAGAGCACAGGATTGGAACAGCCATGGCATCGAGCATCAGCTTTCCGCATTGTATGACTGTGCACACGGCGCAGGTCTTGCGGTAATTATGCCGGCTTGGATGACCTATGTGGCAGACCACCATGACCCGATGCGTATGGCACAGATGGCCACTCGCGTATTCGGTTGTCAGATGAATTTTGCAAATCCGAAGGAAACCGCACTGGAGGGCGTAAAGGCATTCCGCCGCTTCCTTGCTTCCATCGGTATGCCGATTAATTTTGAGCAGTTGGGTGCAAAGAGAGAAGATATTCCGCGTCTTGTGGAGTTGTTCGGTATCGGTGACGGTACCCGCGGCGGTTATGTGGAGCTTGATAAGGCAGCGGTAACCGAGATTTACGAGAGAGCGGCAGCAGCTACTTTGGAGTAAGAGAAATCACCGGAGCCCGGTATTTCATACATGCAAAAGAGAAACGCTGAAGTTACAAAAGAAAATGAAGTACAAAAGACAAAAACGCTTCACCCGCAAAGGTGAAGCGTTTTGATTGTTTGCTCGTAAATTACTGAGAAATGGACTCAGTCGGGCAGGTAGCTGCGCAAGCGCCGCAATCTAAGCAAGCGTCTGCGTCGATCTCGTACTGGGAAGCTCCCTCGCTGATTGCTCCTACCGGGCACTCTGCTGCGCAAGCGCCACAGCTGATGCACTGATCAGAAATCTTATATGCCATTGTGATATCCTCCTTTTATTAATCTAACCCTATTGTAATATATAATTTCAAATAATACAAGTACCTTTTTTTTCAAATCTTCCAACACTTGTCCCCTTGACGAATAGGAACGGTTTGTGTATACTTTAACACATGAAGTCAGAGCAATGTGCATTTTCCGGCTTGAATTAAAGTGTACGGGGAATGCGTAGGATGAAAGGAGAACAAAAATGCAGGTAAGTAAGCAGATGACCATTATGGAGATTATCAGAGTAGACGAGGGTATTGTTCCGATCTTATATGATGCAGGCATGCATTGCATCGGTTGTCCGTCCGCACAGGGAGAGAGCCTGGAGATGGCATGCATGGTACACGGTATCGATGCGGATGAGCTGGAAGCAAAGATTAACGAGTATTTGGCTGCGAAGTAGGACTTAGTTTCGCTCTTGCGATTTATGAAAGTATCGTAAATTGCAAGAGCGCTTTTGTGTACTTTTTTCAGAAACTACTTGACATTTACGAAAAAACAGTGTAAGATATGAAGGCAGTCGAAAATTGCATATAGGGGTATAGTTCAGCTGGTAGAATAACGGTCTCCAAAACCGCAGGTCGTGGGTTCGAATCCTACTGCCCCTGTTAAAAACCATTTGCTTATGCAAATGGTTTTTCCTTTATGTCAGAAGGACATAATCTTGTTTGCGTGCATAACACGCAATATCATTTGACCGTAGGTCAACATCATCCCCAATATCCGGACATTTACTTTGATTTTTGTTAGATTGTTCATTTTATCCTATACAACCAAAAAAGGTTGCATTTTCCCCAAAATTATGATATAAGTGAAAGGAAAGAAAAAAGGACAAGAGAGAAAAATGATGCGCCGGAGTGCTGACAAAAGAGGTTGTTCATATTTTATAATAAATGTGAACGTTTTTGATGAGGAAGTGCTAGGGCAACCGGCGTGTTGAAAGGATGAAATTATGATGCGAGTGGAGAATCAGACCTTTGATAAAGAGAGAGAGTTTTACGGCAGCGCCGACGTGACGGCGGTAAACTGTAAGTTTGAAGGTCCGGCGGACGGCGAGAGTGCTTTTAAGGAGAGCCGGAATGTGACGGTGGACGGTTGCCTTTGGAATTTAAGATATCCGTTTTGGCATGATACCGGGGTGACCATGAAGAATACGGAGCTGACGGAGCTTTGCCGCGCCGCGTTCTGGTATTCCGAGAAGATAGAGATTACCGAATCCAAGCTTCATGGCGTGAAGGCTATGCGTGAGTGTTCGGATGTGACCATTCGCAAGAGCGATATTGTGTCTCCGGAGTTCGGTTGGTCGGTGCATAATATTCGTGTAGAGGACAGTACGGCTGCGGGCGAGTATTTCATGATGCGATCTTCCGACCTTACGTTTAAAAATGTGGAGTTTACCGGAAAGTATTCCTTCCAATACGTAGAGAATGCGGTGATTGAAGATTGTGTGTTACATACAAAGGATGCCTTTTGGCATGCGAAAAATGTAGTGATAAAAAATTGTGTGGTAGAGGGAGAGTATCTGGCATGGTATGCGGAGAATATTACCTTCGAACATTGTAAGATTTCCGGTACCCAGCCGTTTTGTTACTGCAAAAATCTGAAGCTCGTCAATTGCGAAATGGTTGATGCGGATCTGAGTTTTGAAAAGTCGGAGGTAGAGGCAGAGCTGACAGCTCCGGTGATCAGTA
This sequence comes from uncultured Clostridia bacterium, assembly GCA_937895705.1. Taxonomy (GTDB): domain Bacteria; phylum Bacillota; class Clostridia; order Lachnospirales; family Lachnospiraceae; genus SIG307. The sequence goes on from CALBKM010000030.1 coordinate 28,888, forward strand.
TTAAGAATCCGAAGTCCGGCTATATCAAGGTGCCGGCTGTGGGCGAACTGATTCTGGATGATCCGGAAGCAAAATGTGAAGTGCTGGTGGGGTAGCCCGGAGAAAGATTAACATTTGTATAAAGTGCTAGATTTGAAATATCATATTTCATGAATAACGAACGCCCAAAGGAGAGTGCTTTCCTTTGGGCGATTTTTGCGTATGCTATAGGATAATTGTCTTTCCGCAGGAAAGATACTCTAACCGTTCCATCCGTTCTTTCAGGTAGGCAAACTGTTCCAGGCCGGTGCAGTGGCCCGTAAAGTAGCGGGTGGAGTATTTGTTTAAGTCTCTTGCGGCAGCGTCTAAGGCGTCGCCCGGTTCCAGCTTCATGAAATGAAAGCCTCCCACCAGAACGTCCGGTGCAAACCACTCCATAATATTTTGAATGCCTTTATGAGAGCACCCGCTGATGAGAACCTTTAGGTCTTTTGACTCAATCAAAAGATACTGTTCGTGGCGAAAGTCATCCGGTACGTGATTATTTCCATTCAAAGTTGTCAGACCGAAGCTTCCTAAGTCGGTAGAGCGGACGCGCTCGTTACAGGAAAAAAGGGTCAAACCGGTTGCAAGTGCGCATGTTTCGGCGGTAACGCGCAGTCTACCCTGTTCTACAAGAGTAGACTCTAAATTCGTATCCAAACCGATATATTTATCCAGCGCATTGAAATGTGGTTCGAAGGCAAAACGATTGATATAGATCGGAGCCTTGTCATTCAGAGACAAAAAGGTACGGAGACCGCCGCCGTGGTCGTAGTGACCGTGGGAAAGGACGGCAATGTCTACTGCGGACAGATCAATCCCAAGCGTTTCGGCATTTTTTGCAAACAAATCGCTTTGTCCCATGTCGAATAAAATATTGTGTGTGTCGGTTTCGATGTACAGACTGAGACCGTGCTCTGTCTGCATGTCGTCCCGTTCGGTTGTGTTTTCCAGTAAGGCTGTGATTTTCATCGTATCGTGTCCTTTCGGCTCCTCTTTGCGGGAGAAAAGTTGTATAGAGGCGTGCAAAAACTGCGGGCTGCCTCTGTTTGCAGTGTAACATAAATAAAATAGTGTTGCAAGTGTACCTGTGAAAGAAAGGAAATGTAAAAGAAAATTGCCGTGTTCGATTGACAGTCCATTACGATTATTGCATAATAGAAGAGGAAGAAACGAGGTGTCTTTCTGAGGAGAAATAAATGGAAAGGGCATTTGGATAAATAGGAGAGAGGATACAACCATGGGAAAAAACGAGAGTAATTTTTGTGCGATGATGTCCCGTATGAAATACATTGATCGTTGGGCACTGATGCGGAATTCCTGTACGGAGAATATTTGCGAGCACTCTTTGGAAGTGGCGATGATTGCCCATATGCTGTGCATCATCGGTAACAAGCGCTTCGGAAAGAACCTGGACGCCAGCAAGGCGGCGTTAATCGGCATGTATCACGATACCACGGAGATTATTACCGGGGATATGCCGACGCCGGTGAAGTATTATAACGAGACCATACAGACGGTGTTCCATAAGATTGAGGATGCGGCGGCGGAGTCGCTCCTTGCCATGCTTCCGGAGGATTTGCGGGAGGAGTTCCACAGCCTGTATTTTAAGCAGGAGGAGGACGCGTACCTGTGGCGTCTGGTAAAGGCGGCGGACAAGTTTTCTGCCCTCATTAAGTGTATGGAAGAGAAAAAGGCCGGCAATAAGGAATTTGACAGTGCGCTCAAGTCTACAAAGGCATCCATCGGAGCCATGGAGCTTCCGGAGGCGGACTGCTTTATGGAGGAGTTTATTCCGGCGTATAACAAGAACTTGGATGAGTTACAAAAACGTTAGAAAAGTAAGAGAGACGTGCACAAACTGTAGCTGTGTTGGGGAACAAACTACAGAAGGGAGCATAACACATGAAAGCAGTAATCTTTGACATGTTCGAGACGTTGGTGACGCTACATAGTGTACCGCGGTATTTCGGGCGGAATATTGCGGCGGATTTGGGAGCGGATATTGATGAATTTTATCCGTTGTGGCATGAGACGGAAGAGGCCCGCAGTAAGGGGAAAATGGAGTTTGAAGAGTCTCTTTATTGGATCGGGGAACGTACCCGTTATGCATACCCGGAGCATATTCCGGAGGCCGTGAAAAAGCGTTACGCCTTTAAAAGCGAAAGCTTGCAGAAGGTGGAATATCGGATTGTTTCCCTGCTTCGTGAGTTAAAGGAGCGGGGTTATAAAGTCGGTCTCATCAGTAACTGCTTTTTGGAAGAAGCGGAAGCCATTCGAGGGAATGTGTTGGCGTCCTGTTTTGATGTGATGATGCTTTCCTGCGAGCAGGGGGTACAGAAGCCGGAGCACGAGATATTCGAACGGTGTCTTTCGGAGCTTTCTGTGGCACCGGAGGATTGCCTGTATGTGGGAGACGGCGGAAGTCTGGAACTGGAAACGGCCCGGGAGTTCGGAATGCAGACGCTGCAGGCGGGCTGGTTTGTGAAAAACTATGAGGAAAACTGGGAAAAAGAAGGCTTTGCGACGGCTACGGACCCGGCAGAGGTGTTGGCGGCGGCCGGAGAGAAAGCTGATTAGCGGAATGTATCAGAAAATAAATGATACGGTGGTACGGATATGTACCATAGAAGCAGGCAGGAACGGAGGAGCGAGGTTTGGAGACGAACGAACCGAACAACGGACAAGTAAATGACATCCCGCATAAGCGGCGGGTCAGATATAAGGGAACCCACCCGAGGGCGTTCCATGAGAAGTATAAGGAAGCCAATCCGGAAAAATATGCGGATACCATAGAAAAAGTCATTCGCAAGGGCAGTACCCCGGCGGGGATGCACATTTCCATTATGGTGGATGAAATACTGGATGTGCTGCAAATTCAGCCGGGAGAGCAGGGACTGGATGCGACACTGGGGTACGGCGGTCATACCGGTGCCATGCTGGCGAGGCTTGAGGGAAGCGGTCATATGTATGCTTTGGATGTGGACCCGATCGAGATTGTAAAGACGAAGAAGCGTTTGGCGGACAAGGGCTACGGAGAGGATATTTTGACGATTTGTCAGACCAATTTTGCCAACATTGACGAGGTGGCAAAACAGGCCGGTAAGTTTGATTTTGTTCTGGCGGACCTTGGGGTGTCTTCCATGCAGATCGATAACCCGGAACGAGGATTTTCCTATAAGGTGGAAGGACCGTTGGATCTGCGTCTGGACCCGGAGCACGGACAGTCGGCGTCGGAGCGGCTTCGCAGTATTACGAAGGAAGAGTTTATTGGCATGATGGTGGAAAACTCCGATGAGCCTTATGCGGAGCAGATTGCCAAAACGGTATTTCAGAAGTTAAAACGCGGGGCAAAGTTTGAGACCACCACAGAGCTTCGGGAGGCGATAGAAGAAGCACTGTGCAAACTTCCGCCTGCGGAGTATAAGGAAGTTGTGAAGAAGTCCTGTGCAAGAGTGTTTCAGGCGCTGCGTATCGATGTAAACAGCGAATTTGAGGTGCTGTATGCGTTTCTTGAGAAGCTGCCGGGGGTTTTAAAGCCGGGAGCGCGGGTGGCGATATTAACTTTCCACTCGGGGGAGGACCAGCTGGTGAAGAAGTCCTTTAAACAACTGAAAAAAGAGGGAGTTTACAGCGATGTGTCGGAAGAAGTGATTCGTCCGTCTGCGGCGGAATGCCAGCGGAATCCGCGGGCAAAATCCACGAAACTGAGATGGGCGGTAAAGGCGTAAAAAGAAAGAGAAAAGGAGAAGGATTATGGCAGAAAACATGTTAAACAAGTGGCTGGCACCGGTATGGAAGGGCGGCGAAATTTGGGAAGAGTCCGTATGCTTTTTTGAGGATGCAGACAAAAAGGAACAGGGCGGAAATTTGCTCTACACTCCGAAGAAGATAACCAAGATTACAAACCACGACAGTACGGTAGTGTACGAAGAGGGCAAGGACTATACGGTGACGGAGCGGGGCATTGTGCGCACAGAAGGCAGCCGGATTCCGTTGCTTGCAAGAGAAGAATACATCAAACCGTACAACGACGAGCCGTGGGCCGGCTGGTTGTGTCTGGAGGGCAAAAAAGAATTCACCATGATTCTTCCGTTTGTGTTCAAATATCAGTCTCTGGTGACCTATGAGGCGGCAGAGAGCTGGAACGGACTTGTGCCGGAGCGTATGGGTGCCCGCCTTACAAAGACCTATGAGAAATTAGAGAGCGGAAAGCCGCTTCATATCGTATATTTCGGAGACAGTATTACGGCGGGCTGGGAAGCCAGCGGTGCTGACGAGCCGGCGGTGGATATGGGCTCTTTAAACCCGATGAAGGTACAGTCCGATCGTTATCCGAACATGCCGGTATGGGCGGAGCTGGTGACGAGAAAGCTTCGTGAAACCTACCCGCAGGCAGAGATTACTAAGGACAACTTATCCTCCGGCGGTTCCACCGCACAGTGGGGCGTGGAGCACGTAAACGAACTGTTTGACCGTGTAGAGGTGCCGGACCTTGTATTTCTCGGCTTCGGTATGAACTGTATGTGGGACCCGACGGAGCAGTTTATGGGCTATATTGACGAGATTATCAGCGAGCTTAAGAAGCGGAATCCGGACTGTGAGTTTGTGCTGTACCCGGCCATGACCGCAAATACGGAGATTCCGACCTATCAGAACGATGGACTTCTGAACTATGAGAAGGCTCTCACGGAGTACGCAAAGTCCCACGAGGGCATGGCAGCGGCTCCGGTACATAGCATGTTTAAGGAAATGGAGAACCGGGGCAAGACGTACTTTAACTACACCGGAAACTGCGTAAATCATCCGAATGATTTCGCAATTCGTTTGTACGGGCAGACGATTTTTGAGGCGATTTTGAAGTAAAAATGAAAGGCCGGATTGTTGTGGCTCGGGGAGCTGCTGTAGTCCGGCTTTGTTGTAAACAGAATGGAAATCGGCATATGGGATGCCGATGTGAAAAAGGAGAGGGCTTATGAAATTCAGCAACGGATGTTGGTTACAAAAGGAAGGGGTGCAGTTGTTTGCCCCGGCGGAAGCGTATTTTATCACGAAAACGGAGACCGAGGTGACGATATGCGCACCGACGAGCCGTGTGTACAATAAGGGCTGTACCTTGGGCGGCATTAACCTGACGGTAAAGGTAAGTTCTCCGCGGAAGGATGTACTGCGGGTGCAGACTTACCATCACTTGGGTGCGGTGGTAAAGGAGCCTGCGTTTGAGCTTAACATGCAGGAGTGTCCGCTTAATGTAACGGAGGATAATGAGAAGATTGTAGTGGAGAGCGGAAGCCTTTCTTTGGTGATTACAAAGGAGCCGTGGTCCATGACTTATCGGAAAGACGGCAAGGTATTGACCAAGAGCACCGGCAAGGACCTGGCTCTGGTAAAGACCGACTGGAAGGGCGATTATTACGACAAGGGCGACTTTGTGGACACTTATATCCGCCAGCAGCTTTCCCTTGGCGTGGGAGAGCTGCTGTACGGCACCGGCGAGCATTTTACACCCTTTGTAAAGAACGGTCAGAGCATCGATATTTGGAACGAGGATGGCGGCACCAGCACGGAGCAGGCCTACAAAAATATCCCGTTTTATGTGTCTAACAAAGGCTACGGCGTATTGGTAAATCACCCGGAAAAGGTGTCCTTTGAGCTGGGCACCGAGATGGTGACGAGAGCAGAGTTTTCCGTGGAGGGTGGATATCTGGACTACTTTCTCTTCGGGGGAGATTCCATGAAGGATGTCCTGGTGGCATATACGGATTTGACGGGCAAACCGTCCCTGCCGGCACCATGGACCTTCGGTTTATGGCTGTCCACCTCCTTTACCACTAGCTACGACGAAGCAACGGTCATGAGCTTTATCGACGGCATGTTAGAGAGAGGAATTCCGCTTCGTACCTTCCACTTCGACTGCTGCTGGATGAAGGAATTCCACTGGTCGGATTTTGTGTGGGATGAGCGGGTGTTCCCGGACCCGGAGGGCATGTTAAAGCGAATTAAGGAAAAGGGCTTAAATATTTGTGTTTGGATTAACTCTTATATCGGGCAGGAGTCCCGGCTCTTTGCGGAGGGCATGGAGAAGGGCTACTTTATCAAGCGCCCGAACGGTCAGGTGTACCAGTGGGATATGTGGCAGCCGGGCATGGCCATCGTGGACTTTACCAATCCGGCGGCGTATGCATGGTTCCAGGAAAAGCTGGAAGTGCTCCTTGACATGGGCGTGGATTGCTTCAAGACGGACTTCGGCGAGCGTATCCCGGTGGATGTGGTATACTTTGACGGCTCCGATCCGAAGAAAATGCATAACTATTACACTCATTTATATAACAAATGCGTTTACGAGCTACTGGAGAGGAAGCGCGGAAAAGGCGAAGCGGTGCTGTTTGCCCGTTCCGCCACCGTGGGCGGACAGCGGTTCCCGGTACACTGGGGCGGCGACTGCTGGTCGGACTACGAATCCATGGAAGAAAGCCTGCGGGGCGGTTTGTCCTTGCTGATGAGCGGCTTCGGCTTCTGGGCTCACGACATCGGCGGTTTCGAGCATACCTCCACCCCGGATGTGTACAAGCGTTGGGTGGCCTTCGGCCTCCTTTCCTCCCACAGCCGTTTGCACGGCAGTACCTCTTACCGGGTACCGTGGGTGTACGATGAGGAAGCGGTGGATGTGTGCCGGTTCTTTACCCGCCTGAAAGCAAAACTCATGCCGTACCTGTACGAGACGGCCATCTATACAAGCAACACCGGCATCCCGACCATGCGTAGCATGGTGCTGGAATTCCCGGAGGATAAGAACTGCAGCTACTTGGACAAGCAATACATGTTGGGCGACAGCCTCCTCGTCGCACCGATTTTCCGTGAGGACGGCATCGGCGAATTCTACCTGCCGGAGGGTGTCTGGACCAATTTCTTCACCGGCAAGGAATACGAGGGCGGCAAGTGGTACAGCGAATGTCATGACTACTGCAGCATTCCGTTGATGGTAAAGGAAGGCTCCATTATCGCCTTGGGCGCACATGATGACAAGCCGGATTATGATTATGCGGACGGTGTGGAGCTTCGTGTCTATGGCCTTGCGGATGGCATGACCCTGACCAAGTCCGTGTACAGCATGGCAAAGGAAGAGGATATTATCCTGACCGTAAGCCAGAAGGACGGTAAGGTGGAATTTGACGTAGATGCGGAGGAAGGCAAGGCATTTACGGTGAGACTCATGAACCGGAAGGTAGAGAGCGTTGAGGGGGCGAAGGTGACCTTCGACGGAGAGGATACGATTGTAGAGTTTTAAAGATACGTGATGATAAGGCAGAAGCAGTTGTCGCAGTTTTTGCGATAACTGCCCGCGGCGAACTGTCGCAGAAATTGCGACAGTTCGGTCTATTGAGAAGGGGGAGAAGCGATGGCAAAACGAAAAGGCAAGAAAGTCGGACGTGCGTTGGGAATTTCTTTGGCAGCGGTTGTGCTTGTGCTCGGTGGGCTGTTTATCCTTTGGTATGCATCCTTTGCCAATATGAAAAAGGCGGAGACTGCCTATTTTGACAAGGACGGAAAGTTTGTGTGCAGTGAGGAGAATCCGTTCCGGGAGGAATTGCTTGCAAAGCTGGTCTCTGTCTGTACGAAAGCAGGGACCTTTGAAGAAGCTTCGCCGTATGCATGGGATAAGACGTTGTTGGAAAACAGGGATGTGAATTTCAGTGATTTTACCATCCTGGCAAAGGACGGAGCAAAGTACGAAATTTACGACTATGCACCGCTTGTGCAAGCACGTAGCGGAGAAAGGGTCACAGTGATGAGTCCTCAGCAGCGTTATCTCTACATCGAGAGGACCAAAGGGGATAAGAGCCTAATTTACCGTGTGAAATTCGATGAGAAGGCAGAAGAAATATGGGAGCTCATCGGTAAGGCACAGCGCTATGCCTACAATCAGATGGGGACCTTTCGGGCAACTGTGGTAAGCAGCTCCGAATCTATGGGGGGCGGTACGGTGGAATCACCGGAATACGGCAGAATGGATGTCAGCGCAAGTAGCTTTGACTGGGCGAAGCCGGGAGATACGGTGGAAGTGACGGTGCTGCAGCAGCCGGCGTGGTTTGCAGCGGGGGATAGACCGAAGGTGACGATAAAGAAGGTGGAGTGAGTGAGAGAACGGAGACAACACGCAGAAAATGCGTGTTGTTTTTTTCTGGGAAAATGCACAATTTTCAATAAAAAAGAAACGAGCAACCTTTTCCGGCCCGAAGGCTTTACTCAGTAACAAAACCCGTTTCTTGGAAAGGAAGCGAGCACCCTTTTCCAGTCGTGAGACCTTACTCAGCACAAAACCCGCTTCTTGAGTTTATAGTATGCGGTTTTGGGAAAGAAGTCAAGAGGAAAATGAGATAACGTTCAAGATATTGAACGTTAGCGAAAAAAGTCAGTATGGGCAAAATTTGCACGGACTGAATCGGGAGTGGGTGGCGCAAATTTTGCGACAACCTGTAGTTATGGTCAGATTGAGGTTTAAAAACATAAAATATTATGGTATAATATATTTGATTCTAATACCAATGGTATATAAAGGAGGTTTTAGTATGTGTAGGAACGATATTCCTGATGAACGGTTAAGAGTTTTTATTAGTTCGGCACAGAGTAATGAAGGTGGTTTTGCGTGGAGTGAGGTTAGACATAGAATTAAGGAGTATCTGAAGGAGTGTCCGTATCTTAATCCATTTATCATGGAAGACGTTGCTTCCACTATGAAATCTGGTCAGTTTTACCAGAGGCAGTTGCTTCGAGCAGATATTGTTGTTTTATTGGTTAAGGGAGAAGTAAGAAACGGGACAGCTACGGAGTACGCCTTAGCAACTACACACAAAAAACCTATGCTGATTTATTTTTTAGAAGATGATACGATTCCTGAGTTAAGTGTAGTTAAAATTAAAAGGGATGTGCAAGAAAATGACTATTGTACATATCGTTCAATCCCGGATTTTAATAATATCGAGAAGGAGGTTCGAAAGAATGTTATAGAAAGTGTTATTCGTTATTTCCAAGACATGGCTTGTCAGGACGAATATATAGGGGTGTGTGAGGAGACAATGTCCTTACCTAACGAGCTTCAGCAGTCTACGCATGGGGTGCCAACTAAAACTGCAATTGCGTTGTTCAGTAGCTGTTACAACCACATATATGATTTGCTTGGTATTCCACAGGTAAAGGGACAAGAGGATTCTGAGCAGTCAGTGTTGCACAACCTTGGGGTGACGGCATTGGATTGGTTGGTTACTGGCCAGGGGTGTATTGCAGATCAGGATATATTGGCTTTGATTGATTGCTGTGCTAGCTTGTATTTGGATAGTGAATGGTTGAATCAGCGTTGGAATGCAATTCGATATGAAATGTCCGGAGATATTGATAAAGCACTAATGGCTGAAAATCAAGCTCTTTCTTTGGCGAGAACGTCGGAAATGCCACCGTGGATTGTGGCTAATATTTTGATTGACTGTAGAAATATAGAGAATGAAATTTTAAATAGAGAGCAGAAATTCTTTGCTAAGGGAGATGGTCAGAAGGAATTGGATGAGCTGAATACAATTGTTTATTTGCCAGTGCTTGATCGTTACCTTGGTAACGTGTATGATGCTCTTGTAAAAGAAACAGAGAAATTCAAGATGGCTAATCCGGAAACGATATTTATGGGAACTAATATTGGCAGTATCATTAATGACGTGGAGAATTATTTTTTTACAGCTATATTATATGGTTCGTATACACATATGTTAATTGCGCGTGATTTACTTGCCAAGGTTTTGTGCCAGTATGATGAAATTGTAGGAGGGGAACCGCTTTTATTTGATAGCATAAAATTATTGGTTTTAAACGGGAATACAAAAACGTTCCAAAAGATTATAGGAAACAAATGGGATAAGGCATATCTTTCAGTGACGTCTGGTGCTGATGAGCTCTGGTACTTAACGGACAGAGTTGTTAGTTCTTCTAAAGATTCTATGAAACGAGAGGTACTTGCTAAACTAGGGTTGTATATGACGGATGAATGTTTTGCTGAAGCAGAAGAATATTTAAAGAATGCTGCGACTTCTGTTTATTGGGGAATATCTGAGGAGTTTTTTGAATGTATTTACCAGAACATTAGTCGATTGAATATGGTTTGTGTAACAAAAATACTAACAGAAATTATTCGTGAAAAGCGTTTTCATTTGGGAAGAAAGTTGGCAAATATTTTGTTATGTTTACGCATGGATGGTGTTTCTAACGATGTGCAGATAATCTTTTGCAATGTACTCAAAGAGAAGTTGAGCTTTATTGTTAGTAATGGAGGAACTCCGCAGTTCATTGCAACTTTAGTTAATCAAAATAAAGAAGTTTTTGAAGTCCTTGCGTCCGTACCAGATAATGGCTTAGACGGAACAGAAAAAATTTTTTATGAGATAAATACAGGGAGTGGTGACTGGAATCAAGTTATCGCTGACAAAATAGAGATAGCCAGGCAACAGTTTGAAGCAAATAAAACGCCTGGTATATATAATGGATTCTATGAAAAACCGTATGCGACAATCAAGAACGCGATTCGTGAGCACTATACTACCGACATGGCAAGAGTTATTAACGAGCGTTTGATCCCGTTGTGCGTTGATGTATTAACTAGTCAGGTGCCTGCTAATGTGAAGGAAGAATGTATTGGTTGTCTTTGCGATACATTAGTATATTCAAATCGCGGAGATGTTGTTCTGACACAAGAGTTAGTAGATGCGATTGCAAACTTTGATGTATCTGAAACTCGAACAATTATGGGGCGTTCTAAAGGGGTCTTGGTATGTCGGGTACTTATGCTGAAAATTATTACCGGAATAGCTGATAAGGACGAAATGATGGAGTGGTGTTTTGAATTCACAAAGAAAGATTCTTCCACAAAGGTTGCCCTTGCAGAGTGTGTAGAGCAATATCTACGTTATTATGTACAGGAACCTATGAAAATTGATGCGATGATTCTTTCTATTGTTCTTCAGTGCTTTGAGGATGAGTATTGGCCAGTACGAAGGTTGGCTTGTAATTGTCTTGGGAAACTGTTGATTACCCGTTATAAGGAACGTGTTGAATGTAAACTTTACGAGGGAGCAATTGATCCGTCTCATTACGTTAGAAATCATCTGCTGAGGATGTGTAAAAAGGGGGAGATTGAAGTTGTATCTGTTTCGGAACGTATAATTGATATTTTGAAAAATGACGCTAATTTTGCGATTCGAACATATGCAAATAATTAATGAGGAGGGCCTAAATTAGTTGTATTAGAGGTTATGGCGAAATGGAGAGTGCTTTTATCCAAGGAGGTATAAATTATGGATACTGCAACAAGGGAATTATTAAATGGAATTATGGTTTATGCAGAAATAATGAATAACACCAATATCAAATTTCATGAGTTAATTGAACACAATACGGACAAACAACTTCATGAAAATGAACAACTGTTTTACGAAATCATATCAGAGATAATGAGATTACTTCCATTTAAACGGATATCGAAAGAACTAGATTGTAAGTCAGGGATATTGTTGTTTGGGACGAAAATTCCATTTTTGATACAGGATTATCAAAGGATAATTGATAATCCTGTATATAAGCAGATATTGGAAGATATATCGATTGTGAGAAATAAGTTTATACATGAACCTCATAATATTCATGCAGCTTTTTATGTTGGAGGGAAAACATCATGCTCTATGGGGCTGTACTATAAAACTAAGCTGTGTTCTATAAGTACTATAAAATTGACAAATATAATTTTTGAATTGAACATGATGTTTGAGAAACTTCAGAAATTTTTCATGGAACAAGCTGATGCTTGTGGTGAAGAATACAAGGAGTATCCGTGCTATAAGGTGATGGACAGTTATGATTTTAAGAAGTATAATATAGAGTACCCGAGAGTACCTGAATGGATGTTAAACGAACCGGAGGAAGACTTTGATTTTGTGTTATAAATATTTGTGTTGATAGAACAAAAGATACTTATACTGAATGGATACAGAATGACAAAGCGAGTAAAGAAGAAAAGCGAGTTGAGAGGATTAACTCGCTTTTCTTAATTGAAATAATCATATTATGTCATACATTGAAGATTAACATTTCTGCATGTCGTTTTTTAGTTTGGTAAATAATGTAATAATACCACTCGCATAAAAGAATGAATCTATAAGAAGTTCTTCGCTATTTTCAAAATGTAAAGCTTTCAATACAATTGTTATTAGTAAGGTGAGGTATGCGTTTAAGAGAGAATATTGCTTTAATATCTTCTCTTTTTTTGAAGGAACTGTTTTGACAGATGGTGGAATCATCAACTTCATAAAAAGGGAAGAGAGGTATCTACAAAATGGAATTACAACAAGGACTACTCCGAAAAGATAAGTTTTAACTGTAACATGTTTGTCGAAATATAAATCTAAAGTATCTAAGTAGTCTAGTCCATAATCAACCATAAGAAGTCCTACAAAAAACAGGAGAAAATAACTATAAAGGAGTAGAAGCAAAGCTTCTTTTAGTTCATCTAAATGAAGCTTTCGTAAAATACATGTGAACAGGTAAGCGAATATTATCCAAATAGAGTGTATTATAAACATGGCATAATACACAAGTTTGTAGCCCTTAGGAGTGCAGGATAGGGATAATTCATATCTGTTCTTTTTTTCAAAAGAGATAGAGATTATATGATAGATAGTATATGTTAGACATGCTATGAAGGAATAAAGAGATATAGAAAGGTAAATGAGACATAATGTTTTCTCTAATGGCTGACTGTCATATGTGCTTTTTAGAATGTAAAATGTTAATAAGGCAGTAAAAATTGATAAAAGGAAGATATCTAAAAACATTAATCTTTTTAGATATCTGCGATAATTATCTTGAATGGTAACACCTGAGTGGCTTAAAAGGCGCTTGTAATATGATTTGATGGAATGTGTTTCTATCTTTTGTTTTCTCGTTGACATATGTATATCCTCCAGTTTAAAGTTGATAAAAACATTATACGAAAATTAATGATTTATGGCAAGTATATTTGTGTGAAACTAAAGCTGTAATCAAGTGTTTGGGCGAAAGAAAATGGAGATTTATAATGGCTGGAGGTGTTTTGGGAATAGTAGAACGAAAAATAGAATTATTGACATTGTTCGGCTAGCGGTGTAAAATAATATATGTTAGAATGTATTATATTTTTAGAACATTTTGAGGTGGTATCAAGATGGAATATATGACTATTCAATGTGCCTCTGCAAGATGGGGGATATCAGAAAGAAGGATACAGACTCTTTGTACAACTGGAAGACTTGAGGGGGCTCAAAAATTTGGACGTCAGTGGGCTATTCCTGAAGGAACAGAAAAACCTGACGATGCAAGGATAAAAAGTGGACGTTACATTAAAGAGAACGCAAGTGAAAAATAATAACAAACGAGGTATTCATTGTGAACAAAACTGTAAAAAAAGCAGGAGTTACAGCACGTGATGTTCTGGAAAGAATTGAATATGCTGAGATAGAGAACTTAATTCTGAATCAAGAGTATGATTTTGTGGATTTTTTCTGCGGTGCGGGAGGTATGTCATACGGTTTTCATCAGATGTCTGAACTTACAGGACGTTTAAGATGGGCAGGTGCAATTGATATTGATAAACATGCGATTGATACATATGAGCATAATTATGGCCATAGACCAGAAAATATTAATCTTGGCGAAGCTACAATTGAAGAGATTAGGTCTGCACTTGATTTAAAGGATGGTAATGAGCTGATTTTGATTGGATGTGCTCCATGCCAAGGTTTTTCTTCACATAGGAAAAAGGATCATCGAGGACCAGACTCTAGAAATACATTAGTCGGCCGCTTTGCAGAAATTGCAGTAGAGCTTCAACCTAAAATGATTATCATGGAAAATGTTCCTGACCTTATGGCGAAGAAACACTGGCATCATTTTCAGGCATTTAAGGATACGGTGGAAGCGGCTGGTTATCATATCGCAGTCAAGATTTTGGGAATGGCCGATTATGGAACTCCGCAGTCTCGTTTTCGCACAGTTTTGATAGCAGCCAAGGATTTTATTCCAACTTTACCAGAACCGGTTTTTGCAGCGGAACAGTACAGGACTGTTCGGGATGCTATAGGGGATCTTCCTAAGTTACAGGCGGGCGAAAAAGATTCTAAAGACCCAATGCATATGACATCGCGTCACCGCAAGGAAACTATCGAGATATTGAAACAAGTGCCTAAGGATGGGGGAAACCGCCCTAAAGGTGTAGGACCGCAGTGCCTTGATAAAGTTGAAGGGTTCTATGATGTTTATGGTAGACTTGCATGGGACAAAACCGCAGTTACGATTACAGCAAGATGTAGAACACCTTCGTGTGGACGATTTGTTCATCCGGAACAGGACCGTGGCCTTTCGGTAAGAGAGGCGGCACTTCTTCAAGGGTTTCCAAAGGATTTCTATTTTGAAGGGCCGTTTGATGATAAGTATAAGCAAATTGGAAATGCCGTATCGCCAATTTTTTCGACAGCGTTGGCAGGGCATGTGCTAACCATGCTAGCAGGACAAAATCATGCAGAGGTAGAGGAGCCTATTACAGCACCTACATTTGGTTCATATAGTGGAATGATTGCTCATGTTAAGCAACAGAAATCATTGAAGGGGAAAAAATAATTATGCCAAAGTACAGAGTTATTGATTGTTTTTGCGGTGCAGGTGGACTTTCTCTTGGCTTTGAAAGAGCTGGTTTTGAGGTTGTATATGCATTTGATTTTGCAGAGGATACGATAAAAACATATAAAAACAATTCCAAATATCATTCAGGGCCAGCTTTCGTAAGAGATATTCATAATGTTAGTAGAAAGAGTATTGAAAAAGATTTAGGACATAAACTTGGCACCATTGATGTCGTAATCGGAGGACCGCCATGCCAGGGATTTAGTGTGCAACGTCGCGGTAGTGATGAAGATCCTCGTAATGAGCTTGTTTTAGAGTATGTACGACTGTTGAAGGAAATTAAGCCGAAGATGTTTATTATGGAAAATGTGGGCGGCATTTTATCAGAGAGAGGAAAACCTTTTGTTAAAGCACTGTTTGATAATATGACAGAAGCGGGATATTCTATTCAGCAAAAAAAATTGGTGGCTTCGAACTATGGGGTGCCGCAAGACCGAACGAGAGTTATTATTGTAGGAGAGCTCATGAGTAGTGGTAAAGCTACATTTGCTTATCCAGAACCTGATCAAGGGCC
The DNA here is from genome assembly GCA_937895705.1 of uncultured Clostridia bacterium. Taxonomy (GTDB): domain Bacteria; phylum Bacillota; class Clostridia; order Lachnospirales; family Lachnospiraceae; genus SIG307. The sequence goes on from CALBKM010000030.1 coordinate 44,174, forward strand.
TAAGAAAACCGTTCGTGAAGCAATTGTTGATTTGGTTGATAAAGATGAGACGGTTATTGCTAATCATAAAGCAGATAAACTATCTCCAGTTAATTTAAAACGGATTCAGTCGATTACGGAGGGGCAGGGACATGATTCTCTCCCGGAGGACTTACAATTGGAGTGCCATAAGAAAAATAAAAACCATCGTCATCTTGATACTTATGGAAGAATGGCGTGGGACCAACCTTCTCCGACAATAACGGCTAGATTTGATAGTTTTTCAAGAGGTCGGTTTGGTCATCCAGAGTTGGATCGTACAATTACATTGCGAGAAGGAGCTCGTTTGCAGACATTTCCTGATGATTTTGAATTTCTAGGGACTAAAGTAGAGGTGGCTAAACAGATAGGAAATGCTGTACCGCCTGTTTTGGCTGAGCGAATAGCCCAACAGGTGAAAAAATGTCTTAATAGTTCAAACAAAGGATAGGAGGTATTGAATATGCCGACAATATTTGATCATTGGCCATCGGGTGCTAGGGACACAACAGAATTTCCTAAAGTTAATATCAGTATTGATGCAGTTTTGCGCGAACATCTCAATGCATTTATCAAAATGGATGGTATTGGTTGGACTGACTACGATGCTATGAATGTGGTAAGCGGAGCTGAAATGACAGGTTCTCGTTTGCGTACATATAGAAAAATGTATGAGAAGTTTGGTTTGATTTATCATGAGGAAGGAAAAGTAAAACTTTCTAGACTAGGCCATCAAATGGCGACCTTAGAGAAGAATCTTTGTGAGAAGAAGGACACAGTGCTGGAGCAGTTGCGGGTTACAGCCATAGATATATTATCTCGGTATCAGCTTAAGAATCCAATGGACACCGATCCACTTCCAGCAGATTGTGATGTTTTACCTGCTATCTGTATATGGAAGGCTATGCGTAAGTTGGATAATAAATTGCATCCTGAAGAAGTTAATAGAGTAATTCTCCGTGTTATGAAGATGGAAGAACTAGATGGTGCTATTGAAAAAATTAAGGCAGCTAGAGCGCTTTTAGATGGAGATTATGCAGCACAGTCGGAGGCGGTCTTACAAGAGACTTTGGGAAGACCTGTCCATAATGAACAGGTACAAGCACGTATTGCACCGTGGTTTTCATTTGTTGGATGGGGAGGATTGATTATTGAGCAAACGGTAGATAATGAAGGCTATCGGAATCTTATCAAGGAGTCCTTATCAATAATTGACAAAATATTGGAAAACCAACCTGTCTATTATGAGGCGGAGGATGAAGCTGATTGGATTGCACACTATATTGGTGATCCAGTAGAATACGTTGACTGTTGTTTGGATGTAGAGGAAATGCCGAGAGTTGCAGGCGGAACAAATATTCTTTACTATGGTGTTCCAGGTAGCGGAAAGAGTCACGCTATTAACAAGATTTGCTCTGATGAGACATATATGGAACGTGTTGTATTTCATCCAGATTATTCTTATTCTGACTTTGTGGGGCAAATTTTGCCGAGACTAGTGAGAGAAGGCGGGAAAGAAGAAAAAAAACTAACCTATGAGTTTGTCGCAGGACCGTTTACAAATGTTTTAAGTAAAGCAATCAACGATCCTGGTCATATGTATTACCTGATTATTGAGGAAATTAACAGAGGAAATGCACCGGCTATTTTTGGAGAAATTTTTCAGTTACTCGATAGAAAAGAAACAGGAAAAGTAGGTGAGAGTGAATACAGTATTGTAAATTATGACATTGCAGATTATGTTTATGGAGATACAAATAAAAGAATACGTATACCGTCAAATATGACATTACTTGCCACGATGAATACTTCTGACCAAAACGTTTTTACTTTGGATACAGCATTTCAGAGAAGATGGGATATGCGCCATGTTCCTAATAAGTTTACGGATGCACATGCACATGATATCATTGATGGCACCAGAATTAGTTGGGGTGTGTTCGCAGGTGTGGTAAATGACCTCGTTGTAGAAATAAATGCTGATATGGCAGGTTCTGGTGACAAACGTCTTGGCGCATATTTTGCAAAAACAAGTGAACTTAAGAAGACGGTATTCCCACAGAAAGTATTGAAGTATCTATGGGATGATGCATTCCGCATGGATAAGCAAGTTGTCTTTGATAAGAGACATACATCGTTGGATAAAGTATTGGAAACGTATCAAGCTACTTCAGAAGACCCGCTGAAGTCAGTTTTAAAAGGTGATGTATATCAAAAGATGGTTGATGGAATGAAGAATGAGGGAACATCAGATGGAGCTGATTCGTTAGCGGAGGAAGAGACGAGAGAAGAAATGTAGGAGCGATAATGTCTGAATTTAGTATTAGGGATAAATGTCATGTGAATACGAATAAAGATACAGATACTTTTGTTGGCATCATGTGCGATAAAGGTTCTTTTAGTGTGCATTTTCCTTTGGGATTTCGTATTTCTGAATCTGACAAGGATTTACGGAAAGATATTATGCTCCTTATTGGTAGCATCGAGTCGACAATAGGGCATCATAAGTCAGGAATACAGATTGGTGCAGAAAATTGTAACCAAACAGGATTCCCGATACAGGCCTACTTAACAGTTATCTATGATTACTTTGACAGAGGCTATTATAAAGAACGAGAGATTGATTATACGGTGGCTAAGCGAGGGAAAATCAATTGGGCAAGAACTATAAAAACGCAGAAGCCGGTGATTCAAGATGATAACTTTTACTACCTTGACTTTGTCACAAGGAAAAGCGCAGTGAATGAGAATGAATTGATTACAATGATTCATGAATACTGCGTGTATGATAGTTTTGAGAAGATAGGCTGGTTATTTACTAATGTAATGCCTCAGAAACCTCGGATAAAGCGTAATGATAAGTTGTTTCTATCTGTACTTACAGAAAAGGTAAGTAGAACTTTCAATGACCGTAATAAGGCTCTATTTAACGCCTTGATTCAGATCGTGAAAAATTTGCAAGATGAAAATGCAGAGTTGGATTATAAGTATGGTACATATCGGTATGAATATGTTTGGGAAGCACTAATTGACAGGGTATATGGTATTGAAGACAAAGAAGTATATTTTCCTAGGACTACATGGAAGGTAGGGAACAGGAAGTATGATAACGCTTCTTTGGAACCGGATTCTATTATGATACGAGGTAAGGATATCTTTGTTTTGGATGCGAAATATTATAAGTATGGTGCGACAAAGTACTTGGGAGATTTGCCAGAATCCACTTCAATTAATAAGCAGATTACATACGGAGAATATGTTGCACAGCATGTGCCGACAGATGTAACTGTTTATAATGCTTTTCTTATGCCGTTTGACTCAAAAGATAAAGAGTGGCAAAGCGAAGAAATCATATCTGTTGGTGAAGCGACTGGAGATTGGAGGTTAAATACCCAGTTGTATGAGCATATACAGGGGATTTTGGTTGATGTAAAGTATTTGATGCAGATAACGGTAAGAGAAGATTCAAATGAGATTGTGAAGTTGGCGAATTGTATTGAGTCACATTGTATGTTGGATGGGAGATAGTAGGTTGATATTGTGTTTATGTTTAACCGTAAAAAATTGTGAAGTAAGTATTTTGAGGAAGTGATTGGTATATACTTGCCTTAAAGAGGTGAAGTATATTGGAACTGTATTTTTTTAGAGATGTGTCAACTTATGATGAGTTAATGAAAAAAACAGATAACGCATATAGTATTAATTCAATTAACAAAAGAAAAGTTAATGTTGTAAAGCGAATCGTGTTGAAGGAAAAGGAAGCAACTGATTGTTTTGAAAAGTTAAAAAAAGATAATCGGTATGTGATTGAGAATTTGGCATTAATGAAAATACAAAATGGGATATGGAATTGTCTGGAGCTAGTTGCAAAAGACAAATCAATAATAGTAATGGCTGACGGATACCCATATGCCAAATTTGTTGCATTACCATTTAAAAATTGACTGGACTTATAGGCTTTGATAATATATAAGTAGGACTTTTTGTACTGAGGAGGAAAAGGTATGTATATTGATTTATTCGCAGGTTGTGGAGGACTTTCGTTAGGACTTCAAAAGGCTGGGTGGACCGGTTTATTTGCTGTGGAAAAAAATGAAGATGCCTTTTCTACGTTGAAGCAGAACTTGATTGTAAATAAGAAACATTTTCAATGGCCAGAATGGTTACCCCAAACAGATTTAGATATTAATATGATTTTGAAAGAATATAAACAAGAGCTTGCAGGGTTAAGAGGTCAGGTGCAATTGTTGGTCGGCGGGCCACCATGCCAAGGATTTTCAATGGCAGGAAAAAGAACAGGAAATGATATTAGAAATCGATTGTACAATTCATATATAAAGTTTGTTGAGCTTGTGGAACCTGAAATGCTGTTTTTTGAAAATGTTCATGGGTTTACAGTTGGGTTTAATAGAAATTATAAGGGTAAAGAAACAAAGGGGGAGCCATATTCACAAAAACTTGTAAGACAATTGAAAAGATTAGGGTATGATGTGGCATATGATGTGATTTTGATGTCTGATTATGGTGTGCCGCAAAAACGGAAACGTTTTATACTTTTTGCAACAAGGAAAGGTCAGGCAAAATCTTTTTTTGAGAAATTGTCTGCAGAAAGGGAGCTTTTTTTATCCACTAGAGGAATACAAGTGCCTGTTACGGTAAGTGAAGCTATTGGAGATTTGGAAAGACGTCATGGACAGGTTCAGAGTGTTGATTCACCTAGGTTTAAAAATGGAGTATATGGAGAAGCAACTTCCTCATTTCAGATATTGATGAGGAAAGGAATCGAGGGAGAGTGTGTGCCAGATAGTCATCGGTTCGCAAACCCTAAGCCAGAAACGGTCGAGTTATTTGAGAAGCTGATGAAAGCCTCGGACGAAGCAATCCGAATGACCCCAAAGATGGGGTTGGTAGAAGGGTTAAAGAAAAGAGGAGTAACACCTTTGAAAAGAGATTCAGTGTGTTCAACTATTACGTCGATTCCGGATGATTTTATTCATTATTCTGAAGCGAGAATTATGACTGTGAGGGAAAGTGCGCGTATTCAAAGTTTTCCAGATGATTATGTTTTCTTGGGAAAATACACAACTGGTGGAGAACGTCGGAAATATGATGTTCCAAGATATACACAAGTTGCTAATGCTGTACCTCCGTTGTTTGCGGAACAAGTAGGATTAGTTTTACGGGAGATGATTAATAATGAGTGAAAAACTACATTTTAAGGTAAGCGCTGGACTAAAGAATATTATTGGAAAAGAGTTGATAAACGATAAGTTTATTGCGATTTTTGAATTAGTAAAGAATTCGTATGATGCAGGTGCCAAAAATGTGACTATAAAATTTGAAAATATATATTCAGATGACGCAAAGATTTCCATAATTGATGATGGAAAAGGTATGTCAAAGCAAGAAATAATTGATAAGTGGCTATTTGTTGCGTATTCTGAAAAGAAGAATAGTACATACAGAGATAACATTAGATTTAGAAGAAATTATGCCGGCGCTAAAGGTGTCGGCAGATTTTCATGTGATCGTTTAGGTGAGAAGGTTGAATTGCTGTCCAAAACCAATACAGAAATCTGGATTAATAGGGTCAGAATAAACTGGAATGAATTTGAAGATGCAGATAGAGAGGAATTTCAAAATATTGAAGTAATATATGATGATTTATTAAGTGATTTGATTGTAGGACAAGGTACTATAATAAAAATTTGTGGTTTGCGAGAAAAATGGAATAGAGAAGAGTTGCTTCAACTAAAAAAATCGTTAACACAGCTTGTTAATCCAGAGGCAAATGAGAACTATGACATGTTTAACATTATTCTTGATGTTGAAGAGGAGGAGGAGAACGATAAAAAGTTAAGGAAAAAAGGAAACGTTTTTGATAAGGATATTGTAAATGGGAGAATAGTTAATCATGTTTTTGATGTATTGAATATAAAGACAACAAAAATAACCGCGGCCATATCCGAGGATGGTAAAACGATTACAACAACATTAAATGATAGAGGAATACAGCTTTTTGAGATAGAAGAAAAAAACAAATACAGTATTAAAAATATTAAAGGTACTGTGTATAGCTTGAATAGGGCGGCAAAAATAAATTTTACAAAGATGATGGGAATAGAATCTGTAAATTATGGTAGTGTTTTTATTTACAAAAATGGATTTAGAGTATATCCGTACGGGGAACCAGAGAAAGATTTTATGAACATTGATAGGAGAAAAGCTCAGGGATATAACCGATATTTGGGTACGCGTGAGATATGTGGTAGAATCGATATTTATGGTGATAATAAGGGCTTTGTTGAAACATCTAGTCGAAATAATGGTTTTATTTCATCTTATGAAACGAACGAGTTGGAAGACTTTTTTTATGAATATTTGTTAAGACCTCTTGAAAAATATGTGGTCAACATTATTCATTGGGGGGAAGAGGTTATAGATAGTGAAAGTCTGGCAACAACAATGGATGGATATGACGATTTAGAAGCAGTATTAAAGAAAATAAAGGCAAAATTTAAGCCAGAATCGTTATTAAGGGCTACATATAATGAAGAGTTAACGGAAGTGATATTAGAGCATACAGAAAAGAGAAATAAATCCGAAGTTGATGTGCTAAAAAAGATAGCGATTGAAAAAGCAGATACTGAAATGCTTGAACAAGCAGATAAAGTTGAAAAAGAGACTGAGAAGTTAAAGAAAGAAGTATCTGAAAATCGAAGGGAGCTACAGCAAGAAGTATTAGAACATGAAAAAACTAAGAAAGAGCTTGAAGTCACACAAAAGCAAGTTGGTGTTCTGCAATCTCGAGCGGATGTATCTGTTGATAATGCCATTGATGCAATGCATATTATGAAAACATATGCAGACTCTATAGATTCTAATATAGAAGAGATTATGGATATGGTTAGAAGCGGTGATGAGATTGATGACATAGTTTTAGTGTTACATGAAATCAGGCAGACCTGTTCGAAAATTTTGAATACATATAATTTGGTGATCAATACGGAATATAGAGCAGGTACCGAAAATAATAAAATAGATATTGTAAAGTTTACCCAAAAATATGTTGAAAAGCATTGGAGTCATAGATTACCGGTGGAGGTAAACGGGGTTGAGACAATGGAGGTTGTGTTTAATCCGTTAGAATTTAGCATTATTATTGATAACATAGCAGATAATGCAAGGAAGGCGAATGCTACAAAATTGCAAATCAACTTTGTGAAAGATGAAAACGGTTGTAGAATAATATGGGTTGATGATGGCTGTGGATTACAAAACGATGCTGATGATACAAAAATATTTGAGCAAGGATTTACAACAACTAAGGGAACCGGTATTGGATTGTATACAGTTAAAAAGTATGCAGAAAAGATGGATGCTATGGTAACTGTTAACAAGGAATACAAGGATGGATTTGAATTACAGATGAGGTTTTGATTATGGATGTAACTTTTAGGATTGTATGGTTCGAAGATGTAGATGAGTGGTATAATACGACATCAAGAAGAGTGTCCAGATACATTGCAGATAAGAATTTTAAAGTGGAGATAAGGCGTGTTAAAAAGGCTTCGCAATTTGATTTAGGGGAATACCAGCTTCAGAATTTCGATTTGCTTATAGTTGATTATGAATTAGAAAAGATATTTAAACAAGATCGTATGCAGAATATTTATGGTACAGAGATAATTCGTATGATAAGAGACGGTAATTTTGTAAATGATATCTTGTTTTATTCGAGTCATGGCTTTGATGTTATTAATGAAGTGATGAAGCAACAAGGGTTACAAGGCGTTTTTGTTGCGGATCGGAATAACGGTGAGTTTATTGAAAAGGTAAAACTGTTAATTGATAAGGCAATAAGAAGATCTGACAATCTTATAAATATCAGAGGTGTTGTTATGGATACAACAAGCGGTTTTGATAATAAAATCCGGGACCTGATTAGTATTATTTGGCCGATTCTAGGAGATGAGGAAACTAAGATTGCAAGAGATATCAAAAAGAAAATTTTAAGAGATAGTGTAAAAACAGCAGAAAAACTCGATGAAAAATATTCAGAGATTAATGGGAAAAATATTGATGAATTGCTAAACGAAAGAGATTTTTCTGCAATTAGACAAGCAAGAGTACTGAGTTGGTGTATAGAGTCAAATGAAGTAGTTAGAAATAAATGTCATGAGATTTTGAAAAAGAGATTGCAGTTGGACGAAGGGACAGAGCAGAAAAAATTTTATGATTTGTATAATGATGATATTATCAAATATAGAAATGCATTGGCTCATGTTAAGAATGCGCCTTCGGTTGATAGTGAAGTTGTAATTGGAGAAATTGATGGCCAACAGATATGTTTTGATCGTGAATTATGTAATTGGTTGAGGAAGAAGCTCCTAAATTATGAGAGTGCACTAGACGAAATGTATGATTACGTTGAAAACAATTTGTAGGGATGTAAAAAAGAGTCTAAAAAGAGATGAAAGAAAGTTAATAGTTCTTTCAGGAGGTCTCCCATGAAATCCATCAAAGTAGTAGCTGCCATCATTCTCCACGACAATCAAATTCTTGCCACCCAGCGCGGGTACGGCGATTTTAAAGGCGGCTGGGAGTTTCCGGGCGGCAAGGTGGAGCCGGGGGAGAGCCCGCAGGAGGCGCTTCGGCGGGAAATTCGCGAGGAGCTTGCCATGGAGATTGAAGTGGGGGAGTTGTTTGAGACGGTGGAGTACGATTATCCGGCGTTTCATTTGACAATGGATTGTTTTTTGTGTAAGATAAAGTCCGGGACGCCGGTGCTTTTGGAGCACGCGGCGGCGAAGTGGCTGGCAAAAGCGGAGCTGGATTCGGTGGCGTGGTTGCCGGCGGATTTGGGGCTCATTGAGCGGTTGAAGGCAGCGGAGTTGCCGGAGTAACAGGCGGGCATTCCGTATCCGACAAAGAACAGTCGGCGGGCAGAAAGGCAAGGCAAACAGTATGCATTACAATAAAACCATCCGTGCCATCTTCCATTCCCGTCCTAACCGTTTCATCGCCCACGTTTACGTGGACGGCGAGATGCAAACGGTGCATGTGAAGAATACCGGACGGTGCAAGGAGCTTTTGGTGCCGGGAGCCACGGTGATTTTGGAGGTGTCGGACAATCCGGCGCGTAAGACGAAGTACGATTTGATTGCGGTGTACAAGGAGGGCCTGGGGCTGGTGAATATGGACAGCCAGGCGCCCAATAAGGTGGTGGGAGAATGGCTGCGGGAGAGTGGGCATTTTCCGGAGCTGACCCTTGTAAAGCCGGAGTATACCTATGGGGCGTCCCGGGTGGATTTTTATTTTGAATATGCCGGGAAGCGGGCGCTCATGGAAGTGAAGGGCTGTACCCTGGAACGGGAGGGCATCGGGTATTTTCCGGATGCGCCCACGGAGCGGGGCGTGAAGCATTTAAACGAGCTGGCGGCTGCGGTGAGTGCCGGGTACGAGGCCTATCTGGCCTTTGTGATTCAGATGCCGGGAGTGGAGGTAGTGCTTCCGAATATCGAGACCCATAAGGAGTTCGGCGAGGCTCTTGACCGGGCGGTAGCGGCCGGTGTGAAGGTGCTGTATTTGCAGTGTGAGATGGGGGAGGATTCGCTTCGGATTATTTCCTGAGGGAACGGAGAATGCGAGATTTTTACGAATAGCGGAGGATTAGGGAATGATGGAAAATAAGGGAATGAAACGGGAATTTCAATGGGCGAGGAGAATTATTGTGATTCTCACTGCGCTTGTATTTATAGTGATGCTTTGCGACATTTTCGGAAATAGTCTTTTTGAGCTGTTGCCGGTGGTGGGCATTTTTGCCGGTGCGGCATGGTTGTTTTGCTTTCTTGGCACGGGAATCAGCCGGAAGATGATACAAATCGGCGATAAGATTTCGAATAAGTTTTTGAGAGTGCTGTATTACATTATGCTGTTGCCGCTGGTGCTGATCATCTGGCTGGGGATTTGGGCTGTGATTGAAGCTATTGTTGATGCAAACGATCAGCCTCATCAGGAGATGGCAGAGGCGCTCAGTGAAGCATTCATGGCACTTTTTTGGGGTGCGGTTTTCATGATTTTCGTGCTGGTGCCGTATGTACAGAGCCTGCTTGTTTTGATTCTGCGTAAGACCTTGAAAAAGAAGAATGAGGAAGAAGAGGAACAGGAGAGTAGTTCGGAATAGGATGTAAGAAAGCCGCAACGGACGTCTTGGACGGGTTGCGGCTTTGGTGGTTATTTTTTGTGTTGTTCTCTTAGTTCTGTTACTTTTTGGAAGGCTTCTTTTAAAGGAAGTTCGCGTCCTGCTTCCATATCAGCGATTCCTTTATCCAGTTCGTGGAATAAGCCCAGTTCTTCTTTGATGGAGGTGTACTCTTCAGGGGTGATTTCTGCTATTTTGCAGGCTTTTTCAAAGGAGCAAAGTTTTGCGTTTACCATGTTATCAATCATGGTAAGAAGCTGTTGATGTGCTCCGCGCTTAACTGCTTGGTCTGTTAAGGTTTCGTATACTTGACCGCCCATAGTAATCTCCTCCATTCGTTTTCTCGTGCCATCTTTTTTAGCGCCTCCCAAGTGGTCGATACCGTATTTGCGGTCTTCCTCTGTGGCAAGTTCTATCTAGTTTAAGTTTACCACAGAGAGTGCGAATTTGCTACTATATATTTCGTGATTTCAAAAGGCACAAAAGGTTTTAAAGGGATTGAGTGAAAATGACACAAAATGGTTGAGTGAAAATGACACTTTTCTCTTGCTTTCTCTATTGTTATATGCTATAATCACTTTAGGATTTCGGTTCTCTTTAAATTCCTTCTTTCGGGAAGGGTCGAGTAAACCGGAATCTTTTTTGTGTCTATATGGTGGATCCAAAACATATTAGAACCAACTTTCTTTTTGACAGAAACTCTTACGCCATAAATGTTATTGTTAATTACAATATTAGATTCGATATATGCAAATAAATCACCATTTTTGTTATAGTAATTCTCCACGTTGTCATGTAGCACAACTCCGCTTTTGATTATGTTTGGAAGACTTCTCAAGGTGGCAACCTTTAATTCCTTTATTTTTCTGGGCAATGATTGAAACCTCTTTCCGGTGCCTAGCGTCTCTTTGATTCCTTTTGCGGTAATTCTGATAACCATACCGGAATCATCATTTGTGATTGTGTTGTTATCAAAGAAATGTTCATTTCGCAATGTCTCAATAACGTTTTTTTGTACACCGATATAGTCATTCCACTTCCCTTCAAGGTTGTAAGATGCGACTTCCGAAGCAAGGTCTATGCTTATTCTATTTTTTCTTTCTGCCATTCGGCCCCTCCTTTAATTTAAATGTTTTTTTAGTGTTATGAGTCTGAAAATATGTTGTTGGGATGATACGGTAGATTTTTGCCGGATAATCAGTGAATGGATAAAGGGCTTATTAAGAAATACAAAGTAAGTATATCAGATTTTGAGGTATGAAGCAATTGAATCGGATTGTGAATAGAGAGGATTACACGCACTATTTTTATCTGCTCATCTCCGCAAACCCGCTAAAATCAAGCATTCTCATTTTTGGGCAGACGTAAAAGCGGCCGAAATCCTTGTGCAGGATTACCAAAGAACATAGGCAAAGTTTATGAAATTTGACGGTCGGATGTCTTCATGATTTCCATTCGGAAAGCACAATAGAAAAATCACATAAGAAAACCGAATATTTATATCAAAATGTCATGGGGCTATTTCCAAAAGTCTGCGTTTCTGTTATAATAATATGAACAGCAGATTTGTACAAAAGGAAGGAAACAGTACCATGACATTTGATAATTTTAAGTGGCTGAACGAGAGCGAAGCGGAGTATAAGGACGGTGTGCTGAAGGTGTATGCGCCGGGACATACCGATTATTTTAACAGTCCGGTGAAGGAGAACGGCGCATTTCCGGAGCCGGTGGCCAATGCACCGCTTTATTATACCGAGGTAACCGGCGATTTTGTGTTCCGGGCAAAGGGAGAGCTGGAGTTTGTGAGCACCTATGATGCGGCGGCGCTCCTTGTATATGAGAATGAAAATGTGTGGGCGAAGCTGGCGCTGGAGAATTCCGATATGCCGTGCAGGAAGCCGGCGGTGGTATCTGTGGTGACCAACCGCATTTCCGACGATTGCAACGGTCCGGTGCGGGATGCCAACCACGTTTGGTTCCAGATTTCCCGTGTGGACGATTGTTTTGCCTTCCATTATTCCACCGACGGCGTGGAGTACAATATGGTGCGCGTGTTTACCCTGCCGGTGGGCAAGACCGTGAAGGTGGGCTTTGAGGCCCAGTCCCCGATGGGCGAGGGCGGCTATCGGTATTACAGTGAGATTTCGCTGGAGAACAGACGGGTAGCAAACGTACGAGAAGGAAAGTAAGGAGGACCACCCATGCAAAATTTACAAAACCCTGCCAATTCCAAAGAGATTACCAGGGCGTATTTTGACAGTTTATTATTGGAGCAACGGCTCATGGACAGCGTGGTGCCGGACACCGGCTTTATGCTGTACGGACACTGGTTTGATACGCCGATTATGACGGCAGCCTTGTCCCACATCGGCACCTTTAATCCGGATATGCCGAACGGTATGGTGCAGTACGCCCAAGCGGCGGCCCGGGTGAATGCGGTGCACTGGATCGGAATGGGCAGCAACGAGGAGTTTGCTGCGGTGATGGCGACGGGTGCCAAGACCATCCGTATTGTTAAGCCTTATGCCGATGAGGAGAAGATTCATAACATGCTTTCCTATGCTGAGGAGCTTGGGGCTCTGGCGGTAGGGATGGATATTGACCATATGTTTGACGGCAAGGGTAACCCGGATGTGTGTATGGGCGAGCAGATGTCAGTGAAGTCGTCCAAGGATTTACAGCGCTATATCGGGATGACGAATTTGCCTTTTGTGGTAAAGGGCGTGCTGAGTGTGCGGGATGCGGCAAAGTGTGCGGAGATTGATGCCAACGGTATTGTAGTTTCTCATCATAACGGCCGTATGAATTACGCCATGCCGCCGCTTGCGGTACTTCCGGAGATTGTGAAGGAAGTGGGCGATGTGATGCCGATTTTCGTGGATTGCGGCGTATGTTCCGGCATGGACGCTTACAAGGCACTGGCGTTGGGCGCGACGGCAGTAAGTGTGGGTACCCACCTGATACCGTTTATTCGTCAGGGCGGCGCAGAGGGCGTAGCAGCAAGAATGCGTGAGATGAACGACGAGTTACGCGGCGCTATGGCAAGCACGGGAGTTGCGGATACGAGTTCTTTTGATGCGAGCGTGATTCATCGGCTGTAAGGCTTGCAATCCTCAAGGATTGAAAGTGGTACTTGGGTGAAGACGGGAAAAGCCAAAGAAGTGCAAGCAAAGGTGACACGCAAACGAACCACACGAAGGAGCCGGGCCGGCTTCCTTCGAACCAATAGAGAAAGATACGAGGAGGATTTTGACATGCAGATTTATGTAGACAGTAACGCAACCTGCGGCGGAACCGGTACGAAGGAGTACCCGTTTAAGCGGATTTCCGACGCGGCAAAGATTGCCCGTCCGGGAGATGAGGTGTTGGTATATCCGGGTGTGTACCGCGAGTATGTAGACCCGGTGAATCCGGGTGCGCCGAGAGCACGTATTACCTACCGTTCCGTGGAAAAGGGCGCGGCAGTGATTACCGGTGCGGAGGAAGTGAAGAGCTGGGTTCCGTTTGCGGAGAATGTGTGGATGGCGCGGATTCCCAACGGTATTTTCGGCACTTACAATCCGTACACCACGAAAGTGTTCGGTGACTGGTTCAATGCCATGTATGTGGCACATACCGGCGATGTGTTTTTAAACGGCAAGTCTATGTACGAGGTGCTGGAGCTGGAACGCGTATTGAATCCGACGGTCTATACAAAGTCTTGGGATCGTGACTTTACCGTATACACCTGGTATACCGAGCAGGACGAGGCCGCCAATGAGACGGTTCTTTATGCGAATTTCCAAGGCCTTGATCCGAATGCGGAGAACGTGGAGATTACGGTACGCAGAAACTGCTTCTACCCGTCCAAGGAGGGCATTGGTTATATTACACTGTCCGGTTTTACGGTAACAAAGGCGGCAACCCAGTGGGCACCGCCGACGGCGTATCAGGAGGGTATGGTAGGCCCGCACTGGTCTAAGGGTTGGATTATTGAGGATTGTGACATTTCTGAGTCCAAGTGCTCCGGTATTTCCCTCGGAAAGTATTGTCAGCCCAACAACGACAACAAGTGGTCCACGTGGAAGTTTAAGGACGGTACCCAGACCGAGCGTGACAACATCTGTCAGGCACAGGCAGAGGGTTGGAGCAAGGAAACCATCGGTTCCCACATCGTGCGCCGTTGTAACATCCATGACTGCGGACAGACCGGTATCGTAGGTCATTTAGGCGGTGTGTTCTCCATTATCGAGGACAACCACATTCATCATATTAACAACAAGCAGAATCTGGCCGGGGCGGAAATCGGTGGTATTAAGATGCATGCGGCCATCGACGTGATTATCCGCAGAAATCATTTCCACCATTGTACCAGAGGCCTGTGGCTGGACTGGCAGGCACAGGGTACCCGTGTAACGAGAAACCTGTTCCATGACAACACCGTGCCGTATGAAGCAGACAGTTATCCGGTAGAGGATGATATGCTGGCGGTAGGCGAGGATATTTTCATTGAGGTATCCCACGGACCGACCTTGGTGGACAACAACATCCTGCTGTCCGACCATGCCTTAAAGCTGCCGACCCAGGGGGTTGCGCTGGTACACAACTTTATCGCAGGCTCCTTTACGGCGGTAGGCAGAGGCGTGGATAACGGAACCCCGACCAAGCCTTCTCCGCGTTATACGCCGTATCACATGCACCATCGTACGGAGGTTGCGGGCTTTATGACGATTTTGCACGGGGACTGCCGGTTCTACAACAACATTTTCGTACAGCAGAAGATGCGCAAAGGTCTGTTGGCCCTGCAGGAGCAGTGGAAGAACGACGAGTGGTCCGACGGCAATCTTGTGGTGGGTACCGTGCCGTATGAGGCGTACCCGACCTACGAGGAATATGTGACGCAGTTTGAGGGCTATTGCGGAATGGGCTCCAAGAAGACGGACCGCTACTACAATCCGCTTCCGGTATGGGCAGCCGGCAATGCGTTCTTTAACGGCGCAAAGGCCATGACGAAAGAGACGGATGCCTTTGTGGATAACGAACACGAAGTAACCGTAGAGCTTACAGAGCAGGACGGTGAGTATACCTTTAAGACCAACGTATACGAGTTTCTGCCAAAGAGCGGTGCACAGATGATTTCCACGGAAGTGCTCGGTATGGCATTCGAGCCGGAGCAGATGTTTGAAAATCCGGACGGCAGCCCGATTGTATTTAACGAGGACTTCTTCGGTGCACACCGCGGGGTGAACCCGAAGGTCGGACCGTTTGAAGCGGGTGTAGATGCAATCGTGGTAGCGAAGAACGATAAGTAGTGAATAAGATGCAGTGCGTATGAAGGTAACGGATGCGCCGGTCGCAAGATGCTTGTAACCGGTGTGTTCGTAACATGAGAGAGTAAGTTAGGAGGAACCGATGAGACTAGGGGGTTATGTTTTTGTAAAAGGGAATGACTCGGAAGAGTATGCTCTTGCCCATGTAAAGAAGGGCTTCGGTGCGGCACTTTGTCCGGATTGGATCAGTCTTGAGCGTCCGGCAGAGTTAAAGGCATTTTGCGATACCATGAAAAAGCATGATGTCCGCATTGCGGAGGTTGGGGCATGGTGCAATCCGCTTCACCCGGGTAAGGCAGAAGCGGAAGAGAAGATCGATTATATCATCGGCAGACTGCGCCTGGCGGAGGAACTGGGTGCGGCTACCTGTGTGAATATTCTTGGTACCAAGCAGACCGAGACCTGGTTCGGCCCGCATTGTTCCGGATATTCGGAGGGGTTTTTTAAAGAGTCGGTAGAAGTGTATCAGCGGATTATCGATGCGGTGAACCCGAAGACTACGAAGCTTTCCTTTGAGATGATGCCGTATTATTTTTTGGATTCTCCGGAAGGGTATTTGCGGTTCCTCAAAGCAATCGACCGTGAGACGGCTGCGGTACATCTGGATATTTGCAACACCATGAATCATCCGAAGCGGTTCTTTGAAAACGGGGCATTTATTAGAGAGACTTTCGATAAGCTGAAAGATAAGATTGTGACCTTGCACTTAAAGGACATTGCCATGGAAACAGATTCCCTGACGGTAGCATTCCGTGAGGTGCTTCTCGGTACCGGCGGCATTGATTATCCGGTACTGATGGAGGAGATTGCGAAGCTTCCGAAGGATACGCCGGCCATGTTGGAGCATCTTCACGATGAGGCAGAGTACGATGCGGCGGCAGCGGCGGCGGTGCGCTTTATGGAAGGTATCGGAATGCACAGGGAAGGCATGTGCTGGGTGAAGGAATAGGATTGCCGGATGATTGGCAGATGAAAACAAAGAATGATGATGTAACAAAGAGATAAGAAAGGCCGCTCCGGTGATTGCTATGCAGTCTGTCAGGAAGATAAGAGGCATAGCATTTGCCGGGGCGGCTTTTTGGTCTGTTATTGTATTTGTCGGTTATGGGCACTTACAAATATTTTAATCGTTACTCTGCACTATTAGTATCATTGGTCTCTAAGGACAAGTTCAACTCTCCGTCCGTTTCTTCCACGGAGATACTGTCCAATTCCTCCGGAGTAATGACGGTAAGAACAAGGGTATCCTCAAGGCTGTCTGCTTCTTCTGCAGGAACACCGTCCGGTTGCACTTTGATATAGGCATATACCTTATCCTTCTCTCCGGTTTCTTCGTCCACGGAGTCAAGCTCCATCTCGAAAGAACCGACCATTTTGCCGTCTTCTTCCTGCCAGGTTACATCCGGCGTAACTTCATTACCGTTAAAGCTAACCTTGATTTTGCTGAACAGGGTCTCTCCGGTAGCGGCATAGCAGATGCCGTTTCCTGCCACAAATGTAAGTGCCAGTGCAATCACGGCCGCAACAGCGTATTTCACGCCGTTTCTGAATTTAAAAGTGTCTTTCTTCATCTCCATCACCTTTCCAAGCAACGCCTCCGGTGCATGGATTTGGTCATATACTTCTTTGAAATTTTTGTTCTCGCTCATGTTACCACGCCTCCTTAAGCTGTTCCTTTAACAATTTTCTTGCACGGACAAGTCTGGTCCGGACCGTTGCTTCCTTCATGCGCAGGATTTCCGCAATTTCCTTTGTGGAGTATCCCTCATAATAAAACAGGTAGACGACACTGCGACATTTTGCAGGCAACTGTTTGATGGCTTCGTAAAGCTCCGTATCCTGAGGTTCGGAAAACACCGGCTCCGTTTCGAGAGAATCTATGGAGCTTACGTTTTTTCTCCAAAAGGAGGAAAAGAAGCTGTTGCACTCGTTGATGCATACACGAATCAGCCACCGTTTTTCATGCTCCCGGTCCGTAAAGGCTGTCTTTTTGGTAAGCAGCTTTACGAAGGTCTGCTGTACAATGTCATCGGCGTCAGACGGTACTTTGGTGTAACTGACGGCAATTCTGTATATGGTATCCATATGCGTTCGTACGATACGCGCATAGTCTTCTCTGTCCAAAACCAATCTCTCCTTTGTCCGTTTTGTTTCTTGTAAAAGGCCTTTCACTATATAAACGGCGGAAGGCGGCAAAATGTGCGAAATAATTTTTTGCTTTTTCAGTTTACATCATAACCGGTAATTTTGCCAGTGTTTTTGTAAGATTACACGGATAGTTGAAAAATTTACGGAAATATGGTACGATGGAGATGTATCCGGGAGAA
Source organism: uncultured Clostridia bacterium (assembly GCA_937895705.1). GTDB lineage: Bacteria > Bacillota > Clostridia > Lachnospirales > Lachnospiraceae > SIG307. The sequence goes on from CALBKM010000030.1 coordinate 62,032, forward strand.
CAGTAAAGGTTTGGAGGAATGGGATGAAGCGTATTCTTGTTGTAGATGACGACCATATGGAGTGCACGATGACGAAATATGCACTGGGAGAGGATTATGATGTACATATGGTGAATTCCGGCAAGGAAGCCCTGGAGTTTCTGGAAGAATCCATGGTGGATTTGATTTTAATGGACATCATGATGCCGGAGATGAGCGGAAAAGAAGCAGCCAGAAAAATTCGTGAAAATGAGAAATGGGCAGGGATACCGATTGTCTTTTTGACGGCCGATGAAACGCCGAAGACGGAGGTGGAATGCTTAAAGAGCGGTGCGGATGATTTTATTACAAAACCGTTTGTACCGTTGGTTATGAATACCAGAGTCAGTCGTATTCTTGAAGTGTATGACTTGAGAAAAGAGCTGGAGCAGAAGTTGGAGAAGAGAACGGAGCAGATGGAACAGGCAAAGTTGAAATCTCTGACAGATACGCTGACGGGGCTGCATAATCGGGATTATTTGGAAAGAAATCTGAAACAATGGTTAAACAACGGCGGAAACGGTACGCTGTTTATGATTGATTTGGATAATTTCAAGAAAATGAATGATACCTACGGACATATCATCGGAGATAAGACGTTGCAGTATTTTGCGGAGGTTTTACGGAAGTATGCGAGAGAAGGAGATATGCTGTGTCGTCTTGCGGGGGATGAGTTTATGACCTTTTATCCGGACCTTACGGATCGTGAGGCCGCAGGTAAAAAGGCGGACGGAATTATCAAAGCGTTTTCCGAGATGATGAGAGAGTACGGGTACGGCACGATTGTAACCGCGTCCATCGGTATTGTGATGATACAAAAGGGCGGAGATTTCCAGACAATCTATAACAGAGCAGATAAGTCGTTATACTTTGTAAAAAATAACGGCAAAAACTCGTACCATTTTTATGATGAACACAACGAAGAAACGGAAGATATTAGCACGGATGTGGATCTTGAGTATGTCAGCTGTATGATAGAAAACGGCCTGACGGAGCAACGGGGAGCCTTTCATCTTGCCTTTGAAGAGTTTAAGAATGTGTACGATTTTGTATCCCGTTGTGTGGCGCGGAAAAAGCAGAAGGTACAGGTGGTGTTGTTTACCATGAGTGCACGGAACAGACAGTCCCGCTTGTCCATGGAAGAGCTGATGCAACGCTGGGAGGCGTCTCTTGTGGATTCTTTGCGTATGGTGGATACCGGCACCAGATACAGCAGCAGTCAGTACATGGTAATTCTTATGGATGCGGATGTTGAAAACGGGAAAAAGGTTGCGGAGCGTGTAGTTGACAACTTCTACGATAGTAACGACAGCTTAAAGGATGAGGTTACCGTTACATACGACATCCGGACGTTGCAGCCGGCGGAGGAGTAAGGATTTCGGACTTGACATATGAAAAGAAACATGATAGAGTGATATTGATAGTAGACCATAGGTCTGATCCACGCTTGTCAGGGAAAAGTTTTCCCCGGCAAGCGTTTTCTTTTTCCGTGCAGGCAAAGTGGGCATTGAGCCGATGTTGCAAGCTTGCTTGCACAAGACGGTGAAATGCGAATGCGCCCACGACTGAGCGACTATGCCGCGAAGTGTGGGTGTAGCACGAAGTGCGTGCCTGCACGGAAAGCAAGGAAAGGAGATTGCAAATGATAGTAAAAGACAGCGCAGGAAACGAGCTTCTGGCAGTAATTGATGTGCCGGAGGAGATGGCCGAGCAGCAGTATAACCCGGTGACCCATGCTTTACTTGTGGTGAAAATCGGGGAAGAATACTTACTTGGTTGGAATCGGTGGCGGCAGGACTGGGAAGTTTTCGGTGGATGTAAAGAAGAGGGTGAAACGCTTCGGGAGTGTATTGAACGGGAAGCAGAAGAAGAACTGGGGCTGAAAAATGTGGAGTATACCTATCTCGGCTTGATGCACGATAAAATGGCGCCGGGGTATTTCAATCCGGAATGGCATGAGGAATATGGAGCGCTTTACGGAGTGACCTTGTGGTCAGAAATGTTAAAGGAAATCGAAGCAAATCGGGCGGATAAAGAGGAAATCGAGAGGCTGGCTTTTTACAGTAAGGTGAATGGGAAGGAAAAGGTCGCGGAGATTGATGAGGCGCTGTTACAGTATTGGAAGTAATGGTGCAAAATGAAAGCGTGTTAAACTGAGACAGGCAGAAAAAGAGGATAAGCAAATGAAATTCAAATATGTAAGAATTCAAGGACGCGAACTGTCCTACATAACCAAATATCCGAAGGGCATCTTTGCCATGTGCTGGCGCAAAATCTACGACGGAGTTATGGAAGAAGCCGATGCGGAGTTATTCAAGGAAATCAATACTTGGTTTGAGGAGAACTTGCCGATACCGGATGTATGCGAAAGTGGAAAAGAACCGGTGATTACTTATTTTAAGGTGGCAACCACGGCGCATATGCTGGAGAAGATTACCCCTGCCATGGAGCTTCTTGATAAGTACAATCACCCGTACGATGTGGTGTACACAAACTTTGTGGGGGACATTGTGTACGAGGACGAGTATCAGGTGGCGGTACGGGTGGATTTTGCAAAGGAGGATTAATACAGCGCCTGCAGAATAGCTGCCGGTAGATTACGCAAATTTATGGCTTGCCTTTTCAAAACCGCTGTGCTATACTGTTCGAAATATTTCAAAACAGGAGGGACTGCTTATGATTCGATTGATGAGAGAAGAAGAGATTCCGGTATGTGTGGCTTTGATTCGGAGAAGCTTTGGGACCGTAGCGGAAGAGTTCGGTTTTACGGTTGAGAATGCACCGCGTTTTACTGCTTTTGCCACTACGGAGGAGAGACTGACTTGGCACCTTCACGGGGAGAAACGCCCGATGTATGTGTATGTGAACGAAAGCGGTGAGATTATCGGCTATTACTCCCTTCTGCTTGAGGAAAATAATGTGTGTGAGCTGAGCAACCTTTGTGTGGAACCGGAAAGTCGCCACGGCAAAGTGGGGGAGGCGCTTTTACTGCATTCCTATGAAGCGGCAAAAGCGGCCGGTTGTGCGGTAATGCATATCGGCATTGTAGAGGAAAATGTAAAACTTCGGCAGTGGTACGAGAAGTACGGTGTGGTGCATTTGGGAACAAAAAAGTTCGAGCATTTTCCGTTTACCTGCGGCTTTATGGAGAAGACGTTGTAGTGTTTATTGAAATTGAATAAATAGTAAATTTGCGTTGAAAAAAAAAGAGAACTAGGGTAATATAGAGGTGAGAGAACAGGCCATTTCGCATCATTTATGAAAGGGTGATTTGATGGAAGCAACGATTGAGAATAGAAATATTACTGAATCGGAAGAGCAACAAGCGGCGGTAAGAAATCTTGTTGTGGAAGGGATGGAACAAATAAAAACGGGGAAAACGAAGGATTTCAATGCTGTATGTGATAGGCTGGAGAAACGTTATTCGAGTGAAGCAATATTATATTGAGATAACCGAACTGGCAGAACAGGATTTGGAAGATGCGGGAGATTATGTTGCTTTTGAACTTCTGAATCCAAAGGCTGCGCTGGATACGGTGCAAGGAATCCGGGCACAGATTAATAAACTAGAGTTTTTCCCCGAGCGGAACGAATTGGATGAGGATCCGGTTTTAGCTGCATTCGGTGTGCGAATGGATTATTACAGAAATTATAAGATATACTATGTTGCGAACAATGAAAATAGTGTCGTATATGTCATTCGCATCTTACATATGCTGGTTGACAGCCGGACGTGGTTATATAGGACGTTCCGAGTAATAGAAGAGTAAAGGCAGTACCGCCTATAGGGAATCACGCCCTACAGGCGGTTCATTTTTGTCTAAATAGTCGAAAAGTGTCTGCATCGAATCCGGCATGTGATAGAATTATGGGAAACTCTTTAATCAGCGTTTTTCTATATTTCAACTCAAAGTTGAATTCGTAGTAGCATTTCAGGCTGTTTCAAAATGGGAAAACGGAACAGCGATACCAGACACATTATTATTACCGCAACTGGCTTTTTCGCTTAAAACGTCGGTAGATACACTTATAGGATTACTGCAAAGCAGACTGCAGAGGTTTTGGCGGGGCAATCATTTGATTTTGTAATTCTGTATGAAATTATTGACCGTGGGAAAGGAATCGAGGTTAATACTTCCGGTATAAATAGGGCAGGGCATGTATTACCACATCCAAGCATTATTAATAGATATAAGAAATTAGGTGGAAAGATTATAACAATTGGTTCAGATGCTCACAAGGCTGAAAATGTAGGAAGCAATATCGGTGAGGCAGTCAGAATTCTTAAAGAGATGGGATTTGATGCATTTACTGTTTTTAGAAAGCGGGTTCCGTATTTTGTTGAGATTGAAAATATAATGTTCTGAGAGAGGAAATGGCAAATGGAAGGTTTCTTTTTGTCAAAAAAGCCCAAAGTCACCCGACAAGACACCCTGTATCCTTGTACTTCCTGAATAAATTTGCGTTCTGCGAAAAAAAACTCTTGTCAGCATGAAAAAATGGATGTATAATAAGTCGTAATGTTTGTCAGGAGCATTGTATTTTTGTATACAATCTTAAATTAGACAGAAAGCAGAGGTATTCAGATGGAAAGACGAGTAGGTACTGTTTCAAGAGGCGTGCGTTGTCCGATCATCCGTGAGGGAGATGACCTTGCGAAGATCGTTGTGGATAGCGTACTTGGCGCGGCTGAGTCCGAGGGCTTTGAGATGAGAGATAAGGACGTTATCTCCATTACCGAGTCCATCGTGGCAAGAGCGCAGGGAAATTATGCATCTGTAGAAGATATTGCGGCAGATGTAAAGGCAAAGCTTGGTGGAGAGACCATCGGCGTTATCTTCCCGATTCTGTCCCGTAATCGTTTTGCTATCTGTTTAAAGGGCATTGCCATGGGCGCAAAGAAGGTAGTTTTGATGTTAAGCTACCCGAGCGACGAGGTTGGTAATGCATTGTTGACCTACGACCAGTTGGACGAGAAGGGAATCAATCCGTACAGCGATGTACTTTCCCTTGCAAAGTATCGTGAGCTGTTTGGCGAGAACAAGCACGAGTTCACCGGCGTAGATTATGTAGAGTATTATTCCAATATTATTAAGGAAGCAGGCGCAGAGGTTGAGGTTGTTTTCGCAAATCAGGCAAAGGCAATCCTTGACTACACCGACTGCATCCTCACTTGTGATATTCATACCAGAGTTCGTACGAAGCGTATCTTAAAGGCTGCAGGTGCTAAGATTGTTTGCGGTTTGGACGATATTATGACGGCTTCCGTAAACGGTAGCGGTTTCAACGCAAAGTACGGTCTGCTCGGTTCCAACAAGGCAACCGAGGACAAGATTAAGTTGTTCCCGCAGGAGTGTCAGGGTCTTGTAGAAGACATTCAGAAGCAGGTGCTTACTAAGACCGGCAAGCACGTAGAGGTTATGGTTTACGGCGACGGCGCGTTCAAGGATCCGCAGGGTAAGATTTGGGAGCTGGCTGACCCGGTAGTTTCTCCGGCATTCACCTCCGGTCTTATCGGTACTCCGAACGAGTTAAAGTTAAAGTACCTTGCAGACAACGATTTCAAGAATTTAAGCGGTGCGGAGTTAAAGGCAGCCATCGAAGACAGTATTAAGGCAAAGAACGGTAGCCTGGTAGGTAACATGGCTTCTCAGGGTACCACTCCGAGACAGTTAACCGACCTCATCGGTTCTTTGTGTGACTTAACCAGCGGTTCCGGTGACAAGGGTACTCCGGTAGTACTTGTACAGGGCTATTTCGATAACTATACCGACTAATCTTGAATAAAGGAGCAACGTTTATGAAGCAGGATATGATTGTTATTTTAGATCTCGGCAGCACCGAAAATACCGTGCTTGCCCGTCAGATTCGTGACCTTGGCGTATACAGTGAGATTCATCCGCATGACATTACCGCAGAGGGCTTAAAGGCTCTGAACAACGTAAAGGGTATTGTGTTAAACGGCGGTGAGAACCGTGTGGTAGACGGCGTAGAAGTTGTGGTAAACGATGAGATTTACAGCCTCGGCATCCCGATGATTTCCGTAGATTGTCCGTCCGCAAAGTGCGATGTGAAGTATGACACCCTTCCGGGTGAGGATGTATTAAAGGCATTCTTATTCGATACCTGTAAGGCGGAAGCAAACTGGAACATGAAGAACTTCGTGGCTGACCAGATTGAAATCGTGCGTAAGCAGGTAGGTGACAAGAAGGTGCTTCTTGCTCTGTCCGGTGGTGTAGACTCTTCCGTAGTGGCTGCATTGCTTCTTAAGGCAATCGGCAATCAGTTGACCTGTGTACACGTTAACCACGGTCTCATGAGAAAGAACGAGTCCGAGAACGTGGTAGAAGTATTCAAGAATCAGTTAAATGCAAACTTAGTATATGTAGATGCAACGGACCGCTTCCTGGACAAGCTGGCAGGTGTGGCTGATCCGGAGCAGAAGAGAAAGATTATCGGCGGTGAGTTCATCCGTGTCTTCGAAGAAGAGGCTCGTAAGTTAGACGGCATCGACTTCCTTGGACAGGGAACCATTTACCCGGACATCATCGAGTCCGGTACCAAGACCGCTAAGGCTGTTAAGTCCCACCACAACGTAGGCGGTTTGCCGGAGGATTTACAGTTCGAGCTTGTTGAGCCGCTTGCGCAGCTCTTCAAGGACGAGGTACGCGCTTGTGGTATCGAGCTTGGCCTTCCGGCTGAGATGGTATACCGTCAGCCGTTCCCGGGCCCGGGTCTCGGCGTAAGATGCCTCGGTGCTATCACCCGTGAGCGTCTTGCAGCACTTCGTGAGTCCGATGCAATCCTTCGCGACGAATTCGCAAAGGCCGGCCTCGACAAGACCGTATGGCAGTACTTTACCGTAGTGCCGGACTTCAAGGCAGTCGGTGTACGTGACAATGCCCGCAGCATGGGTTACATGTGCGTTATCCGTGCCGTAAACACGGTTGATGCGATGACTGCGACTATCGAGAGAGTAGATTATGACTTACTTGAGAAGATTGCGGATAGAATTACGAGTGAAGTGACGAGTATCAACAGAGTTGTATATGAGGTAACGAAGAAGCCGGTAGCGACGATTGAGTATGAGTAATAAAAATTTTACACAGAGTATTTTAGAAGACAGGTGTTCCCTAGGATTATCTGTCTTCTTTTATTTTAAGTTGTGTATTTCTATTTTGTGGAAGAAATGTTGCCAATTGTGAACAGGAGAGGAAACCAAGAATGAAAGTCATGTTTTGAATAAAATGCTGTCAAATAAAAAAGAAGTATGATATAATAGAGATCCAAAAAGTCGTATGATTGAAAAACGTCATGGTTTTGTTGCATATAAAGTAATTTAGTTGTTGATGTGATTTAGGAGATGAAGTGAGATGGCGGGTGATAAAATGTTGAGATTAAAACATGTGAAAAGGGGTATATTAGTTGGTGTTTTTGTTGTAATTATCATTTGTGTTGGTTTAGTAGTAAAAAAGCATAATGATATAAAAATGGAAAGAACGACTAAGAATGTGAGTGCAGAAATAGGGGAAACATTATCAGTTGCATGGATTGTAGGGAGCGATATAGGTAAGGGCGCCAAGATATCACCTAAAATAGTATATACATCATCAAAAACAAATGCAAGTGTTAGTGAAGATGGAAAATTAATATATGTAGGAGATACGGCTTGCGAATTTGAGATAACTGTATATTGGATTGATGAAAAAGGAAAAGAAATAAAGAACAGATTTAGAATTTCTACAGGATATACTATTGAAGATTAAAACATGCAGGTTATCTGATATGAAAAGCTATTGTTAATAATGCTTTAGGTAAAATTTGATTGAAGTTTTTCTTGTCTATGGTGCAAAATCGGTGCCAAGAATCGGCGATAATGAAAATATGCCTTGTATTGCAAACGTAAAACAGCGGATTTTAGCGATACAAGGCATAGAAATTACGTCGTAAAACGCTATTCATGTAGTGTGAGGGTGGAACTAATGATTTGGCTCTTTGGTGCGTGTTTATTATCTGTTCTGGCAACACTTTGGCAACAAAAAATCGCTAAGCCCAAATAAATCATGTAAATGAGATAAAATACCACTCTATTCCAAACAAAACTTAAACAAAATAGCTTAAGAGAACAATGCAACTTGCCGAGTATGAGTAAGCTACAAGCCATACAAGGATAAAAATAGGAAAGTCGTAGAAATGCATTTATGTGTTTCTACGACTTTATCTGTTTTTATCCGAAAAGGGCGCCAGCCCGACAGCGAGAAGAAGCGGAGCGGATTCGAGCTGAGTATGGCGTAGCTGTCAGTGGACGGCGCCAGCCGTTCATGAGGAAGGAGTCCGCAGGACGGATTCCGAATGAGCACAGCGTAGCCCTGATAGAGCATTGTGAGAATTTATTCTCGGCAACTCTTTTATCTTTTTAGTCATGTGGGGCGTCAGCCCCACATGAGGAAGGAGCGAAGCGGATTCCGAATGAGTAGGGCGTTGTCAACCCGAATATCCCTCCAGTCCCTCAATTAACTTCTCCAACTGGAAAAGTAGAAATTTTCTTGTTCCGTATATCGGAATATACTCGCGTTCAAGACCTGTTATTGGATAGATTACGATACCCAGCGGAATGTCCTCATCAACCGTAAGTTCGGTATCACAATTGGTTGCCAAAGGGAGAGTCGAAAACTGTATCCAAAAACCTTCCCGGTCGTATTTTTCACCGGTGGCGGAAGATAATAGATCGACCACGTGATTTTCGGAATCCGTCAGAAAATCGTATATTTCTTTTATGGCACTTTTAAATTCTTCAAAGTGGCTTTTTTTAATTGCTGAAAAATGTTTTGTGTTTTCATTGATTGCGGTGTATTTGCTATCCCACCAGTGGAAACAAACGTGGTCGGCAGTATCGCTGATTTGGACTTTGCGTAGGATCTGTTTATCATAGGAGTATTCCATAATGTTCTTTGGCAAATTGCTTCCGTCAGACAGATCGAAATATACCTTTACTTTGCTTTGATGTTTTTTTAGTTTCAACGTAATGGTTCCGAAGTATTTATTGTCGGAAACCGGAGTAATCTCAAAAAACAGTTCATCATCTTCAAATCCGGTTGCTTCGCTGTGATCGGTGGAACGCCACCACCAGGAGGAATACATCTGGATTTTAAACAGTTTTTCCTTTGAAATCACATAATAGTTTACTTCATCACTGTTTTCAAATTGCCATGAAATATAGTGAACGGTGTCCTGACCGGCATAATCATAGGAGCTTTGCCATAATATCCGGTCAAAGTACTTCTCAATGAAATGTTCCGGATTTTCTTCGTAAAGGTTTCTAACCAACCAATACAGCTTATTATATTCATGAAGAAAATCATCAAAAAAGCTTATATATTGAATGGAATTATGGATAAACTTTATTTTCTTGTTCTTTAAGAAAAACCTCCATTTGGTGTCATTTGTATAATCGGTAGGGATATAAAACTCGTAGTTATTGTGCTCCCGGTAAGAATAATCTTCCTTTTTGTAACAAGAGATTAGGCAAAAACGTATATATTCCAAAGAATCCAGAAATGCAGGAACATCATGTTTTGCGACCAGAAACAGCTCTGCATACTCTTCTTGGGGCTCGCGGGTGTGTTCGGAATACCATTTCAGTACTAAGCAGTCGTCCTCAATAAAGCCGTGGAGTTTACGTAAATATTGGGTATGGATTCGTTGGGCCTCCGTAGAACTGCAAAGATCATAAAATACCATACAGTTTTCTTCTGCTTTAAACGGAACCTCAAAATAATCCTCCGATTGCTTGATGTATAGTTTGGCAAGCATATGGTTTTCGTGTTGCGGATGTGTGGTAATCTCAAGCTTTAAAGTAGAATTTTCCTGCTCGTAAGGAGCGGTTTTTATATCACGTATCCACCGGGTCATATACTTTTTAATCATTGCCATTGACTTGATGTCACAGACAATCGTTTTCCGGTAATCGAGTTCTCCGTTTAAAAAGGAAAGGGCCGTGACCTCGTAATGGGCATCATCCACCTGCTTTTTTATCCAGTTAAAGTACGGCTCTGTTTTTCTTGCCGGATTCTCTTTGATGGCGGCATGATAGCGTTCTTCCATCAGCTGTGCCTCGGTTTTCGCTTTAGCAATGGGCTCAAGAATTTTTTCTTTGTCCTTTCTTGGAACATACTTTGCAAGCTCAGCTAAAACAGGTTCTACGTCTCTTGCGTAGCCATCTATGCCAAAACCGTGAGAAATGTCAATGGAGTTTCGTTTGGAGGCAAGGACTTCTTCCGTGTAAATTGTTATCTCCAATTTGGGACCTGATTTTTCGTAAAGCTTGTTTGAAAATGTGATAGTCGTTCCGATTTTTTGTGGACCGTCGCCGGGTTCTGGGATAATGCGACGGTCCCATTCGTCACCGTAGTTGCTACCTCCCGCAAGCTCCTGTTTCGGAACACCACGGATGGTATTGATGACCGGAAGAATCCACTCGTACTTCAGATAGAGTCTGCCTGCGTCGATTGCTTCGCTAATTGCCTCGTCTTTATAAGACTTTTCCCAAACCTGAAGTGTGATTCTGTCAGCCTGCTTTTCTATTCCGTATGCAACATATTCACTGTAAAAAAAGCTGTGTTCAATGGCATGGGACCAAGGAAGATTGTTTGACATAATGTTTCCTCCGGTTGTTTTCATATGTCAATAGTATCATTGGGGGAAGATTTTGTAAAGAGAAACAGATGGGATGGGAATGACAGGGGATGGTGTGTTGTGTTATAATATATTTGACTTTTTCTAAGAGAAAGGAGGCCCCCTATGTCCCTTGAAAAATCTGTTTTAACCGAATCAATTATCTCAGAATTACTATCAACCCATTACGGCATCTTCCCGTTGTCCGTAAACAAACTAAAGCTCGGTACTGCCAACTGTTTTCAGGTGTATGACGGCAGCAAATATTATTTCTTGAAAGAATTTCAAAGCGATATTTTGGAAGATGAGGTGGTCCGTGAGGCAAAGCTGTTAGACTATCTTTCTGACGCAGAGTTTCCTGTGACCCGCTTTTATAAAACCCTACATAACGAGTTTGTGATAAAGTATCAGAATCATATCCTTTGCTTGGAGGAATACATGGAAGGACATACCTACGGCTATAACGATTTGCCTTTGGAATTACTACCGAAAGTCGGCCGAATGCTTGGGAAACTGCATCGGGCCCTCAACGACTATCCGTTACCTTTCGGTATGTCGGATGAATGGTTGACCTCCATTTCTGCGGACAGCGTAATCGCAAAATACGATGAGCTGCTTCAAATGGCAGAAAGCAAAGCGGATGCAGACAAGCTCCCGCAGCTTATGGAGGATTTGCAGTACAAAAAGCAACTGGCGGTTCGCTGTGAAGAATACAAAAAGTATTATAACGGGATTACCTATTGCTCCACCCACGGTGATTACCAAGGTTGCCAGCTGATTTGGGAGAAGGATGAAATCAAGACGGTAATTGATTTTTCCGCTGCCGCTTGTTTGCCGGTTACTTGGGAAATTATGCGCTCCTTTGTGCAGTCGTCTCGGCTGTGCAGAACAACCGCAACCATAGATGTTGCGGCGTTTTGTGAATATGTGCGGGAATATATGAAATTCTCTTCGCTCACAAAAACTGATATGATTGCCATGCCTTATGTGTACTTGTTCCAATTGGCCCAAAGCCGGTATGGGTATCCCCAGTATTTGTTGAATCCTGATTCCGAGGACAGAGAGGGCTTGCTGCGATTTGCTTTTTGGCGCACACAGATGTGTAGAGAAGTCGAGAAGAAGGCAAAAGAGATTTCGGAAGCGTTGGTAAAATTATTGTAGATTCAAAACTAACCCGTGTTATCACAATGTGAAAGGAAGAATTTACAAAGGAGGCGTACTATGTTTTGGAATGCAAAAAACGGATGTGTAACGATAGGGGATACGAAGATGCATTATGCATCCTTCGGACAAGGGAGCAAAGTTTTTCTCGTACTTCCCGGATTATCGGATGGCCTTACTACCGTGAAGGGGAAGGCATTGTTGTTGGCAAAACCGTTCGCGCGATTTTTAAAGGAATACACGGTCTATATGTTCAGCAGAAAAAACGACATGCCGGAGGGCTATTCCATACGGGAAATGGCTGCCGACCAGGCAAAAGCATTGAAGGAACTGGGAATTACGAAGATAAGTGTGATGGGCGTCTCCCAAGGGGGAATGATAGCCCAGTACATGGCAATCGATTATCCGGAACTGGTAGAGAAGCTTGTAATTGTAGTCTCCGCACCGAGAGTAAATGAAATGATAGAAAGCAATGTCAGCGGATGGATGAAAATGGCACAGCAAGGAGACCACAGGAGCCTTATGATTGATACCACAGAGAAAGGATATTCGGAGCAGTATCTTAAGAAGTGTCGAAGGATTTATCCGATGTTGGGAATGGTAGGAAAGCCTCGTACCTATGACCGTTTTTTTCGAAATGCGGAAGCAATCCTTGCCTTTGATGCCCATGAAGAACTGCAAAAAATCCTATGTCCTACCTATATCATCGGCGGGGCAGAGGATAAGACCGTGGGCGTACATGCGTCCTATGAATTGAAAGAGAACATCAAACAAAGCGAGATACATATCTATCCGGGACTGGGGCATGCGGCATATGAAGAAGCAAAAGACTTTTATGACAGGGTGTATGAATTTTTGATGTAGACTCTTGACTCTCCCCCTGACTGTAATGTTATAACCAAGCTGTAAAGCAAAACAGCGCTGTTTCGCAAAGAAAATTCTTAAGAAAGGTGTTAGGCTATGTACAAGATTGGTGAATTATCTCGGCTTTGCCGCATCCCGGTTAAAACGCTACGGTACTATGACAACGAAGGTTTGCTGGTTCCGGATGAGATTGACCGTTTTACGGGATATCGCTATTACTCTGCCGCAAGGATTGCCGATTGCAATCGCATTATTTCTCTAAAAGAGCTTGGTTTTTCCTTGGAAGAAATCAAAAAGCATTTGCGGGCAAGTACGGACGAGGACATTCTTGCGTTGGTGGATGCTAAGTGCGCAGAGATTGAGGAAAAATCAATGGAACTTTCATTACAGTTGAAGAAACTAAATCACATTAGGAAATCATTATCGGAAGGGGAGAGGACTATGTTTCCTATGGCAATTCGAAGCGGTGACACCATCCGTGTCGCTTATCAAAGAAAGATATATGCAACAAAATCCGACGCAGAGGAGACGCTTGCGAAAATGAAAGCCACCCTGTCAAAGCAGCTGATTGGGGAACGTACCGTGATTGTAAATTATGAAATGGAATATCGGGAAAGCAATCTGGACCTTGCCGTTTGTGTGGAAATCATGGGAAAGATTCCAAATACCTTGGGATACGAAGAAAAGACGCTCACCTTTTCGGGGGAATTGGCAACTCTGGTCTGCAAGCGGGAGCAACTGGACGACGGGTATCGTTCCATGCTGTCCCAGCTCTACGAAATCGATTATCAAATCATCGGGGCATCCTATGAAATCTATTATGAGGATGGAACGGTAGAACTGAAAATCCCTGTATGTAAAAAAGTGAAATGCATGGACCCGACGATAGAAAAACAGGCATTTGAGAATGATGAAACAGCTGTCGGGAAGTGGGAAATCAGGGACATTGTTTTACACAAAGAGCAATTTGTTTACGAGCATCCGAAGTGTCCGGAAGCAGAAAATTCTGTTTGGAAAGAAATATGCTTCCTGGAAGGCGGTGAGCCGTACTGGTTCCTGAAGGGATGGACAAAGGGATTTTTATATCTGGAAGCAACTACTCCGGAGCCACATCTTGTGGCAATGCCTTATTTTATTGAAACTGTGAATGGTCGTACTATGATGTTTTTAGAGATTCCTCGCAGATATGAAGACGGAAGCAGGGATGCCGTTCCGCAGTTGTTGGTATTTGAGAAGGTGGCGAATGCAGATTAGAAATATCCTATTGACTTTCTTATTAAAGTCTGATACGATTAAAGCGAACGAAGAAGATCGTGGTCGTTCGGCTCACGGTTGGAGTTCCCAAAAGAGAGTTGGGTTCGCTCTCCCGAATAGGCTGCAAAAGCTGAAAACCGAGGAACCTTACAAAAGAAAGTGTAAAGCTCCTGATTATGGTCAGGAGCATTTTTTTCACATCCTCAAAAAAGTCAAGAAATCTTCCATCAATAGTGTATAATGGACTTACATCGCGATGCATAGAAAGGAAGTTGACTATGAGTTATCCGTTACACACCCGTGCCATTATGGGCTATGTGGAGGCACATATCCGGGAAGGAAAAATCGATTATACCGAACTGGAACGCAGGATGGGATTTTCTTATGCCCACATCCGGGATTTCTTTAAGAAGCACACCGGTATTTCCCTGGGAAGTTATGTGCGTACCAGACAGTTACTTGCGTCGGCCTTTGAACTGTTGCATACGGACAAGTCGGTGATGGACTTAGCCCTTGCTTACGGGTTTTCCAACCACGAAAGCTATACCCGCGCCTTTACAAAGGCCATGGGACGGACGCCCAGTGCCTTTCGGAAGGAGCGGCCGTTGATGGGAACGTCGGAGCTGGCGGAAGGGTTGTACGGTATCGGATTGCTCAGTCGGAAAGAGCGAAGGAGCGATGTTGAGATGAGACAGAAGGAAAAATATCAGAACGGTGACAGTACGATTTTATACGGGGTTCCGAAGGTGGAATGGGGAACCTACGGCGGTTCTACGCCGTACCCGATTTGCTTAAAAGCATGTGCGGACTATTTGGGTGAGGATTTGGACTACGCGGAGATTTTAGTGGCATGCGGTGGAGCTTTCCGATTTACCTGGAACGAGAAGGAATGGGACATGAGTAATGTGGACATCTACCACACTTTCACCGAGGGCGGAGAAGAAACGGTGTATTCCTACGCGGCTAAGGCATTAGGCAGAGAGTTCTCCATGCTTGGCAGAACGGAGACTACCACGAAAGAAGAGTTTATTGCTTTTATTAAAAAGCATATTGACGAGGGGCATCCGTGTATTGCTCAGGGTATCATCGGGCCGCCGGAGGCGTGTATCATCACCGGATATCGGGATAACGGAAACACGTTGCTTGGCTGGAACTTCTTCCAGAACGACCCGGCATTCGGCGGGGCGGTAAGCTTTGATGAGAGCGGTTACTTTGTTTGTGACAACTGGTGGGAAAACACGGATACCCAGGCGGTGATGTGCCTCGGTCCGGTGGAAGGCGAACCAATCGGAGTGATAGAGATTCTGAGAACGGCTGTAGAAGTTATGACCGGACGGCAGGACGGTCCGTACCGTAAGGGTGTGGCTGGTTTTGATGCTTGGGGGAAGATGCTTTCCGAGGACAGTGTATTTTCCGGAGAGAATGAATCTCTGTTGTTTGAGAAAATGCTTTGTCAGGACGATGCCACCACTTGTCTCATTGACGGAAGAGGCTGTGCTTCTGTGTACTTTAAGAAGCTTGCGGAACAGGTATCCGAATGTGCCGATGCAGACGACAATGCAAAGAATGCTGAGAAATACAAGCTGTTGGCAGAGTTGTTTGTCAAGGAAAAGAGTCTTGCGGAGCAGATCTGGTCCTTGCTGGGCAGTTGGGACAATATGGAGCAGAGACCGGCAAAGCTTGCGGGAAAAGCGGTACGGGAACAGGCTTGCAAGCATATCAAACAGATTGAGGCGTTGGAAGAGAGATGCCTTGGAGTGCTGAAGAAATTGAGTGAATAAATAAGTGTGGCAGATGCCGGGCAGACGTTAGGTTTGCCCGGTATTCTTTTAGTTTTACGGGAACTGGCTCTTGTATACAGACTGTAGCTGCGATAAAATAATGCTTGAAATCCATAGTAACATGCCAAAATCGGAAATGTTTTTCCTACCTCCATCGTGTATGCTATAGATGTAGCTACAACAAAGAACAGAAAGGAGTGTAAGCGTGTACAAAGAATTGATTCAAGAAAGTCTCGACTACATCGAAGACAATTTGACGTGCGAGATTTTCGCGCAGGAGCTGAGCGAACGGGCCGGCTTTTCCTTGTTTCATTATTACCGGCTGTTTCAGACGGCAGTAGGGTTGCCGGTGATGCAGTATATTTTGCGCCGGAGACTACTGAATGCAATTTATGAAATTAGTTGCGGGAGCAAGATGATTGATGTGGAACTTCGATACGGATTTGAAACCCATGCGGGATTTTACAAAGCGTTTGTGCGTGAAATCGGATGTACACCTGCACAGTATCTCAAGCGGTATAAGGTGAAAAAGCCTTACTGGATTAACATTTTTAAGGAGGAACATGTTATGGTCTCACATAGGAAAGTGACAGCGATTTTGAAGGCATGGGGATTGGAAAAGGAAACTGTCTCCGATATTTATTACGAAGGAACCGGGAACAAAAACGAGTCTGCGGTTTATGTAGGAGAAGATTACGTGCTGAAGTTTGCGGCAAACTTAGGAAAGCTTAAGAGTCATATTGCTATTTCCAAAGCATTGGAAACTGTCGGCTTGTATGCGGCAACGCCGGTGGAAACATTAAGCGGAGAAGAGTACATTGCGGACGGTGAACTGTATTTCTGCCTGACAAAGCGCCTGGAAGGACAGCAGATAAAGCTTGGTGCCATGTACGAGGAAGGCTTCTCGGAAAAAGCACGCTTTATCGGAGAAGTCATCGGACAGTTGAGCAAGGCACTGGCAAACGTAGAGGCGTTGGTGGAAGAAGCCGATATTTATGAGAGCGTGGTAAACTGGGCAATTCCGCAGCTTAAAGGGCAGCTTAATGTGCCGGAGCAGATTTTCAAGGACTATGAGGAAAACTTCGGAGCATTGTTTGAAAAGCTTCCGAAGCAGGTCATTCACAGAGATCCGAATCCGGGAAATATCATTTTGGCGAAGGACAAATGGGGATTCATCGACTTTGAACTGAGCGAAAAGAACGTCAGAATCTTTGACCCGTGTTATGCCGCAACCGCGATTTTGTCCGAAAGTTTTGAAGCGGGCAATGAGGCAAAACTTGCGAACTGGGTACAGATTTACAAGAACATCATCACCGGATACGATGATGTTGTAAAGCTGACCGGAGAAGAGAAAGCGGCAATTCCGTATGTGGTATTGTCCAACCAGTTACTGGCTCTGGCGTGGTTTGCGGGACAGGAGAAGTTTCGGGAACTCTATGAAACCAATAAGAAGATGACCGAGTGGATGGTCAGCGTGTTTGAGGAGTTAAAGGTGGAGTAGGCACTGCGAAATGATTTTGGTTGAAAGACACTTGCATGTGATGTGCAGGTGTTTTTCGTTTTTGGAGGACTTTTTTCTTGTACATATAGCTCTGATTTGATAAAATAGTACTATGATTTGTATTGGCTGCCATATGGAGGGGAGATTTCATGATAAAACTAGGTTATGCACAAGCGGATATTACGCCGGACAAGCCTTTGGAATTGGTAGGCTTTTACCGCCCGGATAATGTCTCAAAGGGTGTGGAACGTCCCTTACTGGTGCAGGTATCGGTGTGGGAAGATAAGGAGCGTTGTTGTCTGATTACCGTGGACAGCCTTGGGTTTATGAAGGACATGACGGAGTTTTTACGAGAACGGGTAGGCGAGGTTCTTGGTGTGTCTAAGGACAAGGTTATGGTGTGTTTTTCTCATACCCATGCGGCACCCAATGCCGACAGTGAGAAACAGTACTTTGAAATGATATGTGAAAAGGTTTTGGGGGCGGTGCAGCAGGCTCTGGCTGATTCGAAGCCTGTTTGCGTAGGTTACGGTAATGCCGAGGTAGAGATTGGTGTGAACCGTAGGCCGGGAGGTTACAAGGTAGACAAGCGTGCCGGATTTTTACCGGTGTGTGATGAAAAAACACAAAAGAATTGCTTGGTTCTGGTACGATTAACTGCCCACGGAAATGTGCTAAAAGCCGATAATTATAGGATTTCACCGGATTATTTCGGTGCGGTAAGGGAGAGGTTGCAGAAGCAATACGGTTGCCCGGTGATGGTAATACAAGGGGCTTCCGGAAATATTGCGCCGAAATATTTTGATTCGGAGAATACGCCTGTTGATGCAAGCGGACCGGCCTTTGTACGCTCGAAGGATGCATTACAAAGAATGGCGGAAGAAGTACGTGAAAAGCTTGCAGAGAGTACAGAGCGGATACCGATAACTGCAGATGTGGCTGTTCGGATGTATTCGAAAGAAATGATGCTTTACGCCGAGGTTCCGCCTTTGGAAGTTGCGGAAAAAATCGCATCGGAGGCAAAAGAATTGTGCGGAATCGACGGCACGGAATGGCTGGCGGAAGTGAGTCGGTTGCGTGAGCAAGGAGTATATAGGCAAGAAGAATGTGCGGAGGTACAGTACTTTTCTGTAGGGGATTGGTGCCTGTGCGGAGTGCCTTATGAACTGATGACAGAGTTTGCGCTTTGCGGAGTGGAACGAGCGGGAAATGAGTTCTTTTACATAAATGGGTACACTAACGGCTGTTTGTCGTATTTTCCGTTGGAAGAGGAGTTTGATAAGGGTGGATACGAAGTTTATTGGTCCATGTTGATTTATTACAAATACTTTCATCGGGTATTTCCTTTTGAACGGGAGTCGGGGGAAGGATTATTGGACTTTATGATTAAAAACAAAGAATAGAGAACAAAGGAGGAACTACGATGTTACTGGTAGGAGTAAAAGCGGACAGCGGTTGGTTATCATCCCGTTGGAATCTAACCTACAGAGTCGGTTGGGAACACATTTGCAAGGGAGTGCATTCCGTGTATGATTTTTATGACGGCGCGGAGGTGCTAATCGGTGGAGGGAAGGCGCAGATTGGCGGAAAGGACGATATTTTAAAACTGGAAGAAGGAATGAATCTGACGGTAAGAGGTATGTCGAAAATCCTCAAAGTGCCGGTGATGATTACCTTTTACAATCAGACCCAGGCAGTGGATGTCAGTGTTCCGCAGATGGGAGAGGAGTTTAAGGAAGCGGATTACGAAAAGTTTAATCAGTCATTATGCCAATACATGGACAGCATTGAACTGGCCATGTATCGGTAAATATAGAAAAGGAGAAGTTTTATGGGCGTTATCAGGTACACTTTTTATTCCGAGGCTCTGCGGGAGCAGACCAACATTATGGCCATTGTGCCGTCTTTTGAGCCGTGGCGGCATAAGATGAGCGCGAAGGAGTTTTACGAAACGTATCCGAAGCACAAGGTGCTCTACATCTGTCACGGCGGTTCCGACGACAGTTCCTTGTATCTTCGCAGAACCCGCATCGAGGAGTACGCAAACGAGCGGGATTTGATTGTGATTTTCCCGGAGGTGCGGAACAGCTTTTACAGCAACATGGTGCGGGGCAAGAAATATTTTACTTATCTGACGGAGGAGCTTCCGAAGGTGGTGGAAAATCTGTTCCCGGTATCGAATAAAAGAGAGGATCGGTATGTGCTGGGCAATTCCATGGGTTCCCACGGTGCCTTTAAGTGGGCGTTAAATTGTCCGGAGTATTTTGCGGCGGCAACGGGTATGTCCGGTGCGGGAGATTTGGAGGAGCTGGGCTTCTACGACAGAATGCCGGACCGCATCATCAATTCCTTCGGTACCTTGGAAGAGTACAGAGGCAGCTACAATGATTTTAAGTTCCTTTACAAGAAGCATTTGGCAGAGGGTGTTTCCTTACCAAGGCTTTATGCTTGCTGCGGTACCGAGGACGGCTTCTATCCGGGCGCAAAGAAGTTTGCGGTGGATGGAAAAGAAGCGGGCCTGCCGATTTTGTTTGAGGAAGGTCCGGGCGGTCACGACTGGGCGTTCTGGGACAAATGGCTTCCGGTTATGTTAGATCATATGTTAAAGGAGGATTAAGTCATGGGAATGCTTCATTTTGATTATTTGTCCCAGACCTTGGGATATCATACAAATATTTATTTCATTTTGCCGGCATGTACCCATGAGGGGGAGGCTCCGGCTGCAACACTGTATCTGCTCCACGGCGGCGCGGGCAACGGCATGGATTGGATTCGCTATACCTCCATTGAGCGGTATGCGGATAAGTACAACATCGCCGTGGTTATGCCGGAGGTGGACGGAAGCTGCTTCTATGCGGACATGAAACACGGCTACAACTATTTCACCTACTTGACAGAAGAGGTGGTAGCGGTGGCAGAGGGGCTTTTACCGGTGAATAAGGAGCCGGAAAAACGTCTGGTGGCAGGCCTTTCCATGGGCGGTTACGGTGCTTTCAAGTGGGCGTTCAATCGTCCGGACTTCTTTGCGGCAGCGGCAAACCTGTCAGGTATTTCCTTTATTATGGATATTTTCGGCGGCAGCGGGTTTGCTGCAAAAGATGCGGAAGATACGTGCGGCCCGGTGGCGCTGAACTGGGGAAGCATAGAGGAACTTCGCGGTAGTGTGAGCGACTCCAAGGAATGGATAGACAAGGCGGTTCGGGAAGGTGCAAAGCTTCCGAAACTCTTTGCGGCCATCGGCACTGAGGACTACAGCTACAAGTTTTCCTGCGACTATTTGCAGTACTGTAAGGAGCAGGGGGTTGAGGTGCATTACGAGGAA
This sequence comes from uncultured Clostridia bacterium, assembly GCA_937895705.1. GTDB lineage: Bacteria > Bacillota > Clostridia > Lachnospirales > Lachnospiraceae > SIG307. Next base: position 82,607 of record CALBKM010000030.1, read on the forward strand.
ATGCCGGGACAGCATGAGTGGAGTGTTTGGGATACAATGATTGAGCGGTTTATGGCGTGGGCGCTTAAATAAGTGTTTGGCAGCAGCAATCTGTGGCTTCATGGATTGCTGCTTTAATTTTCTGTAATCTCTGTCAATTCCTTTTGAAAATGGAAGAAAAATGGACAATTTCTGCGAAAGTATCTTTCTTTTTTTGCCGGTATGTGTTATAATTGTTGAAATTACACGTGATATATTTGTGTGGGGTACGGTACAGACGGATTAGCAAATCGGATAATGAATTGGAGGACGGAAGATGGGTAAGAAGTCAAAGGAAATGATGGATAACAAAAGGCTGCTAAATGCAAATATGGAACAGAAATTTAAGCTGTCGTTTAAATCCGTAATTATCGGATTCATTGTGGTTACTGTGCTGGCGGTGTTGAATATTGTGTTGATTGCCAGAGCGGGAGACGTATCGTTGTTTGGGTCTTTTTTCCGGTGTGTCGGTATTGCGCTGTTGGTGTTGGCAGTGTTGTTTAATTTCAGCTTAATCAATATTGTCTCAAAATCTCTTACGGGAGCTTTGGTGAAACCGATTTATGAGTTGCAGGACGCAGTGAAACAGGTGAAAAACGGTAATTTTGATATTACTGTGAAATATGAGAGCGGGGACGAAATCGGTGTGTTGGCCAATGAATTGTGCGAAGCATGCGGTCAGATGAAAGCGATTGTGGCGGATGCCGGTTATATGCTTGGCGAAATGGCGGAGGGTAAGTTTAATGTTTCTTCCGGTGCGAGAAATGGCTATGTGGGCGATTTTCGGGCCTTGCTTGAGGGAATGGACAAATTGAACGTGCAGTTATCCGATACCATGCGTCAGATCCGGGTGACTGCTGACCAGTTGACAGTGGGTGCGGAGCAGATGGCAGACGGTGCTCAGAATCTGGCGGACGGTGCAACAGACCAGGCCGGCGCCATTGAGGAACTTACGGCTACGGTGGAAGATGTTGCCAATATTTCCGAAGAGAGTGCAAAGAATGCGGTGACTGCGGCAGAAAGTGCAACGTCGGCGGCGGAGAACGCAAAGAAGAACAGTGAGAAATTCGGACAACTTACGGAAGCGATGGATCGTATCACCGCAACCTCAAAGGAGATTGAGAACATTATTTCCGCAATTGAAGATATTGCATCCCAGACAAATCTTTTGTCCCTGAACGCGTCAATTGAGGCGGCCAGAGCAGGGGAAGCCGGAAGGGGCTTTGCGGTGGTTGCGGACCAAATCGGTAAGCTGGCGGCGGATAGTGCAAATTCCGCGGTTTCTACAAGAGAGCTGATCAGTAAATGTTTGAAGGAAGTGGAGTCCGGCAATGCGATTGTAACGGAGACCATCGAATCCTTCGGTACTGTACTTACGAATATGACAGAGTTTGCGGGATTGGCATCCGGTGCAGCGGAGGCGTCCAAGGCACAAGCGGATATGCTTAAGCAGGTAGAAGCAGGAATCAATCAGATTTCTTCCGTGGTACAGAACAATTCGGCGGCGGCTGAAGAGACTTCCGCACTGAGCGAAGAACTTTCCAATCAGGCGTCGAAGTTGGATGATGCGGTGAAAGCGTTTGTATTAAAAGGAGAATAAGATAGAAAGAGAACGGAAAGAGCGGAGGGTGACTCCGCTCTTTTCTTGCGTTACTTTTTTAAATATTGAGCCCGATATTTGCTGGGTGAGATACCTGTATTTCTTTGAAAGGTTTTAAAAAAGTAGGCATAACCGGAATAGCCCAGTTTTTCTTGTACCTGTGTTACAGTGTAGCCGTCCCGGAGCATAGATTGTGCCGTGGCAATCTTTTGCAGGGTAATGTAGTGGCTGACCGAAGTATGTGTATGTTTCTTAAACAAGCGGGACAAATAATCAGGGTGCAAATAAAAGTGATTTGCCAGCGCTGTAACGGTCAAAGCTTCGCAGATGTGTTCCTGTATATATGCAATTATCTCATTGATTCTCTTTTGAGTGGAGGAAATAGGAAAAACCTGATTGCTTTCCGGAGAAAGACGATCAACCATTTCGTTTAACAAAGAGAGTATGTTAAAAAAGCATGCCATGGCTTCGGGAGTGCCGGTCTTTGGAAAGGAGAGCAAGCGGTTTAACTGTCGGAGAAACTTTTCTTTTCCGGCAGTATCCGGCGTCAAAAGAAGAGGACGGTTACTTTGCTTCAGGTAGGAGAAAGTATCCGTTTGATCACAGAAAACAGCATCCAACCATCGGCTGTTGATACTCAGAATATAGCGTTCATACAGAATGCCGACGCCGTGATAAAGCTGATGAACACAAAAAGGCGGAATGATAATCAAAGTTCCCGCAGGAACCTCAGAGACTGTGTCGTTTAAAAGAACATCCGGAAGATCGGATAAAGTAAAATACAGCTCTACGGCATTGTGGGAATGGGGTCCCACCGGAGTTGAAGTTTGACTGTGCTTATAGGCTACATCAAAAGGTGTAGCAACGGGAAACGTCAGAACATGGTTTCTGTTTGTATTTGTTTCTGCTGACATAAAAACTACCTCCCAAGAGAAAGTCGGAAAATTACATAAACAATGTGCTTTATGTATATATTATTACGTTTTGATCTGATTTACAATAGTATCAGTAATCTTTTTTTACGTAGATGTGCAGATAAAGCTCGGGAGTGTCCGAAGGAGGGCGATGCAAGTGAAAAAGGTTGGAATTATCGGGTGCGGAGGCATTGCACAAGTACATGGCTGGGTACTGCAAGGGATGGAGAATGCAGAACTTACAGCAGTGTGCGATGTGGAGTGGAGCAAGGCTGTAGCTCTGGCGGAACGATACGGAACCGGAAGTACAAAGAAATATGCGGATTGGTATGAGCTTTGTAAAAGTGATGTAGACGTGGTGCACATTTGTACACCTCACCATTTGCACGTACCTATGGCAATAGAACTGTTACGACAGGGAAAGATTGTATTTATGGAAAAGCCTTGTGCGGTTTCAAGCGGGCAGTTTGAGGAATTGCGGAGGGAAGCTGCGTTGCATTCGGGGAAGCTGGGATTTTGTTTCCAGAACCGCTACAACGAGACGACATTGGCAATGGATCGGATGGTGGCGGAAGGAAAAATCGGAGAGATTATCGGCGGAAGAGCCTTTGTGACCTGGCGACGGGATGAGGACTATTATGAGGGAAGTGACTGGAAGGGATCTTTACTCACGGAGGGCGGCGGAGTACTGATTAATCAGTCCATTCATACATTAGATCTTTTGTTGCGGTATCTGGGGATGCCGGAACAGGTGGAGGCTACCTGTGCCAACCATCACTTAAAGAATGTCATTGAGGTAGAGGATACGGTGGAAGCGTGGATGAACTTCGGTGGCGGGAAGCGGGCGTGCTTTTATGCTTCTAACGGATATGTTGCGGACGCACCGGTTCTTTTGGAACTTCAGGGTGAGAAAGGACGCATTACGGTGAGCGGACCGGAAGTGACACTTTGGACTGCGGAAGAAGGCTCAAAGCACTTTTCCTATGAAACCAAAAACGGCATCGGAAAAGGTTACTGGGGGTGCGGTCATCAGGCTTGTATTCGTGATTTTTATTGTTGTTTGGAACAGGGAGGTAACTATCAGGGAGATATCAGAGGTGTGGAGCACACGTTTGAAACAATGATGCGGATTTATGAAGTGGGAAAATAATTTTGTAAGGAGATTATGTATAGAAAACTAACAGTAAAGGAGAACACGCATGGAACAGGTAAAACTGGGGATTATCGGAATCGGTGGAATGGGAACCAACCACGTAAATAACCTTTTAAAGGGATTGGTGCCGGAGATGCGTTTATCCGCAGTGGCGGATATCAGACAGAGCAGACTGGACTGGGCACGGGAAAATCTGCCGGAGGACGTGGAAGTATTTGACGACGGCCGGAAGATGATTGACTCCGGCGCCTGTGACGCGGTGTTAATCGCAACGCCTCACTATCTCCATCCGGAATTTGTTATCTATGCCTTAGAACACGGCGTGCATGCCATCAGCGAAAAGCCGGCAGGCGTGTATACGAAGCAGGTGCGCGAGATGAACGAAGCGGTGGCAAAGAGCGATAAGGTATTTGCCATTATGCTAAACCAGCGTACCAATTGTGTGTACCGGAAGCTTCACGATATGATTGAAAGCGGAGAACTGGGTACCATGAAGCGTGTGAACTGGATTATTACCGACTGGTATCGTACCCAGGCGTACTACGATGCGGCAGGCTGGAAGGCAACCTGGGACGGCGAAGGCGGCGGTGTCCTTCTGAATCAGAGCCCGCACCAGCTGGATTTGTTGCAGTGGCTGTGCGGTATGCCGAAAAAGGTCAGAGCCTTCTGTCACGAGGCAAAGTGGCATGACATCGAGGTAGAGGACGATGTAACTGCATATCTGGAATATGAAAACGGAGCCACCGGCGTGTTTGTAACCACCACCGGCGATGCACCGGGCACCAACCGTCTGGAGTTGACCTTTGAAATGGGGAAAATTGTGTGCGAATATGATAAGCTCACATATTATAAGCTGGCGGAGAATGAAAGAACCTTTTGTATGAGCGAGAAGGAAGGCTTTAAGAAGCCGGACATGACCTGTATTGAGATTGAAACCGACGGAAAGAATGAGCAGCATGTGGGCGTATTAAAAGCCTTTGCGGATCGGATTTTGCGGGGCGGAAAGCTGGTGGCGGAAGGTGCGGAAGGTATCCGGGGCTTGACCTTGTCCAATGCCATGCATTTGTCTTCCTGGATGGATAAGACCATTGAGTTGCCGTTTGATGAGGAACTGTTCTTGGCAGAACTCAACAGAAAGCGCGCACAGTCCGGGAAAAAAGAGGACAAAGGCATTGTGTTTGATACAGAGGGAACGTTTTAACACTGTAGAAAAAGTATGCGATAACGGATTTGAAACCGAAAGGAAATATGATAGGACGGCTGTTTTGTAAGCCGGGAAACGGAGAAGAACAATGGAAAAAAATTATTTACTGACCGGATTTGCGGATGAGATTGACCAGAATTTGACGATTCAAATCGAGAACTTACAGAAGCTCGGGATGCACTATGTGGAGATGCGCGGCGTGGATGGAAACAATTTGATTTACCATTCCGACGACAAGGTAAAGGAGATTAAGGAACGCCTGGATGCGGTAGGCATTGCCCTCTCGGCGCTGGGTTCCCCTCTTGGAAAAATCGGCATCGAAGACCCGTTTGAAAAGCATTTTGAGGAGTTTAAGCGTGCGGTGGAAATCGCTCACAAGATGGAAACAAAGAATATCCGTATGTTCAGCTTCTACGTGCCGGAAGGGAAGGGGGCGCAGTACAAGGAGCAGATATTTGACCGGCTGGGACGGTTTGTGGACTATGCCGCTGCCAACGACACAGTGCTGTTGCATGAGAACGAGAAGGGCATCTACGGCGAGATGGCAGCAGAATGCAGGGAACTGATGGAGGAGTTCTACGGCGATCATTTTAAGGCAATCTTCGACTTTGCAAACTTTGTACAGGCAAGGCAGGATACCCTGAAGGCTTATGAATTACTGAAGGATTATATCGCATATATTCACGTAAAGGACGCTCTGTGGGAGAACGGAAGCGTCGTACCGGCAGGTATGGGCGACGGCAACGTGGCGACTATCTTAAAGGCTTTGTATGCGAATGGCTTTGCCGGATTCCTTTCCTTGGAGCCGCATTTGTTCAACTTCTCCGGTTTTGCGGGCTTGGAGCGGGATAAGGATGCGATCATAGGCGGAGAGACAAAGGTGTTAAGCGGAGCGGAAGCCTTTGCGTTGGCACATGAGAGCTTGGTAAAAATATTGGGAGAGATGTAAGTTTTAAAAGAATAAGATTACAAGCAAGGGACCTATACCATGATAGATAGGTCCCTTGTTTTTTACACCCCGGCAAACAACCGGTAAATATACGCCGCAATGGATATCACATACCGATGCAACGGATAATACAGGTAGAAAAAGTATTTCTGTCCTTTGCCTTTTTCTCCATTGTACAGAAGGATAAACGGAACGGCAAATACCATATAAGGCTGGTTACCGCCGATAACCAATCCTATGATTGAGTTGTGCAAAAACTCGAAATTCCATCCGAAATAGCAAATACCGCTAACCAGCACAAGAACGGCTGCTTTTCCGTATTTGTTCTTTGCAAAATACATTAAGACGCCCATGAGGATAAATAGAATGGTATAGCTGGGCCCAAACGGACTGGCAATAAAGCTGGTTATGAGGTCCTGTAACAGCCAAATAAGTTCGAAAGTCAGCCCTGATTTTGAAAAACTGATTGTATCGATCAGTACGCCCAGTAAACAAATAATTCCGATAGCAGCAACGCCGGAAACGACAAGTAAACCGCGCTTCAGACTTTTTTCTTTTACGGCAAGAATGATTTGCTCGATTAGAATAATATACAAAGCAGTGTAGAAATAGTCGAACAAAATATTACTCTGGGCGAATCTGCCGATGGAATCACCGAACAAGAAATTGGTAACTGTTGTAAACAAACCGACGCCTACCGCTGCCAGATACAGGCGAAGGAGAAACTTCGGTTTGCTCCGTGTGTGACTGATACTCTCTGTCAGCACAAAGAAAAACAACGGTGCGGCAAGACGTCCGATGGTTCGGAGCAAATTGTAATGTGTATAGAAAATCGGAATCTCATGCCCGTAGGCCGCTAAGTGGTCAATGGTCATGAACACCACGGCAATCAGTTTGATTTGATAGGATGATAAGCCATGGGATTTCGATAACTTTAGATTGGACATAGATATACTCCCTCCTTTGTACGTTGCGTGTTATCAGGCGGTTTTGATGCCGGATGGTACCCTATGAGAACAGAATAGCATAGGTGAGGGGGAAAGGCAAGATTTCTGATGTCAAAAGGCGAATCCTATGCTATAATTTTGAATATGAGGGAAAGGCAGGTACGAAGATGGAAACAAAAGTAAAAAAGCTGATAATCATGTTCCCAGGCGTAGGTTACAACATGGACTGTCCGCTTCTGTACTATGCAAGTTTTCTGTACGAGGCGAAGGGATACGAACAAATCCATATGAAGTATAACAGTATCTTTTTTGAACCGGACTTGACGAGGGAAGAGAAGTCTTTGCGGGTAAGAGACTATGTGTGGGAAAAAGTAATAGAGATTGATTTTAGTGTGTATGATGAAGTTGTTTTTCTGTCCAAAAGTGTGGGAACTATAGAGGCGGGATTTTTGGCAGAGAAGCTGGGGATAGACGTCGCTCAGATTTACCTGACTCCGGTGCCGGATGCATTACCGTATATCAAGGAAACGGATACGGTGGTCATGGGAACGGCGGACGAAGTATATTCGCAGTGTAAAATGTATTGTGAGGAACATGGTATTAAGCCGCTGTATGTAGAAGGAGCGAATCACTCGCTGGAAGTAGAAGGGAATCCGTTTGAGAGCCTAGAGATTTTAAGAGATGTAATGCGATATATTGAAAGATAAAAGCGGGGAAGCGAAGTATTGTTTGTTTGGAGAAAGGAGAATGATGCAGTTGGAAGGAAAAAAGTCAAAACCTCAAATTGAAGTGGAAATCAATGCCTTGCTAACTGATAAAAGAAAGCAAAATGCCTTGGATTTTGTGTCGTACATAAAGTGTATGAAAATGACACCCCAATGGACTTCTACGAACTCCTGGGCTGTTTCCTATAAAGGAAAGCGGGTGTGTTATATAAAACTTGTTAACAGGCAGGAGGAGAATGCTTGGTATATAAGACCGGCGGTACAGTATAATGACGGGTTACGGGACTTTTGCAGGGAAGAACATTTAGAAGATATTATGCTTGATAATGTGCATTTTTGTGTTGGTTGCGGCAAATGTAAACCAGGTACGACCGTGACATTTTTTGATAAGGAACTGAAGCATGTGTGCAGTTCTCCGATAGACTTTGAGTTTCACAATCCGAATGTGGAAGCACTGGAATGTGCAAAGAAATTAGTGGAGTACAGAAGGGCAGAGATTGCGGGAAGGCCTCAACTTGACTGTTGATAGAACATAGATGGGAGAATATATGAACTTTAGGAAATTCATAAACCAAAATAAATTCGTTCTCATGGAAGGTGCTATGGGAGAACGATTAAAAAGAGAATACGGAATTACATTTGATGAGCAAATTGCTATGGCGGGATTGATTTACGAGGACAAAGGCGCGTTCGCTCTGAATGCTTTATGGAACGAATACATTGAGATAGCGCGAAAATACGGACTTCCGTTTATTGCGACGACACCTACCAGACGGGCAAACAGAGATCGTATTGCGAAGGCGAATTGTCCGGAAACGGTCATTAGGGATAATGTTGCGTTTTTGAAAAACATACAAAGAAACTGTGAAATCGAAATGTATGTAGGTGGGTTGATGGGATGCAAGGGCGATGCGTATACCGGTGAGGGTGCGTTGTCCGAGCAGGAAGCATTTGATTTTCATAAATGGACAGTAGAGCAGTTTTACAAAGCTGGGGCCGATTTTTTGTATGCAGGAATTATGCCAGTGTTATCCGAGGCAGCGGGATTGGCAAGAGCCATTGATGATACCGGATTGCCCTATATCATCAGCTTTACGATACAACAGGACGGAAAACTGATTGACGGAACGACGATTGCAGACGCCATCCGTTACATAGATAGTGTCACAACTAATAAGCCGATTTGTTATATGACCAATTGTGTCCATCCCAGCATTGTGTGTAAGGCGCTGATGCAACCTTTCAACCGGAACGAGACGGTAAAAGAACGTTTTCTCGGAATACAGGCAAACACCTCCCCGTTATCTTATGCAGAATTAGACGGAGCGGAAGACTTGCACTGTTCGGAGCCGGAGGACTTTGCGGAGGAAATGATAAAACTGCGAAGCGTTGCGGATATTAAAATTTGGGGCGGATGTTGTGGGACAGATTGTAGGCATATGGAATGTGTGACGAGGAAATTGAGAGGGTAAGGATGATGAAAAGGATTAAGGAGGTTGCTATGAACATTGATCAATATTTTCAGTCGCATATATGGGAGGAATTGGGTAATCCTAAGGAGTTTGTAGGTAATGTTACTTGTGTTGATATTCATGCGATATTTGGGATAGAGCATAATATTCGATTGCTAAATGCTTATAGGGATGATAACTATGATATACGAATAAAGGCAGAAGGGGAGTTGTTACGTTCGGCTGTTGATTATAGAAATATTGAGAAAACGATGGGGATATCAATGTCTGGCGGGACAATGGTGTGTGATATGGGTTCAAAAGGGGTGATTACCCTGCGAAATTGTATAAGTGAGCCGCCAACATTGAATTATAAGCCCAATAGTGACGTTGTAGTTGAGTTTTCAATGCCATTTGGAGTAGAAGATATTAATTGGAAAAGATGTATAGAGGGGGCGGAAATGGATACCATGGTCGAATGGTACTTAAATGGTGTTCAGGATAGTTCTTTATTTTGTGAGAGTAGTTTTATGAAGGATGAGGTTTCGAGAGTAATCACAAGGGCTGGAAATAAGGTTCATGAGATGCATAATATTAGGGAATATAGTTCTAGTGATTGTTTATACATCTCATTTAATGATACTGGTGTTTTAATGCGTAAGGTGTTTCAAAAATATGGTCCGAGTTGGAATAGTAGTTTAGCGCTTGAGTATCGAAGTGAATATGGGAGAATACCAGATAAGGAAGAACGGCAGAAAATCTCAGAGTTTTTGGGCTTTTTATTAGGGAGACACTTGATTTTGGTGGGTGATACAGCATATTATAATGATGCTGTCATCGAGTCCAATATGTACAACCCACACTCTCAAAATACTGTGGCTGAATGTAACAGCATTACCAAAGAGATTGTCTCCGTACATCATTGTAAAAAAGATAGTAAGAGTTTTCGGGAATATGCAGAAGTGTTATTACCGAATTATTTAAAAATAAGGGATACGTACGAGATGGATAGTGTGCTGGCGAGATATTGGCTAGCGAATATAATGCCCGCAGGAGTTAATTTGCCTGTTCTTGCAGGGGCGTTGGAATCTGTGATGAAAACATGGTTTAGAGGTGAAAACTCGAAAACAAAGGGAGTTTATATTGATGCAAAAAGCTATGAATCAATAGTAAAAGATTTCATAGTGCAGATAGAGGAAAGCCTGGTAGAATGTGAGTATCGAGATAAGATTCTTAACAAAATCTCAAATGCGTATCAGATAGGGGTAAATGATCGTTATTTTATTTTTTTGCGAGAATTAGGTTTGGAATATGGAGATGCTGAAAAAAGTTGTATTAGAGCAAGAAATGCTTTTACACATGGGGATAAAAAAGTTGATGATTTTGAAACTCTACAAAAAACGAGAACCATGTTCATTTTATTTGGCAGAGTCATATTGAAATTGCTTGAGTATGATGGACAGTATATTGATGAGACCATTAAAGGAGAAGGGAACCACGGATTCGCAAGTAAAGGGATTAATGATAGTATCGGATAAAATGAAGTGAAAATTTGCAGTTACTGTCTTTATTCTGGAAATTATAAAAAGAAATTAAAATTTTATATTTCTCCTCAATATTCCCGTTCTTTTTGCGACTCTATAGATAAGAGCTCTTTATAACAAATCTACGGAAAGGAGGAACGAGTGTGGACGACAAGCAAATCATTGACTTATATTTCGCCAGGGACGAACGGGCGATTGCGGAAACGGAGCAGAAATACGGCCGGTTTTGCCTACGGATTGCCATGAATGTGCTGGGCGTGCGGGAAGATGCGGAGGAGTGTGTCAGCGATACCTGGCTTTCTGCGTGGGACCGGATTCCACCGACGATACCGCAGTCCTTTAAGGCATTTCTCGGACGGATTGTACGGAATCTTTCCATCAGCCGGTTCCGAGCCATGCGGGCAAAGAAAAGATATAACGGCATGGAAGTAATGCTGTCGGAGCTTGGTGACTGCGTTCCTTCTGACCAACATGTGGAGCAGACCGTGGAGGCAAAGGAACTTTCCGGGTACATAAGCGAATGGCTGGATTCTCTTTCAGAGGAGGATTGTGCGTTGTTTGTCCGCCGGTACTGGTTCGGGGATGCGGTACAGGAGCTGGCGGAAAAGTGCGGGATTACTGCGGCACAGATGGCACAGCGGATGCTGCGGTTGCGGAAAAGCTTACGGGCTGCTCTGGAACAGAAAGGGGTCGCGCTATGAAAGAGGAATTGATTTTTGACGGAATCACGAATATAAGAGAGGATATTATCGAGAGAGCGGAAGGCTATGTATTTCAAAGGGAGGCAAAAAATACGGAATCCGGAAACAGCGCGGGTAAGAAAGGGCGTAAGATAATTCCGGTGTGGGTGTCGGTGACGGTGGCAGCGGCATGCCTACTGTTGGTGTTTGTAAGTCCGTTTTTGTATATCGCTACGCGAAAATGCGGTTCATCGGGACCGCCGGAAGCGGCAGATCCGGGATCGTCTCAGCACGGAAGTGCCAATCCGGGAAAAAATCAGAATATGCCGGGGAATGTGACACCGGCGATGACACCTGCGTACAAGGATGTTTCGATTTATTATGTAAACGGTGCAGAGCTTGCTTGCAAAACAGAATATTTAGAGGCGGACCCTCAGCTTGTGTTTGCGGCATGGAAAGAGAAAAACGACATAGGGGAAGAAGTATTGCTTCTGGACTTCGAGATTCGGAGTAATGCCACCGCAAACATCAAAGACGGCATGGTAGAGCATGTGTTGGGGGATTATCATCGTCTGTATCTTACGGTTTCAAGGAATCTGGAAACATATTATGAAGCGGTAGATTCGGAACTTTTGTTGGAATCCTTAAAACAAACCATGTGGGAGTACAGCGATGTTCAGGAATATCATTTGATTTTGGAGTAAAACTGAAATGACATAAAAGATCGGAGGGGTGACAATGAAAAAATTAACGAGAACAATAGCGAACAAAACAGGCAAGCTTTTGGCAGGCTTTTTCTGCCTTGCACTGACGTTTCTGCTTTTTGCTCCGGTGACCGCAAAGGCGGATATGGGGCCGAAGCCGTCGGTGCGGGTTTTGTTTGAAAACATGGGTGATGAGCTGTGTTACGGGACACTTTTGTCGGAGCGTGCTTCTACCGGACCGGCCAGTGTGTGGGACGGAAACGAAGAATATGCGCAGCATAACGAAAATGAAAACTATTCCTGGGCGACGCTTGATTACGAGACCTGGAAGGCTTTTGTAGAGTATGAGGACCCGGATGGGTATTACTTTTTGCAGGAAGGCTGGGATGTGGGTGAGACGAAGGAAATCGCGTGGACCTACTATCCGCCGAACCGTTTTAAGATTCTTTTGTATTACCCGGAGACGGGAACGTTTGTATCCAGCGGAATTTACGAGAAGTACGCCTTTGACACCTACTACACGGTAGATATGAACGGTGTGCACATGAGTTCGGTGGAGTATAATGAGGAGCTGAGTACGGACGAACGTATGGAAGAATTCGGCTCTGTGGACTACAATGAGGAACTGAGTTCCGACGAGCGCATTGAAGCGTACCGTTCCTACAACTATCGGGTGGAAGTGGTTTCTCTCATTGTGCGTATTTTGGCCACCATTGTCATTGAGATGCTTCTGGCGTTGGTGTTCGGTTTCCGGAAAAAGAAGCAGTTGCTGTTGCTTATCGGTGTAAATACGGTGACGCAGATTGTTTTAAATGTGCTGTTGAACATCATCAATTACAACTCCGGGCAGATGGCATTCGTATTTTTCTATGTGTTGCTTGAACTGCTGGTGTTCGGACTGGAGGCAATCGTGTACTGCGTATGGATGAACCGCTTATCCGAAAAAACAAGGCCGACTTGGTTCTATGTGCTGTATGCATTTGTGGCCAATGCGGTGTCCTTTGTAGCGGGAATTTATATTGCGAATCTGCTTCCGGGAATATTCTAGGAGAAGAATGGAAGGGCTGTTTCAGGCTTGCCGAAGGGCGGCTTGAAACGGCCTTTTATGATTGGAATGTTGCGGTGTGACAAAAAAATATACGGAACTTTAATTTTTTTACAAAACATAAGGAAAAGTTCCTTACTTCGTCGTATAATAAGTGAAAGGGGCAAACGCCCCAATCAGTCAGGAGGAAACCAAATGGATCACGGTGCCTGTAGCTACCGCCGTTTTCTTGATGGGGAGGAAAGTGCCTTTGACGAAATTATGAAAGAATTGTTTCATGGCCTGGTGTTTTTTGTGGACCGCTATGTGCATGACGTGCACGCCGCCGAGGATATTGCCATCGATGCTTTTTCGGATTTGATTGTACATAAACACCGGTATAATTTCAAGGTGTCGTTAAAGACCTATCTGTATATGGTAGGCAGAAGCCGCGCCTTGGATTATATCAAGCATCGGAAGGTGATTGAGTTTACGGAACTGACAGAAGAAACGGAAGTGTTTTCCGAGGAGAAGACCTTGGAAGAGCAGGTGCTTGTCGAGGAGAGGAAGCGCGTTGTAAATGCGGCAATCGCAAGGCTTTCGGAGGACATGCGAGTGGCGATTCACCTCATTTATTTTGAGGAGATGACCTACGAGGAAGCGGCGAAAGTCATGAAGAAGAACCGGAAGCAAGTGGACAATCTTTTGTATCGTGCAAAAAAGGAACTTCGCACCCTGCTCGGGGAGGATGGTGAGCTGTAAGAATGAGAAATATAGAGGACTGCAAGGCGGAGGTGTTCCGTCGCAGTGAAGAACGAATAATGGAACGTAAAAGAACCCGGAATCGTGTGCTGGCATGTTGCATTCCGCTGTGTCTGCTGCTGGTTGCGGGAGGAATTTATATCCGTCCGTTGTTTGAACCGGTGGATGAGAGTTCAAAATTTGGCGGAACCAATCAGATTCCGGACCGGGAATTAGGCGGTTTGCCGGAAAGTGATCCGGTTGGGAGTACCACATCTGCCTTCGTGGAGATTACGGACAAGACCGGACCTACAGAGGTTTTGCTGAGAGTTACGGATGCGGAAACAGTAGAAGCGCTTGACGATTTTATGGCGATGTATTTTGATACGACGACGAGAAAGGAGAGTATGACGGATGGGCAGGACCGGAATACCATTATTGATGAATATGAGTTGCGGGCAAAATACGGTCTGGACGAAAAGTTGGCGGATTACAAGCTTGTGTTCCGAAGGGCAACGGGAGAAACGATGACATTTCGTTTATATAAAAACTATCTGTACAATGAGGAAAACGGTTGCGTTGTGGTCCTTTCCGACGTGCAGTTGTCGACTTTAACCACGCAGCTTGAACAGGCAAAAGGCGATAAGATAGACAAGTAGCAGGAGGGAGTAGGATGGAAGGTAAATCGAAAAAGAAATTGAATAAGAAGATTTGGATACCGCTTGTTGTTCTCGTGGTGTTGACAGTGCTCTTTGTACCGGTGCCTATGGGAACAATGAACGACGGCGGAACACGGGTATATTCCGCTTTGACCTATAAGGTTGTGAAGTGGCGTCGGTTGGTGGGAATCGGTCGCTATGAAAATACAAGTGTATACGTTTTTCCGAATAACTTCAAATCCATGGATGCGTTGTGGGAGCTGGAAGATGTGGATGTAAAATCCTATGCGGTGAATGAAGAAAGCTTCGAAGCGAAAGTGGTGGAACTTGCGCCGGGAGTTTCGGCCTTGGTAGAGCCTTTGGAGGGAGAATGGGAGCGAAACAGCAGTGACAGAATCCGGTTTGCCATTGACCGACTGGACGGGATTGATGCGGAAGTCGGGGATATTGTGGAAATTGTGTATAACGGGACAATTCGGGAATCTTATCCGGCGCAGATTATCGTAAAACGGTGGAAGATTTCCGATAAGACCAGAGATCTTTCCTATACCGGGCAGTGGCTTGATAAGAAGGTCGCGGGAGGGTATGACAGTAATATTTTTAATTTCAGTGATCTTCGAATTACAAAGATTTATTCCGACTGCTTTTTTGCCAGACCTCTTCCTTTGGGACAGGCAATCAAACTGAACGGAACAATCTCCGACGAATGGTGCATCGGAGACCGGGTGGTTTGTACCTATGAGAATGCTTGCTACGATACGAAAAACGGTCGAATGGAGGCGGATTTGCTGACCATAGAGGTCAGTGATTGGGAACCGGATGACCCAGGAGAAATTATGCTTCGTAAGCCGGTAATCTATTTGTATCCGGAAGAGGAAACGGAAGTGACGGTGGAGCTTACTCTTGACGGGAAATTGACCTGCACTTATCCGGCGTACAATGACGGCTGGAGGGTTACGGCTATGCCGGACGGGACTTTGACGGATGCCAAGGGTCAAACCTACAATTACCTTTACTGGGAAGGGGAGTCCGGGATGGATTATGACTTTTCCGAAGGTTTTTGCGTAAAGGGAGAGGATACGGCGGTATTTTTGGACAAGGCGTTGGAAGATTTGGGACTGAATCGGAGGGAAGCCAATGAGTTTATTGTGTACTGGCTACCGATGATGGAGCAGAATCCGTATAATGTGATTTCCTTCCAGACAGAGAACTACGCAGATACGGCCGAACTTACGGTAAGTCCGGAGCCGGATACCCTGCTTCGGGTATTTATGGCATGGAAGAGTGCGGAAGAATTTACAGAGCTTCCGGAACAGGAGTTTACCGCACCGGAGCGTACCGGCTTTACCGTGGTGGAGTGGGGCGGAACGGAAGTAAAGTAGGAGTGAAATCTTCGTGGGAGCGGAAGAGAGACAGAAGGGAAAGTGCAATGGGTGCAGAAGAGTGAAAAACGAAAGGGGGACAGAGGAGTGAAGAGAAGGAAGGTAGAGGCAGGAACCGGGAGAAAAAAGAGGAGATGGGTGGTTCCTGTTGCGGTTGTCGGAAGTATGGTTGCGGTGGTTATTATCGCATGCCTGATAGTTCTCGGAATCATGGCAAAAAAAGAATTGGGTTTTTCTACGGGCAGATATCTGGCCGGCAGAAACGGTGTAAGCATGGTGGTGACGGATGATGCTCCGGACGGAATCACCGACCGGTCGGAACGGGAGAGGTACATGTCGCCGGTGGTGATGTCTAATCGGACGGAACGTGAGTTGTTTAAAAATCTGGAGACCGGAGATAAGATTTTATTTGTTCACGGTGGAATTAAGGAGTCCTATCCGGGAGGCACCGGTGTTTATGCGGTGTTTAAATTAAAGGAGGGAAGTCTTGAGGACATTCCGCAGAAGATTTTGAGCGATTTGACTGCCATGGGATGGTTGGAGGCAGTAAACGATATGAATGCGGACTTTCCGGACTGGGGACTGACTCTTTCGGTAAAGGATGTAACCCCTACAGGATTGACGCTCGTATGTACGAAAAAAGGCGGCAATCCAACCGGAAGGCTTATGTGCGGGACCGATTACCGTCTGCTTGTTTCGGAGGATGGGAAATGGAA
Source organism: uncultured Clostridia bacterium (assembly GCA_937895705.1). Classification (GTDB taxonomy): domain Bacteria; phylum Bacillota; class Clostridia; order Lachnospirales; family Lachnospiraceae; genus SIG307. The sequence continues at coordinate 99,018 of CALBKM010000030.1, forward strand.
GAATGTGCCGACGGTATTGGAAGAATATGGATGGGATGATTTGGGTTACCGGATTTCCGAAGAAAAAGATACGGAGTTCCCAATCTCTTGGGAATGGCTGTACGGAAAGCTTGCGGCGGGGACCTATCGGTTGGCGAAAGAATTTAGTGACCATCGTGGACCGGGAGATTATGATAAGGCAATGTACTGGGTGGAGTTTGAAATTTCGGAGTAGTGTGACGCACTACTCCCTTTTGTTGTCTGTTAGGATGTAAGGCCTTATTACATACGGAAGGAGAAGGTTATGGACGATAGGCAGATTATTGCATTGTACAATGAGCGCTCGGAGGCTGCCCTGTCGGAGACTGCGAAAAAATACGGAAGGTATTGCCGTGCTATTGCATATAACATCCTAAACAACGAAGAGGACAGCGAGGAGTGCGTAAACGATACCTGGTTGCGGGCATGGGAGTCCATACCGCCGCAGTGTCCGGAGCGGTTGTCGGCCTTTCTCGGAAAGATTACGCGGAATCTGGCGTTGAATCGGTATAAGCATAAAAACAGAGAAAAGCGGGGCGGAGGTCAAACTCTGTTGGTGCTGGAGGAGCTTACCGAATGTATTCCGGGAACGGAAAGTACGGAAGCGGCAGCGGAGGAGGCTCTTTTGGTAGATATACTGAACCGGTTTTTGGAAGAACTTCCCGCGGAAAAACGAAAACTGTTTCTGCGCCGATACTGGTACATGAGTTCCGTAAAGGAAATTGCGGAGGATTTCGGACTGAGCGAGAGTAACGTGAAAATGACATTGCTTCGCCTGCGGAGTAAATTGAAACAGTCTTTGGAGAAGGAGGGTATCATACTATGAAAAATGAGATATTGTTAGAGGCATTGGGAAAAGTAAATGAGGCATTTATCGAGGATGCGGCCCAGATGGAAAAACCGGCAACGAGGAGAGAGACGAAGAAAACGATACAGGCTGTTGAAGGTGTGAAGATGCAGACAAAGCGGGAAAAGGGAAGGAAATTTTCTCACGTCTGGCTAAAGTGGGCGGCTCCGGCGGCTTGCGTGGCCCTTGTCATCGGCATCGGTGCACCGCGGTTGTTCCGTGCAATCAATGACGATACGCGTTCTTTCTGGCCGGCGGAAGAGGATTATGCGTTTGCCTTGACGGAAGATATGGTTGCGGCGCTGACGACAGCGGATACGAACTATTCTACGGATACTTCTTTGGCTGGGGATGAAGGCTTTCCGGATTGGGGTCTGAACCTTTCGGTAAAGGATGTAACGCCCACCGGTCTGACTCTTGTATGTACAAAAGAAGGCGGGAACTCTACCGGATTGCTAAGGTGCGGCACGGATTACCGGCTGATTGTGCTGGAGGATGAGACTTGGAAGGATGTGCCGACGGTCATTGAGGAATACGGTTGGAATTCTTTGGCATACAATTTTCCGGAAGGACAGACTACGGAGTTTGAGTATTCCTGGGAATGGCTGTACGGCAAGCTCCCGGAAGGTACTTACCGGCTGACCAAGGGCTTTATGGATTTTCGGGAGTCCGGGGAGTATGAAACGGCAATGTACTGGGTGGAGTTTGAGATTGAAGAATAAAGTAAGATGAAGGCGGGAAGTCCTGAGATTTCCCGCTTTCTTCTGCCTTTTAGGGCGGTTATGACGGAGAGTATTTATCGACAGCACAGAAGGATTTTGCGGTGAATGCTTTTGAATAAAAGGAATTGGCAGAAAGGTTGGTGAAAATAAGATAAATTGAGAAAAAGTTGTTTCTTTCTTGTTGGATTTGTGATATACTATTTAATAACGGGGAATTTGTACGAAACAGATGTCACATCGTAGGTGCGCCGTGGGGGCGAAACCGAGGAGGTGTAATATGAGAGAAACACTTTTAGGGGATAAGTTACTTCGTTTTTTTGAGTTATTACAGGAACCGATTCGTTCGAAGGAAGAATTGGCAGAGAAGGTAGGCCTGGCGTTGGAAGAGATTGCCGGTCTGAAAAACATCGGGAAGGTGACGATTTGTCGTTCCGCACCGATGTCAAAACTTCGTGCACAGATTGAGAATCAAACGGTGATTCTGTATCAGAGCGACCTTCCGATTGAAGAAAATGCAATAGAGTTGAAATATCTTACCGGAGAGGGAGGCACGGCAATGTTGTCGTATTACCCGGTGAAAGGTTGCCTCTGGGAGAAAGAAGAACAACATGAGCTGACACTTCTCGGAACTATGATTTTGTGGGCGTTTCGGTTGGAAATTATGGGGGAGTTGCTGCAAAGGACGACTACTATGGATTTAGCGGGAGAAATCCCGAATATGGCCGGATTTTTAGGATATCTGGGCGCTGTAATTGCGCAGGGACGAATCGGTGACTATATCGGTTTTTATTTGAATACACATAACTTTAAGTATGTAAACAAAGTGCTTCCGTACCAGAAAGCGGATGAGGTGATGTGGCTGTATATTCGTCAGTTGCTTTGCGGAATATGTGAGGATGAATGTGTTGCCAGATTGGGCGGAGATAATTTTGTTGCAGTGATTCGGAAGGAAAATGCGGGTGCATTTATTCGGCGAATCAATGATGTGAGTGTGAAATATAAAGATGCCGTCGAGGAGAAGAATTTTAACTTCGGAGCGACGATAGGAGCGGCAGAGTTAACGGGAGTGCAGAATCCGGGAGAGGTTATGGCGCGCATCAGCAGTGCGTATCAGGCGGCACGGCAGAAGGAAAGTAACGAAGTAGTCTACTTCAGCGAGGACCTTCATAAAGAAATCATGCGTCGAAAGGAGGTAATTGCAGACTTTCATCGAGGAGTCGAGAAAAAGGAATTTGAGGTTTACTATCAACCGAAGGTAAAGACTGCGGACAGGCAGCTTTGCGGTGCAGAGGCTTTGGTACGGTGGAGAAAGCCGGATGGAAGTCTCGTTCCTCCGATGGAGTTTATACCGATTCTGGAAAAGGAGGGAAGCGTTTGTATCCTGGATTTTTACGTTTTAGACAAGGTATGTGCGTTTTTAAGCCGTTGTATTCGGGAGCATAAGCCGCTATACAAGATTTCCGTGAATTTTTCGAAACGGCATATGGAGAATCCGCATCTGGTTAGCGAGATTGTAGCGGTGGCGGATTCGTATAAAGTGCCTCATGAATGGATTGAAGTTGAGTTGACGGAAAGCGAAGACGCAAAGGATTATATTGTGATGTCTAATCTGATTGACAAGTTAAAAGCCGAGGGAATCAGTGTATCGGTGGATGATTTCGGTACGGGATATTCTTCGTTGAATATGTTGAAAATGATAAAGACGGATATTTTAAAGGTGGATAAGTCCTTAATTCCGTTCGGACGATACAACAGCGACAATCAGAAGGATTGCATTATGTTTGAAAGTATTGTGGCACTTGCAAAGGCATTAGGCTTTCAGGTTGTTGCGGAGGGTGTGGAGACGCTGCGGCAGTACGAGTATATGCGGGATGCAGGGTGCGATATGATACAAGGCTATTATTTTGATAAGCCTCTTCCCATGGATGAATATTTGAACCGGTTGGTGTTCGGGCAGTATTAGGAAGCAGAAAACCATAAATTACGGAGTTGGTCGGAACAGTCTTGCAGAGATGAAAATCTGTAAGACTGTTTTTCTTGACAAAACTGTCTATCGGTGATAGAATGAAAGTGACTATTGGCAATAGACAATTTTGCTTAAAAGAATGAGTACTCGGAGCACAAGTCTGCAACGGAGTTGTGTTACGGCAGAAGGAGGTACATAGTATGACGGAAATTAAGCTGGGTATGGTAGAAGCCCGTTTCGCGGATATTGTTTGGCAGCATGCGCCGCTGTCAACGAAGGAACTGGTAGCGTATTGCGAGGCAGAATTGAACTGGAAGCGAACCACTACGTATACGGTGTTAAAGAAACTTTGTGAGCGTGGAATCTTTGCCATGGAGAACAGCCGGGTGACGGTGCTCATCGGAAAGGATGAGTTTTACGCCATTCAGAGCGAAAAGTTTGTGGAGGAGACCTTTGAGGGATCTCTTCCGGCGTTTATTGCGGCCTTCGGTTCCAGAAAGAAACCGTCCGCAAAGGAGCTGGAGGAGATTCGTAGACTTCTTGATTCCTTTGGGGAGGGTTGAGTATGGAGAAAGTATTCGTGGAAGTGTTAAATATGGGACTGACGACCACCTGGGTGGTGCTGGCGGTGTTGGCGGTGCGTGCATTGTGTCATAAGGCACCGAAGTCGCTGACGGTATGTTTGTGGGCGTTAGTGGGCATGCGCCTGGTCTGCCCGTTTCTGGCGGAGAGTATGTTAAGCTTGATTCCCAGCGGAAAGATTGTATCTCCGGATATTTTGCTGGCGGAGCGACCGTCCATCCATACCGGAGTTACGATGTTGAATTCTACGCTAAATCCGTATCTTTCGGAGCATCTGGCACCGGGCTATAGTATTTCCGGAGCACCGACACCGGGAGCAAGTGCAAACCCGATGCAGATTATCGCGCTTGTGGCGTCGATTGTCTGGATTGCAGGGATGGGAGTGATGTTCGTCTACAGTCTCGGTTCTTATTTGTGGTTGCGTCATAAGGTAAAGGTGTCGTTGTGTTATCGGGACAATATTTTCTTTTGTGACAGCATCGCAACGCCTTTTGTATTCGGCGTTATTAAGCCGCGGATTTATCTTCCTTCCGGGATGTCGGAAGAACAGATGGGGAGTGTGATTGCCCATGAGACGGCACACTTGAAACGAAAGGATCACTGGTGGAAAACCGTTGCGTTCTTCTTGCTGTCCGTGTATTGGTTTCATCCTCTTTTGTGGGTGTCCTATCTGTTGTTTTCGAGGGATATCGAGCGTGCCTGTGATGAACGGGTGGTACGGGGGATGGAACCGGAAGCACGGAAGAACTATGCGGAAGCATTGGTGACGTGCAGTTTACAAAAGCGTATGATGTTTGCCTGCCCGCTGGCTTTCGGGGAAGTGGGTGTAAAGAATCGTGTAAAGTCGGTACTGAACTACAAAAAGCCTGCCTTTTGGATTGTGGCAGTAACGGTGGTGGCCGGAATTGCTGTAGCGGTTTGTTTTTTGACAAATCCGGTATCGGATTCGAAGGTACCGGACCAAAATGCGGACGAGGAGTGGAAAATTATCAGTAGGCCGAATACGGATGGGGACTTTTTACTTGGTTCGGACGGAACTGTAATCGGTGGTTTTATAAGCCCAAGGTACGGTACCCGTGAGAAGGGCTTGTATGTTTTTATCTGGCAGCTGGCCCAAAACAGCTATTCCTGCTGTGTAAAGGAAAAAACAGAGGAAGGTTATACCAATGAGGAATTGTGGAGTATGAAGTCCATGCGGATGGAGGAGGCCAGAGTTGTGGTGGAAACCTCCGGGTATCCGAAGGATGCGGTGACAATTGTTCCCTTCGGAATGCCGTACTCCAGTTATCTTAATTTAGAGAAACAGGAAGATCCGGAGGGGTATCGAAAAAAGCTGGAAGCGATGTTCTGGGGAGAAGAGTAAGTGTGTAGGATGTGGGGAGCTGGGGCATATAGGGGATAAAAAGGGACTAAGACAAGAAATGGGAGGATTTACGGATGAAGGATGAAGGAAAAGAAAAAAGCAAAAACGAAATGTTATGCAAAAATGCACAGAATAAGTTTGACATTTACTGGGTGTTTGCGTTGCTTGGAACGCTGGCGGTTTCCACATATCCGATTTATATGGGAGTGAAGGTGCTCCGAAGTATGGCAATGTACGGTTTTGTACCCCAGAGGAATTATCCGAAGTACATCATTCCGTATACACCGATAGCCATTGCGGTAACGGTAGCGGTTTTCCTGATGCCGGTACTTCTGAAAAAAGTGAAAAAGCATCCATTATTTACGGCATCGGGAATCGCATTGGTTGTGTTTTTCGTGACGGAGCTGTTGTTTGAACAAAAGGTCATAGTGAACGGAACCTTACCTACAAAATTGGAACGCTGGCAGATGTTTATGTGCTATGTTTCGCCGGAAACATACCAGACCCGGAATTGGAAGGCGGTAGATATTTTAATAGGGGATTACAGCCCTACCTTTAAGATTCATTTTTATATGATTTCCGTGGCTCTGATTTTGACAATTCTGGGATGCCTGTACGGTTTCGGACAAATGGTGTTAACCGGAAATCGGAAGAAGTTAAAGGTGTTGGTGATACAGTCGGTGTGTTCGGTATTATTCCTCGGACTGTGTATTTTTGCCTGCTTTACTGCTTTTTTCAGAAACGGGGATCTTTTGGTGTCTCCGTTATCGGCGGTGTTGATGGGGGGGTTCTTTTCGCTGCTTGGTGTAACCGTAGGTACGTATGTAGGTTCTTTTCTTTTGGGAAGAAAGAAAGGGATATCGGTAGGAATTCCGGCGGCTGTGGGTGCGGCAACGACACTGGCCATGTATATCGGAGAGATGTGCCTTCTGAGCGGCCACTTGTATCTTTTGGGAACCGGATTCTGGTTTAAGGGCCTGCCGGGCGTTGTACTGGCACCGGTGGATATTTTGATTATTCTTTTTGCGGGGGTGGTCTGCGGAGGAATTTGTATGTTGTTAAATAAATGCGAGAAAGGTTGCATATCGGTGAAGAGTTCTGTAAAATAGAAGAGAAGAAACGTTAACCGGGATAAGCGTTATGACAGAAGATTTTGCAGTGAAGTATACCGTTTGAGAAAACAAGGAGGAAATCTTGCATGATTTATACAACTTTTCAAGATAAAGAATTGTCCCTTTTAGGCTTTGGTGCCATGCGTCTGCCGGTAAATGCCGACGGAAGTATTGATGAGCCGCAGGTAAAGGAAATGACACGTTATGCTATGGAACACGGGGTAAATTATTATGATACCGCATGGCCCTATCACAACGGTGAGTCGGAGCGTGTTATGGGAAGGATTTTGTCCGAGTACCCGAGAGACAGCTATTATTTGGCGACAAAGTATCCGGGACATCAGATTTTGAGCACCGGTTACAATCCGGCGGAGATTTTTGAGGAGCAGCTTCGTAAGTGCGGTGTGGACTATTTTGACTTTTATTTGTTACATAACGTGTATGAGAAGTCTATGGAGACTTATCTTGACCCACAGTGGGGCATTATCGATTATTTCAAGGAGCAGAAGAGACTGGGCCGGATTAGGCACTTGGGCTTCAGTACTCATGCGGAGGTTGCGGGATTAAAGGAGTTTCTGGATGTTTGCGGCGACGACATGGAGTTCTGTCAGATTCAGTTAAATTATCTGGACTGGACGTTGCAGGATGCGAAGGGGAAGTATGACCTTTTGACGGAACGAGGGATTCCGGTATGGGTGATGGAGCCGGTTCGTGGCGGCAAGCTGGCGAGGCTTTCCGGGGAAGAAGAGGAAAAATTGCAGGCATTTCGACCGGAGGTATCTACAGCCTCCTGGTGTTTCCGTTTTCTGCAGGAGTTACCGAATGTGAAAATGGTACTGAGCGGAATGTCCGATGAGGCACAGATGCATGACAATGTGGCCACGTTTGAGGAAGGGAAGCCGCTTTCCGGGGAAGAGACGGCGTTGCTTTTGGAAATTGCGGAAGGGATGAAAGACAGCGTACCGTGTACCGGATGCCGGTATTGCTGCGACGGATGCCCGATGGGATTGGATATTCCGGGATTTTTGCATACCTATAACGAGCTTCGTACGGCACCGTCCATGAATGCAGGCATGCGGATTGAGTTTATGCCTGAAAAAGAACGTCCGTCGGCTTGTATCGGTTGCGGTGCCTGTACGGCCATTTGCCCGCAGAATATCGATATTCCGGGGGCACTTGCGGATTTGAGCGACCGACTGGCAAAGCGAATCAGTTGGACGGAGATTTGCAGACAGAGAGAAGAAGCGTCGAAGAGGCAGTAAACCGAAGAGGAAGAAAAAAGGTCACACGGGAAGTGTGGCCTTTTTTGCCTCTGCCATGTATATTTATTCTACGATATAAAACAAATATTGACAAATATACAATGAGAATGTATAATTATACCACATGAAAGAGAGCTCTGTAAAGAATGTTTTTCTCGTGACAGAAGCAATAAAGGAGGGAAAGAAATGGAGCAGGACAGTTTGCTTTATGAACAACTTAGTTTTAATACGCATCCGTGTCTTATGGAGGAAGTATATGATGGTTGGCTGTTGCGGTTTGCGGAAGGGTATACGAAGAGGGCAAATTCGGTGAGTGTAATCGGAAAATCTACATTATCTCTTGAGGAGAAGATCACGTATTGCGAGGGGAAATATGCGGAACATAAACTGCCTGCGGTGTTTAAAATAGCACCGATGGCATCGGAATTGGACCGGATATTGGAGGAACGGGGTTATTCTGCGGTTGACAAAACGAATGTGATGACGGTGGATTTGACGAAACAAGTGAAAAGCGCGGAAAAGGGGAAGGAACTTAAACTTCCGGCTGCTTTTGTACAGGGAGATGTGTTTGTGACCGTAGATGAAAAGATTACCGAAGCATGGCAGTATTATTATTTCACGTTCAACAAGGTATTGATGACGTATGTGCCGACGGCAAAGAAGATGCAGGCAAAGATAACAAATCAGGTACTTTGCGGGACGGTCTACGTAGATAAAAAGGCAGTGGCCTGCGGGCTCGGTGTTATGGAGCGGGGATATGTGGGGCTGCTGGATATTGTGGTGAAGGAAGAATACAGAGGATGCGGATTCGGAAAAGTGTTATGTCAGGCACTGTTAGAAAAGGCGAAAGAGAAGGGGGCGACTGCCGGGTATTTGCAGGTGGTGGATAGTAACGAGGTGGCAAAGAGGCTTTATAGGGGACTGGGGTTTGAGGATGTGTATAGCTATTGGTATCGGGTGAAATAGAGAAGGAAAGCGTATTGATACCTAAGTCGAAATATTGACAAGAACCAAAGACAGTTGTATAATTATGAAACCAAAAGAAAAAGGAGATTCGACCATGAAAACAAAGGTATTTATCGACGGAAGCGAAGGAACCACAGGACTTAGAATTTTTGAGCGTTTTCAGAATCGTGACGATATTGAAATTATGAAGATTGATCCGGAATTACGTAAGGACCCGGAGGAGAGAAAGAAGATGATTAATGCCTCCGATGTGACCTTTTTGTGTTTGCCGGATGCGGCTGCAAAGGAAGCGGTTTCCTTTGTGGAGAACGAGAACACAGTGATTATTGATGCGTCTACCGCACACCGTACGGAAGAGGGCTGGGCTTACGGTTTCCCGGAACTTTCCCCGGAGCACAGAGCAAATATTAAAAAGGGAAAGCGGATTGCGGTGCCGGGCTGTTATGCATCGGGATTTATTTCTCTTGTATATCCGTTAGTGAAGGGCGGAATATTACCGAAGGACTATCCGGTGAGCTGTTTTGCATTGTCCGGTTACAGCGGAGCGGGAAAGAAGACCATCGCGGTATATGAGAGCGAGGACAGACCGACGGAGCTTGCGTCCGGTCGTGTGTATGCATTGACCCAGCAGCATAAGCATTTGAAGGAGATGAAGGCCATTACCGGTCTTGACCGTACGCCGTTGTTCTCTCCGATTATTGATGACTATTACAGCGGAATGGTAGTGACAATTCAGCTGTATACGGATATGCTTGCAAAGAAGGAGACGCCGGAGAGCCTGCTTGCGTACTATGCAGATTACTACAAGGGAGAGCAGTTTATCAAGGTGGCGGCTACGGATGACGAAGTGGCAGCCGGCGGGTTCCTTGCAGGAAACGGTCTGTCCGGTTGGGACGGTATGAAGATTTATGTGACCGGCAACGAGGAGCGTATCGTGGTGTCCGCGCAGTTTGATAACCTTGGTAAGGGCGCTTCCGGAGCTGCAATCCAGTGTCTGAATGTGCTCCTGGGTTGTGATGAGGCGAAGGGATTGAATCTGTAAATGTTCGGTGTGAGTTCAATGTACCCGGGTGAGTATGCGTGGATGTATCGGCATCGAAAAGATAATACCGGAAGATAACATAAGAAGCCATTGTGTCGAAGGCAATACGACGATACAATGGCTTTTTGCGTGTACACCGGATTTGGTTTACAATTTTACACTATCCAAAAAGGCAGCGCAGAAAATTGCCGGGGAGTTCCAGTAAATCGTGATTTCGTTTAAGGAGTAGCATTCCCAGCGGTCTACAAAGCATTTCATAGGAGGAGTTCCCTCCGGAATCAGTTCCTTTGCCAGAGGATCGACCCAACGGGTGCCGTTGGCGCCGCCGGAAACATAACCCGGTATGGTTTCTTCGATACCGTCGGCAACAGTGATACGGTTATGCGGATTACTGAACGCGTGGGTGCCGACGCCGGTAACATAGCTGAAATCCGTAGCGTTGACACCAAGAAGATAATCCATTTGCCGGACAAGGGCGGTGTGATATTCCGGCTTCGGCTGCAGACGATATACCGTAGCGAACAGCATACCTCGGTTCAGAACGTTGAGGTTGCTTCCCCAGCAATATTCGTTTGCCTTAAGTGCGACACCGTAACCGCCGGAGGCAATCACTTCCAGCAGCAGCTCGGCCTCTTGATACAGCAGTGCTTTGTAGGAGGCCCGGAATTCCGATTCGTCGGAAGTATTGCAGCTGCTTTCCTTTTTGGCTGTATTCGGAACCAATTCATCTTCCAGCAAAGCCCACCCGGCAAAACCGCTGATGTCGGCCCAACCGTATTGAACCGGATTCGGGTGCTGTTTGAAAAAGAATTTTGCCTTTTCTAAATAACGGCCGTTCCCGGTGGTGCGGTACAATTCCATGGCCGCCCACAAACGTTCGTCGATGTCGGAACGGTCACCGTACCCGCCGGTGCGACATTCTTTGACATGTTCAAACAGAAACTCCGGGTGCTGTTCCAGCCAGATATATGACTTTTCGGCGGCTGCCAGGGCGCGGTCGGAAAACTCTTCGTCAAACGGACGGTAAATACGGGACGCCAGTGCCATGGTAGCAACAAAATCCCCAACCGCCATGGAAGACGGTGGGAGCAAAAGCATCTGATTCGTATCTTCGTGAGGCATGACAAAGGCAGCGTGATTCTGCGTGGTATGTTTGTGATACACGCTACCGTCCTCTGCCTGCATTTGTAACATCCAGTCCAGTTCGTAGCGGCACTCGTTTAAGATATCCGGAATGCCGTTGCCGCTTTCGGGAATGTTAAGACTTGCCGTAAAAGCATCCGGGAAAAAACGGTATGCGTAAAGGAGGTGACCCAGTGCACATGCTGCCGCAGTGGTATAGCGACCGAAATCACCGGCATCGTGCCAGCCTCCGCGGATGTTAAACTTCTGCATTTCCGGTTCCGAAAGCTCGCCGTCTAAAAACTTTTTATATTCGGTCCAAAGAACCGTAGGTTCGGTATGACAGGCCTTACGGGCATAGTTTCCGGCATACTGTGCTTCCAGTTCTGTGCCGCAACGTTGGTAATAGAGCATTTTGGAAAGCAGAATGTTCAGGTTACCGTACAAATGGCTGTCTACGGTAAACGGATAGGAAACCGCTTCGCCGCAACGGATGGTATAGGTACCGGGTGCGGTTAATTCCGAAAAGTTCAGTTGCCAGACGAAATCTTCGGATGCTTCGTCCGGACCGAAGCAGACGGCGTCTTTTTCTAACAGACAGATGCCGTCTTTTCCGCAAATCTGCACATGTACCGGGATATCGGGAGCGCCGTCACAAAACTCCCGGGGCAGAGAGAGAATTGCGGTTTTATTACTGTTTGGTAAGTAGCCCATTTGGTTTACGTAAATATTCATAAAAATCTCCTACGCCAATTTTGTGTTCAGTGAATAACCGATGATTTAAAAATGATTAAATATATTATATTATTATAAGTCGAAAAGGTCAATCGTGTTTTGAAAAAATATTGAATGTATACGCATTTAAAGACTAAAACAAGGAAATATTCATTTTTATGCACAGTGATTCATATTTTGCAACAGAATCAAGATGCGGCAAAGAAGCTCCTATGATATACTGAATTTGGGTAAAGTCACTAAAGGTGCGAAAATACTGAAACATTACAGGAAAATGACGAGCCTGTGAAAAGAGGAGGATAAAAGATGAGTGTAGATGTAAGTAAGTTGCCGAAGCTGGGGTTCGGATTGATGCGCTTGCCGGAGAAGGATGGGGAAATCGACATGATCCGCGTATGTGATATGGTGGATGCCTACATGAAAAACGGTATGAATTATTTCGATACCGCTTATGTGTACCACGGAGGCAAGTCCGAGGTGGCGGCGAGGGAGGCGATTGTAAAGCGTTATCCGAGAGATTCTTTCTATTTGGCAACCAAGCTTCCGGCCTGGGAGATACATTGCCCGGAGGACAGGGATAAAGTATTTGACATTCAGTGCGAACGTGCCGGTGTTGATTATTTTGATTTTTATTTACTTCACAGCGTGGAAGACGGCGGTAATTACGATAAGTATGTACAATATGATTGCTTTAACTGGGCAATCGAGAAGAAAAAGCAGGGAAAGATAAAGCATTTCGGCTTTTCCTTCCACGGAACACCGGCGCTTTTGGAGAAGATTGTGGACGAGCATCCTGAGGTGGAGTTTGTACAGATTCAGTTGAATTATGTGGACTGGGACAATCCGATTGTACATTCGGGTAAGTTGTATGAGATTTTAAAGAAGCGTAACATTCCGATGATTATTATGGAGCCGGTAAAGGGCGGTTTGCTTGCCAAGATGGAAGAGGAACAGGAGGCGGTGTTCAAAGCGGTTGACAGTGAAGCTTCCGTTGCATCCTGGGCATTTCGGTTTGTGGGTTCTTTAGACGGAGTGGCTACGATTTTAAGCGGTATGTCCACAGAGGAGCAGATGCAGGATAATATCAATACCTTTGCGAATTTTAAGCCGCTGGATGAGACGGAACAGGGGGCGGTTGCAAAAGTTGTGGAAATGATGCACAGTATGCCGCTCATTCCGTGTACCTCTTGTCGTTATTGTGTAGACGGCTGTCCGTCGGGAATTTTGATTCCGGATGTATTTCGTGCATTAAATACAAAACGCAGATATCCGAAAAACGACAATCGTCCGCATTTCTTCTACAACGGTCTGGTGGGAAGAAGCGGTCGCGCGAAAGATTGTATCGGGTGCGGCCAGTGTGAGAGCGTTTGTCCGCAGCATTTGAATATCATCGAACTGTTGCAGGAAGCAAGCGAAAAGCTGGATTAGGGGTAATATAGAAAGACGAAAACGCAATTTCGAATCATACGAGTCGGAATTGCGTTTTTTGTGTGCGGAAAAAGGTGTGGGAGTGAATCAGTCCTCCCGGCTGTCATTGTCATCATCGTAGAAGTGATTCGGAAATCCTTCGGTGTTTTTTGTGATGACACCGCATGCGATTTTTTCGCCGGCATTTCCGGATGGTTGTGAGGTAAAATCATCCGGGTTTTGGTGAATAACGACAGAACGGTTTAGAATCATCGGCAGGGTCAGAAAACTGTCGTAGACAATCGTCCATACATACCCGTCGTTGGAGAGAAGCGGAGGAAGGTCGCCGGCATGTTCCGGATGGAGAACATTATCCGGATTATAGTGAGTTCCCGTATTTTCGAAATTTCGGCTGCAGTCTCCGGTTTCGTGAATATGGAAAGCAAAAAAAGTGGGAGTATCTTCGCCTCTTCCGTCGGGGAGATCGGACACTTCCGCGGCGATTAAGAGGCCGGATTCCGGTAGGGAATAAAATTTTACGACACCGTTAATGTCGGGGTGAGCATTGTTTCCCTTTAAAACGGCGACGGCATCCGGTTCGCCTTCGGTCAGAAGAGAGAGAAAGTAGCTTTTGGTATCCATGACAGACCTCAAAACAGTCTTTCTGCCAGTATATGTGAGGAAAAGGAAAATGTTCCGAGATGAAATCGAACAAATATTTGCACTGGCACTTGAAAATCGAACAAATGTATGTTATTATAAAGCTGTAAGGAATATATGTACGGCGGAACAGTTCGTGCGGAAGGAAGATGAAACAGAAGGAAGGGTACATTATGGTTTTGGAAGAAGGATTGTCTGTAGAGAAAAAGCTGGAAATACTGTCCGATGCGGCAAAATTTGATGTGGCCTGTACCTCCAGCGGGATGCAGAGAGAGGGAAAACAGGGAGAACTGGGGAATTCCGTTGCCGCCGGCATCTGTCATTCTTTTTCTGCGGATGGGCGTTGCATTTCTTTGTTGAAAGTGTTGTTCACCAACGAATGTATTTTTGACTGTAAATATTGTATCAATCGTTCCTCGAATGATGTCCCCCGGGCCAGTTTTACTCCGAAGGAGCTTTGTGAGCTGACAATCGGCTTTTATAAGAGAAATTATATCGAAGGTCTGTTTTTGAGCTCCGGAATTTTACATACACCTGATTATACCATGGAGTTGATCTGTCAGACACTTCGTATGCTGCGGGAGGAGTATCATTTCCGGGGATACATCCACTGTAAAGCAATCCCGGGAGCGAATCCGCTGTTGATTGAATACGCCGGATGGTATGCGGACCGAATGAGCGTGAATCTGGAGCTTCCGACCAATGAGGGCCTGCGGCAACTGGCACCCAATAAGACCCGGAAAAATATATTGACGCCAATGCGTCAGATTCAGGCAGGGATAGCGGAGAGTCGGCAGGTGCTGGGCTTTAAGGGAGGCAATCACAGTGCTTTCTATTTTACGAATCAGGCTGCGGGACGGGCCGGGATAGAGGAGCGGTTCAGGGGAGGTATGATAGAGGCTGACGGCGGAGCGAAGGGAAATGCTCGGTACGTTACCGGATTAAACGGACTGCCCCGGAAGGAAGCACCGGCGGATTTTGAGAATGCAAAGACTACAGCTGTGGAACGGACCGGGCGGGAGCAGCGTTTATCGCTTCTTGAGTCCGTGGGAAGACCGACCGGTCGCGGCTTTGCGGCAGCGGGACAAAGTACACAGATGATTATCGGGGCTACGCCGGAAACGGACTATCAGCTGGTGTCGGTGGCGGAGGCGTTGTATCGGAAGTTTGATTTAAAGAGGGTGTTTTACTCCGCCTTTGTAAAGGTAAACGAAGATTCCAAGCTCCCGGATTTGCCCGGCGGGCCGCCGCTTCTTCGGGAACACCGCTTGTATCAGGCGGACTGGTTGTTACGGTATTACGGATTTGCGGCAGGAGAGCTTTTAACGGAGAAACGTCCGAATTTTAATGCGGTACTGGACCCTAAGTGTGACTGGGCGGTGCATCATATGGAGTTGTTTCCGGTGGAGGTCTTAAAGGCAGATTATTTTCTGTTACTTCGTGTACCGGGAATCGGCCCGAAGTCGGCAAAACGGATTGTGGATGCGAGAAAGAGCGGAAGTTTTTCCTTTGAGTCTTTGAAAAAGATGGGAGTTGTGTTGAAAAGGGCACAGTATTTTATTACCTGCGGAGGAAAAACTTTGGGCACATTGCATTTGGATGAGACCTATGTGACACAAAGCCTGATGTTAAACGAGAAGCTTCCGAAGAATCTGAAGGACGCTCTCTACGGACGTCAGATGTCGTTGTTTGAGCTTCCGGCTTTTACGGCGGAGGCGGGTTAGGGAGGTTTTTATGGAGAAGAAGTATATCTATCGCTGCGAAGACAGTACAGAAGGGATTCTCACCGGGATTTACGATGCCTGGGCGTCGGTACACCGGCATGAAGAAAACCGGATCGAAGTGTGTATGAAAGAATGGGAAGAACCTCTTTTGTTTGCGGAGTATATCAATGTGATACCGGATGCGGAGAAAAGCGAGAAGGTGCAACGTTCCGTACGCCTTCGGATTTCGGAAGAAGCATATGAAACGGTTATGAAGGCTGTCCTTTCCGGAGAACCGGAAAAAGGAGAGATTGTTTATCGTTTTCTAATCTATGCATTCCGGGAAGGGGCAAAAGCCTGTCGGAATTACGGTAATCCGTGGGTGATGAGGTTGTTTGAAATCGTACGCAATTTTGATAATGAGTCTCATCATCTCAAAGGATTTCTTCGTTTTGATGAGCAGGAGAACGGCTTGTTGCTGGCTCGTTATGCTCCGATGAATAATATTCTGGGAGACCTGATGGAACATTTCTCGGACCGCATGAACGGGGAGTGTTTTGTGATTTTTGACGAGAAACGTCGAATTGCGGGAGTGTATCGTCCGGGGGCGTCGTGGTTTGTTTACCGGCTCAACGAAGAGGAATACCGTGTGTTTTCTGAGAACTATGCAGAGGAGGATACCTATGGAGCGTTATGGAAGATTTTCCACAAAAAAATTGCCATTGCGGAACGGGAGAATGCTTCGCTTCAAAGGAATAATCTTCCGCTCAGATTTCGACCGTATATGACGGAGTTCAGACCTTCATAGGACGCGAAATCCTTTGCCGTGGATTTCGTGAGCCTCCAACAGGATGATGAAGGCCTCCTTATCGTACTCGGTGACCTGCCAGATGATACGATATATTTGCTTGGAATTACCGACGACCATGACGGTTTCTTTTTCTTCCAGACGGTAACCTCCCCGGGAGTTCAGTATCGTGGAGCCGCGGTTACTGCACTCTTCTATGAGGGTACATACCTCTTTGCCGTGTTTTGTTACAATGAAGGCCAGTTTTCCGGAATTGATTCCGTAGAATACTTTGTCTACCATGACAGCAAACAAATAGTTCACAAGCATGCCGTAAATCACACCGTCAAAGTCCCGGAACAACAATCCCCCGGTGAGGATGATGCCGATGTCAATGGAAAACGCAATGGTTCCCAAACGCAGATGAGGCTTGATGCTTTTCAGTGCCATGATGAGGAAGTCGGCTCCGCCGGTAGAAGAACCGCGGGTATATATCATGGCATATCCGAGACCGCCGAGTACTCCGGTAACGAGTGCGGCTAACAGACGCGAGCCTTCATAAAACGGGAACAGCGGTGCAAGATAGTCAATAAACAGAGAAGAAATAATCATGCACCGAAAGGATTTTAATAAAAAAGTACGGCCGATTTTGCGGTAACACAAAAGAGCCACCGGAAGGTTCAACAGAACGGTGGAGATACCGACGGGAATTTGAAAGAAACGGTTCAGAATAATGGCTATGCCGGAAAAACCGGTCATGGGAAATGCGGCAGCCAGTGCAAAATTGTGAATGGCGACGGCGATTAATACACTGCCGGCCGTTTCGTAGAGAAGATCGGTTCCGATTTGCAATAATTTTTTTTGAGTCATAGAATGGACGGCCCTCATTTCTTATGATGTGAAGTTGATATGACAAAGGATAGTGTTTCCGACAATCACACATACTACTCCCGAACTTGTAACCGAAAGTTGTGTAGGAAGGAGCAGATTAGGAGGTAGTGATGAAATCGTTGTGGGAACAGGAAATATACTTACCGTCCTTTCCGCGGTTGGAAGGAGAGAAGAAGACGGATGTGCTGATTGTGGGCGGTGGAATGGCAGGAGTTCTGTGCGCGTATTTTTTGCAAAAGCAGGGTGTGGACTATTGTCTGGCGGAGGCAGAGAGAATTGCCGGACGGGAGACCGGGCATACCACCGCGAAAATTACCGCACAGCACGGATTGATTTATCATGAAATTGCGAAACGTTACGGGACGGAGGCGGCGGAAAAGTATTATTCCGCCAATCGGACGGCAATGGAACACTACCGGGCTTTGTGCACCGGAATTGAGTGTGACTGGGAAGAGAAGGATAACCATGTGTTTTCTGTAAAGAATCGTAAAGAGCTGGAAGAAGAGATGAAAACATTAGACGAAATCCGGGTGAAGGCGTCGTTTAAAGAAATATTGCCGCTCCCTTTCGGAACCTGCGGCGCAGTGTCGTTTCCGCAACAGGCGCAGTTTCATCCGTTGAAGTTTATCAAAGGAATTGTAAGCGGGCTGAAAATTTATGAGAATACACGAGTGTTGGAATTCGGAGCGTGTGCCGGTGCAAATCGGTTGCGAAAAGTGAAGCTTTCCGGCGGCGCAACCGTTTATGCAAAGAAAATAATTGTGACAACTCATTTTCCGATGCTAAATAAACACGGAATGTACTTTATGAAATTGTTTCAGCATCGTTCTTATGTTACGGCGTTGAAAAACGCCCCTGATTTTCACGGAATGTATGTGGATGAGGACAAGAAGGGGATGTCGTTTCGTAATGTGGGAGAGTATTTGTTGTTGGGGGGCGGAGGACACCGTACGGGGAAAGACGGCGGAGGTTTTACGGAGTTACTCGGTAAGAGTGAAAGTTTCTTTCCGGAGGCCCGGGAAGTTTGTCGTTGGGCGGCGCAGGATTGTATGAGCCTGGACGGAATTCCCTATATCGGAATGTATTCCCGGAGCGCCCGTAATCTCTTTACGGCAACCGGGTTTCATAAATGGGGAATGACTTCCTCTATGGTGGCTGCCATGGTATTGACGGATCTGGTACAGGAGAAAGAAAACGAATACGAAGAGCTGTTTTCTCCTTCCAGACCGATGCTTACAAAGCAGTTGGCGGTCAATCTGGCGGAGTCCGTAATGGGGCTCCTCTCTGTTTCAAGGCCGCGTTGTCCGCATATGGGATGTGCGCTGAAATGGAACAAGGAGGAACGGAGCTGGGATTGTCCCTGTCACGGGTCGCGGTTTGCGGAAGACGGAGAGATGCTGGAGAATCCGGCCAATCAAAATCTGAAGAAAAATATTGAGAAAGCGTGACTTTTTCTGCGTTCTTCATTGACGGAATCATTGCTTTTTGTTATACTGAAAGTATTACAGAAAATGGTACGAACGTGAGGAATATACGGAAAGGAGAACGCTATGACTGATAACAAAGCATTACTTTCACAAGATGAAATCGACGCACTGGTCAGCTTTTTAAAAACGAAGGAAAAAATCGGCAACGAAGTACTCGATCAGACCAGTATCGACCGTCTGGTAGAGATTTTGAATGAGGCGAAAGCAAGCGAAGCTGCTGCAAACAGCGGGCGCTTCAACGGGAATTCCGTACTTTTGGTAGAGAAAGATATTGCGATCCAGAGAGAGCAGTGTACCTTGCTCTATGAGAAAGATAACAAAAACTATGTTCACATTATTTGCGAGAACGGTGTTACCGGTATGCGGTATGAGATTAGTCCGGAATGTCTGGATCAGCCTTGCCTTGTGGAGAGCAGAGGAGAGAGCTGGGGCTTTGCGGTTATGCCGGTAATGTTTGATCTGGCTGCGATGCAGTTGCAGGTAAAGTATTCGGCGGATACTTTTTCCAAAGTGTGTGCCGATTATGCGGAGCTGATGTTCGGAAACCGGAATGTGGAGCTTCCGAATGTATATTTGCCGACTGCTGCAAGAGTGCTGGATAACATCGGAAAGTAAGAAAAAGGTATTGACGAATTTGTAAATAAGTGGTATAAATGCTAAATATAACTTTACAAAGAAGTTGTCTTTGTAAAGTGCTACTGTTGTGTGGTTCGCAATAGAAGGAGGTTTGGCGTATGAAAAACACTTTGATTCGTCTGAATGGTCCGGAAGCTGTGCAGGAGTTTGTAAGTGCGGCTGAAAAATGTAGTTTTGATATTGATGCGAAGTATAACCGTATTGTAGTAGACGCAAAGTCTTTTCTCGGGGTACTGGGGTTGTCGGTGAATCCGATTTCCGTATGCACTCACGGAGAGGATGTTGCATTTGAAAAAATGCTGGAAAAGTTTGCGGTCTGTTAGAGGAGCAACATGTATCGTTTGATTTGTCGGGACGGAAATGCAAAGCGAGGTGAGCTGGTGACGGTTCACGGAACGGTGCAGACTCCGTTGTTTATGAATGTAGGTACGGCCGCAGCTATTAAAGGCGCCGTATCTACCATGGATTTACAGGAAATCGGCACGCAGGTGCAACTTTCCAATACGTATCATCTTCATGTAAGACCGGGAGATAAGGTGGTAAAGAAGCTGGGCGGTCTTCATCGGTTTATGAATTGGGACAAACCGATTTTGACGGACTCCGGCGGCTTTCAGGTGTTTTCTCTGGCGGGGCTTCGTAAGATTAAGGAAGAAGGCGTATACTTTAATTCTCATGTGGACGGTCGTAAGATTTTTATGGGACCGGAGGAGAGCATGCAGATTCAGTCGAATCTTGCCTCTACCATTGCCATGGCGTTTGACGAATGTCCGCCCCATCCGGCCACCAGAGAATACATGGAAACTTCGGTGGCGCGTACGACCCGTTGGTTAGAGCGCTGTAAGAAGGAAATGAACCGGTTGAATTCCTTGGAGGATACCATTAATCCGAATCAGATGCTGTTCGGTATTAACCAGGGAGGTACTTTTGCGGACATCCGGATCGAGCATGCAAAGCGGATTTCCGAGTTTGATTTGGACGGATATGCATTGGGTGGTCTTGCGGTAGGAGAATCCCATGAAGAGATGTACCGCATTCTGGAGGAAACGGTACCGTACCTTCCGCTTGAAAAACCGACCTATTTGATGGGCGTCGGTACACCGGCGAATATTTTAGAGGCGGTGGAACGCGGCGTTGATTTTTTTGATTGCGTATATCCGGCGCGAAACGGTCGTCACGGAAATGCATACACCAACCATGGTAAGATGACGCTGTTAAACGCGAAGTATGAGTTGGATGACCGGCCGCTGGATGCGACTTGTGATTGCCCGACCTGCAAACACTACAGCAGAGCCTATATCCGTCATCTGTTAAAGGCAAAGGAAATGTTGGGCCTTCGCCTGTTGGTGACTCACAATTTATATTTTTACAACAAAATGATGGAAGAAATACGTGAAGCCATTGAGCAGAAGCGTTTTTCGGAGTATAAAGCGAAAAAGCTTGCGGGCTTTGAGCAAGGGGAAGAAGATTAATCGTGCCGAGGCACAAGAAGGAGGAAGTTATGTTTCAGTTTTTAGCAGCGGATGCGGCAGCACAGCCGATGAATGCGACCGGTACTCTTTTGTATTGGGTGGTTATGATTGTTGCGTTTGGTTTGATCTTTTATTTTATGGCAATCAGACCGCAGAAAAAGCAACAGAAAAAGCAGGATGAGTTGATGTCATCCATCGCAATCGGTGACAGTGTATTGACCACCGCAGGATTTTACGGTGTGGTAATTGACGTTATGGATGAAGTGGTTATCGTTGAGTTCGGTAACAATAAGAATTGTCGCATCCCGATGCAGAAGCGCTCCATCGTAGAGGTGGAGAAGCCTGTGGAAGACGAAGCGAAGGCAAAGTAATTTATAATTCTTTGATGGAATAGGAGTATAAGCAAAAGCAGGACACTGCCGGAAAGAGAGGTATGAGTATCTCTTAGGGACAGTGTCCTTTTTGTTTTATTGCTGTTTGTTTCTTGCGACGTGTGCCAGTAACGGTGTCAGTAATGACTCCGGAATGCAGAGGTTATTGTTGCGACCGGTGCCGAGATACAGATTCGGTTTGTTTGCTCCGTGGAAATCGGTGCCGCCGGTCATCAGAAGACCGAAACGGTTGGCAAGACCGTAGCAAATTTGTTCGTCAAAACCGCTGTTGGAGGAATAGTAAACTTCCAGTCCCGCTAGGCCGGCCTCCGTCAAACGTTTCAACAGAGCTTCCAGTTCCGCCGGCGGGAGTTTGTAAAGCAAAGGATGTGCCAATACCGGAATTCCTCCTGCTTGAAGAATGAGAGAGACTGCTTGTTCCGGCGGCATATATTCTCTGGGAACAAAGCAAGGGGCATCGTAATTCAGATAGCGACGGAAGGCTTCTTCCGAATTTTTTACGTGATGATGCTCAATCAAATATTTAGCAAAGTGGGCCCGGGTAATAACGGTATCCGGATTCAGAAGACGCAGATCTTCCAGGGTTAACGGAATGCCGAGGGAACGAAAACGTTCTGCCATATGTTCGTTCCGCCGGTCTCTGGCAATAATGGCATCTTCCAGTGCTTTCAGCAGAACCGGATTGGTTTCGTCAATAAATAAACCGAGAATGTGGATGTCTCTCTTTTTATAGGCGGCAGAAATCTCGGTGCCCGGAATTACGGTAACAGCAGTATCGGAACCGGAAGTAAGCTTTGCCGCAGCGTTTGCACTTTCGATGCCGGAAACGGTGTCGTGGTCGGTAAGAGCGAAAGCTGTAACTCCGGATTTTGAGGCAAGTAAAACCAGGTCTTCGGGAGATAATGTTCCGTCGGAGTGGTTGGAGTGAACATGAAGATCAATCATAGGCGTCTCCTTTGCTTCCTGTATTTCTCTGAGGCTATTATATCATAAAAAAATATAGGTAACAAGGGAATGGATGGAAACTTGTTCTCATATAGTAGAGTAAAGGGAAAGATGGAAGAGGACACTATGGAACAAAAAAGAATTGCTAAGGAAATCGGTGTGGCGTTGGGAAGCTCCTTTTTGGTAACGATACTTTTTCTGGTGGTCGTTGCGTTTCTTATGTTGAAAGTCGGGCTCGGAGAGGATGCGGTATCCAAAATAATGATTGCGGGTTATGTTTTGGCACCTGCGGTAGGCGGATTTTTGTTAGGAAAAAGAAGGAAGGTAAACCGTTTTTTGTGGGGCTTATGTGTGGGTGTGACATATTTTATCGTATATGCGCTGCTTGCTGTCTGCACAATGGATGTTGCGGCAGGCGGTGTTTTGTGGGTTGCGCTTCCGATGTGTCTAGGAGGTATGGCCGGAGGAATGCTGAGTTAGCGTATCAGGTTTTAAATAAAAAGAAACCCTTCACATGAGAGCCAAAATGTGGTATACTGTAACCGGAACACGCCCACGTTGCGGGAAAAGCTGTGACATTATGTGAAGAGGGAGAACGGTATGAGAAGAATCGTTAAATTAAAAGGAGCGATGCGGCTGTATCTGAACTGGCCGATTTTTTTGACAATCCTTTTGATTTGCATGAATTTGAGTATATTGACAATAAATAAGACGGCAGCGGGCCTGATGGCTATTTTCGTAGTGTTTTATGCGGTGATTGCTTTTTTGCTTTACTTTGTAAAGAAGCCGTTAATCGTAAATGAACTGGTGCGTTTTGCAGCCGGTTACAGCCAGGTACAGCGGAGATTGTTGAAGGAACTGGCAATTCCGTATGCCGTGATGGATACGGAGGGAACGATTCTTTGGGCAAATGATGAATTTATGGATTTGGCGGAGATGTCTCCGAAAGCCAAAAATATCAAGAGTATTATCCCGGAGATTACTGCAGATGTATTGCCGAGTGTAGAGAATGATGTGAGCCTGCATGTAGGAATCGGGGAGAAAAATTTTGAAGTATGTCTCAGGGTCGTAAATACCCCGAGTTTTGATGAAGATATTCTTTGGCAGGAAATGCAGAAACATGCTAATGAACTGATTGCACTCTACTTATATGATGAGACAGAAATTGTTGCATTACAGAAGGAAAATGAAGACCAGAGACTGATTACCGGTCTGTTGTATATCGATAATTATGAGGAAGCATTCGAAAATATCGATGAAGTTCGCAGGTCGTTGCTGACCGCTTTGGTGGACCGAAAGATTAACAAGTATATGGTAAGTATTGATGCCATTATCAAAAAGCTGGAGAAGGACAAGTACATTTTTGTGTTCCAGCACAAATATCTGGCACAGCTGGAAGCCAATAAGTTTTCTCTTTTAGAGGAAGTTCGCGGCTCCAGCATCGGTAACGATGCCCCGGTGGTAACCATCAGTATGGGACTGGGTGTAAATGCGGATTCGTATCTGGCCGGTTACGAAATGGCTCGAGGTGCGATTGATCTTGCATTGGGACGAGGCGGAGACCAGGCGGTAGTGAAAGACGGAAATAAGATTTCCTATTACGGCGGCACGGCGGTTCAAGTGGAAAAGACGACTCGTGTAAAGGCACGCGTAAAAGCACATGCCCTGAAGGAATTTATGGAGGGCAAGGACCGCATTGTGGTTATGGGACATTCCATCGGGGATATTGATTCCTTGGGCTCTGCTATCGGAGTATATCGTATTGCGAAAACATTAAACAAGAAAGCACATATTGTTATAAATGAGGTAACAAGCTCCATCCGCCCGATGCTTATGAAGTTTCAGGGGAATTCTGACTATGAAGAGGATATGTTTATCGACAGCGTACGAGCACAGGAAATCGTGAATAACAACACGCTTTTGGTTGTGGTGGATGTAAATCGTCCGAATTATACCGAATGCGAAGCGTTGCTTTCCATGACCCGTACGATTGTGATTTTGGATCATCACAGGCAGACCGGGGAGGCTATTCCGAATGCGGTTCTTTCCTATATCGAGCCGTATGCTTCTTCCGCTTGCGAGATGGTCGCGGAGATTTTGCAGTATATCGGCGACGGTTTGAAATTAAGGCCGTTAGAGGCGGACGCCATGTATGCGGGAATGATGATCGATACCAACAATTTCCTGACCAAAACCGGTGTGCGCACTTTCGAAGCAGCTGCATATTTGCGCAGAAACGGTGCTGATGTAACCAGAATCCGGAAAATGTTCCGTACGGACATGCCGGAGTATTATGCAAAAGCCAAGTGTGTGGCTGCGGCGGAGATTTTTGAAAGTAAGTTTGCGTTTTCCGTGTTGACCGGTGACGGTGTGGATAGTCCGACCGTTGTGGCGGCTCAGGCAGCAAATGAACTGTTAAATATTAACGGAGTAATCGCATCGTTTGTATTTACGTTGTTTAACGGAAAGGTATATATCAGTGCCCGTTCCATTGATGAACTGAACGTACAGGTGGTAATGGAGAAACTGGGCGGTGGAGGTCATATGAGTGTCGCGGGTGCGCAATTCGATGATTGTGACGTGCCTACAGCAGTAGAGCGTGTGAGGGCGGTTTTGCGTCAAATGATTACAGAAGGTGAGATAAAATTATAACAGAAAGGAAAAAAGACTATGGAAGTGATTTTATTACAGGATGTAAAGAGCCTTGGAAAAAAGGGAGAGGTTGTAAAGGTAAGCGACGGTTATGCGAGAAACTTTATTTTGCCGAAGAAGCTCGGCGTGGAGAAGACCGCGAAAACCATGAATGATTTAAAGTTACAGAAGGCTGCGGAAGAAAAGCACAGACAGGAAGTATTGGCAGAGGCAAAGGCGTTGGGTGAGCAGATTAAAAAGCAGAGTGTAACGCTTAAAATTAAGTCGGGAGAAGGAGGAAGAACTTTCGGGTCCGTGTCCACCAAGGAAATTGCCGTAGCGATGAAGGAACAGTTAAAGCTGGATGTGGATAAGAAGAAGCTGGTTCTTCCGGAGCCGATTCGCACGCTCGGAACAACAATTGTTCCGGTAAGACTCCATCCGGAAGTAACAACGGAGCTTACGGTAAAAGTGGTAGAGGCATAAGATTCGGCAAGTGATACAATGAAAGGGTATTTCAATGGATGAAGCACTGATAAAAAGGGTAATGCCTCACAGTACGGAGGCAGAGCAGTCGGTTATCGGTTCCATGCTGCTTGACCGTGAAGCGATTATGACGGTTGCGGAGATGCTGACCCGCGATGATTTCTATAATCCGATGTACGGTCTCTTGTTTGAAATAATTACAGAGTTGTTTAATGAAGGAAAGCCTGCGGACATCCTTACGGTGCAAAATCGGTTAAAGGAAAAGGATGCCCCGCCGGAGGCGTATGAGCTAAAGTATTTTAATGAATTGATCGGTTCGGTGCCGACCTCTGCCAATGTGCGGTTTTATGCCGAAATCGTGAAGAATGAGGCAATCAAACGCAGGACAATTAAGGTAACCGAGGCAATTGCCAATGATTGTTATCTCGGGAAAAAGGATACCGATGAGATTTTGGCGGATACGGAAAAGCAGGTGTTTGAACTGGTACAACGCCGGGGCGGCGGAGATACCGAGGATATTCGCAGTATCGTCTTGAAAACAATTGAAAACATTGAGAATGCAGCAAAGAATCGCGGCGCGGTAACCGGTATAGCTACGGGGTTTTATGATTTGGATTATAAGACCGCCGGTCTGCAACGTTCGGATTTGATTCTTGTGGCTGCACGACCGTCCATGGGAAAAACGGCATTTGTATTGAATATCGCGGAGTTTGTTGCACTTAAGAGTAAGATTCCTACCGCTATATTTAGTTTGGAAATGTCCCGGACTCAGTTGGTAAACCGTATTCTTGCCATGAATTCCAAGGTGGATTCCCAAACCATGCGTACGGGAGATTTGAAAGATGAGGACTGGGCGAAACTGATGGAAAGTGCAAGACTTACCGGTGAGTCGCCTCTTATGATTGACGATACGCCGGGGATTTCCATTCAGGAATTACGGTCCAAGTGCAGGAAGTTTAAACTGGAAAAGGATTTGGGGCTTGTAATTATCGACTACTTACAGTTGATGTCGGGCGGTAAAAAGTCTGAGTCCAGACAACAGGAAATCTCAGAGATTTCCCGTTCCTTAAAAGCTCTGGCCAGAGAGATTAATTGTCCGGTAATCGCATTGTCCCAGTTATCCCGTGCGGTAGAGTCCCGTGACGATAAGCGTCCGATGCTTTCGGATCTTCGAGAATCCGGAGCAATTGAGCAGGACGCAGACGTTGTAATGTTCATCTACCGTGATGAATACTATACAAAGGAAAAGTGCGAGGAACCGGGTGTATCGGAGATTATTATCGGTAAGCAAAGAAACGGCCCGACCGGTACCGTAAAGCTGGCTTGGCTCGGTAATTATACAAAGTTTGCGAATTTAGATAACCGGAAACAATAGTTGCTGCGGCACGGTGAAATTGTTTTTTGTCGGGAAAAAGAAAAAAATGTCGGGTGGTTTTGTAAAAAAATGGGAATGAATGCTTGCGCATTCGTTCCTTTTTTCGTTATACTGTCAACGACGGACAAACCGTATATGAAAAAGGTACATAGACAGTGCCGGGATTTTAAGGGGGCAGGATAATGGAAAAAATATATCAGGTATCGGAAGCGGCAGAAGCGTTGGAAACGGAAGTTTATACATTGCGTTATTGGGAAAACCAACTGGGTTTAGAGGTTCCCCGTAATGCTTCGGGCCATCGGTATTATGAAGAAACACAGATTACGTTGTTTCGTAATGTGAAACGTTTGAAGGATGCGGGTTTCGGTCTTCGTCAGATTAAAGCGATGGGAGAACGTATGTCGGCAGTGGCGGCGCTCTCAGATGAACGGTTGCAGGAACTAAAAAGTCGGATTGCCGGATTGGAAGCGGAGCAGGAGACGGTGTTTTGCGGAAAAGAAGTAAGGGAGCAGACGGAGCGGGAGGAACGTGTCGTAAAAGGTGAGTTCGCGTTGTGTGTCGGAAAAACGGCGGAACCTGCAGAAAACTTGCCGGAAGGAAGAGTCGAAGGGGTACAGTTGTTGCAGGAAGGGATAACGAAATGGCTTGGGGAGGTGTTACAGAGGAATAATGAACATCTGAGCCGAAAAATTGAGGAAGGTGTGTCGGAACGTATGGCACGTGAACTTCGATTTTTATTCCGACAGCAGGAGGAACGGGAGGAAGAACGTTATCGGAGACTGGATCGGACCATTCGGGAATATCAACAGGCAAGAGCTACCGCAAAACAGCCGGCAAATGTTCGCGACGGATTTTTGTTTGCCGGAAAATTACGTACGTTGCGTTGAGAAGGAATGAGTCGTAAAAGGATATACATGGCAGAATATCCTTTTACGGCTTTTGTTTTGTATACAAACTTTAGAATTTTAAAAAAAATTTTAGCGTTCTGCTATTGATTTCGAAAGATACTACCTATATAATAAGCATAGGATAGAGGGCGGTTATTCGAAAGAGGAAGGATGCTTGTGGCGATATAACCGCGGAAGAGATAGACAGAAAGGAAAAAGTATGGGAGAGGCTGGAAATAATAACGATAAGAAGGGAAAAGGGACGCAGAACAATCGGAGCGGTATGTTCTTTTGCCTGATTATTGCTTTGGTTATGGTACTAATGTTCTTTTATATGATGCATTATATGGAGGAGCGTACCAATCAAAAGGTTTCGTATAACGAGTTTATAGAGATGTTAGAGGGCGGTCAGGTCGCGGAAGTTCAGTTGGACGCCGAAAGCGGAAGGATATTGATTATTCCGAAGCAGGAGTCACAGATGATGCCGAGTATTAAACTGACCTATTATACCGGCTTTTTGGAAGACGGAAATAAACTTCAGGAGCGATGTGAGGCGGCCGGTGTTGTGTACAGCCGCATTACGGTGGACAAGACGAATTCCATCCTGAGTTCTATTCTCAGCACGGTGTTGATGTTTGCGCTTATTTACGGTGTAATGTTCTTTGTGTTTCGTATGTTCAGTAAAAGCGGCGGCGGTATGATGGGAGTCGGAAAAAGTAACGCCAAGGTGTATGTGGAAAAAGAAACAGGCGTAACGTTTAAGGATGTGGCCGGACAGGAAGAAGCGAAGGAATCTTTAACCGAGATGGTAGATTTTTTGCATAATCCGGGAAAATATACCCGTATCGGCGCGAAATTGCCGAAGGGTGCGCTGCTTGTGGGACCGCCGGGTACCGGTAAAACCTTGTTGGCAAAAGCGGTTGCCGGAGAAGCAAAGGTTCCGTTTTTCTCTCTTTCGGGTTCTGATTTTGTGGAAATGTTCGTTGGCGTGGGTGCCTCTCGTGTCAGAGATTTGTTTAAGCAGGCCCAGGCCCAGGCTCCTTGCATTATTTTTATTGATGAAGTAGACGCCATCGGCAAAAGCCGTGACTCTCATTACGGCGGCGGAAATGATGAACGTGAGCAGACGTTAAACCAGTTGCTTTCCGAAATGGATGGTTTTGATACGTCCAAGGGCCTTGTGATTTTGGCAGCAACCAATCGTCCGGAAGTATTGGATAAGGCACTTCTTCGTCCGGGACGTTTCGATCGAAGAATTATTGTGGATAAGCCGGATCTAAAGGGACGTATTGATATTTTAAAGGTACACGCAAAGAATGTGCTGATGCATGATTCCGTTAATTTAGAAGAAATTGCCATGGCAACCTCCGGTGCGGTGGGGTCCGATTTGGCAAATATTATTAATGAAGCGGCGATTCTTGCGGTAAAGCAGGGGCGTACCGTGGTGACACAGGCGGATCTGTTCGAATCTGTGGAAGTGGTAATTGCGGGTAAGGAAAAGAAAGACCGTATTCTCGGCAAGGAAGAAAAGCAGATTGTAGCATATCATGAAGTGGGGCACGCTTTGATTGCTTGTCTTGATAAGAATGCGGAACCGGTGCAAAAGATTACTATTGTGCCTCGTACCATGGGAGCTCTCGGCTATGTAATGCAGGTGCCTGAGGAAGAGAAGTATTTAATGAAGAAAGACGAGTTGCTGGCTCGTTTGGTTACGTTGTTCGGTGGTCGTGCTGCGGAGGAGCTTGTTTTCGGAAAAGCAACTACCGGGGCTTCCAATGATATTGAGAAGGCCACTTCCATTGCCCGTGCGATGATTACCCAGTACGGTATGTCGGAAAAATTCGGTTTAATGGGGCTGGAGTCCGTGCAGAATCGTTATCTGGACGGAAGACCGGTTCAGAATTGTGCGGATGCCACCGCAGCTTTGATTGACAATGAAGTAATGGAACTTTTAAAGGAATGTTATGACAAGGCGTATCGGATGCTTTCCGAGAATCGTGAAGTTCTGGATAAGATTGCGGAGTTCCTGTTCGAGAAGGAGACCATTACCGGAAAGGAATTTATGAAGATTTACCGTGAGGTGAAAGGATTGCCGGAGACGGATGAAGATTCGGATGCGAAAAAGGATTGTGATTCGAAGGAAGAAAAAGCGTCCTTTGATGTTGTAATCGGAGAGGCAGCGGAGGTTGGAGAGAAAGAAACTGAAGTTGCAGAGGAAAAGAACACCGAGGAATAACACTGTGCAGAAAGGTGAGAATCTTTATGTTTAATATCGAAGAAGAGTTAAAAAAACTCCCGGCTAAGCCGGGAGTTTATATTATGCACGATAAGTCCGATGCCATCATTTACGTGGGAAAGGCCATCAGCCTGAAAAATCGTGTGCGCCAGTATTTCCAGAGCAGTCGCAATCTGTCTCCGAAAATACAAAAAATGGTGTCCTTGGTGGCACGTTTTGAGTATATTGTGGTTGATTCCGAGATGGAAGCGCTTGTATTGGAGTGCAACTTAATTAAAGAACATCGTCCGAAGTATAATACGATGTTAAAAGACGACAAGCACTATCCTTACATCCGGGTGACGGTGAACGAGCCGTTTCCACGGGTTCTGTTTGCGCGCTCTCGCGGAAAAGATAAAGCAAAGTATTTTGGACCGTATACCAGCGGGCAGGCGGTTAAGGATACTTTGGACTTGTTGAAAAAAACTTATCAGATTCGGAACTGTAATTTAAATCTTCCGAAAGAGAAGAGCAGCCGGCCGTGCCTTTATTATCATATGGGCCAGTGCAAGGCACCTTGTCAAGGCGCAATTTCACGGGAAGAGTATGGGACGTCTATTGAGCAGGTAATGGCATTTCTGGGCGGAAATTTTGCGTTGATTACCAAGAGGTTGGAACAGTTAATGAAAGAAGCGTCCATGAATTTGGAGTTTGAGAAGGCGGCGGAATACAGAGATTTATTAGGTAGCGTACATCGTATGGCAGAACGTCAGAAGGCGGATGCGGATTTGACGATAGATCGTGATATCGCGGCAATTGCTACGGCAGGAGAAGAAGCTGTGGTGCAGGTGTTCTTTGTCCGGGAAGGAAAAATGATCGGGAGAGAGCATTTTTATCTGACCGGGGTGGAAGGAGAAGACCGGGCTTGTGTATTGCAGGAGTTTATTAAACAGTTTTACGGCGGAACCCCGCATATCCCGAAGGAATTATTGTTATCGGAAGAAATTGAGGAAAGAGAATTGTTAGAAAACTACTTGTCGGAGCGCTCCGGACGAAAAGTAAAGATTCTTGTTCCGAAAAAAGGCGAGAAGGAACGTTTAGTAGAGCTGGCGGAGAAAAATGCATCCATGGTTTTACAAAAGGATGCGGAAAAGATTGCTGCGGAAGAGAAGAAGACCAAGGGAGCTGCAGATGAGATTGCAGAGCTCTTAGGACTTCCGGAGCTGGGACGTACCGAATCCTTTGATATATCCAATACGGCAGGCTTTGCATCAGTTGCGTCCATGGTAGTGTTCGAAAACGGAAGACCGAATAAGTCGGAGTATCGGAAATTCCGGATTAAAACGGTACAGGGGGCGGATGATTATGCCAGCATGAGAGAGGTGCTTACACGACGGTTCTCTCACGGGTTAAAAGAGTTGGAAGAAGGAACGGAAGAAAAATTTTCCAAATTCCCCGATTTGATTTTAATGGACGGAGGAAAAGGTCAGGTCAATATTGCGGAGCAGGTGTTGTCGGAGTTGGGAATTACGATTCCGGTATGCGGTATGGTAAAGGATGATAAACATCGGACCAGAGGATTGTACTTTCATAATGAAGAGCTTCCGATGAACCAGCATAGCGAAGGTTTTCGTTTACTGACCCGTATTCAGGACGAGACCCACCGGTTTGCCATAGAATATCACCGTTCGTTGCGAGGAAAGGAACAGGTACATTCTGTATTAGATGAAATCGAAGGAATCGGACCGACCAGACGCAGGGCGTTGATGAAGGCATTCGGCAGTCAGGAAGCAATTCGTGAGGCAACCGAAGAGGAGCTTGCTGCGGTGGATTCCATGAACGCAGCGGCGGCACATGCGGTATACAATTTCTTTCGAAAAAAGAAGTAAAAAAATTGTAAAAAAGTGCTTGACATGAAAATGGTTTCGTGGTAAGATAATCAAGCACTGTTTCGGAGAGTTGCCCGAGTGGTTTAAGGGGCTGGTCTTGAAAACCAGTGATTCCGAAAGGGACCGTGGGTTCGAATCCCACATTCTCCGCTAGGAAGATGGTGGACCGACTTCTTCCGGAACATGGAATTGAATAATGACTTTATGTCAGCAACTGGAGAAATACCCAAGCGGCTGAAGGGGCTCCCCTGGAAAGGGAGTAGGTCGTTAATAGCGGCGCGAGGGTTCAAATCCCTCTTTCTCCGTTCCTTTTTAAGATGATTTTCAGAAATGAAAAAAGTTGAAAAAAGGTATTGACAGTAAAGCACTTCGGTGTTATACTGTGGAAGCTGTCAAAGCGAAGCGAAAGTTTGGAAAGTTTTGAAAAACAAGATTTTCAAAATAATTCAAACAAGATGCTTGACAAACACAAACGAGTGTGGTAAACTGGTTAAGCTGCTTCGGTAAAAAGAAAGACAGCAAAAGTAATGAACCTTGATAATTAAACAGTAAGACAACCCTGAAAATTCATTTGAAATTTTCATTCTGAGAAGACGAGAAATCGTACCTCAGAAACAGTAAAGTCCGAAAGGACAACGGAACAAACCTTTGCTTGGTTCTTTCGAAAGAAAGAAAGTAAGCCAGAGTTGTTCTGAAACAGAATTAAACTTTATTTGAGAGTTTGATCCTGGCTCAGGATGAACGCTGGCGGCGTGCTTAACACATGCAAGTCGAACGGAGTTTTTGAGAGAGCGGAGTTAGCTTGCTAATGACAATCTTTTAAAAACTTAGTGGCGGACGGGTGAGTAACGCGTGGGTAACCTGCCTCATACAGGGGGATAACAGTTAGAAATGACTGCTAACACCGCATAACATGGCGAGACCGCATGACCTTGCCATCAAAAATTTATTGGTATGAGATGGGCCCGCGTCTGATTAGCTAGTTGGTGGGGTAATAGCCTACCAAGGCGACGATCAGTAGCCGGCTTGAGAGAGTGACCGGCCACATTGGGACTGAGACACGGCCCAAACTCCTACGGGAGGCAGCAGTGGGGAATATTGGACAATGGGGGCAACCCTGATCCAGCGACGCCGCGTGAGTGAAGAAGTATTTCGGTATGTAAAGCTCTATCAGCAGGGAAGATAATGACAGTACCTGACTAAGAAGCACCGGCTAAATACGTGCCAGCAGCCGCGGTAATACGTATGGTGCAAGCGTTATCCGGATTTACTGGGTGTAAAGGGAGCGTAGGCGGCTTGGCAAGTCTGATGTGAAAACCCGGGGCTCAACCTCGGGACTGCATTGGAAACTGTCGAGCTGGAGTGTCGGAGAGGTAAGCGGAATTCCTAGTGTAGCGGTGAAATGCGTAGATATTAGGAGGAACACCAGT
>CALBKM010000031.1 GCA_937895705.1 uncultured Clostridia bacterium
TCTGAAAATCATCTTAAAAAGGAACGGAGAAAGAGGGATTTGAACCCTCGCGCCGGTTGCCCGACCTACACCCTTAGCAGGGGCGCCTCTTCAGCCTCTTGAGTATTTCTCCACTTCTGAAGTGCCTTTCCAAGGTATTCAGTTATCCGCCTTTTTGTCGGCGCACTGTTCATTATAGCAAGGAATCCCTTCCTTGTCAACGATTATTTTGTATTTTTCCGCAACAATTTTTTTCCGTTTCTTCTATATATATGAAGCAACCACTACATCTCGTATAAATTGTTTCCCTCGCAATCAATGACCACAATTACTGGGAAATCTTCGACTTCTAATTTATAAATTGCCTCTGCACCTAAATCTTCATATGCAATTACTTCCGCTTTTTTGATACACTTGGAAAGTAATGCTCCCGCACCGCCCACAGCGGCAAAATAAACTGCGGAATTCTTTTTCATGGACGCAATCACCGCATCGGAACGTCTTCCTTTTCCTATCATACCGGTCTGTCCCAGATCAAGTAATGACGGAGCATATTTATCCATACGGCTGGACGTGGTCGGACCTGCGGAACCGATTACTTGTCCCGGACGAGCCGGTGTCGGTCCCAGATAATAAATAATTTCATTTGTGAGCGGAAGCGGAAGTTCCTCTCCTTTTTCCAGACTCTCTGTTAATCGTTTATGCGCCGCATCTCTTGCCGAATAGATTGTACCTGTCAGGTAAACATAATCTCCGGCTTTTAATGTTACGGCTTTTTCTTTCGTAAGCGGGGTTTGTAGTCTTTTTTCCATCCTATCGTTCCCTTTCTTCCTTTTATTTATGTAGCATCCTCTTTTTTTACTATTCTTGCTTTATATCATTTTTCCTCAATAATAGGCCTTTTTTCCTAGACTTATCCACCGTTTTTACACTTATCCACAAGTAATATGTTAATTTAGACCTACTTATCCACTAAAACCTTCATTTTTACGGTCTTTTATCATAATATTTGAACATAAAAAACAACTTAATCAGATTTCACGTACCGCATGACGGTTCACGTGGCAACATATATTAATTGCAACAGGAAGTCCCGCAATATGAGTCGGATAGATTTCGATATTTACTCCCAATGCGGTTGTCTGCCCGCCGAGACCGCCCGGCCCGATATTTAATCCGTTAATTTTTGTCAACAGTTCTTCTTCCATGGCACGGATATGCGGCAACTCGGAACGAATATCCAAACTTCTTGTCAATGCTTTTTTTGCAAGTAAAGCACATTTTTCAAAGCTTCCTCCGATTCCCACACCCACAACCATCGGCGGACAAGCATTCGGCCCTGCCATACGAACGGTTTCAAGCACGGCTTCTTTTACACCTTCTTCTCCGTCAGCCGGCTTCAACATACAAACCCGACTCATGTTTTCACTTCCGAAACCTTTCGGTGCCACCGTAACTTTTACTTTATCTCCCGGAACAATCGACGTATGTATTACCGCCGGAGTATTGTCCTTTGTATTCTCCCGTAAAAGAGGATCCTTTACCACGGACTTTCGCAGATATCCTTCTTCATAGCCTTCTCTGACACCCTGATTTACGGCATCCTCCAGATAGTCTCCTTCCAAATGTACTTTCTGGCCGATTTCCAAAAAGACAATTGCCATACCGGTATCCTGACAAATCGGAATGCTTTCTGCTTTCGCAATTTCCATATTTTCTTTTAGCTGAGACAAAATCTTTTTTCCGAGTTCCGCGGTTTCTTTTTGTTCCGCTTCACAAATCCGTTTTTCTACATCCGGGGACAATGTAAGATTTGCCTCAATACACATCTCTTTTACAGCTTCTTTAATCCTGTCGGTATGTACGGTTCTCATATATTTTCTGCTCCTTTATGAATGCATTGTGTAGGCCGGCACTTCGTTCCTACTCACAAACCTCGCCTACACGGAAAATAAGACCGTCGTAAGGAGCAAATACTCCTCACGACGGTTTCATTGTACGAAATGATTTCTTCCTTACAACAACGATATTATTCTTGTTCGTCCGGCATATTCTCTTCTTCTACCACAACTTCGTTCTCTGCCTGCATATCCAGTTCCAGCTGCTCCATTGCAGCCTCGCCTTCCGCTTCCTTTACCTTTGTAAAACTTGCTACATGAATGTCGCGTTCCAAATCCATGTTAATTAATTTTACACCGGAGGTAATACGTCCGAGAATATTGATATCATCCACCGCAATTCGGATAATAATGCCTGCGTTTGTAATAATCATGATTTCCTGTCCCGGGGTTACGGCTTTCGCACCGACCAAATTACCGGTCTTTTCCATGATATTATAACACTTTACACCCTTACCTCCACGATGCTGTACCTTAAACTCATCAATTTCGGTCCGCTTGCCGTAACCGTTTTCGGATACCGTAAGGAGATGTTCTCCCTGGGTATTCATCTGCATTCCTACAATTTCATCACCGTCATCCAGAGTCATACCGATAACACCCATAGAAGCTCGTCCGGTGGAACGTACATCCCGCTCATTAAACCGGATGCACATGCCGTACTTTGTTACAAGAAGAATATCCTTCTCACCGTTGGTTGCCTTTACTTCGATAAGTTCATCATCTTCACGAAGATTAATTGCAACCAGACCGGTCTTACGAATGTTAATATATTCTTTTACCTTTGTCTTCTTAACAATACCGGACTTTGTGGTCATGAACAGGTAACGCTCATCGTCAAATTCCTTTAATGTGATAATGGCAGTTACCTTTTCTTCCGGCTGCAGCTGCAACAAGTTAATAATTGCGGTACCTCTTGCCGTACGACTTGCCTCCGGAATCTCATAACCCTTAATACGGTATACACGACCCTTATTTGTAAAGAACATAATATGATGATGGGTCTTTGTCATAAAGAGATCTTCGATATAGTCGTCTTCAATGGTTTGCATTCCCTTGATTCCCTTACCGCCGCGATGCTGGCTCTTAAAGTTGTCAATGGTCATTCTCTTGATATATCCCAACTTTGTCATGGCAATTACGGTAAGTTCATTCGGAATCAAATCTTCATCCGTAAAGTCTTCCTCATCAAAACCGATGGAAGTTCTGCGGTCGTCCCCGTATTTATCGGAAATTTCCGTAATCTCCTTACGAATTACACCCAGAAGTAACTTTTCGTCTGCAAGAATTGCCTTAAACTCAGCAATCTTCTGCATGAGTTCCGCATACTCCTGCTCAATCTTCTCTCTTTCCAAACCGGTAAGAGCACGGAGACGCATATCGATAATTGCCTGTGCCTGTACATCATCAAGACCGAAACGCTCGATTAACTTTTCCTTTGCCTCCTGACCGTTTTTGGAACCGCGAATAATCTTAATTACTTCATCGATATGATCCAATGCAATAAGTAAGCCCTTTAAAATATGAGCACGTTCTTCCGCTTTATTTAAATCATAACGGGTACGACGGGTTACTACTTCTTCCTGATGCTTTAAGTATACATTTAAGGCTTCCGGAAGGGAAAGTACCTTCGGCTCCCCATCAACCAGTGCAAGCAT
The DNA here is from genome assembly GCA_937895705.1 of uncultured Clostridia bacterium. Lineage (GTDB taxonomy): Bacteria > Bacillota > Clostridia > Lachnospirales > Lachnospiraceae > SIG307. The sequence continues at coordinate 3,536 of CALBKM010000031.1, forward strand.
AATCACACCGAAGGTGTCCTGCAGCTGGGTATGTTTGTAAAGCTGATTTAAAATGACGTTTGCATTGGCATCCCGGCGAAGTTCGATACAAATACGCATACCTTCACGGTCGGATTCATCACGAACCATGGTAATACCGTCGATCTTCTTATCACGGACAAGCTCCGCAATCTTCTCAATCAAACGAGCCTTGTTTACCATATACGGAAGCTCCGTAACGATAATACTGTTCTTACCGTTCGGAAGGGTCTCGATATCTGTTACCGCACGTACTTTAATCTTACCACGGCCGGTACGATACGCCTCGTTAATTCCTCTGGTACCGAGAATCATAGCGCCTGTCGGAAAATCCGGACCTTTTACGATTTCCAACAACTCATCGATGGTTGTTTCTTTTTCTTCAATCTTGTTATCGATAATCCGAACGACCGCACCGATGGTCTCCCTTAAATTGTGCGGCGGAATATTGGTTGCCATACCTACCGCAATACCGGTGGTACCGTTTACCAAAAGATTAGGAAAACGAGCCGGAAGAATCGACGGTTCTTTTTCCGTTTCATCAAAGTTTGGATCAAAATCTACGGTATCCTTATTAATATCGGAAAGCATCTCCATAGAGATTTTACTGAGTCTCGCCTCGGTGTATCGCATTGCTGCGGCACCGTCGCCGTCCACGGAACCAAAGTTACCGTGACCGTCCACAAGCGGATAACGGGTAGACCATTCCTGAGCAAGATTTACCAACGCACCGTAAATGGAACTGTCACCGTGCGGATGGTATTTACCCATGGTATCACCGACAATACGGGCACATTTTCTGTGTGGCTTGTCAGGACCGTTATTTAACTCAATCATCGCGTATAAAATACGTCTTTGTACCGGTTTTAAACCGTCTCTCGCATCCGGAAGCGCTCTGGATGCAATAACCGACATCGCATAGTTTACATAGGATGTCTCCATTGTTTTCTGAAGATCAACTTCTTGTATCTTATCAAAGATATGTTCGTCCATCTTAACCTCCTGAGAATCCGGCAAATAATACCTGCCGCTCACTAACAGTACTTATCCAAATCCTTTACAAACTTCGCGTTCTTTTCGATAAACTCACGACGCGGCTCTACATTATCACCCATTAATACATTAAAGGTAAGATCAAGCTCCGACATGGTATCGTCATTCATACAAACCTTCTTCAAAATACGCTTTTCCGGATCCATGGTTGTCTCCCAAAGCTGCTCCGGGTCCATCTCACCTAAGCCTTTATAACGCTGAATTTTGTTATTCTGGTCACGACCGATTTCCATAAGGATATTGTTTAACTCTTCATCACTGTAAGCATACCAAACCTTTTTATTCTTCTCAATTTTATAGAGCGGCGGTGTTGCAAGATAAACATAACCCTGCTTAATCAGCTCCGGCATGAAACGATACAGGAACGTAAGCAACAAAGTATCGATATGTGCACCGTCTACGTCCGCATCGGTCATAATAATAATCTTATGATAACGCAGCTTACTGATATCAAAATCTTCGGAAATTCCGGTACCGAAGGCCGTAATCATGGCTCTGATTTCCTGACTGCTTAATATTCGGTCAAGACGTGCCTTCTCTACATTTAAAATCTTACCGCGAAGCGGCAAAATCGCCTGGGTGGCACGGGAACGGGCCGTCTTCGCGGAACCGCCTGCGGAATCACCCTCTACCAAATAAATCTCACAATTTTTCGGATCTCTGTCGGAACAATCCGCCAGTTTTCCCGGAAGACTCATACCGTCCAGTGCATTCTTTCTTCTGGTCAAATCTCTTGCCTTACGGGCCGCATCTCTTGCACGCTGTGCAAGAACCGCTTTTTCACAAATCAGCTTTGCCACATTCGGATTCTGCTCCAAAAAGTAAGTAAGTTGTTCACTGACTACGGAATCTACCGCGCCTCTTGCTTCGCTGTTACCAAGCTTTTGCTTTGTCTGACCTTCAAACTGCGGCTCACCCAATTTAACACTGATAATTGCGGTAAGACCCTCTCTGATATCCTCACCGGAAAGGTTTTGCTCATTTTCCTTTAAGTACTTCTGAGCTCTTGCATAATCGTTAAACGTCTTGGTAAGTGCATTCTTAAAACCGGCAAGATGAGTACCGCCCTCCGGTGTGGTGATATTATTAACAAAGCTGTAACAGCCTTCGTTGTAACCGTCGTTATGCTGCATTGCTACTTCCACATATACATCATTTACCGTACCTTCACAATAAATTACCGACGGATACAAAACGTCTTTGCTCTTGTTCAAATAATCTACATATTCGCGGATACCGCCTTCATAATGGAATTCACGAACCTTTTCTTCCTCTTCTCTCTTATCTCTGAGAATAATTTTTATTCCCTTTGTAAGAAATGCCATTTCACGTAAACGATTTTTTAAAGTATCGAATTCAAATACGGTTTCTTCAAAAATCGTATCATCCGGAAGGAATGTTACCGTTGTACCGGTTCTGTCGGAATCACCGATAATTTCAAGAGGAGTTACCGGCTTACCTTTTTCGTAACACTGGCGATGAATATGACCGTTCTGCTCAACTTTTACTTCCATTTTTTTAGAAAGCGCATTTACAACAGATGCACCTACACCGTGAAGTCCTCCGGATACTTTATAAGCTCCTCCGCCGAACTTTCCACCGGCATGTAAGATGGTATATACAACCTCTACGGTAGAAATACCCTTCTTTTCATTCATCTCTACCGGAACACCTCGTCCGTTATCGATTACGGTAATGGAATTATCCGGATTAATGGAAACATCAATTACGGTACAATATCCGGCTAAAGCTTCATCTACCGCATTATCTACAATCTCATAAACAAGATGATGAAGACCGCGTATCGATGTACTGCCGATATACATACCCGGTCTTTTACGAACTGCTTCCAGTCCTTCTAAAATTTGTATCTGGTCTGCTCCATACTCTTTACTCATGTAAGCCTCCTCGTTTCTTTGATTCTTCCTTTACTTTTCTCTCGCAAATATATAATTCTATTTACTTTAAGATTCGTTTATAATCCCATCCGTTACATGAAAAATCTTATGATATTCCTTTTTGTTATCCACAAACTCTTCCAATCCCGTACACGTAATAATTGTTTGCAAATCCGTAATACTCTGAAGTAAATAAGATTGCCTGTTTCTGTCAAGCTCCGACAAAACATCATCTAATAAAAGCACCGGACTTTCTTTGATTTTTTTACGTACCAACTCAATTTCTGCAAGCTTTAAAGACAAGGCTGCGGTTCGTTGCTGTCCCTGAGAACCGAACAGTTTTAAGTTTTTCTCCCCTACATAAAAACTGATATCATCTCTGTGAGGTCCGTTTCCCGTAGCCTTTAAAGCCAAGTCCCTGTCCAGATTCACAGCCAGCTTTTGTCCGAAATCTTCTTTTCCTACATTCGGCTCGTATCGTACATAAAGCTCTTCTTTACCTCCGGAAAGTTTTGCATGAATCTTCGGAAGTAATTCGTTTAACTCATCCACAAACCGCGTTCTAGTATCAATAATAACAGATCCGTGTTCCACTAATTGCAGGTCCCATACTTCCATCGTATCTTTTAAATCCTTTTGATACCCGATTTGCTTTAACAAATTATTTCGCTGATTTACCCCACGATTATAGTTTCCCAAATGATACAAATAAGTCGAATCCAACTGACAAAGTTCCAAGTCCAAAAATCTACGTCGTTCTCCGGGACCGTTTTTTATCATACTGAGATCCTCGGGAGAAAAAAATACAATATGTAGCAACCCCAACAAATCCGAAGAACGCTTAATCGGAACTCCGTCTATCGCAACACCCTTTGCTTTATTTTTTCGAAGATGCATATCAATCCGATGAGGAATTCCTGCTTTTTCTATCATCATTCTAATATGGGACTCTTCGGAAGACAAACGTATCATCTCTTTATCTTTACTGCCTTTGTGAGACTTTGTGGTACCGCATAAATAAATAGCTTCCAGTACGTTTGTTTTTCCCTGGGCATTGTCTCCGTACAAAATATTGACATTTTCATCAAACTGCACGGACAAATCTCTGTAATTACGAAATTCACTTAATTCTAATTGATTAATCTTCAAGACAGCACCAACTATCCTACAATTTTAATCTCGTTTCCTTCAAAAGAAACAATATCTCCTGCAACCAACTTTTTACCGCGCTGAGTACAAACTTCGCCGTTTACTTTAACGTAACCTTCCTGGACGACTTCTTTAGCTTCCGCTCCGGACTCCACAAGGTTTGCGGCTTTGATTGCCTGTCCCAGCTTAATAAACTCGTCTCTTAACTTAATCTCTTCCATTCTTACTCCTGCTTCTATCTTGCAGCGGCATTAAAGTTTACCGGCAAAATCAAATAGATATAAGACTCTTCCTTATCCTTAATAAAACAAGGAGCTTTCGGATTTGTCATATAAATAGTTACTTCCTCTTCATCAATAACGCGAAGTGCATCCATTAAAAACTTCGGATTAAAACCGATTAAAATATCGCTTCCTTCTTTCACAATGTCGATACTTTCATCCATAGAACCGATATTGGAAGTCATTTCAAGCTCCATCTCTCCGTCCTTCACACCGATAATAATCGGCTTCTTTTCGGACTCTTTCACAAGCAGAGTAGCACGATCGATACTGTCTAAAAATTCCTTCTTATTTACGGTAATCTTCGTATCGTAATCACCTGATAGCATCTGGTTTATTTTATAATACTCACCTTCGATTAATCTGGAGAGCACCATTGTATCGTCGAACTCGAAAATGATATGCTTGTCGGTAAAGTAAATACGTACTTCATCAGAAATCTCACCGGACAAAATTTTACTGATTTCAATTAGGGTTTTACCCGGAACAATTACTTTCGTATTCTTAAAACCGTCTTTTAATTCAATGCGACGCACGGAAATGCGATGACCGTCCAAAGAAACAACTCTGAGTTTATTATCTTCTACTTCAAACAATTCACCGGTCATAATCTTATTATTCTCACTGTCGGAAATAGAAAATACGGTCTGACGAATCAAATCCTTTAACGTAAACTGAGATAAAACCATAGCTTCTCTCTTCTCAATTACCGGAAGTGACGGAAATTCGTCACTTACCTTTGCCGGAATGGAGAACTTCGACTTACCGCAGGTAATGGTTACCATGTATTTTGCATCGGTCTCGATACAAATTTCACTGTCCGGAAGTTTACGGATAATATCGGATAATATCTTTGCGTTAATTGCAATACTTCCTGTTTCCTGTACGGTACCTTTTACCAAAGTCTCGATTCCCAGTTCCATATCGTTTGTTGTAAACTTGATACAGCCGTCGGTAACATCAATTGCAATACATTCTAAAATAGGCATTGTAGACTTTGCCGGAACAGCTCTGAGTGCAATGTTAACACTACTTAATAAATCGGACTTCTGACATGTGATTTTCATAAGGTGAATATCTCCTTTCAAGGGGCATTGTAGGTATATATTATATATTAATAATTTAGACTACGTCTTAGTATAGGTTGATATCGTGGATAAGTCTTACACTCCTTATTTTACGCATACTTTAACCTCATAAATACGGTGAATGAAGAAAGGTACAAGGTGTTGTTAGTATGTGGATACTTTAATAAGATAAAGTATAAAAGTAAAAGAAAAAAGTAACTTGTCCACACATATCCACAGTTAATCACAGGTTATTCACAAAGACTTTATGGATAACCGAAACGAGTTTCTTCCTATTATAATAGGTTACGAAACAGATACTACGGATTGATTTTTTTAAAGAGAACGTCAATTGTATTTTGTAATTGAACATTTTCTTTTAAATCTTCGATTATTTTATCGCGACCGTGAATTACGGTGGAATGGTCTCTGTTTCCCAGTTGTTTACCTATATCCGTAGTGGATAAAGAAGTAAGCTTATCTGCAAGATACATTACAATCTGCCGTGCATTGGCAATGTCGCTGTTTCTTTTTTTAGAGTAAATATCTGTAGATGATACGCCGAGATGTTCGGAAACGATATCTACAATATAGCTTACCGTAATGGTTTTGTGATTATCGAAAGATATGTAATCTTTTAAAGCCTCCTGCGCAAGTTCCATGGTAATCGGTTGTTTTTTTAATCTGGAAAGAGCGACCAGTTTGTTTAGGGCACCTTCCAATTCACGGATATTGGATTTAATATGTTCGGCAAAATAAGCGAGAATATCATTACTGATGCCGAAATTATCCGTGTCGTTCTTTTTGTTTAAGATTGCCATTCTTGTTTCGTAATCCGGACTTCCGATATCTACAATCAGACCCATCTCAAAGCGGGAACGAAGACGTTCTTCCAAGGTTGCGATATCCTTCGGCGGTTTATCACTGGAGATAACAATGTGCTTTTTGGAATCGTAAAGGGTGTTAAATGTATGGAAGAACTCTTCCTGTGTACTTTCTTTGCCGATAATAAATTGAATATCATCGATGAGAAGCATGTCCACATTACGGTATTTTTCACGGAATTCCGCGGTTTTATTGTTACGAATGGATTCAATTAACTCGTTTGTAAACTTTTCGCTGGTAACATAACGGATTAACGCATTTTCGTTTTGCTTTAATATGTCGTGTGCAATAGACTGCATCAGGTGTGTCTTACCGAGTCCTGCTCCTCCGTAAAGAAACAACGGGTTATATGCTTCACCCGGTGCTGCGGCAACCGCGACGGAAGCAGCATGGGCCATATGATTACTTTTTCCGACGACAAAAGTGTCGAAGGTATATTTCGGATTCAAAGTATCGTAGCTTTCGTTTTTCTTTTTAACTTTACCGGAAAGCTCCGCAGATTCTTCTTCAGAAAGGGTATCGGCTAAAATAAGCTCAATTTCGTATGCTTCGTTTAGAATGGTTTCTACGGCAGTTTCCAGGTACAGCAGGTACTTTCTTTTGATAAAATCGATTCCCATGGTACCTAACTGCTGATTTGTAAAATTAATAATCAGTTTATTATCTTTTAAGGCATAGGGAAATAACGGAAGAATCCATGTTTTATAAACAGGAGTCTGAATAGCAAATTCGGCTTTCATATATTCCAAAATTTCCGTCCATTTTTGTTTTATTGTTTTTATATCCATTTTTCATTACTCCTTCTGAAAAAGCGCCTCTAAAAAGAAAATAACGCTTTTAAAAGCCTATAAATCCACTATCTACTATTATACCAAAAACAAAGGAATTTTGAAAGTCTTTTTTGAAAATAAATTTATAAAAAATTAAAATTTTACTTGACGAAATACAAGTTTCCTACTATAATAGAAATGCTATTTAGGTAAAATGCTGTAATGTGCGTTTTTATACGTAACAAATAGAGAACAGCAATCAGAAAGCGAGGTGTATAGTTTATGAAGATGACATTCCAGCCGAAGAAGAGACAGAGATCTAAGGTACATGGCTTCCGTTCCAGAATGAGTACCGCAAACGGAAGAAAGGTGTTAGCCAGAAGAAGAGCAAAGGGTAGACATAAATTATCTGCATAGGTCGCATATTATGTGACCTTTTCTCTTACCCCTTCTTTATCCTTTTAGGAGGAAAAAAGTGGCCGAATCAATTAAAAAGAACGAAGAGTTTCAAAAGGTTTACCACTCGGGTAAATCCTACGCCAATAAGTATTTGGTGATGTATGTAAAGAAAAATGAGTCAGAAACCGGCAGACTCGGTATATCGGTAAGTAAGAAAGTGGGAAACAGTGTAGTTCGACACAGAATTGCAAGATTAATCAGAGAAAGTTACCGATTAAATGAGAGTAAGTTCCATAGCGGTTGGGACATTGTTGTGGTTGCCAGACAGGGAGCAAAAGGCAGAAATTATTTTGAAATTAACAGTGCTATGCTGCATTTAGCAAAGTTGCATAGAATTTTGTGTGAGGTATCGGATTGAAAAAGATATTAATCGCAATGGTTCGTTTTTATCGAAAAAATATATCGCCTTATAAGGGAGGTTCCTCTTGTAGATTTATACCTACCTGTTCGCAGTATGCCCTGGAAGCACTGGAAAAATATGGTGCTTTGAAGGGTTCCCTGCTTGCAATACGAAGAATACTCCGTTGTCACCCGTTTTCCGCGGGTGGCTACGATCCGGTTCCGTAGTTGTGAGTTAGGAGGATTAGGATTTTGTCATATCTTGCTTTTTTAACAAAAGAAGACGGTCTTATTATGGGACCGATTTCAAGAGTTTTAGGATGGATTATTAACGGAATTTATGAATTCCTTACGTTGTTTACCGACGATGTAAACGGTATCGGCATTGCGAATATTGCGCTTTGTATTATCCTTTTTACTATTGTTGTAAAGATGTTAATGCTTCCGCTTACCATTAAGCAGCAAAAGTCTACAAAGCTTTCTTCGCAGATGAGTCCGGAGTTAACGGCTATTAATGAAAAGTATAAGGGAAAGACCGATGAGGCTTCCCGTAGAAAAATGCAGATGGAAACCCAGGCGGTTTATGATAAGTACGGCACCAATCCGATGGCCGGATGTCTTACTTTGTTTATTTCCTTGCCGATTCTGTTTGCGTTATACCGCGTTATTTATGCGATTCCGGCATATATTAACGATGTATATGATATGTATGAGCTTGCGGCAAAAGCAATTCAGGGTGTGGAAGGCTATGCGGAAACACTTGCTAATTTTGTAAAGGATGCAGGTATTTCAGGTCTTGATTTTAATAAATTTGTGGGTTATGACAGCGGTGTTTTAACTACGACAAATGTAATTGATGTTTTATCAAAATGTGATGAAACTACATGGCAGACATTAGCCGCTGCTTTTCCTGCGGAAGTAGGAGCTCAGCTTACTTCGTATTCTGAACCGATTGTTCATGTACACAAATTTGTGGGCGGACTCAATATTTTGAACACTCCGAAGGTAAAGAGTATCAGCATTTTGATTCCGATTTTATCTACGGCATTACAGTTCCTGCAGACTAAGATTTCTATGTCCGGCAATAAAAATAAGAGTACAAAAGACGACCCGGCAATGGCAAGTATGAAGTCAATGAATATTTTCCTTCCGATTATGTCCGGATTTATCTGTTTTATGATGCCGATCGGTGCGGGACTTTACTGGATTATCAGTTCTTTGGTACAGATTGTACAGCAGATTTTCATTAACCGTTATATGGACAAGATTACCGTAGAAGAGTTGATTGAAAAGAATCAGGCTAAGCGTGCGAAAAAGTTAAAGAAGATGGGAATCGATTCCGGAAATAAGATGGCTCAGGTGGCAAAGACCTCCACAAAATCTATTGAAGTGGAAGAGCCGAAGTCCACAAAGGATTATGCAAATCTTTCCGGTAAAAAATATGATACCAATGCAACTTCCGCCGATGATACGGAAGCAGGTGAAGGAGAAGAAAAGAATGATACTCCGGCTTCCGGAAGTATCTCCGGTTACGCTAACATTTTAAAGAACCGTAACCTGAAGTAAGAAGGGATGTATTTAGGAGGTTTTTATGAACGAATGGATTGAAGTTACCGCAAAAACGGTAGATGATGCAATTATAGAAGCCGGAATCAAACTCGGTGTTTCTACTGAAAGTATGGAATATGAAGTAATAGAAAAAGAATCCAGCGGATTTTTGGGATTAAATAAGAAACCGGCAAAGATTCGTGCAAAAGTAAAAGAAGAAGATAAGCCGGCTGTAGAAGATTTTCTTTCTAAAGTGTTTGCGGCAATGGGTGTAAAAGCCGAAGCTGAGATTGATTTTGATGAAGAAGAAAAGGTAATGAACATTAATCTGACCGGTGATGATATGGGTATGTTGATCGGTAAGAGAGGTCAGACCTTAGATTCTTTGCAGTATCTTGTAAGCCTTGTTGCAAATAAGGACAGCGATACTTATATTAAGGTTAAGTTGGATACCGAAAATTATCGTGAAAGAAGAAAAGAAACTCTTGAGAATCTTGCAAAGAATATTGCAAACAAGGTTAGAAGAACAAGACATTCCGTTGCTCTTGAGCCGATGAACCCGTATGAGAGAAGAATTATTCATTCCGTATTACAGAATAATAAATTCGTAGAAACTCACAGTGAAGGTGAAGAGCCGTATCGTAAGGTTATTGTTTCCATGAAAAAGGGCGTAAGAGATTTCAGCAATGAAAGATATTACGGAAAGAGCAGTTACGGAAATAATCGCGGCGGTTACAGTAAGGGAGGTTACAGAAACGGTTATCGTAAGTATGATCGCAAGGAATCTTCCGTAGAAACAACTTCTTCTGCAGAAGTTGCGGAGCCGGTAGCCGAGAGTGCCGAATAAGAAACAGACAGAGTGCGGTATCTGTCGAAATGTAGAGTATGACTTGAGCAAAAGGGTGTCTTATTTGACACCCTTTCGAACTTTATGGGGCTTTGTTTGATAAGAACGGAAAGGAAAACTATGGTAGATACAATTGCTGCGATTTCAACAGGATTAAGTAATTCCGGAATCAGTATTATCCGGGTAAGCGGTCCCGAGACGTTTCAAGTGATGGACCGTATTTTTCGCGGAAAAAAGACCGGTAAAAAATTATCGGAACAAAAGTCTCATACGATTCACTATGGGTGGATTACGGATAATGAGGAAGTTGTGGATGAAGTGCTGGTATCCGTTATGCGCAGTCCTCATACGTATACAGCGGAAGATGTGGCAGAAATAAATTGTCACGGCGGAAGTTTGGTTACTAAAAAGGTTTTACGGACTGTTTTAAAAGAAGGAGTTCGTCTGGCAGAACCGGGAGAATTTACAAAACGTGCTTTTTTAAACGGAAGAATCGATTTGTCAAAAGCGGAAGCAGTGATGGAAGTTATTCGTGCAAAAAGTGATCTGGCACTGAAAAATTCCATGGCACAGCTGCAGGGAAATGTATTAAAAGAGATTTCTGCATTGAGAGAAAAAATGATACATCATACCGCATTTATCGAAGCTGCATTGGACGATCCGGAACATATTTCATTAGATGGTTTTACAAATGAATTAAAGACGAGTATAATAGAAATCAGAGAGCGTTTGTACCGATTAATCGCTTCTGCGGAAAACGGACGGATGTTACGGGAGGGAATTCGTACCGTTATTTTAGGACGTCCAAATGTAGGAAAGTCTTCGTTAATGAATGTGTTTGCCGGAGAAGAGCGTGCCATTGTTACGGATATTGCCGGGACCACCAGAGATACCATAGAAGAAACGGTATCGGTACGCGGAATTTCTCTTTCTTTAGTGGATACTGCAGGGATTCGTTCCACAGAGGATGTCGTAGAAAAAATCGGTGTAGAAAAAGCAAAGAAAGCAGCGGAAGAGGCAGACTTGATTTTGTATCTGGCCGATGCAACCGAAAAAATAACGGAAGAAGAGAAAGAATTGCTTTCTTTTGTAGTAAATAAGAAGGTAATTGTATTATTAAATAAAATTGATTTGTGTGATACACCGGACACCTCCGAATTGGAGAAACTTACGGGACAAAAGGTACTTTGTATTTCCGCAAAAGAAGAGGAAGGTCTGGATGCTTTGTATGATACGATTGAAAAGATGTTTTTCAAAAAGGAGCTTTCCTATAACGAAGATTTATATATTACGGGGGAGCGTCAGAAGCAATCGTTACAAAATGCATATGAAGCTATGGGAAAAGTATTGGAAAGTATAGATGCCGATATGCCGGAAGATTTTTATTCCATTGATTTAATGCAGGGATATGAAAGTCTTGGTGAGATTACAGGTGAATCGGTGGATGAAGATTTGGTTAACACCATTTTTCGTGAATTTTGTATGGGAAAATAAAAGCGAGGAGAAAGAGATGGAGCAAATTTATGAAAGTTATGATATTGCGGTAGTCGGTGCGGGACATGCCGGTTGTGAAGCGGCTCTGGCCTGTGCGAGACTTTCTTTTCGTACGGTTTTATTTACCGTTAGTACCGACAGCATTGCTCTGATGCCGTGTAACCCGAATATCGGTGGTACCTCCAAAGGTCATCTGGTAAGAGAAATCGATGCACTTGGCGGCGAGATGGGAAAAAACATAGACAAAACTTATATTCAGTCCAAGATGTTAAATAAATCCAAGGGGCCGGCGGTACATTCTCTTCGTGCCCAGGCGGACAAGCAGGATTACTCCCGGGAAATGCGTCGTGTTTTGGAAAATACCGAGAACTTAACAATAAAGCAGGCAGAAATTGCGGAAATTATTACGGAGGATGATTGTATCACCGGTGTGAAAACCGCATCCGGTGCAATTTATCCGTGCCGTGCGGCAATTCTTTGTACCGGAACATATTTAAAAGCCCGTTGTATTTACGGAGAAGTAAGTCATTATACCGGTCCCAACGGTTTGCCGGCTGCCAATCATTTGACGGATAGTTTAATTGCCCACGGAATTGAGATGTATCGCTTCAAAACCGGTACTCCGGCACGTATTGATAAGCGTTCCATTGATTTTTCCGTAATGGAGGAACAGTTCGGTGATGAGAAGGTAGTACCGTTTTCTTTTACCACAGACCCGGATTCTTTAACAAAGCCGCAGGTTTCTTGTTGGTTAGCCTATACAAATGAAGAAACACATGATATTATTAAGAAGAACATAGATCGTTCCCCGTTGTATTCCGGCGTAATTCACGGAACCGGTCCGAGATATTGTCCTTCCATTGAAGACAAAGTAATGAAGTTTGCGGATAAAGACAGACATCAGATTTTTATAGAGCCGGAAGGAAATTATACGAATGAGATGTATATTGCCGGTATGTCCAGTTCTTTACCGGAAGATGTTCAGGTCGCAATGTATCGTTCCGTGAAAGGAATGGAACATGCACAAATTGTAAAAAATGCTTATGCAATCGAATACGATTGTATCAATCCGATGCAATTAAAGTCCAGTTTGGAGTTTAAAAAAATAAGCGGTTTGTTCAGCGGCGGACAGTTTAACGGAAGTTCCGGTTATGAAGAAGCTGCGGCGCAGGGTTTGATTGCCGGTATTAATGCTGCCAGAAAGTTACAGGGAAAAGAACCTCTCGTTTTGGACCGTTCGGAGGCATATATCGGTGTGTTAATCGATGATTTGGTGACGAAGGAAACCCATGAACCGTATCGTATGATGACTTCCCGTGCGGAATATCGTTTAATTCTGCGTCAGGATAATGCGGATTTACGTTTGACAAAATACGGTTATGAAGTGGGTCTTATCAGTGAAGAGCGTTATCAAAAATTGGAAGAAAAGAAAGCGCAAATCCAGGCGGAAATTCTTCGTGCAAAAGAAACAACCATCGGCGGTACGGAACAGGTGCAGGAGCTTTTAATTGCACTCGGAAGTACGCCGTTAAAGTCCGGCAGCACATTGGCGGAATTGATTACCAGGCCGGAGCTTACGTATGATATGCTGGCATCGATTGATAAAAAGCGTCCGGAACTTTCTTCGGATGTGACGGAGCAGGTAGAAATCGAATTAAAGTACGAGGGCTATATTCGTCGCCAGATGAGTCAGGTTGCGCAGTTTAAAAAAATGGAACACAAAAAGATTCCTGCAGAGATTGATTACGATGCGATACCGTCCATTCGTATTGAAGCAAGACAAAAATTAAAACAGGTGCGTCCGGAAAATGTGGGACAGGCTTCCCGTATTTCGGGAGTATCTCCGGCGGATATTTCCGTATTGTTGGTTTACTTGGGAAGATAATTTTATAGAAGAAAGAAGAGGAAAAATATGCGGGACAATTCGATACTTGTGAAAGGTGCGGAAAAAATAGGAATCTTATTAAGCGGTAAACAGCAGGAGCAGTTTGAAGCTTATTACGACTATTTGGTTGCGCAAAATGAGGTGATGAATCTGACCGCAATTACCGAATACGAAGAAGTGCTTTGTAAGCATTTTCTGGATAGTTTGTTTTTAGTGAAATCTATGAAAGATTTTCAAGGGAAAAAGGTATTGGATTTAGGTACCGGGGCCGGTTTTCCGGGAATTCCTTTAAAAATTGCTTTTCCGGATACGGAATTTGTGTTGATGGATTCTTTGAATAAGCGCATAGCTTTTTTAAATCGTGTTATTGAATTGCTTGATTTGAAAAAAATTACCGCTGTACACGGTCGGGCGGAAGAAGCGGCCCGGACAAAAGAATACAGAGAACAATTTGATTATTGTGTGTCGAGAGCCGTAGCTCGCTTGGCGACTTTGTCCGAGTTTTGTATCCCATTTGTAAAACCGGGCGGATATTTTATTTCCTACAAAGCGGGAGATTGCAAAGAAGAGTGTAATGAAGCGAAAAATGCAATTGTGACTTTGGGAGGAAAGTTAATCAGTGCGGAGGAAAGTTTCTTGCCGGATACGGAGATTGCGCGGACGTTTGTAGTTGTAAAAAAAGAAAAGCGTACTCCGGAAAAATATCCGAGAGGACAGGGAAAACCGTTAAAGCAACCTTTATAGTTACTTTTCCGGTGATGAAAGCCAGAGAGTACGTAACGACTTTAATAATGGAAAGAAGGACAATATTATGATTTGCGGAAGATATTATTTAGGACTTGATCATATGAATGAAATTGCACCGATTCGTCGGGAGGTGTTTGGAACGGAACAGGGCTGGTCTGATAATATTATCTTTGATGATGCGGATGAAACAGCGATACAGGCTGTTGTTTATAAAGATATTAACAGAACTATACCGGTTGGTGTAGGTCGTCTTCATAAAACCGCAGATGGTGAAGATTACAAGATAGGTCGTATCGCTGTAAAGAAAGACGAGCGCGGACAGGGATACGGAGATTTTATTGTCCGTATGCTTGTGGATAAAGGGTTGTTAATGGGAGCGGATCGTGTATTGGTAGGTGCCCAGCCTCATGCAATAGCGTTTTATGAAAAAATAGGTTTTCGCCCGGTTGGAGAAACATACGAAGAAGCGGGAATTGAACATACAGTCATGGAAATCAGGCAAAACACAATTTGCAAAGCGTGCCAGGGTCATAAAGAAAAATAGGATTTTTAAATTGTTTTTGGTTGAGAATGATAGGAGGTGCCACGTTGGGAAAAATGAAAATTGAAGAAGCGATTCGTTTTCTTGATACATTGGAAAACGAAAATGAAGAAGAATTGACACGAATTATTGAAATGATTCAGAACGTGGAGCAGAAAATCAGGGAGGTAGAATATTCACTTCAGGAAATCGGTCAAAAACAAGATTCGAATATGAATTTCTTTTCGCCGGTAGGTGTTTATGAGGAAGGTGAAGAGAAAAGAAAATTGCTAAAGACAGCAGATGAGTTTAAAGAAAAATTACCTGCTTTAAATGAAAAACTGAAACAATACAGGCATCGTACCGAAAGTATACAATTTTTACGGAATACACTTTTGACGATACCGGAAGAGCATGAAGATGTTCTCTCTGCAGAAAACTCTTCTGTGGAAAAGGAGCGGGGAATTCATATCTTAGAGTCCCAGGAACATGACAGAAACAGGATAGCAGCTGATTTGCACGATTCTTCCGTACAGAGTTTGACCGGTTTGGTTCATAAGACAGAGTTGTGTATGCGCCTGATAGACATAGATACCGTGCGTGTGAAGTTAGAACTTCAGACAATGATCGAAACGATTCGAACAATTATAAATGGTATGCGGGAAATCATTTACAACCTTCGCCCTATGTCCTTAGATAATTTGGGTTTACTTGTTACGATTGAATCTTATTGCTTGCAATTAAGAAAAAATCAGGATATTGAAGTTGAATTTAAGTGTAAGACAGAAGAACCGAATATGTCTTCCATATACAAAGTTACACTGTATCGTATTTTGCAGGAGGCATGTTGCAATATTCTGAAACATGCAAAAGCCACAAAGATTGATATAACTCTCTTGTGTGAAGAAAATAATTTAAAATTATCAATTCGGGATAACGGAACCGGATTTGATATAGAGAAGGTAGATGAACCGTCTGAAGAAAGACTTTATGGGTTTGGACTTTCAATGATGAAGGAGCGTGCTTCTTTACTGGGCGGATTCATAAAAATTGAATCTCAGTTGGGAATCGGTACGGTAGTATCGATAGAGGTTCCATTACAAGAGAAGGAGGAAAAGAGTGGGAATGATTAATGTATTGTTGGCGGATGACCATTCTATGGTCAGAGAAGGGTTGAAACAATTGTTGGAATTGGATGGAGATATTAAAATTATCGGTGAAGCAGGAACCGGTGAAAAATGTCTGGAACTGATTCATGTTTTAAATCCGGATGTTGTTTTACTTGATATTAATATGCCGGATCTGAACGGATTGGAAGTATTGGAAAAGTTACGTTCTTCAGGTAATAAACAGAAAGTACTGATTTTAACCATTCATAATGAAGTGGAATATTTAATGCGGGCTGTAGAAATCGGTGTTTCCGGATATTTGTTGAAGGATTCCGATTCTTCAGTATTGAAGGAAGCTATTTATGCTGTTAATAACGGAGAAACATTTATTGATGAAACTTTGACTCCGTTGTTAAAGGAACAGAGATATTTGAAAGAACTGCAGCGAGAAGCAAGAAGCAAAGATAAATTGTTGTCCACGAGAGAGATTGAAGTGCTTTGCGCTTTGGCAGAGGGTCTATATAATAAAGAAATAGCGTCTAAATTACAGATTAGCGAAAAGACGGTTAAGAATCATGTTTCCAACATTTTTAAAAAGATAGGAGTGTCGGATCGTACACAGGCAGCTGTTTATGCAATCAGACATAAATTTGTTGACATAAAATAGCGGAAAAGGATTGTTTCACGTGGAACATTTATGATAAAATGAGATAGGAATGTTTCACGTGAAACATACTATGAATACAGGAAGGAAGAAAACTATGGGACGAGCAATCGCTGTTGCAAATCAAAAGGGCGGTGTAGGCAAAACAACTACGGCAATTAATCTTGCCGCTTGTCTTGCTGAAAAAGGGAAAAAAGTCTTGGCAATAGATATTGACCCGCAGGGGAACATGACCAGCGGACTTGGTATAAATAAGAAAAAGTGCAAAAAAACAGTGTATGATTTGATAATCGGTGAATGTGGTTTAGATGACTGCCTGATGAAAAGCATAATGGATGGTGTGAAAGTAATTCCGTCCAATGTTGATTTGGCTGCAGCAGAGATTGAATTGATTGGATTGGATAAGAAAGAGTATATTCTAAAGGGGTATGTTGATAAGGTAAGGGACGATTATGATTATATTATAATCGATTGCCCGCCGTCTTTGAATACGCTGACGGTAAATGCAATGACGACGGCAGACACCGTACTTGTTCCGATTCAGTGTGAATATTATGCTTTGGAAGGTTTGTCCCAGTTGATACATACTATTGAACTGGTAAAGAAGAGATTAAATCCGGACCTGGAGATGGAAGGCGTTGTATTTACAATGTTTGATTCTCGTACGAATCTTTCTTTACAGGTAGTTGAGAATGTTCGTAAAAATTTGAAAGAAAATATATACAAATCCATTATTCCGAGAAATGTTAAATTAGCGGAAGCACCGAGCCATGGTATGCCGATTATTATGTATGATTCTAAGTGTAACGGCGCGGAAGGATATCGTGCACTGGCGGAAGAAGTAATTGATCGAGATGTACGGGATTGGTATCAATATTAAGGAGGAAGTAATAATATGGCAGGAAAGAGAAAGCCGGCACTGGGGAACGGGCTGGAAGGGATGTTTGGAATTGAAGAAAACAGTGTAGAAGAAAAGAAAGAAGATGTTTCACGTGAAACATTTTTACGTCTTTCCGAAATAGAACCGAATCGTACACAGCCGAGAAGAAATTTTGATGAGGATGCGTTGCAGGAGTTGGCAGATTCTATTCAACAGTACGGTGTGATTCAGCCGATTGTGGTACAGAAAAAAGGAAAACGTTATGAAATCATTGCCGGGGAAAGACGATGGAGAGCTGCCAGAAAAGCGGGTCTTTTAGAAGTTCCGGTTATTGTAAAAGAGTTTGCACCGGAAGATATTTTTGCAATTGCTTTAATTGAAAATATTCAGCGCCAGGATTTAAATCCCATTGAAGAAGCGCAGGCGTACAGCCGTTTGATTCAAGAGCATCATTTGAAACAGGATGAGTTGGCTGAAAAGGTGGCAAAGAACCGGGTAACGATTACAAACTCTATGCGTTTGTTAAAGTTAGATGAAAGAGTTCAGCAAATGTTGATTGATAATATGCTTACCGGCGGTCATGCCAGAGCACTTCTTTCTGTTTCGAACAAAGATGAACAGCATACGCTGGCTCTTCGTGTATTTGATGAAAAGCTAAGCGTGAGAGAAACGGAAAGTCTGGTAAAGAAATTTTTGGCGAAAGAGGAAAAGAAAGAAGAAAAGCCTGTAAAAGAAAAGGATGACAGTTTCATTTACCGAGATATTGAGAATCGAATGAAAGATATTTTGGGAACAAAGGTTGAAATCAAGAAAAAGGCTAAGAATAAAGGTCGTATCGAAATCGAATACTATTCTATGGAAGAATTAGAACGATTAATTGAATTGATGAACCGCTTAAAGTAAGGAAGGATGGAGTGTCTAATGAATGAAAATGCAATGTTAATCGCAGGAATGCAGGAAGCGGATGCCTTACGTTTTTCTCTGATACTCGGTATTTCTGCAGTGGTTATGGCCTTTGTTTTGGCGGTATTACTTATTGTTTCTTTATTGAAAATCCGGAAGCTGAATAAGAAGTATTCTGCATTTATGAAAGGTGCCAACGGTAAAGATCTAGAGGCATCGATTCTCTCAAGATTTAATGAGATGGATAAGATGAAAACCGATATTGAATACATTTTCGGAAAGCTGAATATTGCATGTGACATGTTATTAAATGCATATCAGAAGATGAGCATTGTAAAATATGACGCTTTTAAGGAAATGGGCGGAAAGTTAAGCTTTTCAATGGCATTACTTGACGACAAGAATAACGGATGCATCTTAACATCGGTGCATACAAGAGAAGGTTGTTATACGTATATAAAGGAAATCATTAAAGGAGAATCCTTTGTAGTGTTGTCCGAGGAAGAACGGAAGGCATTGGAAGAAGCAAAGAATAAGAGAAACTATATGGCATAAGCTGTAGGGGAGAGGGTAAATTGAGAAAAATTACGGTGGAATCTATTACAGAAGGGGATATTCTTGCAAAAGACTTATTTTCCTCTTCCGGCGTCGTGTTGATGGCCGCAGGAACAAGATTGAAAAATGAGTATAAAGCACGTTTGCTGGAACTGGGAGTAAAGCAGGTATATATCACCGAAGCTGACGGCAAGGACGGAAATAATGCCGGCAGCATTATTGAAGAAGAGGTAAAGGCGCAATGCGGCGAATTGGTGAGAAGTACGATTCGTAAATATACGTATGCGGAAAATGATGAATTGAAAGAAATTGTTAAAGTGGCGGACGAGATAATGACCGACATTTTAAGTCAGCCGGAGATTATGTACAGTGTTTCCTGTGTGCGTGAAAAGAGCAATGCGTTATATTTACATTCAGTGAACGTGGCAGCAATTTCCACATTGATCGCTTTGCGCTCAAAGATGCCAAAGTCGAAGGTACGAGAAATTGCAATCGGAGCATTGTTGCATGATATCGGGTATACTACCGTTACGGTTGATACCGGTGAAATTGACATGGAAACATGTGATGAAAAAACAAGAAAAGAAATCATGTATCACGTTGTTTACGGGTATACTGATGTAGAGAAGAAAGAGTGGGTATCAAAGATCGCAAAGGATATTATTCTTCATCATCATGAGCGGCTTGACGGAAGTGGATATCCGTTTCGAAAAAAAGGTCAGTACTTGAAGCCGGAAGTAAGAATTGTATCGTTATGCGACCAATTTGACAGTATGATTTACGGTAATCTCATGCCGAGGTATAAGGTACGGGAGGCAATGGATTACATTATGAGCCAGGCAGGTGTCAAATTTGATTTTGCTCTGGTGCAGTTGTTCATGGAGTCTGTAGCTGCGTACCCGATAGGAATTACTGTAATCACAAATGAAGGTGATACTGCAGTGGTAATCCGGCAAAATTTCAAATTTCCGACGCGTCCGGTCATTCGCTTATTGAAAAATGCGGAAGGAATCCCTTATGAGGAAGATACGGAAAGAGATTTAACCAAATGTCTGACTTTGTTTATTACCGATTCGGTTGAGTATTAGAAAATGAGGTAACACAATGCATAGTTTTTTAAAAACGGTAGGTTTTCGAACGATTAAGAGCAGGAAAGATGTAGAGCAATTGGTACGTCTTGTAATAGAACAAGGTGCGGAACGTTACATGGCAACTATGGGTGGGAAAGTAATGTTTGCGGAGATTTTGCTGGAAGTGGCGGAAAACGTAGGAGTTGCTTTGCGTGGAGAGTATGATGAGCATGGGAACTTTCATATGGAACACTACTTTCCGTATTTAAAGGGAGAGAACATAAGTTCGAGAGAGACTGTTTTTATCAGCAAGCGAGTAGACACCGATGCATATACCGGGATGTGTGATGATTATCGCTTAGGTGTTTCCTTGATTTTCTATTTACAGAATGTGACAGACTATGTTTCTCAGGGATATCCGGAAGAGAGAAGAGAACATCCCATTACCTTGGCAGCTTTGGCTTCCGAAGGGAAGATTTTGCTTCCGACTCTTTCCATGAAGGATATTCCGGTGAAGGAAGCGGTAGATACTTCCGGAAGAACGAAATTGTTGGAAGCGGCAAGAAAGGGCGATAAGGAGGCAATGGAAGCTCTGACTATTGATGACATTGATTTGTATGCTCAAATCAGTAAGCGTCTCAAGTCGGAAGATATCTATTCCATTGTAGAAACAACTTTTATTCCTTACGGCTCCGAGTCCGATAATTATACGATTCTGGCCATGATAGAGTCTGTATCGGAATGTGTGAACCGGATTACGGGGGAGGCACTTTATTGCATGAATTTACGTTGTAATGATGTGTGCTTCCCGGTCTGTATCAGCAAAAAGGATTTGTACGGTGAACCGAAGCCGGGACGAAGGTTCCGAGGAAATATCTGGATGCAGGGAACTGTGGATTTTGAACGATAAACGATTGACGAATTCGGGAAATCATAGTAGAATAGGTAAGGATAAATTGTCGCTTTAGTTAAATGGATATAACAAGCCCCTCCTAAGGGCTAGTTGAGGGTTCGATTCCCCCAAGCGACGTTTAAGGCCGTGCTTTGCACGGCCTTTTTGGTCTGCGCGGTATCCCATTCCTATAAGCAGAGAAACTTTTCTAATATCGTTCCCTCCTATGTATAATCTCC
Source organism: uncultured Clostridia bacterium (assembly GCA_937895705.1). Classification (GTDB taxonomy): domain Bacteria; phylum Bacillota; class Clostridia; order Lachnospirales; family Lachnospiraceae; genus SIG307. The sequence continues at coordinate 24,808 of CALBKM010000031.1, forward strand.
TTTTTTGCTGAGCACAACGCTCCGTCAAACTTCCTTGTAAGAGCGGCTAAGACTTTCGGGAGCGTCCTCAAGCCTAAGCCGCTCTATAAGGTGATTTCGACTTCGCTAAAAGCGTGATAGTATGTTATAGTATGCATAAAGAAAATCCCCGCCGAAATTACCTTCCGACGGGGATTGTTATTTGTATAGAATTTCTATCAAATTACTTCAATGCATCAACTAACTTCTGAAGAGCCTCAAGAGCCTCATCCGGGAGCTTGTCGTAACCGTCCTTTGCGGTTGCAAACTTAGCAACAGCGTCTACACGGTTCTGCATAGCAGCCTTTAACTGAGCAAGGTAATCAGCATCCTTCATATCCGGAGCGAAGCCTTCCCAATCCATAATCTCGATGTCTTCGAACGGACCCCACTGCTTGAAATCAGCCTTCTTCTCAACGATGGTCTCTAAGATACCAAGGGTATCAGCCGGCTTAACCTTCTTGCCCATGAAATCACCGGTGTTGATGATGTAGCAATCTACGTTCTTCTCTTCTACGAGCTTCTTAAACTTTACATAGTCGTTAGCAAGCGGGTAGGTTCTGAACGGGTTAGCGTACGGAACGATACGAAGAGCGTTCAGGTCGGTACCTGCAGCAACACGCTCTGCGGTGGAAGTCTTGGTTGCGAGAGTTGCACCCATTACGGAAGCAAGAGCAGCACCCTTTAACTTAACTACCGGCGGGATGGTCGGATCCTTCATGATCCAGAAAATGGAGTTAACCGGGGAGTCAATCTTATCTACGCGGTTCGGAGACCAAAGCTTAGACTTGATAGCACGGCCGTTACCGTTACGAATATCTTCGGTTACAAGCTGAATCTTGCCGTCCTCGTCCAAAGTAGCGGAACAGTTCTGAGCGGATAACAAATACTTGTTGTCCGGGCAGCCGGTCGGGTAGTCAGCAGTCTTATCGAAGTAGGTCGGCTCCAGTGCGATGGAAGCACAGGTGTCGGAGTTGATGATGAATGCATCGTCGTGAAGAACGGTAACACCGTACTTTCCGCCGTGCTTAGCGTGGGTCAAGGTGGACTTACCGGATCCGGAAAGTCCGAATACGGAAGCAACGTACTTGGAACCGTCAGCCAAGGTGTACTCCTTCTGTCCGCCGTGGCAGGAAGCATAACCGTTACGGTTAGCGATAGCCCAAGCCATGGTAAGGGTACCCTTCTTGTGCTCACCGAAGTACTTCATACCAAGGATGGCAGCACAGTTCTCATTGGTGTCGAAATAGCAGAGCGTAAGCGGATCGCTTAAGCAGCTGTAATCAACGTCCGGACGATTGCCCGGTACCCACTGCGGGTCGGAGAAGATGTAGATATCAGCTTCCTTGCCGTCACCAACCGGCTTGGAGTTCTTGTACATCTTTACGTATTCATCGGACATATACTGGAAGTTGATCATCCAGTTGTATAATAAGTTCTCTTCACCTTCCGGAATTAAGAGATGAGCCTTAACCATGAACTCCTCGTCAAGACCAACGAAGCACTCTGCATGGTACATAGTCTTCCAACGGGTCTCGTATACAGCGTCCATAACAACCTTATCAAGCTTGGTATCATCTACGCCCGGCTCGCCCTTAATGCGACGTGCGGTAGCATAACGACCGGTAACAGCACCGTCGTTGAATAAAAGAACCTTTGCGTCCTTCTCAAGACCGAACTCCTCACCTCTGTATACCGGCATATCGGTAACGATGGTTCCCGGAGAGTTCTTTGCAAGATCATAAGCTTCCTTTAAGGTATTAACCTTAACTACATTGTTGCCGTAAAAAGCGGCTTCGATGATGGAACGGGTTCTGGAGAAACCAACTTTTCCGGCACCGATTTCTTCGTGCTTGTAATAAGCCTTTGTTGCCATGTGAAATCCTCCTGTTGAAAATAATGATATAGAAGTAATTTATAAAAAAATATAATTACCAAACGTACACCACGATAATTATATCGTGGCATATTGTAAATGTCAAGGGTTGGAAGAAAAAAAGAATTGCATCGAAGCGGAATATGGATTATGATAGAGAGGAACGAGCAGAAGGTTCAGGAGGAAAGCGATGATTGTGTATTCAACAAAACCGGAAAATTTTGTATGCCGAACGGAGATGGAGCAGCGCTCCTTTGCGTTGTTGGAAGAGTTAAATATATCATATACTTATGTAGACCATGAGCCGGCATTGACCATGGAGGATTGTAAAGAGATTGATGAAGCATTGGGCGTTAAAATGTGCAAAAATCTGGTACTCTGCAATCGGCAGAAGACAAATTATTATTTACTTTTGATGCCGGGAGATAAGGTGTTTAAGACTAAGGAGCTGTCGGCGCAGATTAATGCCGCAAGATTGTCCTTCGCGTCGGGAGAGGCCATGGAGGAGCTGTTGGGTGTATTGCCGGGTTCGGCCAGTGTTCTTGGGCTGCTAAAGGATACCGAGGAGAAGGTACAGTTGTTGATTGATAAGGATTTGCTGCAGGAAGAGTATTTCGGCTGTCATCCTTGCAAAAACACGTCCAGTATCCGGTTTGCGACGGGGGATTTATTGAACCGGATATTGCCGTATATGAAGCATGAATATATTGCGGTAGAACTAAAAGGTGAGGAGTAGGCCGTTTTGCGGTTTGAGAATAGGTCCGATGGTATAGAACGACGGTCTGAAACAGAAAAGGAAAGCAATAAAAAGTGCCGGAGTAAATCTTTAATTTGTCTCCGGCACTTTTGGTGTTGTATGGATCTTATTTACTTCCTAATCGGTACTTAAAGTCCTCGTAACCGAAACGAGCAAGAAGACGGAAAGTGCCGTCTTTTTTTGCTTCCCAAATATCCGGAAGCGGCATTCCGTTAAAGGTGTTGTTTTTACAGGTGGAGTAGATGGCCATGTCTTCGTACAGAAGAAAATCTCCATCTGTAAGAGGTGTATCGAAGCTGTAATCTCCTACGATATCTCCGGAAAGACAGGTCGGTCCGGCCAGACGATAGGTATAGGTCTTCTCGTTTGCTTCCCCGGAGGAGTGCAGAGGCGGACGATAGGGCATTTCAATGACATCCGGCGTGTGACAGGCCGGAGACATATCGTGAATGGCTATGGTAGTGTCGCCGTTTTGTACCACATCCAGAACCCGGGTGAGAAGATAGCCGGCGTTTAAAGCAACAGCTTCTCCCGGCTCCAGGTAGATCTCCACATTATAAGTATCACCCATATGCCAGATGCATCTTTTTAGCCGCTCCCGGTCATAGTCCGGGCGGGTGATATGATGTCCTCCTCCCATGTTCAGCCATTTTAGTTTCGGAAGAAGAAATCCGAAATTTTTTTCCACAGACTGTAAGGTTATTTCCAGTGCATCGGAGTCCTGTTCGCAAAGGGTATGGAAGTGAAGACCGTCAAGAAGTGCGATAAATTCCGGTGTCATCTCTCTGTGCCATTGCGCAAGAGTGGTACCCAGACGACTGCCCGGTGCACAAGGGTCGTAAATTGCGTGTCCATCCTGGGTGGAACATTCCGGATTGATACGAAGGCCGATTTCTTTCCCGGCGCTTTTGGCTTTTACTCCAAACTTTTTTAATTGTGCCGGACTGTTAAAGACAATGTGATCCGCATACAAAAGCAGTTCTTCAAAGTCCTCTTCCCGATATGCCGCGCAGAAAACATGACATTCCTTGTCCGGCATTTCTTCCGCACCCAGACGGGCCTCATAGAGTCCGCTGGCTTCGGTTCCCGCAAGGAAAGGAGCCAGTGTCGGATACAAATCATAGTTGGAAAAGGCTTTTTGTGCCAAGAGAATTTTGCAGCCGGTGGCATCCTGGATTTCTTTTAATATCTGTCCGTTTGCCATAAGTTTTGCTTCATCAATGATGTAGCAGGGAGTGGGAAGTCCCGAAGTCAGCAAGCGGGATTGAATGATGGTAGTATTCAAAGCGAGGCTCCTTTCTGATGACAGGAAAAGAACTGCTGAAACGTAACGAAGATTTCCTACATTTCAGCAGTCAAAGGTTTATTCCGAAGATTAGTCAACAAGCACCGGATTGTAGCTTTCCTGATGCGGCAGGCCGTACTTGTCCAGAGCTTCAATGTATGGGTCCGGATCAAATTCTTCCACGGTGTAAACGCCCGCCTTGTTCCACTTGCCGGTGAGGAGCATAAGAGCGCCGCACATGGCCGGTACGCCGGTGGTGTAGGAGATGGCCTGGGACTCTACTTCCTTGTAGCACTCTTCGTGATCACACACGTTGTAGATATAGTAGGTCTTTTCCTTGCCGTCTTTTTTACCGGTAAAAATACAGCCGATGTTGGTTTTACCCTTGGTGCGCGGACCTAAAGTAGCCGGATCCGGAAGAAGGGCCTTTAAGAACTGAATCGGAACGATTTCCCTTCCCTCGTACAGAATCGGGGTGGTGGAAAGCATACCTACGTTTTCCAGACACTTCATGTGAGTCAGGTAGCTCTGACCGAAGGTCATAAAGAAACGGATGCGCTTTACCCCCGGAATGTTCTTTGCAAGGGACTCAATTTCTTCATGGTGCAAAAGATACATATCTTTCTGCCCCACCTCGGCGAAGTCATATTCTCTCTTGATGCTCATGGCCGGAATTTCAATCCACTTACCGTTTTCCCAGTAGCTGCCCGGGGCGGATACTTCCCGGAGATTGATTTCCGGGTTAAAGTTGGTGGCAAACGGATAGCCGTGGTCGCCGCCGTTACAGTCTAAAATATCAATGGTATCAATTTCATCAAATTCATGCTTTAAAGCATAGGCGCAGAAGGCCTGGGTTACACCAGGATCAAAGCCGGAGCCCAGAAGTGCGGTAAGACCTGCAGCTTTAAACTTTTCCTGATATGCCCACTGCCAGGAGTAATCAAAGTATGCGGAGAACCCTTCTTCTTTGCAGCGTTTGTCGTAGATGGCACGCCACTCCGGGTCGTCGATGTTTTCCGGCTCATAGTTGGCGGTGTCCATGTAATTGACGCCACAGGCAAGGCAGGCATCCATAATGGTCAAATCCTGATACGGAAGGGCAATGTTCATAACCAAATCCGGCTTGTAGGAGTTGATGAGGGCGATAACTTCCTCGGTCTTGTCCGCATCTACTTGTGCGGTGGTAATTTTTGTAGTGGTTTTATCTTTTAATTTTTCTGCCAGGGCGTCACACTTGGACTTGGTTCTGCTGGCAATGCAAATCTCGGTAAACACTTCGCTTACCTGACAACATTTTTGAATTGCTACGGATGCTACGCCACCGCAGCCGATAATTAATACTCTGCTCATTTTTTATCCTCCTTTTTCAACAGTGCCAGCATCAATTCTCTTACCACCTTACATGCCAATGCCGTACTGGCTCCGCTGGCATCTAACATCGGGCTTAATTCATTGACATCCGCTGCCACTACATTTGTCTTACAAACTGTTTCAATAGCTTCCAGAAGCTCTGAGAAGCTGACACCTCCCGCTTCCGGAGTACCGGTGCCCGGAAATGCGGACGGATCCAGACAATCCAGGTCGATGGTAAAGTATACCGGGGCATTGCCGATGGCTTCCACAGCTTCCTTCAAACCGTTAAAGCTAAATTTATGTAGGTCGGTATGCTCTTTGGCAAACCGGAACTCCTCTCGTTCGCCGCTGCGGATGCAGAATTGGTGAATCCGACCGTCCCCGATTAAATCGTGACAACGACGGATGACACAGGCATGGCTGAGCTTCGCCCCTAAGTAATCATCTCTCAAATCTGTATGGGCATCGAAGTGAATGACGTGAAGATCCGGATGTTTTTCTAAAGCAGCACGGAAGGCGCCCAAAGTAACTAAGTGTTCGCCACCCAAAAGTAACGGTAATTTATTATCACCTAAAATTTCTTTTGCCGTGGTTTCGATGTCGGTCAGTGCGGCTTCCGCAGAGCCGAAGCAAAGCTCTAAATCGCCTGCATCAAATACTGCGTAGTCGGTCAAGTCTTCATCCTGATACGGGCTGTAGGTTTCCAGACCAAAGCTCTCGTGTCGTATGGCAGAGGAACCGTAGCGGGTGCCCGGACGATAACTGGTGGTGCTGTCAAAGGGAGCACCGAAGAGAACCAAGGAAGCGTCCTCATAGTCGGCATCACAGCCGATAAAGGTTTCGATATTTTTGTTCATATGACCTCCTTACTGTTCCACGGCTTCTAACATCTCTTCCAAAAATGCCGGAAGGTAGAAAGCACCTTTATGTAAATTTGTTGTATAATATCTTGTACGGAGCTGAAGCTTGTTCCAAACGTCGGCGTTTAAGTCGTCTAACGGATGGTACTTTTTGCTGGCGAAGCCGAAGAGCCAGTAGCCTGCGGCGTAGGTCGGAATGTGAGCTTGGTACACGCGGCTGATGGGAAAGGTGGCCACGATACGTTGGTGACTGCGCTGCATGGCATCTGCGTCCTGTTTGTAAAACGGGCTGCCTTGCTGATTTACCATAATGCCGTCATCCCGCAATGCCTTATAGCAGTTGCCGTAAAACTCCTTGGTAAACAAACCTTCCGACGGGCCGTAAGGGTCGTTGGAGTCTACGATAATCAGGTCGTATTCGTTTTCGCAGTAACGGATGAACTTGAGTGCGTTTTCATAGTGGATGTTTACCCGGCGATCGTCCAGCTGACAGGTGTTGCCCGGCAAATATTGTCTGCAGGCCTCTACCACCATCGGGTCCATCTCTACCAGGTCAATATGTTTTAACCGTTCGTAGCGGGTCAGTTCCTTTACCACACCGCCGTCACCCGCACCGATGACCAGTACTTTTTCGATGCAAGGGTGCACTGCCATGGGTACATGGACAATCATTTCGTTGTAAATAAAGGCATCCCGTTCCGTTAACATGATATTTCCATCCAGAGAAAGGATGCGACCGAATTCCTCGCTATCAAAAATGTCGATTCTCTGGTAGTCGCTTTCACTGCAAAACAGCTGTTTTTTTACCCGGATGCTGAGTTTTACGTCCGGAGTATGTTTTTCACTGAACCATAAATCCATGGGTATCCTCCCTGTGTAAGATTGTTTATGGCGGGTTGCGTATGTAAAGTATATTTCTTGCAACCTTTGGGGTTTCTTCTGTTTAGTAAGTCTTGTTTGTTACTTCCGCCAGCACGTTCAAATGCTCGATTTCCGGGTCCTCCGGACCGGTCATGCTGCAGCCCTTTTCCTTTGCATAGCGGATGTATTCCAAAATGTCCTTTGTTATTTTTTCGCCCGGTGCCAGAATCGGAATACCCGGCGGATAGCACATCACGAACTCGCTGCAGACCATGCCTTCCGTTTCCATAATCGGGCGACTTTCCTTCGGCGCGTAGAAAGCCTCCTGTGGGCTTGCTACCACCTGCGGCGGAATATATTCTTGGGTCAGCATACCGGTTTTATCTCTCTGGCAACAGCGGCGGATTTCCGCCAGAGCACTTACGAGACGTTCAATCTCCTGGGTGCGGTCGCCGATGGAAAGATACGCCAGGATGTTTCCAATGTCACCGAATTCAATCTGTATGTCGTAATCGTCCCGGAGCATATCGTATACTTCGATACCCGCAAGGCCAATGTCCAGGGTATGTACACTAAGCTTAATCGGGTCAAAATCATAAATGGAATCACCGTTAATCAGCTCTTGTCCGAAGGCATAATAACCGCCGATAGAGTTGATTTCCGTGCGGGCGTATTCCGCGATTTTACGTACCTGCTCAAAAACCTTTTCTCCCCGAAGCGCAAGGTTTCTGCGGGAAATGTCCAGACTGCTCATGAGCAGGTAGCTGCCGGAGGTGGTCTGGGTCAGGTTAATAATCTGGCGTACGTAACCTTCGTTGATGTTTGGTCCGGCAAGGAGAAAACTGGACTGGGTCAGGCTGCCGCCGCTTTTGTGCATGGATACGGAGGCCATATCCGCACCGGCTTCCATGGCAGATACCGGAAGGTCTTTTCCGAAATAAAAATGGGTGCCGTGGGCTTCGTCCGCGAGGCAAAGCATATTGTGTTCGTGGGCCAGTTTTACGATGCCACGCAGGTCTGAACAGATGCCGTAATAGGTCGGATTGTTCACCAGTACCGCTACCGCATTCGGATGCTCTTTAATAGCACGTTCTACTTGTTCCAAGCGCATGCCGAGAGAAATACCGAGACGGTGGTCTACTTCCGGGTTTACATATACCGGAACGGCACCGCAAAGAACCAAGGCGTTGATGACACTTCTGTGTACGTTACGCGGCAGAATAATCTCATCACCCCGCTTGCAGGCCGTCAGCACCATGCTCTGTACCGCACTGGTGGTACCTCCCACCATAAGAAACGCATGGGCCGCACCGAAGGCATCCGCTGCCAGTTCCTCGGCCTCTCTGATGACGGAAATCGGATGACAGAGATTATCAAGCGGCTTCATGCTGTTGACATCAATGGAAACACACTGTTCTCCTAAGAATGCGGTCAGTTCCGGATTTCCCCGGCCTCGTTTATGGCCCGGTACGTCAAAGGGAACGACACGTCGATTGCGGAACTGCTCCAGCGCTTCGTAAATCGGGGCTTTGGTCTGGTCTGATTTATTTTTAAGAATGGATTGGCTCATGCTGGAATCTCCTTTGGTGTAGTGGTAGGGGTGTGTAGGCGGTGCTTTGCACCTGCCCGCAACATCGCGATTTACGTTGCTCAGTCGTGGGCGCGTTCGCATATGGCTGTGCAACCGTGTGGAAACAAGTTTCCACGGATTGCGCGCATGCTCACTTTGCCTAACACGAAAAAAGCAAGCTGCGTAAATAACACAGCTTGCGACAATACGTTACCCAGTTAAAGCAATAAATTGCAACCACACAAAAAAACAAGACACCGGATGATTCCGGTACGTGGAAGTATTTGATATCTGGATTCGGGATGATCAGAGTCTATATAGCAATCACTTTTACTACTCTTATTGACCGTTTCACAAGTCTGCGTCACAAAACGCAATTTCGGTTATGAAGTAACCAACTTATAAAATTTGAGCTTTTAACTCAATCAATAAGGCAACTTTCGTTGCCGATCGGCAGTGGACCCGGCTGTCCGTATGGCCTTAACTCCAGAGGAGTGGTCCCAAGAATTGCTCGGAAAGGCTCTGTTACATCCTTCCAAAGTAATTGCAATAATACCATAAAAAGGGAACGAATGTCAATAGGTTTTAAAAAAATAATTTAGTGTGGTAAACGTTGAAATCGGTGCTTCGGTGTAGTGAAAAAGATAGAAAAGTGAAAGACACCGTTCCAATGGTTTGTGGGCGCGGTGTCTTTTATTATTCATTATTGAAACTCATTATTCAAATGTGTACGCAGAAGAGAAAACGGTGCCGGGCCCGCTTCCAGCAAAAAGGTATGAAAAGGAAGCAGGGAAGCGTCGGCGCCTTTCAGTTTCGCATACAGGTCCCGAAGCTCGCAGATTTCAAGGTATCCGACGGAATAAGGGAGATAAATGCCCGGCTCCGCCAGCTGGGTATAGTAGAGTTCTTCCGCACTTTCCGGAGTAAATCCATACTCCTTTAAAAAAGCCGAAACGGTATCAAAATCTGCACCTCGGAAGTGAATTTTAATGTCGGAGAGACTGTAGAGACACAGTCCTGCCACCTGCTCCGCAATTAAAAACTGCCGCAGTTCTTCCGAGCAGTCGGCGTATTTATAGGAGTACAGCTCCGCGTAGGTTCCCCAACCTTCATCATAGCCGGTAAAATTCAGAAGTACTCGTATCGGGTGAGGAGAGGTGGAGGAAAAATACGTATTTTGATAAAGATGTCCGGGATAGCCTTCATGAGCGAGGGTGGAATACAGGCTTTCCGAGGTACATTTTGCGTTATTAATGTAAATAACATTTTCTTTGTAGTTGTCAAAAGGCGGTATCAGATAGAAAGCCGGACTGATAAAGTCTTCCAGAGACGGATGTACGGATTCCACTCGGAAAGAAGCTTCTGCGGGGGAGGGGAAATCACCGCGGATTTGGTTTTGTAGTTGTTGCAGGACGGCCGAAGACTGCTCCGGGGTAAAAGATGCAAAGGCCGATGCGGTTGTGTCCGCGGATCGAATTGAAAGTCCTTGTTTCTGATACATTTTCAGTTCTTCTTGCAAGTCTTTGGATTCATATAAAGTAAACATGGTAAGCATGTTTTCCGTCAGTGCTTTTTGCAAAATCCGTTCCAGTTCTTCTATAGATTTATCCGAGCCGGTGGTGCTTCGTACCAGGTATTCATAGTAAGCGGCCCCACCCGGAAGCAGGGCAAGTCCTTTGGCGGGAACAGAAGTATCCAGAAGGCTGTGCAGTGTTTCAATCAATTGTTCGTAAGCAGGAAGCACTTCGGTAAAAACAAGCTTCTGGTTGCGAATACAAAGTTCGGCAGTTTGTTCTGCGGTTAACTCAGGGAGAACTGTAAGACGGTCCCGAAAAGACTCAATCAGAAAATTGCTTCCGGGGTTTTCCACAAAAGAATTGCACTGTAAAAGGATGCGGGATAACACTTCCGCACAGGACTGGGTACCTGCGGCGGCGCGGGCTTTTTCAAAAGAGCAAAGCTCCGAAAAATAACGCGGAAGGTCTTCTAACAGAAGAAAGTATTCTTCCACATCTTTTAAAGATGTAAAACGATACTCCGCGAGCAGTACCGGAAGTTGGGTTTGAAGTCCGGTGGAAGGTCCCAGAGGTGTATCATAGAGAACCGCCTCTTCGGGAAAAACAGAGTTTTCTAAAGCATATTCCAACAGCTCATAGTTAAATTGTTCGGAAGGAGTGAGGGTTTCTTTGGAAAAACTGTGTAACCGGTTTAAATACCGGGTTGCGGTGTCATTTGACGCCAACAAAGATTCCTTGCTGAAGTGACCGAGAGAAACGGAAGGGGTGTCCAAATTTAAGGTTTCCGGCTGAGAAACGGTATAATGCAGGGACAGACTGTCGGAGGCAGCGTATTCTTTGAAAAATTCATCCAAAAAGGCGGAAAACGATTCTTCCTTTAAGGACGGAGTTCCCGGTCCCGGCGCAGGTGATTTTTCCGTGGACAGCGGATGGGAATTCCGTTTTGACGGATACTTATTTTCGGAACATCCGCAAGGGGCAAGAACCAGTATTCCGACGCAAATAAGGGCAAACAACTTACGACCGAGGTTGGCAAAGCCCCTGTGAGATGAATGTATTTGTGTGTAGGTGCGTTTATGAAAAAGCAGGGACATGGGAACTCCTAAAATTATGTTCCCCATAAATCTATTCGGAGTAAGAGAAAGAAATGTATAAAGATTTGAGAGAAAAAAGCCGAAATAATAGGTAGAGAAAATAGGATATCGGAGGAGGCGTTGGTATGAACGGAATCCAATCTTTCTTCGGGGGTGTATCCCCGGAAAAGGAAAAAGAAGTACAACGCTCCGCCACCGCTACGGGAAAGGAGTTTTCCGCAGTGTATGCAACACAAGCCACCAAGGACGGTGGCAAGACCGATATTACGGTAAGTGTATCAGAAGGAGCTGTCGGCAATGTGGAGGAGGAAATTTGCTACGGCGATGTAAGTAAAAATCATCCGGAGGAACAGCCGGAAACGATACAGGAAGAAGAAAAGACTTTAGAAGAATCCGCGGAGCATCTCTCCGGGGAGGATTATGATGCTTTGCGTGCGGAGGGTGTTACGGTAGAGGAGTTGACCGCAACCGAGCTCTCTCGTGCCATTGAGCGGATTCGTCTGGGACGAGATTTAAAAGCGGAAAATTTAGAAGGACAAAAAGCGAAGCTTGCCGAAAAACGGGAAGCTGTTATTGCTGTGGCGAAAAAGGCCTTAAAGGGTAATCCGGCAGCGGAATTTATTGCGGAAAAGTTATTGGCTGCGGGAATGCCGGTAACGGATGCAACGGTGCATAAAGTGTATCAGGCGGTGGAATTTGCGGGAAATCTCTCCGGTATGTCCGAGTCGGTACAGTATTATATGGTAAAGTTCGGCAAGACGCCGACGATAGAGAACGTATATATGGCGCAATACAGTGCCGGTAATGTGAAGTCTACGCCGGTATCCGATAAGATGTGGGAAAACCTAACAAAGTCCGTGAATCAGGTATGTGTCAATGCAGACCTGACCATTGATGAAGAAAATTTAGGAAATGCCCGTTGGCTCACGGAGCACGGATTGCCCCTTACCCCGGAGAATCTTCTGCGGATGCATGAGTTAAGCGATGTGAAGCTGCGTACCCCGGAAGAGGTGGCGGAACTGGCTGTGACGGCAATGCTTGACGGAAAGCAGCCGATTCAGGCAAATCTTACCCTCCTTACCAGAGCTGAAGTAGGAGAGCGCGTGGAGCGTATGAAGGGCTTTACGCCGGATACGGTAGAGCGTGCCTATGTAAAGAAGGCAGCGGAAAAGGTACAGGAGCTTGCACCGGGGCAGTCCGCACCAAACGAGGTGGTCCTGAGCCGCGCTATGCAGCAGGCGGCAAGAGAAGACGTTACCTTCAGCGACCTTGCTTTTGCGGAGGATGAATTACGAAGCGATTCCCGTCCGAGTACCTTGGAGCAGGCGGTACTTGCGGAAGTGTCCGGGTTCTCCATGGACTTCGATATCAGTGTGGTTCGTGCCAAGAGACGTCTGGAGGAGATTCGTTTAAAGATGACTACGGAGTCTGCTTATCGTTTGGAGCGCCAGGGGATCCGCATCGATACTTCCGGCCTTGCCAAAGTAGTGGACGGTCTTCGTGTACTGGAAAATAACTATTATCGTTTTTATACCGATGAGGCAGGCTTTGCGGGAAATCGCTCCATGGAGGATATGTTCCGTAAGACCATGCAGAACATCGACAACCTTTCTAAATCTCCGAGTTATACCCTGGGAGTTACCTTTGCCAACAGAGAGAACGTAACATTAGAAGCTCTTGCAAATGCGGGTGCGGGTCTCGGTGCAAAAATGCAGCGTGCCGGAGAAGCTTACGATATGTTGGGAACAAGACCGCAGGCGGCGTTGGGAGATTCCATTAACAGTGCCTTTGCGGGGAACGCACAATTGTTACAGTCCCTCGGATTGGAAGCATCCGCAGAAAATTTGCGGGCGGTGAGAATTTTAGCGTACAATTCCATTGAGCTTACCGCAAACAATATGGATGCGGTAAAGGAATACGATAAAAAGGTAACGGACTTGATTCAGAATATGCATCCGGCAGCGGCCCTTCGTTTGATCAGAGAGGGCATCAATCCGCTGACGGAAACGGTGGATGATCTTTCTCGCAGAGTGGCGGAAATTCGTATGGAAGACGGTCTGGAGCAGGATACGGAGAAGTTTGCCAGATACTTATTTAAAATGGAGAAGAGCGCGGGCGTGACTCCGGAGGAGCGTACCGCTTATATCGGTATGTACCGCTTGTTTAATCAATTGGAGAAGACCGACGGAGCGGCCATCGGAGCTGTCATGGACAGCGGTAAGGAACTGACGTTAGGAAATCTTTTGTCCGCAATGCGTACAGCAAAAATGGGCGGGATTGATGTGACGGCGGACGAGACCATGGGCAAGGTTCGGGAAATGTTACCGAACAGCAACCGGATTGACGCACAAATTCTTTCCGGTATTAAGATTCCGGGAAAAATTGCCGATATATCGGTTAGTGACGGATATGAAATGTACAAAGAAAACACGACGCCGACACCGGAAGAAACGGAAACCGCGGTACAGAATCTCCGTATGACCGCAGAAACAGCGGAGCAGGCACCGGACTTCTTAAAGGGTCTCGGTCTTGTGGTAACAGCCAATAACGTGGAGGCTGCAAAGGAGTTTTTGGCAGGCACCGGAGAAATGTACGGAAAGCTCGGCAGGTTGTTAAAGCAGTTCCGCAAGGACGAAAAGGTGGAAGAGGCAGAGAGCGAGACGGACGCCCTTTTAGCAGCCGGCGGGGCGGACAGTACGGAAAGCCTTTTTGATGTACGGGTAGCGGAGGGTTATTACCGTAACTTAAAGAAAGCGGTCCGGAATTTAGAGGATGACATGCAGAATGCCGGAGAACCGACATCGGTGGATTTGAAGGCACTGAAGCAGATTAAGATGGGAGTAAAGCTGCGTGGGGAATGCGCAGGAAAAGAATGTTTCGATTTTCCGGTGGAAACCGCAGAAGGTATCAAGAGTATGCGTGTTACCCTGCAGACGGAAAGCGAAGGAGTCGAGGGTGGAAAAGCATCGGTAAAGATTCCGCTTGTGAAGCTTGGAAACATACAGGCGGACTTACAGATAGAAGACAATCAGATATTCTGTTTTGTCAGCAGTGATTCCCGGGAAGGAACCGAGCTGCTTGAACACAGCAAACGGGAGCTGACAATGCGATTACTTGATTTGGGAGTATCGGATGCCATGGTATATTGCGGACCGAACGCAAGAATGGGAGAATATACCGTGAACCGTATTCCGGGCATTGACAAGGAAGGAGATGTCACCGAACCGCAGACGGGAGAAAAGCCGGATACAGCGCAGCTTCTGGCAGCATCGAAAGCGGTATTTGTTCACATCATGGAAATCGAGCGGGCGTAAGTTTTGCGTAAGGATACGCAGAACGGTCCCGGAAAGGAACAGGTGACAGTATGAGAATTAATCATAACATTTCGGCGCTTAAGGCGTGTAACATTCTCGGAAAGACGGGAAACGCTCTGGATAAGAGTTTGGAACGTCTTTCTTCCGGATATCGTATCAACCGTGCGGCAGACGATGCGGCGGGTCTGGCTATTTCCGAAAAGATGAAAACTCAGATTGCGGGTCTTGAGCAGGCGTCCCGTAATGCGGCAGACGGTATTTCCGTAATTCAGACCGCAGAGGGTGCCCTGGATGAAGTGGAAGCCATGCTTCAGCGTATGCGTGAGCTTTCCGTACAGGCGGCAAACGGCGTAAATACCGACGAAGACCGTGCGGCGATTCAGGACGAGATCGACCAGTTAAATGAGGAAATCAACCGTGTTTCCACTACCACCGAATTTAATACGAAGAAGCTGTTAAACGGTACGGTAGACCGTCGTTCCTATTCCGATAACGAAAACATCCAGTTGATTTCTTTGTCGGATTCCGTGTCCATTACGGAGTATAGTCTGAGTGTTACCAAAGCACCTCAGCCGGCGCAGGTAGAGACACAGATTCCGGGAACCACCAGTAAAACGGCAGCCCTCGGTTTGGAAGGGAAAATTGCCATTAATGAGAAAGAAATCGAGATTGCGACCACAGATACGTTGTCCGATATTTACGAAAAGCTTCGGGAAGCAGGTTCTACGGTGGATATTGATGTTACTCCGACGGTGGAGGATGTCAACGGCGACCCTGAAGCGAGTACCATAGCGGATGCAACCGGATTGTTATTCGAAAGTAAAGATAAAGGAGACGATGCCTCCATTGAGATTTATTGTACCAGTGAAGCTTTGGCAACGGCTCTGGGCATATCCTCCGGTATGAGCGGTGCCGGTGTGGACGCGGAGGTGGAATTGGACTATGATACCGGATTCGCCCGTACGGCCACGGTTTCCATCGATGGTGATTATGTGACCGTAACGGATGTGGATGACTTTAAGATGAAATTTAAGGTAGAAGGTGAAGTAGACGAGGCTACGGTAACCGTATTAAAGGCGGGACCGATGGATTTGCAAATCGGTGCAAATGAAGGTCAGACCATGGAAGTTCGTATCCCGAAGGTGGATACGGACACGTTGGGAACTGCGGTGGTAAATGTAAACACCCAGGAATCTGCCCAGAAGGCCATAACGATTTTTGAAAATGCAATTAATGAGGTGTCCGCAATTCGCGCAAAGCTGGGTGCTTATCAGAACCGTCTGGAGCATTCCATTAACAGCCTGAATATTTCTGCGGAGAACTTAACGGAAGCATTATCCCGTGTGGAAGACGTGGATATGGCGAAGGAAATGGTTACCTACACCCAGCAGCAGGTGCTTTCCCAGTCGGGTAATGCGATGCTGGCGCAGGCAAACGAGAGACCGCAGCAGATTTTGTCCCTGCTACAGGGTTAAACGGATGCTATTCCGAAGGGGACAGCGTGTAGGCAGTAAATCGTGAAAGCCGGGAACCGTTTGAAGAAATGGGATAACGATAGAAAACGAAGCGAGACGGAGGCAGGACTATGAGAAAAGAATTAATACAAGAATTTTCCATGCGGGTAACACAAGCCTCCCGCAGTGAATTGATCGTAATCATGTACGAGATCATTTTAAAGGATATGGAGTATGCAAAGGAAGCTTTTGCAGAGGGAGATACCGCTACGTTTGAGAAGGAATTGGCTCATGCGGGACGTTTTGTGAATGAACTGATGGCTTCCCTGGATTACAGCATCGGCCTTTCCTACCACTTGATGAGCTTATACATTTTTGCAAATAAAGAATTAACGGCAGCGAGGGTACAGAAGCAGCCGGAACGACTGGATGGTGTGGCGGAGATTTTCGAAAAGCTTCTGGCCGGATACAAAAAGGTCAGTGAAGAAGATACCAGCGGACCGGTGATGAAAAACACCCAGCAGGTATATGCGGGACTGACCTACGGAAGAGGGACGTTAAATGAAATGTATGTGAATATGAATGAAGCCAGAAGAGGATTTATGGCATAGAGGAAGGGGCTGTCGCATGAATATGCGCGGCCCCGTTTTTGCTTCTTCTAACCGGTTCAGCTAAAGACGCGGTCCTTCGGGCAAATTCAAAAACAGATTAGAGATATCCGGCTTTTTTTGTTTCTCATGCGCGAGAGCTTGGTTACAGAAAAAAGTTGGCGACAGTCCCCAAAGAACTGAACCTTTCCTCTAAAAATACCGTCTTTATTTATGAAATCGATTTCACTACAAAACGTTAGGAGGTGATGATATGGATGAATTTGAAGTACTGTTTGGGAAGTATAAGGCCGGTGTAGAGCGGTTTGTAAAGTTTCGGTTGCCCTCTTTGGAGGACGCAGAGGATGTACTGCAGGAGGTGGCCATTACCGCTTGTAAGAAGTTTAGTCAACTAAACAATAAAGAAGCCTTTCAGGCGTGGCTTCTCGGCATTGCCAGAAATAAATGTAACGATTATTTCCGAAGGAAAGCAAAAGAATTGGAAATACCTTTGGAGGAGGTACCGGAACAGGAGCTGTCCTATGGGCGGCATGGTGTGACTGTGACCGATACGGTGCGGGAGACCTTGAGTACCCTGGCAGATAAGGATAAGCAGATTCTATATCTGTATTTCTGGAAGGAGCTTCCTCAGGCGGAGATCGCAAAGCGTCTGGGCATTCCGGTGGGAACTGTAAAGAGCCGGTTGTACACCGCAAAGCAGAATTTCAAAAAACAATATCCATATCAGACAGAGCAAGTGAAAGGAGAAGAAACGATGAAGACATTACCGGAGTTATTACCGAACTATACCATAGAAAAATCTGAGGAGGCACCGTTTTCTGTTAAGTGGGAGGAGTTAATCGGCTGGTTTTTGGTGCCAAAGTTAGGAGAGAAGCTTTCTTGGGGTATGTACGATATGCCGTCCCGAGAGTGTAATCATGTGTATGATATGGAAGTGACGGGAAAGGCTATGGTGCACGGCATTGAAGGTGTGGAGCTGACTGCAAGAGAGGCCTCTTATTCCGGGAAAAAGGAAGTCATTAACCGTACCTTTGTGGCGCAGCTTACGGATACCCATTGCCGCTATCTTGCTACCATGCGCACCGACGGAGACATAAGAAATTACATTACGTTTTTGGATGGGGATGCGTTTATGACCTGTTGGGGGTTCGGAGAGGACAACTGCGGAAACGAAACCAATCTTTCCCCAAAGGGAGATATTATGAGGGAAGGAAATATTGTGACCAGTGCGGATAAGGAGTTTTTATTGGATATTGTGGGACGCTATACTGTCACCATTGGCGGAAAAAAGTATGACACCGTTTGTGTCATGGACATCGAAACCTATAACGCCGGTGTGGTATCGGAGCAGTTTCTTGACAAAAACGGACGTACCGTGCTTTGGCGCCGTTTTAATCGGGACGACTGGGCCTTTGACCGCTACGGAAAGAAGTGGTCCGAGCAGTTGCCGGAAAATGATAGGCTGGAAATTAACGGCGTGACTTATGTGGAGTGGTATGATTGTATGACGGAGTATGTGCTTTGATTTCTTAGATAGAGAATAAGCCGTTTCCGTTCCGGATGCAGCCGTTAAGAAATACGTGTTACGTCCGGAAATCGGAAATGGCTTATTTATCGGAGGTTACTTTAATTTACTTTTCCGGTAACGGAGTAACCAAAGCGAGCCCCGCAGTGAAGTCCTCTTCCTGATCGTATATCTCAATCTTTTTTGTTTCACCGTTTTCGTAGGTAACATAAATATTGGTGCCGATGATGTCAAATTTTACGCCCTCCAGCACCGAAGGGTCTTTGGTTGTTATCGTAAGGGAATCTCCCTTTTCGTTCTGAACGGTACCGATGTAATACGTCTCTCCGTTCGGCTTTTTTTCTTCACGGAAAACCACCTCTTTTTCTTCACTGGACCAGGATACCATAATACGTCCGAGCCAGCCGGTGCCGGTTGCTGCGTATACGGCGAGATTGCTGCCGACGACAACCGAAAGAGCAATCGCTGCAGCGATAACTCCTTTTTTCATAAGACTTGTTTTACGATTTGCGCTGTTTTTCATGTCTGCCACCTTTCTGTAAAGCTCGTAGGGAGCTTTTATGCCGTCAAATGTTGTCTCGTAAAGGCTGTTCCATTCTTCGTTCGTTTCTTTTCTCGTTTTATTTTCCGTCATAGTTTGTCTCCTCTAAGCTTTCCTTTAACATTGTTCTTCCGCGCATAAGGCGGATTTGTACATTTGATTTTGAAATACCTACCATTTTTGAGATTTCGTCAACCGAATAACCTTCGTAATAATACAGATGAACCACGATGCTGTACTTTGCAGGCAAATGCATTACCGCATCCCAAAGCTCCCGCGCACGGTCGGCTGTGTTGTATTCGTTTGGTGATGCTGTATGTGGTTCGTAACCGTTATCATAGAGCTCGTCAAGACTGCTTATGGAATGCTTACTAAGCCTTCTCCAAAGGCTTTTACACTCATTAATCGTTACCTTAATCAGCCATCTGCGAATGTGTTCCTCATCCGAAAATACCAAGTCGGTTTTTATCAGTTTCAGAAACGCATTCTGAACGGCATCGCCGGCATCCTGTGCATTTTTAGAGTAGTTGAATGCCACGCGATATACAGAATCCAGATATTTTTTTGCAACAATCTCAACTTCGGTTGAATCCATCCCCATTCTCCTTTGTTCCGATTTGAAAAGCTTTTCATATATATAACGTCCTGAACGGAGAAAAAATTACATTTTATATGAAAAAATAAAAATGAAGTTAAAAATAAATAACAGGTAGTGAAGTACATAACTAAAAAACAATACTTCTGGTTTTTCTATCTCTGATATGGTATACTATTTATGAAAAAGCAAAGCGAATTAAGAATTCCGAGAATTTGCTTTTGCTATAACCAGTATATGTATGAAAACCGAAAGGAAATTGGATATGGAAACAGAAAAAAAGTGGGAACGGAGCGCGGGCATATTAATGCCGATCAGCAGTCTTCCGGGACCGTACGGCATCGGTACTTTAGGAAAAGAAGCCTTTGCCTTTGTGGATTTTGCAAGAGAGATGGAGTACTCTTACTGGCAGGTACTGCCGGTGGGACCGACGGGCTACGGTGACAGCCCGTACCAGTCCTTTTCTGCCTTTGCGGGCAATCCGTATTTTATCGATCTTCCGACCTTAATCGAGGAGGGCTTGCTTTCTGTAGAGGATTGCAGTGAAATCGAATGGGGCGAGAAGCCGGAGACGGTGGACTACGGTGCGCTTTATATGGGACGTCGCGAGGTGCTTCATATCGCATATAAGAGTAGCAAGCATCAGGATACGAAGGAGTTTAAGGAGTTCTGTAAAAAGAATGAGTATTGGTTGAGAGATTATGCGCTATTTATGGCAATCAAGGATTCCTTAGGCGGTCAGCCGTGGCAGGAGTGGGAGATGCCGTTGCGTCTCCACGAACAAGAAGCTTTGGCAAAGATGGAGCAAAAGCTTTCCGAGGAAGTGGGCTACTACATGTTTTGCCAGTTTAAGTTTGATGAGCAGTGGAACCGTCTGCGGAAGTATGCGAATCGTAAGGGTGTAGCGATTATCGGCGACATTCCGCTGTATATGGCAATGGATTCTTCGGATGTGTGGGCGCATTACGATTTGTTTGAGCTGGATGCGATGCGCAGAGAAATCAATATTGCGGGAGTTCCGCCGGATTTGTTTTCCGCTACGGGCCAGCGATGGGGAAATCCGCTGTATCGTTGGGATGTGATGGAGGAGCAGAATTTTGACTGGTGGAGACGGCGTATGGCGATTTCAGCAAGCCGTTATGACGTGATTCGTATTGATCATTTTATCGGTATCGTAAACTATTATTCCATTCCGGCAGAGAGTGAAACCGCGATGAACGGCGAATGGAAGAAGGGACCGGGTGAGAAATTGACCCGCATCATTAACGAAGCGGTAGGTGAAGGCAAGATTATTGCCGAAGACCTTGGTGTAGTAACTCAGCCGGTGGTGGATTTGATGGAGGCCAACGAATATCCGGGGATGAAGGTGCTGGAGTTTGCTCTGGATTGCACGCCGGACAATCCGTATTTGCCGCACAATTTTACGTCAAACAATAGCATTGCTTATATCGGTACCCATGATAATGAGACGTTGCACGGGTGTTTGTCCGGCAAGTCCGATTGGGATATGGGGCGCATCCGGGAGTACTTTGGCATCGGACGTCAGGAGTCCGTGGAGGATGCACTGATTCGCGCGGCATATCGTACGCACCTTCATACCGCGATTTTCCAGATGCAGGATTTGCTGGGGCTGGGCAATGAAGCCCGCATGAATTTTCCTTCTACCATGGGAAGTAACTGGCAGTGGCGTATGAAGAAGGACCAGTACGAGAAGATTAATGTACAGAAGTACCAGACGATGGCCTGGATGTATCGCAGACAAAATAAGAATCCGATGTTACCGGATGAGGAAGACGAGGACACAAAGGAGGAGGCATAATGAGCGAAGTGTTAGAAAAAATGCAGACAAGAAGAAGTATTCGAAGATATACAGCGGATATGCTTCCGAAGGATGTCATCGAGAAAATCGTAGAGGCAGGGACGTTTGCGGCCAGCGGAATGAATTTGCAGACCCCGGTTATCATTGCGGTGACAAATAAGGAAATCAGAGATAAAATGTCCAAAGCGAATGCAAAGGTGATGGGAAGTGACAACGATCCGTTTTACGGAGCTCCGGTGGTACTTGTGGTGTTGGCGGAGAAGAAGGGCACTTATGTGTATGACGGAAGCCTTGTGATGGGCAATCTGATGTTAGCGGCCCATGAACTGGGCATCGGCAGCTGCTGGATTCATCGTGCCAAGGAAGTGTTTGAGCAGGAGGAATGGAAGCAGTGGTTAAAGGGGTTGGGCCTGAAAGGAGAGTATGAAGGAATCGGCAACTGTGTGTTGGGCTACGTAGACGGAGATTATCCGAACGAATTGCCGAGAAAAGATGACAGAGTGTATTTTGTAGAGTAGTTTTTCAATCAGAATCAGTATAATTTTCCGCCGGAACGGTTAGGCTATATGCGTAAAACACGTGAGTCACCGCCCGGCGGTTTTTCTTTAGGTGAAATCGGCACAGATGCCCCAAAAGGAAATCTGCCTAGCGGAAAAGTAAGTTCTTTTGAGAAAGACTCCGTAGAATGTGAGGAAAAAAAGTATGAGATTGTTAAAGAAGATTAGAAAGATAGTGGCCACAACGTTGGTTTGCGGTATGGTGCTTGGCATGACTGCTTGTGCCTGCGGTGAGGATTCCGGAAACGGCGGAACGACCACACCGGGCGCCGGTCAGTCAGGTGACCAGAGTGGTCAGTCCGGAAATCAAGGCGGGGAAGCAAAGAAGATGACACTTACGGTTTGGTCACCGGCGGAGGATCAGGCTCCGCAGGAGGGTGTACCGAACGGGCTTCTTGCCAAGTGGTGCACAGAGTTTGCTAACGAACACCCCGAGTGGGATATCACCTTTCAGTATGGAGTGTGCTCCGAGGGCGATGCCAGAGATGTGGTAACCAAGGATTTGGATGCGGCAGCGGATGTGTATATGTATGCCAATGACCAGCTGGCAACTTTGGTGGGTGCCGGTGCTTTGGCAGAATTCGGTGGCTCTGCGTTGGAAACGATTCGTACCATGAATAATGACACGATGTTCCGTAGTGTAACCTACGAGGATGCGGTGTACGGCGTACCGTATACGCCGAACACGCTGATTTTGTATTACAATGACGAGATGTTTGACGAGGACGAAGTAAAGTCTCTGAATACTATGCTGACAAAGGATTTGGGAAAAGGTGTGGCTGCCTTCGGTATGGAAATTACCGACAGCTGGTATATTGAGCAGTTTTATTATGCAGGCGGATTTACCTTATACGGACCGGACGGTACCGATGAAGCGGCCGGCACAAATATCGGGGACTTTGGTTTTGTTACGGAGTATCTTGTGGATTTGGTGAAGAATCCGAAGTTCCATGTGGAGTCCGGTGACGATTCCATTGCCCGTTTGAAAAATAGAACCCTCGGTGCTCTTGTATCCGGATCCTGGAAGGCAAGTGCAATTCGTGAGGCGCTTGGAGACGATTTTGAAACAGCGGAGCTACCGTCGGTTACCTTTGATAACGGTGTGTCCGGTGTCATGCGTCAGTTTACCGGTTCCAAGGCAGTAGGGGTAAATCCGCGTAGCGAAAACATGGCAGCGGCGGTGGCCCTGGCGTTGTATCTCGGTAGTGAAAGCGTGCAGAGAGACCGTTTTGAATACCGTGGGGTGACCCCGGTGAATGTAAATCTTGCGGAATCCGAGGAAGTGTTGGAAAGCCCGATTGCAGAGGCGGAAAATTCGGTAGTACTGCATACTTCCGTGGTACAGCCGACAGTGCCGGCAATTTCCAACTGGTTTACCATTGTGGAGACCTTTGCGAAGGAGATTTATAACGGGACCATCACCAAAGAAAATGCGGCGGAGCGTACCAAGCAGTTGGAAGAAGCGCTCAACGCGGGGACAGGGTTTTAGAAAGAGAATCAAATTGTTTTAGAGATTATTTGGTGAGGGAAGTAATCGCAGGTAACAAAGGGGCATTTGAAGGAAAAAGTATGACTTGTACAAGGAGGCAGTATGAAAAAGGCAAAGAAATTTACAGCCATTGGTGAGGCAGGTTTTTTGGAGTCTTGGGGAAAAGGTGACATTTTTACAAAACTTTCCCTCCTTGTACCGGGTCTGGGGAACATCCGAAGGGGCCAGATTGCAAAGGGGATTTTATTCCTTTTTCTTGCAGCGGCTTATGTGATTTACTTTTTTGAAATAGGCTTAAATGTGCTTTCCAAGCTTTCGACTTTGGGAACGAAGACTCAGGAAAAGGTATGGGACGATGCTCAGGGAATCTTTGTGTATGAACCGGGTGACAATTCCCTTCTGATTTTGCTTTCCGGTGTGATTTTTGTGTTTCTTTCTTTGGCATTTTTGCTCTTTTTACGGATGGCGGTACGTTCCGCGTACTATGCGGAGGAGTTGGCGAGAGCAGGACGCAGAGTGCCGAAATTTCGGGAAGAAATCGAGATGCATTTTAACGGAAGACTGCACCGGACATTACTTTCCCTGCCGGTACTTGGTGTGCTGGTATTCACCATACTGCCGCTTGTTTTCATGATCAGTATGGCATTTACCAACTATGACCGGGACCATCAGGTACCGGGAAAGTTGTTTACCTGGGTAGGACTGGATAATTTTCGGACAGTGCTGGATTTTGACGGTGCTTTCGGACAGACTTTCTGGCCGATTCTGGGCTGGACTTTTACCTGGGCGATTTTTGCCACGTTCTTAAATTACATTTTGGGAATGCTACTGGCTATTTTGATTAACAAAAAAGAAGTGCGGTGGAAAGGCTTTTGGAGATTTTGTTTTATTCTGTCTATTGCGGTGCCACAGTTTGTGACCCTTCTTACCATGCGGACACTACTTCAGCCAAACGGTGCGGTAAACGTACTGTTGCGGGAATGGGGAGTGATTGCGCAGGATGCGGCGTTGCCCTTTTTTACGGACGCCACCTGGGCGAGAGTGACGATTATTCTTGTGAATATCTGGGTGGGTGTACCTTACACTTTGTTGACAACTACCGGAATTTTACAGAACATTCCTACGGAGCTTTACGAGGCGGCAAAGGTGGACGGTGCCAATGAGAGAGTGACTTTTTTAAAGATTACTCTGCCTTATATGCTTTTTGTAACGGCGCCGACCCTCATTACCACATTTATTAACAACATCAACAATTTTAACGTTGTTTACCTGTTGTCCGGAGGCGCCCCGGCGACACTGGAATATTACCGGGGCACGGCGGGAAAAACCGACCTTCTGGTGACCTGGCTTTATAAGCTGACTATTGATAATAAGGACTACTGCTACGGCGCGGTCATCGGTATTTTAACTTTTGTAATTTCCATCGTGATTTCACTGGTGGCATACCGCAGAACTGCGTCCTATAAGAATGAGGAGGGGTTCCAATGAGAAAAAAGAAAAAGCTTCGCACGATACTTCTTCATGTGTTTCTTGGGGTATTGGCAACGGTGTGGTTATTCCCGATTTTATGGATTGTCATGACCTCTCTTCGAGGGGAACCGGGTTCCTATTTTACCACTTTTTTCCCGAAAGAAATCACTTTTGCAAATTTTACGAGGTTGTTTACGGAAACGGATGTACTGAATTTTCCGCGGTGGTTTTCCAATACCTTGATTGTATCGATATTCACATGTGTGATTTCTACCTTTTTTGTATTGGCGGTGTCCTATTCCATGTCACGGATGCGTTTTAAGCTCAGAAAGCCCTTTATGAATGTGGCGTTGGTGCTTGGCATGTTTCCGGCGTTCATGTCCATGATTGCGGTGTATTATATTCTGAAGGGAATTAATCTGACGGAGGGCGTCATGAAGCTGGTGTCGCTGGTATTGGTGTACTCTGCCGGCACGGGCTTAGGTTTTTATATCGCAAAAGGCTTTTTTGACACCATACCGAAAAGTGTGGACGAGGCAGCTATGATAGATGGGGCGTCCCGGTTTAAGATTTTTTACAAGATCACGGTTCCGCTTTCCAAGCCTATTATTGTGTATACGGTGATTACGTCCTTTTTGGCACCGTGGCTGGATTTTATATTTGCCCGGGTGATCGCCGGGGCTGACAGCCGGTATTATACGGTGGCCATCGGGCTTTGGAGTATGCTTGAAAGGGAGTATGTGTACCACTATTATACCCGGTTTGCGGCAGGATCCGTGTGTGTGGCAATCCCGATTGCAGCGTTGTTTCTCTTCACCCAACGGTATTATGCCGAAGGGCTGTCGGGAGCGGTGAAGGGGTAAGTTCCCGTGCTTGAGTTTATGCCTTGTGTATGCTAAAATAGAGGCAAAATTACGCAGAAAATCGGAAAGGAACCAAAGATGTTAGCTGAGTTATTTTTCACTTTTGCCAAAATCGGTCTCTTTACCTTTGGCGGTGGCTATGCCATGATTGCGCAAATCAAGGAGACCGTGATGGAGCAAAAGGGTTGGCTTGATGAAGAGGAATTGATGCAGATTATTACGGTGGCGGAGTCCACGCCGGGGCCGATTGCTATCAATATGGCCACATACGTGGGCTACAAGAAAAAGGGTCTGGCAGGAAGTGCAATGGCCACCCTTGGAGTGGTGTTGCCTTCCCTTGTCATTCTATATGTGATTTCACTGTTTTTGGATGCTTTTTTAGAAAATAAATATGTGGCTTATGCTTTTACGGGAATCAAATGCGGAGTGGCATTTTTGATTTTACGGGCGGGGTTTGACATGTTAATGAAGCTGGAAAAGAGGGTGATTCCGTGCCTTACCTTTGGGTGTGTGTTTGTGTTGATGCTTTTGTTTGATTTGTTTTCCGTATCCTTCAGTTCTGTTTGGTTTATTTTGCTGGGCGGTGTGTTGGGAATCGTGCTCTATGCAGTTCTTTCTTCGAAGAAGGAGGTGGGGCAATGATTTATCTGCAGCTTTTTCTGGAGTTTTTTAAGATTGGTTTGTTTTGCTTCGGCGGAGCCTTCGGAATGATTCCGCTCATTGAGGAAACGGTGGTAACTCGTGGCTGGTTGACGGAAAGCGAATTCTTCAACCTAATCGGTGTGTGTGAATCCACGCCGGGACCGATAGCGGTGAATACGGCGACTTATGTCGGCTCTGTGATGGGAGGCCCCCTCGGAAGTATTGCCGCCACCTTAGGTGTGGTGTTGCCGTCTTTTCTCATTATCCTGCTCATTGCTTCGGTGTTAAAAAATCTGACGGACAACAAGTATTTTAAAGGATTTATGCGGGGGGTAAAACCGGTGGTAGTGGCACTGATTTTATCCACGGGAAGTCTGCTTTTATTGAAAACAATCGGATACAGCGGATTGGAAGAGTTTCGGATAGATTTGGTGTCTGTGGTAATTTTGGTACTGCTGGTAGGGATTTATTTTGGGGTTACCCGCCTGCTAAAAAAGAAGCTCAGTGCGATGAAGATTATTTTGTTATCTGCGGGGCTGGGCGTGGCGGTGTCTATGGTAGCAGAGGCGGTTTCTATTTGATGAGGGGGGGAAGGTATGACGGAAAGAAAAGAAGTTCTGGAGTACGGGAGCGGGTTGCCGGATGTGTACATAGATGCCCCGTTCCGGGATGAAAACTGGATACTGTTGCGATATAAAAAGAATAAAAAAGCATTTGCATGGACCTATGAAAGAAACGGGTTCATGTGGGTAAATGTGAAAGTGGACCCGGACTGGAGGGATTTCTGGAGAAATGCTTACGCGGCAGTGCGACCGGGATATCATCAGAATAAGGAACATTGGAATTCCGTTCGATTGGATGGGAGTATTCCGGATGAAGAGATGAAGCGTATGATTGCCGAGAGTTATGATCTGGTGGTAAAAAAAGCAGAGAAAAGAAAAAATAGAAAATAAATAAACGTCCACAGAAAACTTCGGGTACTGTGGACGTTCGTTTGTATGTGTTTGTGTAGCGTTTCTTTGAAGAAACGCACACGAAGCCTCAGCTTGCATCGGCAACCTTTTGTTGCCGGTACAAAATCCGCTTGATGGTATCTTCGGAAAGATGATACTCGGTAGCAAGGTGCGACACGGTCATACCGGTCTGCTTCTTTGCGCGGATTTCAAGGTTTCTTGCTTCTAAAAGTTTCTTTGCACCGGACTTGCTTCCCCACGCCTTGCGGGCAGCCGTTTCCGGCGGTATGTAAATGAGGCCGTCTCCGACGTAGCTTCGCACCTGATTGATGAGCCAGTCCGGAAGGACCTTTTCTGCGTTGATATATGACATAAAAATCACTCCTTTGAATGTTGGCTGGACTGCGAAAACTGCGTAACAGCAAAGCAATCCGTTAATAAAAATCCATTCAAAAAGTGCAGCATATATCTGAAGATAGAGTTTCGCTTGCGAAACTCCCGCGCGGCTTTTGGGTCGCAGTTATGCGACAATTTCTGCTGCAAAAGCATGCGCATTATTAGCGGCGATACCGCTCCGTACACTGCCGCTTAGATATAAGCTGCACGGAGCTGATCAAATCCTGTTAAGTTATGTCCTCTTAAACGATAATCCACGAAACTCACTCCCTTCTCGTGTTGAAAAACAATTGCACCTTCCTTTATCTTAACATAAAGCGGTTGAATTTTCAACTAAGAAAGCAGTGTCATGTTTGGATTAAAGTGTTTTTGACATATACAAAATCAAATCATCATCAACGGTACAAACCGTCTCATACTGTATACACTGCTTATCCTGATACCACACACCGGACCCATCCGGAATATACCCGCGCTTAGCATACATCCGTTGGGCACTGCCATAGGCATCACACAGGCCGACACCCAGACAGACGGTATCCGCATATTGACCGGCGATTTGTTCTGCCACATCCATCAGCTTATTTCCGATTCCTTTTCTTTGGTATTTCTTCAACACGCCGAAATCAACAATTATCGGGTACCCTTTCCCTTTGAACGGTCCTTCGTGGACGGTCAGGTACACATACACAGAACCGGCGGGATGCCCCTGATATACCGCTGTCAGGGCAACGCATTTTCCTTCGGCCTGGTCTTTTAGTCTTATCAGACAATCGCCGATTTCCGGGTGCCATCCCTGAGCGGTGTATTCATCGTAAAAGATTCGGTCATCTGCTTCTTCCATGTTGCGAATCACTATATCTTCGTCTTTGTAGTAAATCATTGTATTTGTTCTCCTTCATCTGTTTTGTATTCTCGAGCATGCGAAAAGCATTCGTTACTTACACCAAAAAATCTTCCATGGTTTCTGAAATCTCTGCGACTTCCTCCGCCACGTTCTTTCCCGTATTGTTATAGAGATGTCCCAGATTCTCCGGCATTGCTTCCAGTTTCTTTTTGAGAAAAAGGGAGCGTTCTATCATGTCGATGTCTCCACGTTCACGGATGCGTTTTTCAAGAGCCTCCGCCTCCGCAGTGAGAACAACGTAATAGAGAGGTGCGTGATACAAGTCAGCCAGTGCTTTTACACAAGGTAGTTCTTCTTCGATTACATAATCGATGAAAACCGTCAGGTTTTGTTTCAAGGCTCTTTCTGTGGTGGCAAGGATACAGTCCCAGTTAAACCGTAATATTTCTTCCCATTGTACCGAATCGGAGGCTTCCCCATTTACAAAGAAAGCATCCTTTTCTTCCGGTTCCACAAAACCTCTGTGAAAATCATCACCGTGGATGACATACACAGGCTTTCCTTCAAGCCGGACAAGGTGTTTTGCGTAGGCATCGGTAAAGGTAGATTTTCCGCATCCGCATGGGCCGGAGATAAATATGATTTTTGCCATGTGAGTGTCCTCCGTGAACTATTTTTCTGCTAAATTTTTTTCTATATGTTTGAGATAGAATTCCGAAAAGTTAATTTCCGACGCTTCAAACTCCCGTAATACTTCCACAAATTTATCAATAAACAGAAACGCCTTTCTTTGATACTCATATTCCTTCTCAATATCAAAGCCCGGAAACAATGTCTGATTGCATTCCATAAAGCGTATCTGGAATGCTCTTACAAAGTACTCGTTGATTACCGCGTAATCCGTATTATAAAAGTTCGGGACATCCTTGTGCTTAGCGAAAAAGCTCGGATGCTTCTGTAACAAATCTACATGAGCTTCCACCACCGGATTTACAAAGCAGTGAGCGTATTCGTGAGCGATTCCTTTGGCAAAAAAGTCGAAGTTCCAGTCCGGAGTCCCGTTCTCGTTGTATTTGGGCATAAAGCGGACAGTATATGCCACGTTCTTACCGTTCTCCTCCATAGAAAATCCGTAGTTCCCGGCAATCGGGCAAACGATAAGCCGGAACTCGTCCGGTTTTTGACGAAAGTAAGCGTCAATAAAGCCTACCCATGTGTCAAAATCACAGGAAGCGATATGGTCTATAATCCACTTATAATAGTCGGACTGACTATCAAAAAAGGCATCAAAACCGGAAGTATTTTCAAAGTCTGCAACCGCAGTTCCCCAAGAATGAAGAGAGTGTTCCGGGTTCGCGATTATATCCTTCAGAGATAAAATAGCTTGCAAAGGTCGGATATGTATGAAGTTTTCGTTACATATCATATCCCTTGTAATTTGAACCGCCGGATGGTTTTTGTATGGCGCAAACCATGTGGAAATAGCGGTAGTGTAGGTTTTATTATTGATGCACTGAATGGTTTTGTCTTGCTGTTCAGAGAGATATATCAGGACCTGTACCAGTTCAATATCTCTGTTGATTTCTGCTTTCATTTATTCCACCTTCCTCCAATCCTCATACAATCTCGCAATCACCTGCTCTATCGCTTCATGTCCCAGCTCCACATCCTCCACTGCCTGAATCTTTGAAATACTTCCGAAAATCTCCGATACAGATGTTTTACTTGCATCATATCGGTACAAATGCTTTCCTTCTTCCGTGCCCATATAGTCTGCGCCGGAAAGAACAGGGGCGTCCCCTTTTGCGGTCAGCTTGATGACCCGGTTGTCGCCGGTCATGCGGATGAGTTGTTCATAGTTGCCGTCAAAGGCAAGCTGTCCTTCGTTAATCAGAAGGATGCGATTTGCCATTTCCGTCAAATCGTCCATATCGTGGGAGGTAACCAGAATGGTCACCTGCTTGTCCCTGTTGATTTTTTTCAGGAACTCAATCATCTGCCGTTTGGCAAGGACATCCAGACCCAAAGTCGGTTCGTCAAGGAGCACCAGTTCCGGTTCGTGGAGAAGCATTAGGGCAAGGTTAGCCCGCATACGCTGTCCTAAGGATAATTCTCTGGCGTAGCTGTTCCACAGGTCGCCCAGGGAAAGGAGCTCTGTCAGTTCCTCACGCACCCGTTCATAATCTGCGTCCTTAATATCCCAGACCTCCTTTTTCCACTCGAAGGAAGCACGGACCGGATGATCCCACCACAGCTCACTGCGGTTACCGAATAAGATGCCGGTACGACGCATCACCGGAATACGGGACTTGTTTGGGTCTATGCCGAAAATGCGGACCGTTCCTTCTTGCGGACAGAGCATGCCGGACAGAAGCTTAAAGGTAGTGGATTTTCCGGCACCGTTAGGGCCTGCGTAAGCGGCGAATTCGCCTTTTTGCAAAGTAAATGACACATCCTGTAGAGCGTAGATGCGATGCTTTTCCCGCTTGAATAACGAGACCGGACGGTTCTGGTCGAAATACTTGGTGACACCTTCGATATTAACAACGGTGTCCCATTTCTTTGTATCGGTTACAACTGTATTTTGCATAGTGTGAAAGTCCTTTCTTAAAGCAAATCAGGGCTGCGGTGAGAAACAGGCTTGCCACGACAAACGGAAAGGCAAGCTCCGTCGGCTTCCCGAGATCCTTTAGCAGTGCCAGTGCCGGAAAATAGGCCAGAAGCCCGATGGGAAGCACGGTATGTAAAAGCGTACCCAGCCACCCCGGCAGTCCGAACAGCGGGAACCGCCCCAACTGGTTGTTCATATCTAAAATCATACTGGAGATTTCCTCGCAGGCTACCGACTTATAAAAGGCAGCAGAGCCGTAAAGGAAGCTTTGGGACAGCCGCAGTACGATATGAATTACAAGGTAGTAAAGCAGCAGTAAAAACCAGACCGGGGACAGTGCGATGTCAAGTCGTGCCACCGCAATGCCGGTGAGGATGACACCGATAAAAACACCGTGACAGCCGGAAAAGGGCATAAAGCCTTCCGTAAGAAGCTGCATCCAAAGAGGTCTCGGCTGAATCAGCATGTGGTCCACCTGTCCTCTGCCGATACGGCGGCTGATGTGGATGACATTATAATTTCCGAACAGCATCCAGCCAAGGCCGTCTGCCAGTTCAAAAAAGCCCAGCATAAATAAGATTTCATCGGCGGTCAGTCCGCCCACACCGCCGAACCGGACCGCAAGCAGCAGTACGCCCGCCATGCCGGACAGGTTGCTTAAGGTTTCCGTGATGACCACAAGGAGTACGGTGGCTTTGTCCTGCAAAAGCCAGATAAGATCCATGCGGGCGTATAGTTTCCAGAGCCGGAACAAGCCTTTCATATTATCCGCCATAGGACACCATCCTTTCTCCGGAAGCTTTGAAGCAATATACGGCCAGTGGCCATAAAATCACATTCCAGACAATTTGCGTAATGATAAGGATACCCGGCTCCGACAGCCCGGTGTAAATGGAGAGCGGAGCTCCTGCCAGCGTACCGAAGGGAGACAACTGCAAAAAGTCGCCGATGCCCCAAGGCAGTATGGCAAAGGGTATTAAGGAACCTGTAAACAGCGCCGTCAGCGCTTCTCTGAGACAGTGCACCGTCCATTCCAGATTCTTCATACGAATCAGCAAACAGGCAAACAAAAAGTCAACCGCAAAGCCCTGCAAGACCGACAAAACCAACGACGGGAAAAACCATAGGCTTGCGGGACGCAGGTCAAGTCCGCAGGAAAGGGAAATCACCAGTACCGGCAGGGACAGGCACAAAAGCCGCATGCCCCAGCCCCCTACGGTATGGGCAGCAAGTTGGGCAAACACACCCGCCGGACGTTGATACAATCCCAACATTGTTCCGTCATGGAGCCAGCCGGAAGCCGGTGTATGGATATTTAACAGCGGTGCCAGCATAGTGGACAGTACTGTGTAAGTATAAAATTGTGAGAGCTGCATTCCTTCCAGGTCTACCCCTTGCAAAAACAGGGAACGCCATATCATTAACAGTGCTGCCAGACTGCCCGCCTGCAAAAGATACTGGGCTAAAAGGTTTGCAAATCCGAAATAGCTTTGTTCCTTTAAGCACAGCTTTGCGGTGGCAAGACCGGCACGAAACGCTTGTTTCATAGTTATGCAGAGTCCTTTCTTGTGCTATCTTACATAATGTTCTAAGATAAAGTATAACATAAGGATTGAGAAGTTGGATAGTGTCATGTTTGGATAAAAGTGTTTATGCTTGCAAAATGTTACTCTACGTAGTATACTTTGGTAACGTAGAGATATAGTGCAGTAAAGTAATAGGAGTGAATCGGGATATGGAAAAACGATCGGAAAACGAAGAAAAACGGACATTGTTTGTATATAATCCCAGGGCCGGAAAGGGAACGGTGGTAAAAAATCTCCATGAGATTGTGGATGCCTTTGCAAAGGCAAATTATCCGGTGACGGTATACCCGACCCAGGCGCAGGGCGATGCCTGCCGGCTGGTGGAAAGCAGAGATACCGGGCTGTATGATATGGTTGTGTGCAGCGGAGGTGACGGAACCCTGCGGGAAGTGGTGAACGGGCTCATAAAAAGCGGAGTCAGTATTCCGGTAGGATATATTCCGGCGGGGAGTACCAACGATTTTGCCAGAAGTCTCGGATTGCCGGATGATGTGGCGGAGGCAACGGAGATTATTACACGGGGCAAGCCTTTTTTGTGTGACGCCGGGAGTTTTAACGGCGAAAATTTTGTATACGTGGCTGCTTTCGGATTGTTTACCGATGTATCTTACGCCACGAACCAGCAATGGAAAAATATTTTCGGTCATGCGGCTTATATATTGGAAGGAGTGAAGAGTCTTTCTGCCATTCAGTCCTACGAGATGCAGATCGAGTGTGATGAGGGAACCATGCGGGGGAATTATATCTACGGAATGATAACCAATTCGTTAAGTGTGGGCGGTTTTAAAAATATTACGGGAAAGGATGTGTCCTTTGACGACGGAAAATTCGAAGTGATTTTAATCCGGCGTCCGGCTACTTTTGCGGAACTGAACGACATTGTGATTTCCTTGTTACGGCAAAGCTTTGATGCGGTTTGTATGCAGTCCTTTAAGACTTCCTATATGAAGATAACCGGTAGGGAAGAAATCAACTGGACGCTGGACGGAGAGTTCGGCGGAACCTATAAAGATGTGGAAATAAAGAACGTACAGAAGGCGTTTCCGATTATGGTGAGGAAGTAAGTGGATAGAGTGCAAAGAAAGAGTTTTCGTTGTTTTTTACAAGGGATATTGTGTACAATAATAATGAGTTTAGGTTGGTGCATCTTGAGAGGAAGGAGGAGTAGCGATGATTGATTTTGTTCATATTGAAAATTATAAAGAGAATAACAGAATTGAAGCGAAAAAAGCTTTGGGTGGCTTGCCTCATAGCATATGGGAAACTTATTCTGCTTTTGCAAATACGCTGGGGGGTGTGATTTTGCTCGGAGTAGAAGAACATACCGATAAATCGTTGCATCCTGTTGCGCTGCCGGAGCCGGAAAAGTTAGTAAAAGATTTTTGGGATAGCGTAAATAACGCGAACAAAGTCAGTGTAAATATTCTTTTGGACAAGGATGTATCAATTGAAGAGATAAACGGAAAGCGTATTGTTGCAATACGTGTTCCTCGTGCACAGCGAGGGGATAAGCCGGTGTTTATCGACGGGAATCCGTTGTCGGGGAGTTATCGCCGTAACGGTGAAGGGGATTATCGTTGTACTAAAGAAGAGGTACAGGCGATGTTGCGGGATGCTTCTGCAAAGACTCAGGATATGTTGGTGCTTGAGAGCATGGACTCGGATGTGTTTGATTATGATAGTGTAAAGAGGTATCGTATCCGTATGAAAAACTATCGCCCGGGTCATGTATGGGAGGAATTAGAAGACATAGAATTTCTATATAAACTCGGAGCCGTGGGAAGAGGGAGCGATGGGAAGATGCATCCCACTGCAGCAGGGCTTTTAATGTTCGGCTATGAATATGAGATTGTGAAGGAATATCCGGCATATTTTTTGGATTATCAGGAGCAGATGGACCCGAATATTCGTTGGACAGACCGTATTGTGTCATCCTCCGGGGATTGGAGCGGAAATTTGTACGACTTTTATTTTAAGGTCTATAATAAGATTACGCAGGATATTAAAGTGCCGTTTAAGCTGGAGGCAGGAGACCGGATTGATGATACGCCGGTTCATAAGGCCTTACGTGAGGCATTGGCAAATTGCCTGATTAATGCGGATTATTACGGAAGACAGGGACTTGTTATCGTCAAGAAAAGGGATAGTATTACCTTTTCCAATCCGGGAGGGTTTCGTATTGATGTGGAAGCGGCACAGAGCGGAGGCGTTTCCGATCCACGAAACAGCGCACTTATCAAGATGTTTAATCTTATTGATGTTGGTGAACGTGCAGGAAGCGGTATTCCGAATATTTTTAGCGTATGGAAAAAGCAGGGTTGGCCTGCACCTATAATTGCGGAAAGCTTTGAACCTGACAGAATAAATTTATCGCTACTAATCGGAGAAAGTAGCGATAAAAAAGTAGCGAAAAAAAGTAGCGATAAATCGACAATAACCAAAACCAGTATTCAGAAACAGGTGGTTATCAGTTATTTGACAGAGAAGATAACGGCAAAAACACCAGAGATTTCTGAATTGCTAGGTGTAAAAGATGCAAGGACGCGACGTTTATTGGCTCAAATGGTTGTTGAAGAGACAATTGTTGCGGAGGGTAAGAATAAGAGTAGAGTATATAAGTTGAAGGCTTAATAATTGTTTCAATATTAGAAAAGAAGTAGTTTCTGAAGAACTCCCGAAACATTGGGAGTTCTTTTGTTTTCGTTATTGAACCTTTTGTGGTAAAATCCCGACTATAAAGGCGAAAACGTTTTCAGAATAGTTTGGAAAGGTGGTGATGGTATGCAGGAGTTTGAGATGTTGCTACGTGAACATAAAGGGGCATTGGAACGCTTTGTGAAGTTCAGGGTGCAAAATCTCTATGATGCGGAGGATATATTGCAGGAGACTTGTTTGGCAGCTTGTCGGAATTATGATACTTTGAAAAACAAGGCGGCTTTCAAGGCGTGGTTGCTTGGAATTGCCCGATATAAATGCAATGATTATTTTCGGGAGAAAGCCAGAAGAATGCAGATTCCTCTGGAGGAGTTATCCGAATCGGTACTTTGTACCGGAGGTCACGGACTGACGGAGCAAAGTGTGGTCGGCGAGACGATTTCTTTACTGGGAGATAAGGACAAGCAAGTGTTGTATTTGTATTTTTTTCAAAATATGTCTCAGGAGGAGATTGCAAAGCGGCTGAACATCCCGATCGGAACCGTAAAGAGCCGACTGTATTATGCGAAAAAGCACTTTAAAGAAAACTATCCGTACCAGCCGAAAGTGAAAGGAGAAACTGTTATGAAAAAGATGACTGAAAAAATGCCAGAGTATACCATTAAGAGATTAGAGAGTATTCCTTTTCCTGTAAAGCATGAGGAATTGCCGGGAATGTTCATTGTTCCTAAAATCGGAGAGACGTGTCAGTTTGCAATGTATGATTTACCGGAGGGGAAGCGCAGCGGAATCTACCGATTATCGGTAAAAGGAAATGTGGTGATTCATGATGTACAAGGAGTGGAAATCGAATCGGAATATACCGAAAACGGTCGGACGGAGCGGAAGGTGCTGTTTGCCCAATTAACGGATACCCATTGCCGATACCTTGGCGGAATGCATACAGATGAGAACGGAGCACGCCGTATTATCACATTTTTGGATGCGGGATTTACGGACAGCTATGAGGTGGGAGAAGATAACAGTGGTTTTCCGACCCTGCGGACGGAACGGAAGCTGTTTACGGAGAAAGAGAACGGTTTGGTTGCTGATTTGACGGAGGATGTATCCGATATTTGCGGACGCTTTGAGGTACAAATCGGAGGGAAGGTCTATGATACCGTCCGTATTTTGGACGTACAGACCGTGAGTCTCGGAACGATGCTCTGCGAGTATTATGTGGATAAAAACGGGCGCACCGTACTTTGGCGCAGGTTCAATAAAAATGATTGGGCATTCAGTCGTTATGGGAAGATGTGGACAGAGATGCTTCCGGAAAGTGAACGGGTGATAATCAATGGGGAAATCTATGTACATTGGTATGATTGCATTACGGATTATGTGGTGTAAGGGATAAAGAGAAAGCCACCATATTTGCGAGACATAAATTGCAGATATGGTGGTCCTTTTTTTCGAAAGACGTGGGAGTCTGTTGCGTTTTTTACTAATCATTAAAACATATCTTTAACAACATACATTCATCACCGTCATCCCAAATGGTTTCGCCGGTATCCTGAAAACCTGCTTTTAAGTAGCACTTGACGGCAGCGATATTGTCAAAGTCCGGATCAATGAAAACTTCTTTGACCTGCGGGTGTTTTTCGTGGATGACCTGAACCATTTGCTTTAATGCTTCGGTGCCGTAGCCGTTACTTCGTTCTTTTAAAATGCCAATCCACATATCAAGACCGATGGTGGTAGCATTACTGAAATAATATTGAATAAAGCCAATCGGTTCGCCGTCCCGTAAAATGAAATATGGGAATACATCGGTGGGATTCTTTACTCTCGGACCATATTTTTCGATGACCCGTTCCAAAGAAACAGGCGGTTCTCCTTCTTCGTCACACCAAACCCATTTTTGTAACTCGGGCTCTAAAAACCAACTGCGTAGTGCAGTATAATCGTTCATGGTATCTTCCATTAAGCGTAGTGAAATCATAAAAGCCTCCTGTACATGAGTATCGTCACGTTTGTTCTACATATAGTGTAACAGAAGATTATGGTATTTGTGTGAACATAAGAGGGATGAGATGACAATATATTTATTTATGAATTCTCAGAAAACGAGAAGCTCCCCTCAGGCCGAGAGGTGGCGTAACTTTCTCTTTTCCTATATAATAAGTTTATCAGCTGATAAATCGAAAATAAAGGAAGGTAATCCTATGAAAAATATTTTTGGAGAGAACTTAAAACGATTACGAATGGCGAAGAATTATACCCAGGAGCAGGCGGCACAACTACTGAATATTTCGCCGAAGTCTCTTTCACGTTGGGAGTGTGGTTCCACGATGCCGGATGTGATGATGCTTCCGGAAATCGCAAGACTATACTGTGTGACCGTGGATGATTTGTATAAGGAGCAGTCGGTGGCATATGAAAATTATGCCGCACGACTCTTGGCGGTGTATGAGGCAAGTCGGGATATACGTGACTTTTACAATGCGGAGCGGGAATATGACAAGTTATTGAAAAGTCAGAACTATACCATGAATGATTTGCGTTTGTACGGGATTTTGTATCAGTATCATATGGCAGATTGTAAGGAGACGGCGCTTCGGTTGTTTGAGAAAGGGCTGGCCATGGGAGAGAGTAATGCTTCGGAAGTTTATCACCAGATTGAACGGCAGCGGATGCTATTGCGTTCTCAGGTGGGAGAGAATGAGAAGAACATCGAGGAACAAATGGCAAAGCATGCGAAGCACCCTCATGATTTTTATTGCTATATCAATCTGCTTGTAGCGTATTTGTATGCCAATGACAATCAAAAAGCCTTAGAGGTATTTCAAAAGGCGGAAAAGGAGTTTCCGGATTATGCACTGCTTTATGTTTATGGAGGCGATTTATACAAACGGTTGGGAAACTACGAAGCGGCTTTTGACTGTTGGGATAAGGCCTTTGCGCTTGACTCCGAAATGTCAGCGGTGCTGTGGTCTAAGGGGTTCTGTTACGAAGAACAGGGAGAGTATCAAAAAGCCTGTGAGGTGTGGAATATGCTGGTTGCATGGTTAGAGGAAAGAGGGTATGAGTCGGAAGCGGAAGAGCCACGAAAATTGGCGGAGAGGTGTGGGGAGAAATCGGGTAGATAGCCAGGTGCATGGATTTTGAAAAGCCATATATTGTTTAGAAGTACTCCTGTAGGAGTAGTCTTATCAATAAAAGATGATCATCAATAAACGGCTGACCGATGTGAATCGTGTCAGCCGTTTATAAATACAAGTCCCTAGTAAAACCTGTGTTCCATCACAATAAAATCCTCATCCCAAGGAGAGGTCTCTTTAACGGAAAAACCATTTTTCTCGTAAATATGAATTGCTGCTTTATTGTCCTTGTGAACCTGCATATGAACATTGGTTGCGCCCTTTCTTGAAAAGTGAGAAAGAATCGCTTTTACCGCCTTGTCACCGTAACCCTGGTTGCGGTAATTATCGGCGATAAATAAGTCGGTAAATTCGTAGGAACCGTCTGTTCCTGTTTCGTCCAGAAGGACCATTCCGATGACGGTATCCTCCTCGCAAACAGCATAGGCAAGGGAGGAATCCCGGTAGATATAGGCGTTTGCTAAGACCGCAGTGGCATCCCCTACAAAATCAAATTGTGCCCGTTCCAAAGCTAAGCATTCATTATAATTTTCCCGTGTGACCGGTTGTAACGTTATCATTTCAAACCTCCGTATTATACCAACATCTTACTCTGCACCCAGGACAAGTAGTTCTTTTCATCGTCAAGTACATACTCGTACTCCGTTTTTGGCACAAAGTGATCAATGATTTCAATTGCTTCCTTTAACACTTCTTCCTTTGTCTTCCCCGCAACATCAATCTGTACTTCATTCGGCAGAAGCTCTCGTCCCATAATGACGGTGTTGGCTCGTTCCACGTAATCGGGAACAAAGAGGCCGCCTTCATTGTTGTGGCGATGTATCATTTGCCGTTTGGTCTGTTCCGTGTCGGAGGAAACCATCTTTAAAGTAATGAATTGATATCCTTTAAAAAGCATCGGAAGCTCTCGGGTGCGGACATCGTCAAAGTCCAGAGCCACGATGTTTCGCAGGCCCTTTTCATAAAAGAACTTTAACTGTAGCAGGACATTGTCCCAGCAAAGCTGTTCCTCGTAAACTCCGATGTCGTCTACCCCTTCCGGGATTTCAAATTCCGGCACCATATTCTGTTCAAAGTACACGCCGTGATAGTGCTTGTACAATTCCTTTGCCAGCGTGGTTTTTCCTACGGCACTGGGACCGATGATAAAGATATAATCCATGGGAGTCTCCTTGGGTTGTTTTGGGATAAGCAGTGATGATTCTCGTACTGCTTTTTGCGTGCGTTTACTCCGGCTCATAAATTTTGTCAATTTGATCAATGTATCCGGACTCCCGGGTACATTTCATATCCTATTCGAGAATATGAATTTTTGGAGTCGATGTCGGCTCTGACGGATAATCCTCCGCGGCCTCGTCTTCCTCAAATATAAATCCGCCTCTTTCCAGATAGAATGCGGTTTGTACCTCGGTCAGGAGTTCGGAGGAGATATCCCGATGCAAAATTTTAACGTGGCTTCCCAACTTAATCCGCTCGTCGGTGACGTGGCGTTTTACGTGCATGTCGTAGGTATAGACGGTGTATTCCATACCCTCCTCCGGGTTCTTCATCAGAATGGTATCGTCAATCTTAATATAATCCTCTCCGATTTCGGTGACTACGCCGTAAAGAGACTTGATGCTGTCCTCCGGTGCTTTCGTTTTGTGGGAAAGAATATAGTTCAGGAGTTCTGCCGCAGCCTCTTCACCGAGATAGAAATTGTAATTATTTCCCTCAATGTTGGTGGAGAGGTAACCGTCGTCCCACAAAGAGAAGTATTTTCTGGAATGTCCCGATGCTGCGGCGGATGCGTCCTCAGGAGTTATATAACCGGTAATATGTTTTTTCGATGAACGGTGTGAGATACCGCTTTCTGTTCTTGCGGAAGCATATGCGGAAATCATATCCCATACCACTTTACTGTCCTCCGGACTCAGGCCATAGGCTTTTGTGGTTTTCTTATCCTTTTCGTTGTCATAGGTAATGTATTCGAACATGGTAAGCGGGAGAGTTTCCGAAGGGGTTAATGCGGTAATAAAATCTCCCAACGTAGCCGGCAGAGGGGCATCTACTTGCATAAAGACATAATAGTTCCCTGCATTTTCCTCTCCGGCATATTGCACCGCAAGAAAGCGGAAAGGATCTATTCCCGCAATTTCATAAAGAGTACAGCCCAGGGTGTGGTCGGTTTCGGTTGTCCAATCCCGTCCCATGGCGGTGGTGTCAGCCAGTTTCTTGCCCAGGAGGGAAGGAGAAACCGTCATTTCTTCTTCAAAGACATTTTTTTGAAGCCGATAATCGGCCTCATTATAGCGAAAGGAAGAAAAACGTTCGGCGGTGGTCCGGTGTTCCCAGTCCCAGAAATGCATCTCTTCTCGGACTCCCATACCGAAAATTTTGCATTCCCGTCCGTTTTGCAGATAAGTAGGTGCTTTGGATTGCAGAACGGCAGGAAGCAATAACAACACGGCCAGACATGCCGCCGTCACGGCTCCTGCAGAGATCCAAAGTGCCTTGCGGCTTAGTTTCTTTTTCGGTTCTCTTGCGTTTTTGATACAGGTATCGTCGACTTCATTTAATGCATCTATAATATCGTCGGTATTCATACCAAACCCTCCTTTTCTAAGCGGGCGCGGAGCTTTTCTCGGGTACGGTAAAGAATAGATTTTACCTTGCTTTCGGAAAAACGGAACCGAGAGGCAATAGAGCTTAAGGAGTCCATGTACCAGTACCGGCAGAGGAATACCTTTTGTTCCGGTTCCGGCAGGCTCTTTACAAAAGAAGCGATGACTTCGTTAAGGAGCTTGCGTTCCGTTTCTTCTTCGATGCTTTTCCCGTCGGAAATACAGTCTTCCAGCTCGGCAAGAACCAGGGGCAGTTGTCCGCCGCCCCGCTTCTTTGCGGTGGTGCGCCTCCATCTGTCAACGGAAATACGACGCGTGAGCTTTCCAAGGAAGGTGGACAACACAGACGGACGGTGGGGCGGCATACTGTTCCAGGCGTCAAGCCAGGTGTCATTGACGCTTTCCGCCGCATCGTCCGGATTGTGCAAAATGTTTTGGGCAATAGAATAGCAATAGGAACCGTATTTGGCTTCGGTTTCTCCTATGGCAGATTCTTTTCGCGCCCAGTATAACGCTACAATTTGTGTATCATCCATCGTTTGTACCTCCCTCGTTTGATAGAGCTCTTCATCTATCTACTCGCAAAAAGGGTGGATTTGGTTGCATGAAATAATATTTTATTTTTGGCTATTCGTTAAAATCAATATTTACGGCTTCCAGTAAGAATGCGGTGCGAATGTCGGTGGATGTGTTGTCGGAAGAAGCGGTATACCGGATTCTGACGCAATTACCGAGTTGTAAATAACCGCTGTCGATATAGCGTTTTATTCGCATGTCATGAGCGGACACGGTATATTCCATGCCATCTTCCGGATTCTTCATAATAACGGAATCGTCAACAACAAGATAGTCTTCTCCGATTGTGGTAACTACCCCGACCAAATGAAGTTCGGTATCTTCCGGTGCCTGGATTTTATGGGAAAGGATAAACTCCCGAAGCTCTTTTGCGGCTTTTTTTCCGAGGGAAAAGTTATAGTTGTAGCCCTCAATATCGGTAAGAAGGTATCCGTCTTCTGTCAGAATGATTGAGGTGTCGGAAGTTCCGAGAGCTTCGGCGGTTACGGAGAAGCCGATTTGCTCTCCCGGATCGGTGCTCTCATATCCGATAGTTGTCTCTGCATCGGCATGTTCGGAAAGCATATTCCAAACGGCGGAGGCGTCTTCCGGTGTTAATCCGTACCGGGAAGCGTTTTCATTTTTATCCTGATAATAAAAGAGAGTGAGAGGTGCGGTCTCGGTCAGATTTAGGCCGGAGATTAATTCGCCCAAGGTAGCAGGCGGAGTAAGCTCATCCTGTTTGAAAACATAATAAGCGTCCCGGCCGGCATATTTAACAGCCAGAAAACGTTCGGGATCTACGCCTTTTATCGCGTATAAGGAGCAGTCTAAAGTATGTGCAATGTCGTTATGCCAGTCATAGCCATCGGCAACGGTATCACAAAGTTTTTCGCCGATAAGTTCGGCAGAGACGGTTTTGTCCTCTTCGGTGGAATCTGTTTTAGCAGAATAATAGTAGTCGTTGTAAATGACCATAGGGAACTGCTGACAGAGAGTTTGGCAATCCCATGGCCAGACAACTCCGTCCTGAACAGGGGAGAGTGTGTAGTCCAGCTTTTCTCTTGTGTCGGTTTCAGCCGTAGTGTTTCCATCCGGATTTTTCTCGTCATCCGGTTTGGAGCCTAATACGCCTGTAAGAAATAAAACCAATACCAAAACGAGGATGCCGCAGATTGCTGCTGCGGAAATCCAAAGTACTTTACGATTCTTTTTATTTGTTGCCATAATGAAGCCTCCTTTAATAAACAAACCCTATTGTACCACAAAAACGATCATTGCACAACATACCATGCAAGTTCCAGTGCAATGTCAAAGTGTCCGGCATCATGCTGGGTGCCGACAATCTGCCCTTCTTTTTTGCGAAGGTCCCATTTCGGCGCATCCAAAAGGTCGCCGCTTGTAAAGAAGGTGTAGAGGTCCGCACTGCGGAAGTCGCATACCGCCTGTAATCCGGCGCATTCCATTTCCACGGAAATGCAACCCTCCTCCTTGCGCTTCTCAAAGTTCCCGACAGTCTCCCGGTAAAAGGCATCGGTGGTCCAGGTTTTCCCTTTTACATAGGGAAGTCCGGCTTCTTCCATGAAAGATGCAACGGTATCTGCGTTTTTTATTGTAATATAATCTGCCGCCGGAGTATAGTGGTAAGAAGTTCCTTCGTCCCGATAGGCCTCCGTCGGAACCATGACCTTGCCCCGGGCGATTTCCTTATTCAGACATCCGGCGCCGCCGAATACGATGAACTTGTCCGTGTTTAGGAGTTGCAAGGCGTCCTCTAAATTGGCAACCGCTGCCGGTGCGCCCACATAAGTCTTAAAAAAAGCAAATCGCTTCCCCTTATACTCGATGCAATACACCGGTGTTTCTCCGGTGGCGGACCAGATGGAAGTAATCTT
Source organism: uncultured Clostridia bacterium (assembly GCA_937895705.1). Classification (GTDB taxonomy): domain Bacteria; phylum Bacillota; class Clostridia; order Lachnospirales; family Lachnospiraceae; genus SIG307. The sequence continues at coordinate 68,117 of CALBKM010000031.1, forward strand.
CTTGCAGTCAAAATTCGCCAGCACAAACTCCTCGATTTTCCAGGAAAAGGTCTGGATGCAGGCATCTACCTTCGGTGCGTCAGCGACGCGCTGCGGGGTGATGATGGCATTGGTTTTATTGTCAAAGGTTTCGGTAATCATGGGGAGTCCTCCTTGTTATTAAGATAATTATAATATAGTGGGCGGGTGAAAACAATGGATAACTTATTGCATTTTCAGTTCCTCAAAAACGTCTTCTATCTCTCTTTTGGCTCCTTCAAAGTTCGGCCATGCATCAACGCCGTCCCCCTTTTTTCGTGGAATCAGGTGGAAATGAAAATGCGGAATGGATTGGTCGGCGGCTTCTCCGCTGGCGTGAAGTACATTGACCCCTTCAAACCCACAATGCTCCACGCAGTGTTTGGAAACAATCTGCAGGGTATCTGTCAGGTGGTGTAAGGTCTCCGAGTCACAATCAAACAGACTTGCCACATGCTTTTTCGGTGCAACAACCATATGCCCGTCTACGTCTTTTGCAATGTCCATAAAGACGATGGTGTGAGCGTTTTGGAAAACGATACGGCTTGGACATTTGCCGTTTATTATGTTACAGAAAATGCAGTCCATGGGTGGTGTCCTCCTTATGTTTACATTCTTTTTTCATAGTCGATTAAGGTCATTCTGTCATTCACGACATGTTCAACTCCGGTTCGTACAAATCCCAATTTCTCATAGAAATGACAGTTTCCCGCTTCTTGCTTAATGGTATCCAGTCTCCAAACCGTGGCTTCCGGGTACAAGTCAAATACCATTTTTACGGCAATCTGAGCAATGCCTTTGTTTTGAAAGCGAGGTAAAATAAAGAGAGGTGAAATGTAAGCCGGAACCTCGCCCGCCGGTGGCTCGTAGTCGCGTTTTCTATGGCATACACGGATAGCTCCTACCGGAAGACCGTCCGCTTTGATGATGTAGTATTCAGAGGCTTTTCTTTCCAGTATGGCAATAATCTTTTCAAGAGGTTCTTTTACCGGGCTGGTCTCATCATCCCGGTAAATCTCGTAAAGAGGAAGGAATGCCTCGTATTTCATCAGGTGAATAAGTTCTGCGTCTTTTTCGGTGGCTAAAGTTAGTGTTACATTTGGGTTCATAATGTCCTCCTTTTCACGAGTACAAAGAATCAGAAGCTTGCGATAAATGAAAAAACGCACCGGACAGGTCTTTCTGTCCGATGCGGTAAGATTTCTATAGAGAACCAGAGCTCTTATTTTCGCACAGATATATAAGACCTATCGGCTTATAGCTGCGCGATTGCGGGGCTACAAGCAAATACGTCTGTAATAAATAATATACGCATAAGTCTGTCTGCTCTGATTCATGGTTGTGCTCCTTAAATTTTTAATAAGGATAACATAAGAGGGGGAGGGGTGTCAAGATTTTTTTATTTACAACATAATAAATGTGTGTTATACTATAAATAGAATTATTGAAGTAGAGATTGTGCTGCTACGCACCCTCCGGGTCAAACGAAATGTGGGAAGGGGCACACCCACCGATGATTCTTTGATATTGCAAATAAATCTGACGTCGGTTGTTTTAACCGACGTTTTTTTCTTTTGGATCAAGCACTTCACCGCCATAGTGAAAAAAACTCTCTCTGCGTGATATTGTATCTGCGCCGCATTTCCTGTACAATACAATCAGAAAGAGCGCTGCTTTCCATAACAAGAAAGTGAGGAGAAAAAGATGAAACTAAAAATCGGAGAAACCATAAAGAAATTGAGGAAGGAACGGGAGATTACCCAGGAGGAGTTTGCGGAGGTGTTGGGGGTGTCCTGCCAGTCCGTGTCTCGTTGGGAGAACGGCGCCTGCTACCCGGATATGGAGCTGATTCCTACCATTGCGGGCTTTTTTGCGGTGTCGGTGGATAAGCTGCTGGGTGTGGATGAGGAGATGGAAAAGCAGGCCGTGGAGCGGTATCGTGCCGAATTCCAGAAGGCAATCAGTAAAGGTGCGGTAGAGGAGTGCATCCGCATTGCGAGAGAAGGTGTGGCGGAGTTCCCGAATAACTATGTGATGCTAAATCTTTTGATGTATGCACTGTTTGTGGCAGGAAGTGACGATGCGGATATTCCGAATTGGAAAGAGAACATGGAAAAGTATGACGGAGAAATCGTTGCACTTGGCGAGCGTATCATGAAGTACTGTCCGGATGTGGAGATTCGCTCGGAAGCTACGGCGAGGTTAGCTTTTCAGCATTGCGAAATGGGAAGAAAGGCAATCGGCAGAGCGATTTACGAGACGCTTCCGACCATGGAATGGTGCAGGGAACGTGCCATCTGGTGGGCGTTGGAGGAGGAAGAGAAGCTTTCTCATACCAGAAAATACATCCGTGCGGCTTATGTCCGTTTGTCAGAAGCAATTGACAATCTGATATGCGGAGAGTTACTTTCTCCGGAAGAGACCCTGATGATATTGGAAAAAGTGGATGCATTGGAGCGATTGATGACAGATGATGCACCGTGGAATACCGGGTGGGGTATTACAGAGGATCATTTGGAACGTGCAAAGTGTTTGTTGAAGCTGGGACGTACAGAGGAGGTGTGGGAACCGCTTCGACTGTCGGCAGAAGCTGCAATTGAGTTCGATAATCGTCCGGAGGAGGAAACAAAAGAGAGCATACTATTGGGAGAAGTGGTTCTTAAAAAAGTGAATTATGATACGGCGGATTCCAGACCGCTTCGGGAGATTTTGCGGGACAAATGGTTGGCGGATGAGGCTTTTGACGAAATCAGAGAAACAGAAGCGTTTAAGGAAATTATAAAGAAGTTATGTTAGCAATTTTTTGACTTATGTTGTTCGTGGATAGGCAATAGCAAAAGGGGCTGAGACTTCCCGGAAAGGGATTCTCGGCCCTGATTTTGTGTTTTATAAGGACTGCAGGGCGGCCTCGGTCTTTTTTATTTGCTTTAATAAGAACTGGTAACGCTCCTGTACGGCATTGATACGATAGATACTGCTGGATACCAGGTCCGGGTCTACAGCGTTTTCGAATACGGAGTAGGCGGTTTCCAGTTCTAAACGGGTAGCATGTAATTCTTTCAGTAACGGATTTTCGCTTTTCTTTCTTTTCTTGAACATAGTCATCATATAGAAACTCCTTCCTTTTCGTTATTGTAAGTATAGACAGGGACAAGGCAAATTATACCTTAAAAAACGGTTTTGTAAATTTATGGAGCCAAAAGCGGACGGAAATGTTGAAAATAAAGGCTTTTTCAAAATTCCGATGGAAAAATGAAATCGGCAATCTACACAAAAATCAGAGGAATATTTGGTAAAAAGGGCGAAAATATTTAAATTATCCAGAAAGGGTTGACTTTGGAGAAAAAAGAGACTATGATGAGATTATCAAGCTCGACTCGAGCAAACGACTTTCATACGAAAGTCCATTTTCCCACACAAAAAGAATAAAAAGTGAAAGAGGGGTGTCGTTGGAGAAGCTGATTGCAATTTTAGATGTGATGCCGGAATACGGAAAGAGGCTGGCGGCGTATTTAAACGGAAGCCGGACATTTCCCTATCGTGCGGTAGTATTTTCCGATACCATGGAAATGGAGAGTTACGCCAGAAATGACGGAATATATGCGGTTGTTGTAGCGGAGGAACTGGAAAAAGCTGTTTTGGAACTAACCGTCGGAACAAAGATAAAACTGTTCCGGATAAGGGAGACCAAGGATCTGTATCATGCTACTTCCTTGTATCGCTACGGTTCCGCAAAAGAGATTGAACAGGCATTGGTTGAAAAAAGCGGTCCCGAAAAAAGAGTTCCGATTATCGGGTTCTTTTCCCCGGCGGGAGGAAGTGAAGCGGAAACGCTTTCGCGAAAAATAGCGGAAGCAATGGGAAAACGCGGAAAGATATTGTACATACCCATGTTCTCTTTCGGAATATACGGAAGAGACGGCGGGGACGGTTTGTCGGAGGCGCTCTATTATATCAGACAGGCAAAGAAGGAGCAGCTATCGCGATTGCGGGGACTGTTACGGACCGGAGCCGGCATGGATAGTATCGGAGCGGTTCGATGGTATACCGATTTGAACGGCGTGACAAAAGAAGATACGGAAGCGTTACTCAGTGAACGTATCTGGGGGGCGGAATATGAGGCTTTCTTTGTGGCGGTAGGACAGTTTGACAGTGTGGGAAAAGTTGTACTGAACTGTTGTGACAATGTGTTGGTACCTGTGTGGGAAACAAAGGACGGGAAACAGATTCAGGAGCAGTTCCGTCGCCAGATAAAAGAAAGCGGAGAAACGAAACTTTATGCGGGAATGCTGGAGTTTTCGATAAAGGAGGCAGGGCGCTTTTCTATGGAGGAAGCAGTGGCGGAAGCGGTAGAAAAGGGAGGAGAGGCAATTGCGGAGTGTGGTCGAAGAGATTCGAAGACAGACGTTGGAACAGTTGGATTTGTCGGAAGAACTGACCGATGAGCAGGTACTCGGGGCGATTGAACAGTCAATACTGACATACGGCCGGGAGCACTACTTGCCTTTGGAGGTAAAGTACGGACTGAAAGAAGAGATTTTTCACGGAATTCGCGGACTGGACATTTTGGAAGAATTGCTGGCGGACGAGTCGGTAACGGAAATAATGATAAACGGTTATGAAACCATTTTTTACGAGCGGGGAGGAAAACTGTATTTGTGGGAAAAGCGGTTTTCGTCCGAAGAAAGACTCCGGGATGTAATTCAGAAAATGGCAGCGGAAGCAAACCGTGTGGTTAATGAAGCCAGTCCCATTGCGGACACTCGTCTGGCAGACGGGTCCCGTGTGAACATTGTATTGCCGCCGGCCGCGCTGGACGGCCCGGCGGTAACGATTCGAAAGTTTTCAAAGATGCCCTATACCATGGATCGTCTGGTAGAACTGGGAGCTCTTTCGGAGCAGGCAAGGGCCTATATGGAAACTGCGGTAAAGGAACGTCGGAATATTTTTATCAGCGGCGGTACGGGTTCCGGTAAAACAACATTCTTAAACGCATTATCTGCGTATATTCCAAGCGAAGAACGAGTAATTACAATCGAAGATGCGGCAGAGCTGCAGATACGAACCATTCCGAACCTGGTACGTATGGAAGTTCGAAAAGCAAACACCGAAGGCTGCAGTGCCGTAAGTGTCCGGGATTTGATAAAAACGGCACTTCGAATGCGACCTTCACGGATTATTGTGGGAGAAGTCCGGGGAGCGGAAGCATTGGATATGTTACAGGCGATGAATACGGGGCATGAAGGTTCTTTATCCACCGGACATGCCAATTCCGCCGAGGATATGTTGTCCCGTTTGGAGACGATGGTGTTGCAGGGAAGTGACATTCCGCTTTATGCAATCCGGAAACAAATTGCATCGGCTATCGATGTGTTTGTTCAGCTTTGCAGAAGAAGCGACGGAAGTCGCGGAGTCGCACAGATATGCGAGAACGACGGAATGAAGGAAGGAGAAATTAGACTGCGACCCGTATTTGAAGCGAAAAAAGAATCGGAAGGACCGGTAATTCTGCGTTATCTCGGTGGTTCGAAAATTTGGAAAGAAGGATAGAATGACAAAAAGAAAAAGGCCGGAGAAAGTGAAAAAAAGTCCGGCATGGATATGGTCGGCCATAGGAAAAGGAATTATAATCGGAGGTTTGATTGCATGGCTGTTTTTTCAAAGCGCCGTCGGCCTTGTGTGTGTGCCTTTTTCCGTGGCGGTTATCTTGGCAAAGGAGAAAAAGACGCAATTGCAGAATAGTCTGGAACATGAGCAGGAGTGTTTTGTGGAGTATCTGGGCTTTTTGAAAGAGGCGCTTATGGTGGGATATTCTCTGGAGCAGGCGGTGGGAGAAGGCAGAAAGGGCATGCTGACGACCCGGAAGGAAGAAGATGTGTTTGTGCAGGAGATTTTCCGGATGGAAAAGAAAATGCAACTGGGAACCCCCGTGGAGACGGTGTTTTCTCAGTGGGCAGCCGAGGCGCTTTGTGAGGACATCCGGGATTTTTCGGAAGTACTTTTTATTGCGAAACGAACCGGCGGTGCCGTACAACAAGTGATTGAAAACACAGAGAGGGTGATCCGGGATAAGCAGGAAACCATGCGTTACATCCGGTCTATTCTTCACAGCAGGGAATATGAGGCGAAGGTGATGAAGGTGATGCCCTTTGCAATGCTTTTGTATTTGCAGTTGTTTATGGCGGATTTTATTAAGCCTTTATATCACAACACGGTGGGAGTTTGTGTGATGTCCGTTGTTTTGCTGGTGTATTTCGGACTTTGTTTTGCGGTGGACAGAGTGACAGCCGTTTCACTGTAAGGGGGGACTATGAAGAAAAAAGAAAAGATACAGTTGGCGGCAATCGGTGTGGTAGTGGTTGTCACACTGACAGTTCTTTGGTTTCGGGACGAAGGGAAACAGGAAGAGGAACGGCTCTGGGTTGCAAGACCGGAGAGCGGGACAAGTTCATATCCTCTATCCTTGTCGGTAGGCGAACAGACGGAGAAGTGGGATCTTGCGATAGAATCCCGTGAGAAAACACCGGAGGAAACGGAGGCTGTTTTTTCGGAAACGATTCGTATTTTGGAGGAACAACTGGGAATCGGAGAGGACGGAAAAGGAGTTTGGGCAGAGTCGGTTTCGCTTCCGAAATCTTTATCGGAAACAGGAGTTGATATTCGGTGGAGCAGTTCGCAAGAGGATGTGTTGTCAAAGGAAGGAATCATATACAGAGAACGTTTATCGGAACCGCGCGAAGTGGTTTTACAGGCGTATCTCCGGTTCGGAGAGGAAGAACGGGAACATTGGTTTACGTTGGAAATACTACCCTACGAAGCCGACAGTGCGGAAGCTTTGCTGCATAACGCTAAAGAAATTTTAACAGGTTTGGAGAAAGAAACTTCCGGAGAGGACGGATTTTATTTGCCGGAGAAAATCGGCCCGGTAAGAATAGAAAAGCCGGATTCATCCCGGTCTATAATCGGTCTGCTGGTGGTGGCTGTGATGTTTTTACCTGTTGCTCTTGTAATTACAAAACGGCAGGAGAAGGAAAAAGAAAAGAAGAAACGGGAGGAGGAGTTGTTGGCGGCATATCCCCGGCTGGTTACAAAACTTACGCTTTTTACCGGGGCGGGGTTGAGTTTGAGAGGGGCTTGGGAACGTTTGGCGTCGGAATGTCGTACCGATGAGGAAGGAAAAAGAAATGCGGTTGACGAAGAGATACTCATGCTTGTAGGGGAACTGAAAAACGGAACATCGGAGGCAAAAGCTTATGAGGCCATGGGCAGAAGAATCGGATTGAAGCCGTATTTGCGTTGTGCTTCCCTGCTGGTGAGCCAGTTACAAAAAGGAAGCGGTAGTTTGAGAAAAGGATTGGAAACGGAAGCCGGTCTTGCGTGGGAGATGCATCGGGAGCGGGCCGCTAAAAAAGGAGAGGAGGCACAAACCAAAATGCTGTTTCCTATGATGGGAATGTTGTTTCTGGTGATGGCGGTTGTAATGATACCCGCGTTTTTCGCAATGTGATAAGAGATACTAAAAAGGAGGGGCCGAAATGGAGCAGGAAGAAGTAAAAAACGGATTTATAAGTGATAACAGAGGTGTCGGTGTGGTAGAGGTTATTTTGATCTTAGTGGTGTTGATTGCGCTGGTTCTCATTTTCAAAGAACAGCTGGGAAGTATGGTAACAAAGGCAATGGAAGCTCTGGAGAAAAGCATGAATGAGGTATTATCGTGAGGAAAAAGGGCTCCGTAACCGTGTTCTTCTCATTGGTTTTTATGATAATGTTCAGCTTTATTTTGTCGTTTTTTGAGATGGCGGCATACACGGCACGGGCATCCTATCATGCCTCGGCGGCCTTGCTGGCAACGGAAAATTATTTTGCGGCGTATTTGGCTCCCTTGTTTGATCAATACCACATCTTTGGCCGCGAAGTGCCGGAGGGGGAAGAGATTATCTCCTGGACCGAAAACGGCATTGCCGGAGATGTGTCTTACATGACACGTAAGCGGGAGGGGGAGAATTCGTTGCTGTTGCGTTCCGGTGCGGAGTATGAGGTTACGGAGGTTGCGGTACTGACGGATAATAAGTTGGAAGGATTTTATACACAAGCGGTTACGGCCATGAAATATCAAGGAGTGGCGGAGGCGGCAAGTATTTTGAAAGAATTTGCGGGAATGACGGAGGAAGCCAATGCGCATCTGGAGATTGCGGAGGCAAAGGCAACTACCGATGCCGCTTATGCGAAAGTAGATGAAAAGGTTTTAAAGTTGCTTGAAATGGTGGATGGGGTGGATATTGCCAAATACGAGAAGTTTATGGGAGGAAAGAGAGTCCTGTTTCAAAAGGATATCTATGTGAAACATTTTTGTACCGATCCCTCAAAGGCCGCAAATTACTTTGACCGGACAGAAGTATATCAGGCTTTTTTAAGTGATTACGAAAATCCATATATTATATTGGACAGCATGAGTGTAAAAGCGAGCACGCTGGCAGATGAAATGGAAGAGAGAGAACTTAGAGAGGAAGAATGTCGAGTACGTCTGGAGGAAATTGAGGGGCTTTATGTACTAATCTCCGAAGAACTCTCTCGATTGAAAGAAAAGATTTCGGAAGCGTCCGAGGGCTTGTCGGTTATGTCCAAATCGATAGATAGAATGCGGTCGGAAGGAGGAGACCCGGAAGCGATTTCTATTTTGGCAAGGCAAATCGGATCTTTAAGAGAAACATTGGACGACTTAAAGGAACAAAAAGAAGCATGTTCGGAAAAGGAAGAAGCGCTGGAAAAGGAGGAGAAGGCACTAAAGAAAGAACAAAAGGAACTGGAAGAGAAAAAGAAGGAACAGGAGCAGCAGGCAAAAAGTCTGATGCGACAGGAAGAGTCCTTTATCGAAAAATGCAGGGACATTCGGGATATATGTGACGAGGCCTACTATTATGTGAAAGAAGTTCAGGAGGAACTGGAGCGGGCAAAGAAGGTAAAGACTACCTGTGAATCGGTATTGGAAGCGTTCAGCCCTATCATTGGTGAAGAATCCGCTGAGGAGTACCGGACAGAATTGGACGAGTATCTGTTTTATGAAGGGTCCGAGGGATTTGACTTTGAGGCAATAAGACAGAGGCTGTTGGAAAACAAGTCGTGTCTGTGGAATATTTCCAAACAGATTAACGGAATCGATAAAGGTTCTCTGAGAGCCGGTGCAAGCGGACTTTCGGGTGAAAAGGTGTCCGTCGGGAAGTATTCTTTTGAAGGACTGAAGCTGAGTTACGGGGAAATGTCTTTGGCGGAAGATCTTTATGACGGTGTGGAATCTATGATTTCGGATAAACTGGCCGGCGGGTTTCTCGGATTTCTGACGGAGAAGGAAGTGTCGGAAAAGGCAATTGACACTGCATATTTGCCGTCCGGATTCCGCAGCGGAGAAGACGGATTTGACATTTTTTCCTTGCTTGGTACCGATATGAGTGATATTTTCGGGGAACTCCAAAGCCTACTCCCTCAGGAGATCGATATGGGGGATATGGTAAATGAGGCTACGGATACGGTGTTGTTTCATTCGTATCTGGCAACACATTTTAAGTCCTTTTTGGATGAAGACGGAAAAGGTGCGTTGTCGTATGAACAGGAGTATTTGATTGCGGGAAAAGAAACCGACAAAGAAAATCTTTCTTCGGTGGCCATGCGCATTTGTGCCATCCGTACCATTCTTCATTTTATCTCGCTGTATACCGACAGTACACGGAAAGCACCGGTGGAACAGGCTGCGCTTGCGGCTTGCGGAATTATCGGACTGCCGGCGTTAAAAAGTATTGTAGTTTTTTTGCTTTTATTTGTATGGGCTTTGGCGGAGGCGATGATTGATACTGCGGCGTATTTGCAGGGGAAACGACTTTTGTTGTATCCGGGGAAAAAGGGAGGAAGTCTTTCTTTTCCGGAGATTCTGAAATTTTCAAAGACATTCGTGTTGGAAAAGGCAAAGAAAAAGGAAGACGTTAAAGGTCTGGCCTTCGGTTATAACGAGTTTCTTCATTTGTTTTTGTTTCTGACACCGAAAGATGACAAGAAATATCGGGCAGCGGATCTGATTCAGGAAAATTTAAGAGTGACACACCATTCGTCGTTTCGGCTTAATCGGTGTGTGTGGGAAATTTCATATCAAGCGGACCGTAAACCGTATGAGTATGCATATGAACAATAAAGAAAGGAGGTGCATTTTGAAATCTGTTCTTATGAAAATTCGGCATTGTACAAAATTCTCCGTAAAAACAGCGGTACTCTTACCTTCCCTTTCTCTTTTTGCTGTTTTTATTTATCCTAACTTTAAAAATATGATGAAAAAATCTTGCGAAAGAATTCGTAAAGTCTCTCGGTGCCAAAAACGTAAGAGCAGATATCAAAATGCATCTTTAACCGTAGAAGCGTCGATAGCGTTCCCGGTATTTTTCTTCGCGGTTCTTTATTTGATTCAGATGTTCGGCGGGTTGCGTGCGGAATTGACCATTGCACAGGCGGGAATTACTTCAGCAAGAGAAGTTGCGGCATACTCATATGTGGCGGAACGTCTGGCTGATGGGGAGAGCGCAGCGGCGGACACGATATTGAAAGTATTTGATCAAAAAATTGTACGAGATGCGGCAATAACATCAGTGTTTTATGCAAGATGTGACAATTCATTGCTGAAGGAGGCCGGAGTGGCACAGGGTTTGGGTGGCATCTGGGTAGACTCGAAGGAAACCGGTGAAAAAACCAGGGCGGAGATTTTCTACCGGGTAAAACCTGCCAATGTCTTAACCAAAGAGAGAAATAGGTACTATGTCCTTCGGATTGTATACCGTAACTGGACCGGAGAGGGAAAAGTTCATAAAGCGGAGGAAGAGAATGCCGGAAAAAGCAATATCGTATATATGACGGAGCACGGAGCGGTATATCATTTATCAAGGACCTGCAGTCATATAAAGATCGATATCGAAGCGGTGCGACCCAAGGACGTGGGAGAAAGAAGAAACTTATCCGGAGCCAAGTATTATGCTTGTGAATTTTGTTCTCCGGAATTAAGTAAGTTGGCGCAGGTGTACATTACGGAGTACGGAACGAGATATCATGCATTCTCTTCTTGTTCGGCCATTAAGCGTAATGTGCGGGAATGTTCGTTGGAAGAAGTAGGACAAACGTATCCGGCCTGCAGTCGGTGTGGCAAAAAAGAAGAAGGAGAAATGTAATGGAGGTATGGGAAAGTGCGGTGAGGGAGCTGTGTTGTATGCCGACTCTTCTGTGGTTGGCGCTACAGGATAAAAAGTATTACGGAATCAAACCCTTAGGTGTGGTGCTTGCCTCGTTGCTGCTATTGTGCGGAGGTTGTTTTGGAAAAGCAGGATGGCAATCCAGACTGGGAGGCGTTGCTGTGGGAATTGTGGTCCTGATGTTTGCCTATTTTTCAAAAGAAGCCATCGGTGTGGCGGACGGCATCATTATTTCGGTGTGCGGCGTAGCGTTCGGGTTATATGAAACAGTGCTGCTTTGCTTCCTGGCGGCGGTATATGCGGCAGGTTATGCGGTGGTGCTTCTGCTTCTTAAAAAAGCCGGAAGAAAGAGCAGAATTCCATTTTTGCCGTTTCTTCTTTTGGGGTACGTTACGATGCGAATCTTTGTGAATTCGCTATAGAAAGAAGGGAAAAGAATGAAGCAAAGAATACAGGCGTCCATGACGGTAGAAGCAGCACTTTTATATCCCTGTCTGCTTTTGATTACCTTTTTGCTGGTGAAGCTGACGGTATTCCAGTATTTGACAGTGAACGGACAGGCAGCCCGGTTATACGATGCTGTGTTTACGGAGAGAACGGTCGGGACGCCGGACCTGTTGCGGATTTCGGATATGGCTTTTGATATTTTTGGGAAATAACAGATGCCAGAAGGGAGGTTGGATATGACGGGAGAGGAATTTAGGAAAGAGTCGGACGGAAGAGTGTATTTATTACTGCAAAAGACAAAGGAATCCTTTGAGGAACGGATGATTCAACATGCGAGACCGAAGGGAATACTTCCTATGGTAAAATCCGAGCAGAAGGATAAGTACAAGTATGAAATCACGGGAAGGAAGACCTTAGCCGTTACATTTGAACGGGTGCCGATGAATGCAGAACAGGTGGAGAAGGTATTGGACGGTATTTTGGATGTTTTGGAAGACGGGCGGGAGTATCTTCTGTCGGAACATAACTTTATTTTAAATCCGGAGCATATTTATCTTCGCATACCGGAGTATGAGGTGATGCTTTGCTATTATCCGGAATACGAGATTCCGTTTGCAGAGCAGTTGGGAAAACTGTTTGAAATGCTCTTAAACCGGGTGGATTACCGGGAAGAAAAGGCAATTTCGATGGTATACGCATTGTATATGCAGCTTCAGGAACCCGACATGACACTGGAGAGAATACGGGAAGAACTTAGGGAACAGGCGGCCGGTTCCGGGGAACGTTTGCTGAAAGCATTGCGTCCGGCGGAAGAAAAAACGGAACCGGAGTTGTTGCTTTACACAATGAACAAAGGAAAAGCAGAGAAAGGTAGGGAGCCGGAAAAAGCTGAGATAAAAAAGTCGGGTATATGGGAGCGTTTACGAAAAGAAGTGGAGGCTAAGATGGCAAAGCGGGGAGAAAAGGCAAGTCCGGCAGTACCGGTTCCTTGTGTCAGGGAAATACCACCCGAGTGGGGAACGCAATATACAAAGGTGCTGGCGGTTAACAAGCGGGAAAATGGTCCTGCACTGATTTCTCAGCGGAACGGAGAAACGATTTTTTTGACGAAGTTTCCGTTTTATGTGGGGAGCCTTCCGGAGTATATGGATTATGTAATCGAGCAGGACACGGTCAGCCGTTTCCATGCTAAGTTTGTAAAACACGGAAGTACGATTTCGTTGGTGGATTTAAACAGCACAAACGGAACAAAAGTAAACGACCGGATGTTGAATGTGGGAGAACAAAGGAATCTGGTTCATAAAGACAGAATTGTATTTGCGGATGCGGAATATGTGTTTTTTGAAAAAGAAGAATAGAAAAAGGAGCGGAGTCGGAGAGAATTAATCGAAGAATGGACTTGAAGGAATCAAAAAAAAGGGGTATACTTAAAATGCATACTTACGCAGATAAAGGGTGTAGAGAACAGATTCCGGAGGTGGCATATGAAGATTGCGGTTTATTACGGCGGACGCGGTGTTATTGAAGACACTACGATTTATGTGCTAAATAAGCTGGTAGAGGTTTTAAATGAGCTGAACGTACAAGTACGTAGGTACAATTTATATGAGCAAAAGAACGAAATAGCCGCGCTTTCCGGTACGATTAAGGAAGTTGACGGTGTGATTCTGGCAGTGCCTTTGGAATGGTACGGCATCGGCGGATATATGCAACAGTTTTTGGATGCATGCTGGTTATATGCAGACAAAAAGAAATTGCAGAATATGTATATGATGCCGGTGGTTGTGGCAGTAACTTGCGGAGAACGTCAGTCGGAGAGTATACTGCGTAACTCCTGGGAACTGCTGGGCGGAAAAGTAGTGGACGGTATTTGTACCTTTGTGGAGAATCAGGTTGAGTTTGAGACTAATACCGAGTACGCAAAAATTATTGAGAAGAAGGCGGAGAGTTTTTATCGTGCCGTATCCCGGAAAGAAATGCAGCTTCCCAGCGGTAACGGTCTGATTAAGAGAAACATGACCTCTTCTCCGATTCCTTTGACGCCGCAGGAGAGTGAAGAGTTGTCCAAGTACGTGTCGGATGATAAGTATGTAAAGCGTCAAAAGGAAGATATCGAGGAGCTCTCTCAGATGTTTAAAGGAATGTTTGAGAAGAGCAGTGCGGGAATGGACCCGAAAATGGAATTTATCGCAAATCTCAGGACAAACTTCCATGCGCCGGAGGATAAGCTTTCCGTAAAATATGCGTTACAGTTTGCGGATAATGACCGTACATTGTTCATCGATATTAAGGACGGTCGGTTGTTCTGCAGTTATCCGGAGGACGTTCCGGCGGCAGATGTAAACGCAAAACTGACACGTGCCGTGATGGAACGGATTGTGGACGGCAGGGTGACGTTTCAGGGGGCGTTTATGTCGGGAGATATTACAGCAAAGGGCGACTTTAAGTTGTTGCGACAGTTTGACATGATGTTCCGGTTCCAGACGCTGATGTAGAGAGAAAGAGATGCAAAAAGGTGAAATTTTATCCGATGGAGAGTTTGCTCGGACCTCGGGAAACAGAAATAAAGAAACGGAGAAAAAGAGTATGGATAATTGTATTTTTTGTAAGATTTTAAAGAACGAGATTCCGTCGTCCACAGTATATGAGGATGATAAGTTCCGTGCTATTATGGATATCGGTCCGGTGGCAAAAGGACATGTGATTTTACTTGCAAAGGAACATACGGCAAATCTTTTGGAGGCAGACGACGAGCTTCTTTCTGCAGCACTTCCGGCAGTGAAGAAGGTAGCCAATGCGGTGAAAAAGACGGTAGGATGTGACGGTATCAATATCCTGCAAAATAACGGAGAGGAAGCGGGTCAGACGGTATTCCATCTTCATATCCACGTGATACCGCGTAATAAAGAGGACGGTGTGAAACTTCCGCCGCCACTGGCAAAGTATGCGGACGGTGAGGCAGCGGAACTGGCGAAGAAGATTGCGGAGAATTTGTAACCCCTAGGGTCATACATAATTTTAACTAGTCGACAATTAGGATCGGAGGTAGGAGATGATTCAGAAATGTGATATTTTATATATTCATTCCACAAAAAATCCTACAAACGAAGATAATAAGCGATTCGGCATAATTCCTATGGGTATTATTGCCATTTTAAATGCACTCAGAGCTAAAGGATATAATGTCTTAGGCATAAATATGGCAGTGGAGGCTACGTTGGATCCTCGGTTTAGCTTGCCTGATGCGCTGAAAAATATTCGATACAAAGTGCTTTTAACAGATCTTCACTGGTATGAGCATTCCTTTGGTGCCATGTATGTGGCGGAACAATCCAAGAGTATTTACCCACAGGTGCCTGTAGTCATTGGGGGATATACTGCGACGCTTTATGGGAAAGAAATTCTGGATAATTTCCCGGCTGTGGATTTTGCGGTGGTTGGTGACAGTGATTTACCTATGGAACAGTTGATAGACTACTTGATAGGAACTGCAGACCTTGCATTGGGGGATATTCCTAATTTGATTTATAGGGAAGATACCGGAGTTGTTATGGGAGAAAAATCATGGGTTCAGACTTCGTTGGATATGCTTGATTTTGTTCCTATAGAATTTTTTAGGCATGCAGAGCATATTCCGTATTTGTCAACCAGCGGCTTATTACAAAAGACAACGCCCAACCAATGGCTTTGCATTGCCCGGGGGTGCTTGTACAATTGTGCCTATTGTTGTGGCGCAAAGGATAATATGCAAGCATTGTTCCATCGCAGTAATATATTAAAACGTTCTGCGGAAAAAGTGGCAGCAGACTTTAATGCTATCGCGCAGAAGGGGTACCGGATATCTCCCAGTCACGATTTGCAAATGTTCGGAAGCTCATATTATAAAGAGATTTTTGAGCGAATCCGTCAAACCGGCGTAAAACCGATGATGTATCTGGAGCATTTTCAGCTTCCTACAAAGGATTTTGTGGATGAGGTGGAAAAGACTTTTATTCCGGATAAAACAATACTGGAGATTTCGCCTATTAGCGGAAATGAGCAGTTGCGCAAAGAAAACGGAAAAAATTTTTCTAACGACCGGTTATATGAAATGGTTGAATATATCCTTTCCAAAGGAATCAAAGTGCAACTATATTACACCGTAAATGTTGTGGGTGAAACCAAGGAACAGTTTTCGGATACACTGTTCCAGATGAAATATTTACGTATGGCTCTCGGCGTGCGGGATATCTATTATCAACGTGTGGTCATAGACCCTTTGGCCGGCATGAGAGACTGGGAGGGCGTCAACGCCGAATATAATTCCTTTATGGATTATTACCGATATTGCCAGATTCCGCATAGCGAAAAGCTTGCAACAACCGGCTTCAATGATCAAGGAGCTCTCTCATCTGAGAAAAAGATACAAATGTTTGAGTCGATATTTTCAAAGGGCGAATGATAAGGCGACCAAAGAAAAAGAGGGGATCTCTCAAGTTGTCCTGGTATGCGCCCCATCAAGCAGACAATTGAAAAAATATAAAATATCTTCGAGTTGCTCAGATTTTTCTGGGCAACTTTTTCTTTCGGTTATTAAAAAAAAGAGGAATTATTGTTGATAATATGTTACAATGGAGGAGGTTAAGTATGATTACCGATGAGGAGGGGTGTCATGTTAAAGGTTAAAATGAAAATTGTAAAATACGCAATACTTGTGGCGGTGCTCATATGTATTGCCTGGATGATGGACACGGTTGATAATATGGTAGAGGATGCCGTGTTGCAGACCTTTTTTCTGGCAATCCGGAATTTGATACATATTTCTTTAATTGTCAGTTGGTGTGCATCTTTGTACCGGCGTATTTTAAACAAACAGGTACGTTATTATATGATTGCGAACGGACTGCTCATGGCCTTTTGGCTGATGGCAAAAGCAATCAAATATGAGTTTATTTCCAGCCGTATGTATTTTTTGGGAAGATACATCTGGTACAGCTATTATATCCCGATGATTCTGATTCCTCTTCTGGGGGTATTTATCATTGACCATATCGGAAAGCCGGAGGATTACCGGATTCCGAAGAAAATGTACTATTTGTTTGTTCCTGCGGGACTGATACTGGTGGGGATCTTTACCAACGATTTGCATCAGTTGGCCTTCTCTTTTCCGGAAGGAATTGAGTGGTTCGACAGTATTTACAAATACGGTGTGATTTATTTTGCGGCAATGGCCTGGTTTGTACTGGGCGGTATCTATTTTGTCGTGATGCTTTTAAAGAAGAGCCGTGTGCCCGGCAGTAAAGCCATGCAGAAGTTGCCGCTGATTATTATGCTGGGAGCGGTGGTGTTCTGGACCCTGTACTGTCTGGAAATATTCCGGGGTTGTGACTTAACCGTGGTGGACTGTCTGATTGTATCCCTGTTGCTGGAGAGTGCTATTCAAAGCGGCCTGATTCCGTCCAATACGAATTATGATGAGATTTTCCGGTCCTCTACAGTGGCGGCCCAGATTGTAGACGAGGCATATCAGCCCCGTATTATGTCTGCGGTAGCTGTTCCGCTGACGGTGGAGCAGATGAAGCAGGCAGAAACCGACACCGTAAATCTTG
The DNA here is from genome assembly GCA_937895705.1 of uncultured Clostridia bacterium. Classification (GTDB taxonomy): domain Bacteria; phylum Bacillota; class Clostridia; order Lachnospirales; family Lachnospiraceae; genus SIG307. The sequence goes on from CALBKM010000031.1 coordinate 85,392, forward strand.
GTAATACGTTGTTGCATTCCAAGCCGATTACGGCCGGTCATGTACTCTGGCAGGATGATGTTACTCAGATCAATGAACTGATGGAACGCCTGCGGGATACCAGAGAGCAGTTGAATCAAAATAATCACCTTTTGCAGGCAGAGCTGGAACTGAAGGAGAATCAGGCAAAGGCGGACGAGAAAAACCGTCTGTATGACCGTATTTCCAAGGAGGTTGCACCGCAGCTGGTAAAGGTGGAGGAAATCTTAAAGCGTATCGAACGCGAGCCGGAGCAGGCGGAAAAGCTGATGGCAAAGGTGTGCGTGATTGGGTCTTATATCAAACGCCGAGGGAATCTTCTTTTGCTGTGGGAGGAGAACCGGCGGATTGATGCCAGAGAGCTGGAATACTGTATCAGGGAATCTCTGGATAATCTTCGCCTGGCAAAGGTGTATACCTCCTTTGAGTGCGAATGTGCCGGAGAGTTACTGCCGACTCACATTATTGCGGTTTATGATTTGTATGAAACCCTGGTGGAAAGCCTTTTGGATAACGTAACGGCCATGATGATACGCCTTCATTGCAAGGAAGGCCGGATTAGCATAAAGCTTCAGGTGGGCTGCGAAGAACAGATTGCCCAGAATTCCCTGGCCAATATTACCGTGCCGTTTGGCGACTTTTCCTATGATATACAGGAAGAGGATGTTATGATTCGATATACCGTTCCGGAAGGGGGTGCCAAAGCATGAAGAACTATTATGAACTGACGACGCTTCTTCGAATTGCCCTTATGCTTGCCTTGTTTCTGGTAACCTGTGCCGGGGTTTGCCTGTTGCATGGCCGGATAAGAAAGAGAGCGGTGATAGAAAATTTATTGGTTGTTCTTTGTTGCATTGCCAACGGAACCTGTATGATTTTATATGCCACGGATGTCCGGATTCTTAAATATGAAATGGCAGCAGAAACCCTTAGTACATGGCTCTGTGAAAAGCCGGTGGTGTTCGCGGTACTGCTTGCACTGGCCTCTGCAGGGTACTTTGTCTACCTGGGAATCAAAGACCGGGATTACAGAAAAAAAGCCATTACCGGATTTTCCATTCATGAAAGTCTGGACCATCTGACCACCGGGCTTTGTGTGGCCTACGAAAAAGGGAGAATCATTCTGATGAACCACCGTATGAACCGGTTGTGCTACAAGCTGACCGGGCAGTCCCTGCAGAACGCCAACAGTTTTTGGGAAACGGTCAGCGGCGGGGAGGTACAGGAGGATGTGGTGCGTCTTACCCGGGGCAGCTACCCGAGATTTCTTCTGCCGGACGGCAGTGTCTGGACCTTTACGAAGGATGTGTTGGACGGACTTGTTCAGATTACCGCAGCGGAAACGACCCGGCTTCATGCATTGACAGAAGAGTTAAAGGAGAAAAATATCGACCTGGCGGCACTGAATTTACGCCTTAGAAAATACGGGGAAAATGTAGAAGAGCTGACCCGTTCCAGAGAGCGTCTGGAAACAAAGGCCCGGATTCACAGTGAGCTGGGGCAGGCGCTGCTGGCAACGAGACGTTATTTGGTGGAACATGACAGCAGCCAGAAGCCGCCGGTCGCTTTTTGGAAACAAAATATTGCGGGCCTGCGGATGGAGGCGGAGCTGCAAAGTGAGGAGCCGTCCTTCGAGATGCTGATGCGCGTAGCCCGGGCTTCCGGTGTTGCCATAGAAATCGACGGACCGGTACCGGAGCAGGAAATGGTGAAAAAGCTGTTTTGTGTGGCGGCAATCGAGGCTATGACCAATGCGGTCCGGCATGCCGATGCCAAAACTCTGTGGATTACAACAAAGGAAGAGGAAACACGTTTCCGGATTGTATTTACCAATGACGGAGCTGCCCCGGAACGTGAAATTACAGAAGGCGGAGGCCTGTGCTCCCTGCGACGAAAGATTGAGTGTGCGGGAGGAAACATGACCGTGGAATGGGAGCCGGAATACAGGCTCAACATAGAACTGGCAACAGAAAGGGGAGAGGACAAATGACACATGTATTGATTGTGGAAGACGACCCGATGGCTCGTCAGCTTTTGGAAATATACATCAATCAAAGTGAAAACTATGCCCTGGTACAATCGGTGGAAAGTGCGGCACTGACGGAGTTTTGCTGTCGTACCAACCAGATTGACTTGATTCTTATGGACGTCTGCACCGCTATGAATGCCAGCGGCTTAGAAGCGGCAGAGCGCATAAAACAGATGTTTCCGGGGATAAAAATCATTATTATTACCAGCCAGCCGGAGTACACCTTTATTGACCGGGCAAGGGCTATCGGGGTGGACAGCTTCTGGTATAAGAGTGCCTCTGCGGAAGAGATTCTGGAGGTGATGGACCGTACCATGGAGGGCGGGCAGGTGTATCCCGACAACACACCGATTCTGAAGCTTGGTGCCGCAGTAAGCAAGGACTTTTCCCAGCGGGAGCTGGAGGTATTACGGGAAGTGGTGGAGGGAGAAACCGATGCCGCCATTGCAGAAAAGCTTTGCATGTCTCTGCGGACGGTAAAGGGCCATATCCAGTCTTTGAAAGGAAAAACCGGCTTCCGCAACCGTACGGAGCTGGCGGTACGGGTACGGGAAAGCGGATTGGTGATTAATGATGTGAAAGGGGAATGAAATGTTCACTGAGATCAAGTTTTTAGAATGTAGCTTCAAAAGCCTACTTACTAAAGTGTTTTGAATATACAAATGTATAGAGTAACCAATATAAAAAATGCCATCGCGAGATGGTATTTTTTTCGCCCTTTTTTTTCAAATTTTGCACTAAAGTACGATGTGCAGAAAACTTCATTTTGGTAAAGTGATAATAGGAAAATTGGCGAATTGCGCCCTGAGAAGGAGAGAAAATGAAGCAACGGATCAAAGAGCATTTTGTAGATTGCTTGGAAAAAGGCGGATTGTGTTTTTCCTTAACCTGTACCGTATGCGGCACGGTGTGGAAAAGTACTGTAATAAAGCCGGAAGCACCTGTGGCGATAAAGCGGTTGGGGCAAAACGAATATAACCGCGCCAAGGAGGCGGCCTACCTGGAGGCTGCAACAGCCTTTACCGGCTGTCGTCTGTGCGAAGCTCCGGTATGTAACAAGTGCATGGTTTTATTGGGAGATATGGAGGTATGCCGTAGCTGTGCCGAACGGTTGCAGAGCAGGCTGTAAGATAAAGAGGAGGAGAACGAGATGAAACGTAAGGGATTCAAATTAACGGTCGGGTTGCTGATGGCAGCATTATTTATGCTGTTTGCCGGTTCGGCAATTGCCTATGCAGCCGACGAAGACACCCGTACCCATATTGACAGGGTGGACATATCTACAAACATTGATGAGGTGTTTGTCTACGGAAAGGAGAACACGACACTTCAGCCGACTTTAAATATGTCCCAGACAACGAGTGAACCGGTGAGCCTTAAGCCATACTATGGATTCTGGCAGCGCTATATTGACGATGACGGAAGATGGGAATTTTCAGGTTATGAATACTTTATCTCCGGACAATGGAGTATGACGATTCAAATCCGTGTAACTGACGTTGCGTATTTGATAGACAATGAAACGGCAGTTTATGTAGACGGAGAGCTGTGGGAAGTCTGGGATAAAGAGGACGGTTCATATCCGTTTATTGTTGTAATTCCATCAAGGAATTCATCCAGATTTATCATAGAGGAGCCGGAAGAGCTTACGTTTCATAAGTTGGGGAAGTATGACATCTCTGGACAAAGAGTGAATACTCGGATTGAGCCGTTTTCTGTGGTCTCTTCCGTAGAAGGCGGCACAGCGCCTTATTCTTACAGAAAAGTGTCGGGTCCGGACTGGCTGGAGGTTTCTGTGGAAGGTACTGTCAGCGGAAAACCTACCGAAATAGGAGCTAATGAGCCGTTGGTGGTGGAAGTATTAGATTCCAAAGGTGGAACTGCGCAGATTACCATTCCGGTAGATGATACTTTAGAAGAATACGTAATAGCAGTTAGCACGTGGGATGAATTAGAGGATGCATTTAGTGAGGCCAGAGGTAGTAGTTTTAGCTCAAAGAAGGAATATCTTACCATTCGGTTAACAAAAGACCTTTATTCTAGCGCATATAGTACTGAGAGGGATGCTCAATGGATACATCAGTATGAAATTTATTGTGCATCGGTCATCTTTGATTTTAATGGTCATACCCTTTCCTGTGAGGATGATGTATCCGATACGGATATTGAATACACATTAAAAGATTTTATTAACATTAAATTATCGTCGGGAAGCTATGATTTTGGCAGCTCCATACGTTTTATTGACTCGGTAGGTGGAGGCGGCATTGAAATGTATTCTAAGCGTGCCTGGGAAACCTGTAACCTAGCAGCACTGCATATTGAGGCAGGAGAATCCAGTTTTTACGGAGTGCATCAGGTGTATTTTGATGGCGGTAAATATGAATTGAATGCAGAGTCCTCTAAAGTCGGTGTAGGCACATTGTCCCCACTTGTGGATTATCGTGGTTGTGTTATTACAGAGGAGGTAAGCGTAGAAATCAATGACGGACATTTTATCGCGAAGGGTGAAGGGGCTAAATTTAGTGTGGGAGATACCTGTGCCAGAGAGTTGTCCGCATTCGGAACATTTGAACACGCAAGATTCAATGTTACCAGTGTAGAAGAAATAGAAAAAATGTTTGGCTGGGATGAAATCGTGATTAATGGAGGTATTTTCGAATCTAACGGTTATGCGGTGCATCATTTTGATATTTCTGAAAATGGCTTGGATTCTACACGTGGTATGCTGTTTCCGACAATTAATGGTGGTTACTTTATCGGACAGATGGGCTATACCGGCCTTACCTTTACCTATTCGGACGGTAATGAGCTTTTTAACAATCAACCGGCAACCTCCATCATTTCGAAAGATTCCTATGTGATGGGTATCGATAAAGACGGAGACAAGTTTTACACATTAGAAGACATAACTTTGAAGGATTTGCATGACCTGCAGTCCTGTATAGTATTAGGCAAGGAAACGGTACAGATGAAGACCTCTCCGGTAGCTGGAAGCTATCCGGCATCCTTAATCAGAGAAAGTACCGAGACAGAAACCTATACGATAGAGTATAAGGAGCCATCCTGGTTTGTAACAGGAGGTATTCAGTGCGTTCCGTATTACAAAATACAGGGATGGCAGTCTGCCACAACAACTTCAAAAACCGGCAAGACTGAGGTAACGGTGGACTATAGCAAGTACAAACACAATGGTGGTGTGGATGTTAAGCTTGGCGTGATGTACATTACACCATGGAATACCACGGACTATTCCTTTGAGAACGAATATAACGTAGAACTGCAGGTATTCTATGATATTACGGATGCTTGTAAAAATTGTTATATTGAGCCGGTAGATGGAGAATTTAGAGTACTGAAGGGTGAAGATTTCTCCTTTTATTTAAACCCTAATGAGGGTTATTGGCTTTCTATAGGTCCACTAAATGTAGTAACAGAACCTTATTATGTGCTTTATTATCAGGGCGCACTGGACGGAAATCCGCCTATTTATACAATTAAGGATGTTCAGGATGATGTAACGATAGAGGTTATAGATGGAGAAGCCGGACCGGTTGCTTATTTTAATCTTAAGTTGGACCTGGGAGCTGATAAAGAAACTGCGAGCCGATATGTAGACCTTAGAAAAACACATGAAATGGAAGAAAATACATTACTGGAACCGGCAGAATATGCGCAATATGGATTTACGGTTCCGGCTGGTTATACCTTTGAAAAGTGGGTTGTTACAACACCGACATACAGCTTTAGCATTGCACCGGATGAAACTTTCAAAATTACCGGAGACGCCGGAGATGTTATTATTTCGCCAAAATATGCAAAGAGGTATAACATACAGGTTATTAATGGAATGGCATATGCCGATGCAGCGCATACCCAGCCGATTTCTAGTTCAAAAGAAGGAACGATTTACCTTGTAGCGGACGAGCCTGCTGCGGGCGAACGGTTCTGGAAGTGGAAGATGAATCAGAATGATTATTCTTTTGATTCGGCGATTTCGAGGTACATAGATAGCGACTTAGTATTCGAAGCGTGTTATGGAACAGTGATAGATGAGGTTGCTTTAACCGTACTTAGTGAAGATATTGCACCGGAAGCAGGTAAGAAGGTGCCAAGTATTGAACTGGAAGAAGCGGAACTTTATGAATATAGGGGAATTGGCTATTATGATGTTACAAATGGCGGTAGCCTATTAGATCCCGGTAACGATAACTTTAAAGCGGGTCATGTTTATCGGATAGAGTTACAGGTATGGGTAAAGACGGATGCCGGCTATGTGTTTGATGATATGTCTGAAATGAAGGCTTCTGTCGAAGGGCTTACCGGATATGAAAGCGTGGAGTTTCAGTCAGTAGGTCATGACAACGAGCACTATAAAGTTTTAATCACTTTCCCTGTAATCGAAGGACCGGAAGGCGTAACTGTAAGCGGAACCATAACCAGCTCCGGTAGTGAAGGCTATCGTGTAGAAGTAACCCTGACAGATGTTGCAAATGAAAACATCAGTTACGTAAGATACTTGATGGGTAATAACACTACTTACAGCATTGACGGTGTTATGCCGGGTACGTATACCTTGAAGGTAGATAAGGCAAAGCATGCGGATTATGTGGCGACTGTCACCGTTGCAGAAGAGAATGTGGTGAAGGATGTGATGTTGGTAGCGGAAGCAGATGAGAAAGCGGAAATTGTCCAAAATGTTACAATCAAGCACAACTGTTCCTTCGGAAGTGATTTTACATTGGTATATGCGATTCCGAAATCCGAGTTGGAAGGCTTTGGAAATATCCGTCTGTCAGTGGAAAAGGATGTGTACAACGGAGATACTTTGACGGGAACGGCAACGGTAGAACTTCCGTGGACGACCTATTTAATCGGTTCTGAGGAATATTACAGATTTGATTACAAGAATGTTTCGGCTCGTCAGATCGGAGATGAGCTCAGAGCTACCGTGATTGCAGAGTATGACGGGGTGAAGTATTACGGAACGGTTGATGTCTATAATCTGAAGGATTATGTGTACAGCCGTCTGACGAAGTCTTCGGATAATGCATTCAAGAGAGTGCTGGTGGATATGCTGGATTACTGTGCCGCTTCCCAGAGTTATTTCGGCTACAGGGAATCGGAAAAGGTAAACGGAGCACTTACTTCGGAGCAGAGAGCGGTATCTACGGGCACCTATGCAACGCTTCAGAATAATGAGGCTACCATAAAGACGCTACAGGGAAAAACGGTTCCGTCCATAAAGAAGAATGTGAATTTCGGTAACCGTATCGAACCTATTTTTGCAATGGATCTTACGAATTATCCGGACAGAAGCAAACTGACATTGCGTGTGGAATATACGGATAACAAAGGAGAGGAACAGGTACTGGATATTCCGGGAAATGCATTCGAATTTAATTCCGATATCGGTATGTACTACGGAACGGTTTCCACCCTGAGTGCATCCGAGCTCCGAAAGGTTCTGGAAGTAAAGGTGTTGCATAACGGCGCAGAGGTAAGCGATACCATAGCGTACAGTATCGAAACTTATGTATACAAGAAGCTCGCATCCTCCAACGACGAGGTGTTTAAGGACCTTTTACGAGAACTGATGGTATACGGAGATAGTTGTGAGGTATATTTCGATTAATTGGAAAAAGCGTATGGAGATGTCTTTAGGATGTGAGGTCTTAGGGATATATTTCATAAATATGTCCTAAGGGCAGGAAAGGAGAGTTTAAGCCATGGAAAAGAAGAAGGCAGAAGCACCGGTAATTGAGGTTGTTGTTTTTGAGGCAGCTGATGTTATTACCGCCAGTGATTTGGGTGAATGGGATTAAGAAAGATGGATTACTTATTGGCCAATAAGTAACGACTTAGCCTCCTCGAAAGAGGAGGCTAAGCACATTGTAGAGAAGAATGTAAATACTGGCAACAAGAAGGGAAGGAGAACATGCTACAAAATGGAAAATTTACAATTTCTCTTGCGGGAATTTGCATATCGGTTCATGCGCTGTATGAATCGACCCGTACCTTCTGCAAGGAGTATTTGTGTGATTCGGAGGATTCGGAGTTTGCGGTAAGCATTTCATCGGAAGATATTGATTTTGAGCGGGAGAAGAGTAAAAAAGAAGATAGTTTGGAAGGTATCCCGGTTCGGGAATTCCCCGATAATTACCTGGAGACGTTGGCAGTATATCGGAAAATATGTACCCTCTTCTTAGATCGGAATATTTTGTTATTTCATGGCTCGGCTGTTGCGGTAGACGGAGAAGCCTATCTGTTTACCGCAAAAAGCGGTACCGGAAAATCTACTCACACTGCCCTTTGGAGACAGGTGTTCGGAGAACGAGCGGTTATGATAAATGATGATAAACCGCTGTTAAAGCTTACGCCGGAAGGGGTACTGGTGTGCGGCACTCCATGGAACGGCAAGCACGGTCTGGGCTGCAACAAAATGGTGCCGTTAAAGGCGATTTGTATATTGGAGCGGGCTTCCGATAATCGGATTTGTCGTATCAGCGGAAAAGAAGCATTGAATATGCTGGTTCAGCAGTCGTTTCGGACGGGAGAGCCTGTCGGGATGTTGCAATTGCTGGAGTTGTTAAATCAGATTACGGAGAAAACCGCATTGTATCGTCTGGGCTGTAATATGGACCCGCAGGCGGCGGTGGTTGCCTATGAAGTCATGAAAGGATGAGGATTATGAAATTAAAAGAAGGTTTTGTATTACGTAAGGTATCCGGTCAGACGGTAGTACTTCCTACCGGGGGAGACTTGGACTTGAATATGATGATTAAGTTAAATGATACGGGACGTTTTCTTTGGGAACTCTTGGAAAAGGGCGCGGAAACGGAGGAAATGGTTTCTGCCATGTTACAGGAGTATGACATTGAAGAAGAAAACGCAAAAGAATATGTGGAGCAGTTTGTACAGAAGGTGAAAGAGAATGGATTTCTCGAATGAGTATGTAATAGGCGGAGAAGAACTGTTGCCGTTGATAAGAGAATGGCTCGCTGCCGGAAAAAAGGTGAAAAATTTATCTTTTCGAGGAATCAGTATGTTGCCATTGTTAAGACAGGGAAAGGACACAGTTGAGATAGCTTCGTTGTCAAGAGAGATAAGTAAGTATGACTTGCCGATGTATTTAAGAGAAAACGGTAAAATGGTTTTACACCGGGTGGTAAAGGTTGAGTCGGACCATTATCTTTGCATCGGAGATAATACGGAGTGTTTTGAGAAGGTGTATCCGGACCAGATTATAGGAATTGTAACAGCAATTAACAGGGGTAAGCATCGAATCGAGAGTAATAGCTTTGGCTACCGCCTCTACTGCCGCCTCTGGCGGCCTACCCGCCCGTTTCGCATCCTCTACAAGTGGGCAAAGCGCCTGCTCCGGAGGTGTTTGAAATGACAAAGAAATCACCGGTGTTTTGGCTACTCGGAAAGATAAAGGGCTATATTCCGGCGCTGTTGCTGTTGACGGCAGTACATATTGTATTTGCACTGTTCGGTGTATGGTTTGCGCTGGGGACAAAGGAAATTGTGGATAGTGCGGTGAGCGGAAGCGGAGCGGAATTCCGTGTTGCCTGCATGAAGCAGGCGGCAATTATTGGCGGATTGCTTCTCGGACTGTTTTTGCAACGCCACCTTCGGGAGTGGCTGCTGGCAGAGTTGGACCGCCGCTGGAAAAAGCATTTGTTCGGCGTGTTGTTACAGGGGGAATATGCCGCTGTGTCGGCGTATCACAGTGGAGAGTTGATGAACCGGCTGAACAATGATGTGCGCGTGATGAACGAGGGACTGATTTCGGCATTGCCTCGTTTTGCGGATTTGGTTACGAGACTGGTGGCGGCACTGGCGGTGCTCATCGGTTTGGAGCCGTTGTTCGGTCTCGGAATTATCGGTGTGGGCCTGTTGATGCTGGCAGTAACCGCATTGCTTCGGCGAAAACTGAAGAGCCTGCATAGGTCCGTAAGCGAAGCGGACGGACGCACTCTAGGCTTTTTTCAGGAGACCTTGGAGAAGCTGCTTTTGGTGCAGGCAATGGATGCCGGGAAGGAGATGGAGCGGAGAGGAGACACACTGTTGCAGGAACGCTTCCTCGCCCAGCGAAAAAGAAAAAACTGGTCCCTGGCAGCGAACACCGGAGTGAGTGTGTTCTTTTACGGTGCTGATTTTGTAGGGATTCTTTGGTGTGCGTCAGCATTGCTGCGGGGAGCTATGTCCTTTGGTGAGCTGACGGCGGTAATCCAGTTGGTGGGACAGCTTAAAGGTCCTATGGTGAATATTTCCGGCATTTTTCCGCAGTACATTTCCATGGTGGCGGCGGCAGAGCGCTTGATGGAGCTGGACTGCCTTTCGGAAAACAAAGAGCCGGAAAGCTTGGATATGAAGGTCTTTTATGACACGGCGGAAGGCGTTGCTGCAGAGGGACTTTCCTTTGCCTATGACAGGGATGCGGTGTTGTGTGATGCAAAATTTTCCCTGCCAAAGGGAGCCTTTGCCGTAATTACCGGAGCTTCCGGAGTGGGAAAAAGTACGCTGTTAAAGCTGATGTTAGGCATTTTTAAGCCGGAAAGCGGCGGGTTGTATCTGAAAACCAAGGAGGAGACGGTGACGCTTGACCGTAGCACGAGGCGCTTGTTTGCCTATGTTCCTCAGGGGAGCTTTCTGTTTAGCGGAACCCTACGGGATAATTTGAAAATGGCAAAGCCCGAGGCTACAGAGGAGGAGCTTGCACAGGCAGTGTATGTAGGTGCGGTGGAGGAATATTTACCGCAGCTGCCGGAAGGGTTGGACACGGTGTTGGGCGAGAACGGAGAGGGTCTGTCCGAGGGACAGGCACAGCGTTTATCCATTGCCCGGGCGGTGCTGGGCGGTGCGCCGGTGCTGTTGTTAGACGAGGCAACCTCGGCGCTTGACGAGCGGACGGAGCGGTTGGTATTGGAGCGTATCCGGGCACTTCCGGGGCGCACCTGTATTGCGGTGACCCATCGTCTGACAGCCATGGAGGTGGCGGAGTGGAAGATAGAGATAAAGGACCGAAAGATTTCGATGAAACATTGCGGAGGAGAAGATGAGTGAGATAACGGAAACGGCGTATAAAACCGGGTTTGATATGATTTACCTGGCAGCATGTGCGCTGCAGAATGCGGCCCCGGCAGACGAAGTAATGGAGGCTATGGACTTTGACCGGGTGTACCGTTTGGCAAAAAGTCAGACCATGGAAGCCGTTACCTTCTACGGACTGGAGCTTTGGCCGAAATCGAAGACGGCAGTGGTTCCGGAGCTTTGGGCAAAGTGGAAAAATGCGCGGGAGAAAGCAATCCGGAAGAATCTGTTGTTTGACATTGAGCGGGAAAAGCTGTTCTCTTTTTTTGAGGAAGCAGGGATTTGGTACATGCCGTTAAAAGGGGCGATTATGAAAGAACTGTACCCGCAACCGGGAATGCGTCAGATGGCGGACAATGACATTTTGTTTGATGAAGCATATCGGGATGAAGTGTATGAATATATGACCGGGCAAGGGTACGGGGCTAAATATTATGCTTCTGATCCTGAGGAAGATCTTCTGCGAAAGGCAATGTATTCGATACATGATATTTATTTCAAAGAGCCGATTTATAATTTTGAAATGCATGTTGCTTTGTTCGGAAGAAACGTCAACCCCAAATGGCGGGTGTATTATAAAAATGTGAAAGAACGCTTGCAAAAGGATGGGGAAAAGGATTACGGCTATCATTTCCGGGAGGAAGACTTTTACGTATATTTGATAGCTCACGGATACAAACATTTTAGCGGAGGAGGGCATGGAATTCGCAATTTAATGGATGTTTATGTCTATCTGGATAAGGAGAAAGTGTTGGACCGGGAGTATGTGGACAAAGAGCTGAGAGAATTGGAACTCTTTGAGCATGCACAAATAACAAATTCTCTTGCCAGACGATTGTTCGAAACCGATATCGGAAAATTACGGGAGGGCATATCCGGGTTGTCGGAGAAAGAACAGGAGCTATTAGAAATCTGCCTTTCGTCCGGGACTTACGGAACGCATAAACAATGGCTGAGAAATGAATTGAAAAAAAGAAACGGAAAAGATAACATTACCTTTAAAGACCGTATAAAGTATCTGTTTCGCCGTTTGATTCCCGAGGAGGAAATTCTATTAATCCGTTATCCGAAGCTGGCACGAAAAAAGTATCTGCAACCGTTGTGCGTGCTCATACGTATGGGGGAGGGAGTGTTGTGTGAGCCGAAGCGGCTATGGAAAGAACTTATTTGTCTGTTGAAAGTAAAGAAAAATGTTTAATGGAGGTATCGTATGAATCAGGAAAAGATGTATGAGGTTGTTTTGGAGGCGCTTCCGGAAAATGTGGAGCAGATGCTTGCCATGAGTGAGGCTGATCTGACAAAGCCGGAGAATACGGCGGCACTTGCAATTGCAGCGTTGAATTTGTATCCGGCGGATAAGAATGCGGCGCTGGAAATGCTTGCGTATTTGCAAGGACCGCAGGAGGTAACTCCATATGAGAAGCAGTTTTTGGAGGACCGGTTCCGCGATAAGGATTATGTTCCGCGCTCTTATTTTAAGGGGGCAACACCGGAAAATGATTATGAGCCGGAAAAACCGTATTGTTTGCAGTTTTTTGAGAATCCGTACAGCAGACAAAATTTAGAAGAAGGCTATTTGACTCTTTATGTAAATTCCGGCGGTGCGGATAATGCGCGACAGATTAAGCTTCGTAAGAAGAATTCTACCGGTCAGTGGTTTTTGTGGGAGCAGTTTTTGCTGGCGGATATCAGAAAGCCGGTAAGTGCAGATCCGTGGGCATAAGAGGTGTATTGGCGGAGAAAACGGCAAGAATTTAGGGGAATTTAAAGAATTGTTATATTTCTACTTGACGAATCCCGATACTTGGTGTATTCTGAGTGTGCGACAACAATTTCATAAGAAAACTCTTATTAAGAGTGATGGAGAGTAAAGGCTCTGCGAAGTCACGGCAACCCCCGTACGGGAAGGTGCTAAGTTGAGCGGTACGTTGTACCGAACAATAAGGGATTTGGTTATTATTGGTATCAAGTCCGTAGTCCGCAAGGTCTACGGACTTTTTTCGTGATAAAAAACTATCACGAAAAAATCGTTCCGCAAGGGTCCACAATGTCCGGTGGACATTGGTACTGGACGGACCGAAACGGAGTGAAGACTGCGCACTCGCGCGAAAGGAAGATGTCACGAGCGACCGCGCTCGTTGCACGAGTTTCGTAAACGAAACTCGATTTGGCTACAAACGAAAGGAGAAAAAGATGAGTGATAAGTTTTTATTTACGTCGGAATCGGTAACCGAGGGGCATCCGGATAAAATCTGCGACCAGATTTCCGATGCGATTTTGGACGCAATGATGGAGCAGGACCCGATGAGCCGTGTGGCTTGTGAGACCGCATGTACCACCGGTCTTGTACTGGTTATGGGAGAGGTAACCACAAAGTCCACTGTGGACATTCAGAAGATTGTTCGCGATACGGTGCGTGAAATCGGTTATGACAGAGCAAAGTACGGTTTTGATGCGGATACCTGTGCGGTACTCGTGACTTTGGATAAGCAGTCTGCGGATATTGCCATGGGCGTGGATAGGGCCCTTGAAGCAAAGGAAAACAAAATGTCCGATGCGGATATCGAAGCAATCGGTGCAGGCGATCAGGGTATGATGTTCGGCTATGCGTCCGATGAGACCGAGGAGTTGATGCCGTATCCGATTTCTTTGGCACATAAGCTGACGAAGAAGCTTTCCGAAGTGCGTAAGAACGGAACTTTACCGTATCTTCGTCCGGATGGAAAATCTCAGGTTTCCGTAGAGTATAATGAGGCGGGAGAGCCGGTTCGTCTGGAGGCTGTGGTACTTTCCACCCAGCATGCTCCGGAAGTAACACAGGAGCAGATTCATGAGGATATTAAAAAGTATGTATTTGACCCGGTGCTTCCGAAGAAGATGATTGATGAGAATACCAAGTTCTTTATTAATCCGACAGGTCGTTTTGTAATTGGCGGACCGAACGGCGACAGCGGTCTGACCGGTCGTAAGATTATTGTAGATACTTACGGCGGATATGCTCGTCACGGCGGCGGAGCTTTCTCCGGTAAGGACTGCACCAAGGTAGACCGTTCCGCTTGTTATGCGGCACGTTACGTGGCAAAGAACATCGTAGCGGCAGGTCTTGCAAAGAAGTGTGAAATCCAGCTTTCCTATGCCATCGGCGTGGCGCAGCCGACTTCCGTTATGGTGGATACCTTCGGTACCGGTAAGTTGTCCAACGAGGAATTGGTTGCCGTTGTCCGTAAGCACTTTGACCTTCGTCCGGCAGGTATCATTAAGATGTTGGACCTTCGTCGCCCGATTTACAAGCAGACCGCGGCCTACGGTCATTTCGGACGCACCGACCTTGATCTTCCGTGGGAAAAGACGGATGTTGCGGAAAGCTTAAAGCAGTACGCAAAGTAAAATCCGGAAAGAACATATCGGTAAGATATGCTTGGTAATCTGAAAAGGATAATATATTTAAAACAAGCAAAATATTTATATAGAGAAACGGGATGCTACGATGTGGTATCCCGTTTCTTGGTTTTGTAAGGTACAGAAACAAAGGCGTTTGAGGAGGCTTATCATTGAAAATCATTGAAAACAATGCAGGAATATGTTATACTTGAATATAACAATATTTTGATGTGTATTTTCAAGAGAAGAAAGGAGATTTGTTATGCAGTATCGTAAGTTCGGTAATACGGGAGTGGAGATTTCTACCCTTGGGTTCGGTTGTATGCGCCTTCCGGAGATTGATCTGGGAGACGGTAAGTTTGAGGTGGATCAGGAAAAGACGGACGCCATGCTTCGTCATGCTTATGATTTGGGTGTGAATTATTTTGATACGGCATTTTATTATTGTCACGAAAACAGCGAAATTGCGGTGGGCAAGGCGTTAAAGCCGATTCGTGACAAGGTATATATTTCTACGAAGTGTCCGCTGGACCGTGTGAAAAAGCCGGAGGATTTTGAAGGAATGTTGGACAAGAGTCTGGCAAAGCTGGATACGGATTATGTGGATTTTTATCATTTCTGGGGCATTAATCGTAAGGTGTTTGATGAAGTAATTGTGCCCCTTGGTCTTCTGAAGGAAGCAAAGAGATTAAAGGAGCAGGGAAAGATTCGTCATATTTCCTTCTCCTTCCACGATTCTCCGGAAGCATTGAAGTATATTATCGATAACGCACCGGAAATGGAAAGTGTGTTGCTTCAGTATAATCTTTTGGATCGCGCAAATGAGGAAATGATCGGTTACGCAAAGGAAAAGGGGCTTGGCGTTGTTGTTATGGGACCGGTAGGCGGCGGACGTCTGGCGGCTCCGACGGAGCTCGCAAAGCGTCTGGGCAGCGGCAATCTGAACACCTATGAGCTGGCGTTCCGTTTTGTTCTCGGAAACCCGGGGGTCTGTTGTGCATTGTCCGGTATGCAGACTTACGAGATGGTGGACCAGAATGCGGCGGTGGCTTCGTTAGAAGAGCCGATGACCGAGCAGATGTGGCGCGAGGTGGGCGATGCGTTAGAGAATCTGAAGAAGTTCTCCGAGCTTTATTGTACCGGTTGCGGCTATTGCCAGCCGTGTCCGAAGGGCATCCAGATTCCGCGTATTTTCCAGGCTTACACCTATCACAATGTATACGGTTTGCATGAGCTTGCGAAAAAGACTTTTACGGACTATGTAAATAACGAGAAGAATCCGGGTGCAACCGTAAAGGATTGTGTGGATTGCGGCTTCTGTGAGAGGAAGTGTCCGCAGCACTTAAAGGTGCGTGAATTGCTGAAAAAGGTGGAAGATACGCTGACTGCGCTGTAACAGACGACGCAGAGAAGAAGGCAGAAGGGAGAACGGAATATGCTGAGTGCCATACCGTGGAAGTCTTGCAGTATTACGAAAGCAGAGCGCAAAGGAAACAGTCTCTATTTGTATTCCGATAGGGGAACACACAGAATCGAGCCGAAATCCGACCGTATCGTGCGGATTACTTATACGGAGCGGGAGACATTTTCGGAACGGGGAAAGCCGGGCGTGGTCCGGACGGAAGTGTGGAGTGATTGGACGTTTGCCGAGGATGCCGAAACGGTAGAATATTGCTCTGAAAAGCTTCGGATTGAGATTCGGAAAAAGAGTGCTTCTTTTTCCTATTTTGACGGGAACGGAGCTCTTTTGCTGCGGGAACGTGAAACGGAAAGTAAAGAACTGGAAGAGTTCCAAAGCTATGAGCTGGCGGGAGACGAGAACGCGGTAATCGAAAAGGTCGTAACACCGGACGGTACGAAGGAAGTGATAAAAGAAGCCGGTCGTGTGAAGGGCGAGAAGTTTTTTCATACAAGACTTCATCTTCAGTGGCAGGACGGAGAGGCGTTATACGGTCTCGGCCAGCATGAGGAAGGGAACCTGAATCTTCGCGGAAAGACGGTATATGTGCATCAGGCAAACCGCAAGATTGCGATTCCGGTGCTGTTGTCGAGCCTTGGATACGGTATTCTGGCGGATACTTACAGTCCTTTGATTTTCTCGGACACGGACCGGGGGTCTTATCTCTATACGGAAGCGGATGAGGAGCTTGATTTCTATTTTATGAACGGAGAAGGTCTGGACGGTGTCGTAAAGGCATATCGTTTCCTGACAGGAAAAGCTGCGATGTTGCCGAAATGGGCCTTTGGGTATTTGCAGTCCCAGGAACGGTATGAAACACAGGAAGAGATTCTGCAGGTGGCAAAGGAGTATCGGAGCCGGGGAATCGGTCTGGACGGTGTTGTGCTTGACTGGTTTTCCTGGGAGGACGGACTTTGGGGGCAGAAGACCTTTGATGCCTCTCGTTTTCCGGATCCGTCGGAGATGGTTCGGAAGCTTCATGAGCTGAACGCACATTTTATGATTTCCGTTTGGCCGACCATGGATGAGAAGAGTGAGAATTATAAAGAGTTTAAAGAAAAAGGTCTGTTGTTGCCGGGAAGTAATGCGTATAACGTTTTTTCGGAAAACGGAAGAAAGCTTTTCTGGAAGCAGGTAAAGGAAGGACTGTTTTGTCACGGGATTGATGCCTGGTGGTGCGATTCCAGTGAACCGTATACCCCGGAGTGGAATCATAAGTATCGTCCGGAACCGGCGAAACTGTATGTCGAGTATTTGGAAACGACGGAAGATCATATGCCGGCGTGGCTTACGAATGCCTATGCGTTGTATCATGCCATGACCTTATATGAAGGACAGAGAGGTGAGCAGACGGGGGACGAGCAGGAAAAGCGTGTGATGAATCTGACCCGGAGCAGTTATACCGGTCAGCAACGTTACGGAACCGTATTATGGTCGGGAGATACGGAAGCAAGCTGGAGTACTTTGAAAAAGCAGATTGCGGCCGGCCTGAATTTTTGTGCCGCCGGATTGCCTTATTGGACTACGGACATCGGAGCGTTTTTCGTGAAATCAGGAAATCAGTGGTTCTGGCAGGGGGACTACCCGGACGGAACGGAGGATTTGGGATATCGGGAATTGTATGTGCGCTGGTCCCAGTGGGCGTGCCTTTTACCGGTGTTCCGGGCTCACGGGACGGATTGTCGCAGAGAACTTTGGGCATTCGGTAACCCCGGGGAACCGTTTTATGACGCATTGTTGGAGGTAAATCGTTTGCGATATCGTTTGTTGCCGTATATTTACTCTCTGGCGGGAGCGGTATGGCGGGAGGATGCCTTGATGATGAAGCCTTTGGCGTTTGCTTTTCCGAAAGACGAACGGGTGCTTGATTGTAAGGACCAGTATTTATTCGGTGACCGTCTTATGGTATGCCCGGTGACGGAGCCGATGTATTACGGCGCGGGTTCCGTGGAATTGTCCGGAGTACCGAAGTGCCGTAAGGTGTATCTGCCGTCGGGAGAACGGTGGTACGATTTTTGGACCGATACCTGTTATGAAGGCGGACAATGGATAGAAGCGGAGGCATCGCTGGAGAAGATTCCGCTTTTTGTAAGGGAAGGAAGTATTGTGCCGATGTATCGGGAAAGTTGTATTCCGGATAGTACCGAAGAGGCGGCAAAACTCGGAACGGAATGTATGGAATTCCGTGTGTATAAAGGAAAGGATGCGGAGTTTTTCCTTTATGAAGATGCGGGAGACGGGTATGGTTATGAACGAGGCGAGTATACACTTACCCGGATTATTTGGAACGAGGCCGAAAAAAAGCTTTTGACGGAGAAGATATAAAGTTTTATCTTTTTTTGACACCGGAAAAAGAGTGTGTTATGATAAAAGAAAAGGGTTTATATTTCCCGGAGAATCTTTAGGGAGGTCTTATGAAAAAAGAATTGCAAAGAAAACTTAGTTTTGTAGTGTTTGTAATGGCTGTATTTTTTGCGGGTATGGCGTTGACGGTATTTCAGGCCTACATCTGGATGGCGTGTATTGCGGGAGTCCTGCTTTTGGCGTCGTCGGTGTTTTTTGTAATGTCGCAGAAAGAGGAAAGCCAGTCCCCGACGGAAAAGACGACGGAATTGTTGCTTGCCGATCGTATGGCAGAGTTGATGCGGGGAAACGAAAAGGCGGAAAAGGGAGTTTATATTGCCGTAAAAAAGCAGCATGAGGCCATGGAAAGCGGAATGCTTGCGTTACAGGAGAAACTGGAGGAGCTTGTAAAAGCCCAGGAAAATGCCGTGAAGACCATCGTTCTTTACAACAAAGAAAATGCAAAGCAGGTGGCCTTAAGTGAGCGAGAGGAACTGGAACGTTTGCATGAAGATTTGGAACATTTGCAGAACGGTGCCGGTGCGGAAGAGATAAGCCGGGTGGCGGAAGCGGTACGGGAGATGTCCCGGCATTTGTACGAAGCAATTCATGAGAGCGGCGAGGCGATGCTTGCGGAACTCAGTACCACGGTGGACAGTCTGGAAGAAGTTAAGGATTTGATTCAGAGTCTGGGAGAAGACGGACCGGTGCATTTTGATCGTAAAATGTCGGCAGGAAGCAAACAGCCGGACCGTGTATACGAACCGGTTTTTGAATCGGAAAAAAGCGTAGAGGAGTTCGAATCGGAGGAGAGTTTTTCAGAAGAACCGGGGCCGGAGTTTTCGGAGGAGATGGTTGAAACGTTTGAAGCGGAAGTTGAGCCGGAACCGGTGAGTGAAAAAACACCGGAAGACGCGTTGGCATCCTCCGGCGTAGATTTATCGGATCCGAATAAAACCTTATCTGCGGATGATATCGCGGCGCTGTTTGCAGCGATGGGAAATTAACGGCGTTCGTTACGACGTTTTGCCAGATAAGCAGCGCGTTTTTTGCGATACGGCAGTTCTACAAAAATAATGTAAATACCTACAAAGAAACAAATACAACCGATGATAATCCCGATGATAAGAGGCTTACGGTCTTTCTTGGGAGAGTCGTCGGTTTTGTTTTGCCCGTCGGAGGTAGTTCCTTTCTGCCCGTCAGAATGTTCTGTCGAAGGGTCGTCCTCTCCCGAAAACTGAAGGGTAAAAGCCGGACCGTCATTGGTGTAGATAATATTTGCCGAACCTACGATTCTGGAACCGTAGGTATAGGTAACCTCACCGATGATATTTTTGCCTTCCGAAAATGAGGTTAACTGGGAAAGGGAAACACTCTTTTTAATATCCGACAAAGAAGCGGAAAACGGAAGCACAACAGAACCGGAATCGGTAGCAACGATATCTTTGTTCATCAGCTGCACCGTGTCTTCACTGTTAAAAAGAGGCGGAACATCGTTGCCTACGGAAATCTGATCCTCCGTCACATTATAGGACGTAAAATTGTCAAACCCGTAGTTTAATAAAGAGGCGGTTTCGTTGTAAAGAACCGTGTCGTCCGGAGCCTTCATAATAACCGCAATTAAGGTCATATTGCCACGCTTGGCACAAGTTACAAGATTTGCTCCGGCAAGGTCCGTATGACCGGTTTTTCCTGCGATAACACCTTCGTAAGGCTGACTTCCCCGAAGCATTAAGTGAGTATTTAATACCCAACGGGAATCCTTGCAGAGGTTTGTCGGCTTAATCTCGTAGTTTTTGGAACCGGAGATTTTGATAAAGGAAGAATTCTTTATCAGCGGCCGGGTAATTTTAGCCAGGTCTGCCGGGCTGGTGTAATGATTCTCTTCATCTAATCCGTGTGGATTCATAAAATGGGTATCGGTGCAGCCCAACTCCTTTGCCCGGGCATTCATCATTTCAGCAAAGCCTTCTTTGGAACCGCCCACATGTTCTGCGATGGCATATGCCATGTCATTGGCCGAAGGAAGCATAAGGGCATACAGGGAAGCCTCCATGGAGAGTTCCTCTCCTTCGTCAACCCAGATACGGCTGGAGTCCACTTCGATATCGTAAACCGCATTGTGAGAGACCGTAACGGTTTCTCCCATTGCGGAGTTTTCGAGCGCAAGCAAAGCGGTCATCAGCTTTGTGGTGCTGGCAGGGTAGAAACGCTCTGTAGCGTTTTTTTCGTAAAGGACGGCACCGGTTTCGGCATCAATCAGAATTGCACCTTCCGAGGAGAGGGCGGGGCCGGCAGGCCAGTGGTAGTGATCGGTAGCTTCGGCCGGTTCTTCCGTTGCATTTGCCATGACCGGAGAAAAAAGCCCGATAAGAACGGAAACTCCCAGTAACAGTCCGAAAACCGCATATTTGAAGGTTTGCGGACGTTTTTTTCTATTATAAATCAACATACGGATTCCTCCCAAAACAAATGAGCGCAGTATGTTACGATAACATGCTACGCTCTTATTATAGAGTAAAAATCTTCTCTTGTCGAGAGGGAAAAGAAATGCTTAATAAGTTAAGATTTCATAGCCGGTCTCGGTTACGAGAACAGTAATTTCCCATTGGGCGGACAAAGAGCCGTCTTCCGTGTATACGGTCCAGTCGTCCTCCTCATCGATAAAAATTTCGTTTTTGCCCATATTTACCATAGGTTCGATGGTGAATACCATGCCCGGAACCAGCAATATTTCGGTTCCTCGCTCGGATACATAGCTGACCCACGGTTCTTCGTGAAATTCCAGACCGATACCGTGACCGCCGATTTCCTTTACAACGGAATAACCGTTCTTTTTAATATAGTCATGGATGGCAGCGCCCATGTCTCCCAGACGCTTCCAAGGTTTTACCTCCAGCAAGCCTATCTGGAGACTGCGTTCCGTTACCTCTACGAGGCGGCGGGCCTCTGCGCTTACGTTGCCTATAAGGAACATGCGGGAGGAATCGGAAAAGTAACCGTTGTAGATGGTGGAAACATCCACATTGACAATATCACCGTCTTCCAAAAAGGTTTCCTCATCGGGAATGCCGTGGCAAACCACATTGTTCACGGAGACACAACAACTGCGAGGGAAACCTTCGTAACCCAAGGGGGCCGGGATACCGCCCAGTTCAACGGTTTTCTGATGTACCATGTCGTCAATCTCGGCAGTGGACATGCCGAGGCGGATGTGTTCCGCTACATAGTCCAAAACCGCAATATTAATCCGGCTGCTGGCACGGATCCCCTCGATTTGTTCCGGGGTTTTAATCATATCCCTGGTAGGGAGGGGGTAAGGCTCTTTTTCGTATTTTTTTAATTTATCGTCAAAGGCAGCGTGGCAGACTTTATATTTTTTGCCGCTGCCGCACCAACAAGGTGCGTTACGTTCCGGCTTTTCCATGAAAAGGCTCCTTTGTTATTTTCCCTGGCCGTAATATGCGTTTGCGCCGTGTTTTCTGAGATAGTGCTTGTCTAAAAGCTCCTGCTGCATCTGAGGAAGCGTACCGTTTGATAAAGCAAGGTTATGCCAAGCCATAAAGGAAATCTCCTCAAGTACAACTGCATTATGTACCGCATTGTGCGGGTCGGTGCCCCAGGTGAACGGACCGTGGCTGTAAACCACAACACCCGGAACGTCGTCGGCATTGATGTTCAGTTCGTTGAAGCGCTCGATGATAACGGTACCGGTTTCCTTTTCGTAGGCGCCCTTGATTTCCTCCGGAGTCATCTTGCGGGTGCACGGAATCTCACCGTAGAAGTAATCCGCATGAGTGGTGCCGAAGGCCGGGATTCCGCGGCCGGACTGTGCAAAAGTGGTTGCCCAGCGGGAATGGGTGTGGACAACTCCTCCGATATTCGGGAACGCTTTATAGAGCTCAATGTGAGTCGGGGTATCGGAGGACGGATTTAACGTTCCTTCCACACGGTTTCCGTCAAGATCCACAACAACCATATCGTCCGCGGTCATTTTATCGTATTCTACGCCGGATGGCTTGATTACAACTAGGCCTTTTTCTCGGTCGATACCGGAAACATTACCCCAGGTAAAAGTAATCAGGCCGTATTTCGGGAGAAGCATATTTGCTTCGTAAACTTCCTTTTTTAACTGTTCTAACATATCAATATTCTCCTATCATTATTTATTTTGCCTCGTCCTTAAGATTGCGGACGGAGGAACGATAACAAATGTCCGGTTTCAAGCGAACGTGCTCCCGCAGGGTGTTGTCACGGATACAGCGGAGCAAAAGTTTGGCAGCGGTACTGCCGATTTCCGCCGAAGGGTAAATGGCGGAAGTAAAGCCGTAAGCCATATCGGCGGCCAGAGGAGAATTGTCGAAGCTTACCAGAGAAATATCATCCGGTACAAAGATGTCGTTTCGCTTAAACAATTCGGATACTGCCGCTGCAATCTGGTCATTGTAACATAACAAAGCAGTGGCATCCCCCAGACGTTTTAATACAAAAGGGTCCATTTCTCCGGAAAATAGATCCGGAATATCTTCCGTGGTAAACCAGAGAATGCGCTGGTCGTCTACCGGAATGCCTGCATCGGTGAGTGCCAGAGACATGCCTTGAAAACGTTTCAGACCTTGTAAATCGTCGGCTTTGAAGATGGCGGCGAATTTTTCATGGCCGTTTTCCAATAAGTGTTCCGTTAAGATACGTCCTGCCGCCACATCGTCCTGAAAAACACCGGACTGGGAAAACTCCCGGTAATATCCGTTCAGGAAAACCATTGGGGTACCGCGGGAACGCAACTCTTCAAACATCGGAAGATTCGGACTCGGGAACGAAGACTTGGTACCTTCTACAATTAGACCGCACACATTATCATCCAAAATACGCTGCAGACAAGCGGTTTCGTCTGTGTGGCGGTTGTGGGTGATTCCGAGGGAAATACTGTAACCCTGAGCGGTTAAGACATCTTCGATACCGCGGATAATGCCCGGAAAAATGTAGTCATCCAGGTACGTGGTAATGACTCCGATGCGTTTCGGAGAATATCCTTCCTGAAATGCGGTGCCGCAAACATAGGTGCCGCTGCCTCGCTGACGTTCCAGAAGACCCCGTTGTACGAGCTCCTCGGTGGCGTGCCGGACGGTTTGCCGGCTCGTGTCGAATTGTTCCGCCAATGCATGTTCCGAAGGAAGTTTATCCCCGGGCTTAAAGTGGCCGTTATTAATGGAATTCACAATCCATTGGGAAATGCGTCGGTGTTTTAGTAAGTTTTTGATTGGCAAAAGCTGTACACCTTCCTTTTGTAAATAGTAAACAAGTTGTATAAAGTTGTATGAATATTATAGCATGGGAGGTATGAAAAAGCAAGTTGTCTTTTGGGAGAAAGTATGCTAAAATAAAGCAAAAGATAACTCCGGAGGAACTATGAGACTCAGAAACATAAAAGGCGCAAGAGAAGAGATTGCGGTAAGCGAATATGTGACCCAGAATCCGCAGGAACAGAAGGGAAAATGGAACGAATATTTCGGGAAAGAGGCGCCCCTTCATGTAGAAATCGGTATGGGAAAGGGAAAGTTTATTACGACTTTAGCGGAACTGAACCCGAATATAAATTATATAGGTGTGGAAAAATACGCAAGTGTATTAATACGTGCGGTGGAGAAAAAGAAGGAGCGGGAAGATTTATCGAATCTTACCTTTTTGTCGGTGGATGCGGCAATATTGCCGGAGGTGTTCGCACCGGGAGAGGTGGATCGGATTTATCTGAATTTTTCCGATCCGTGGCCGAAGGACCGTCACGCAAAAAGGCGTCTGACATCCCGTGAATTTTTGGCCAGATATGAGCAGTTTTTAAAGCCAGAAGGCGAGATTTGTTTTAAGACAGACAATCGCGGGTTGTTTGATTTTTCCGTAGAGGAGGCAAAAGAAGCCGGTTGGGAGTTGAAAGAGGTGACCTATGACCTGCATCACAGTCCGTATGCGGAAGGCAATGTGATGACGGAGTACGAAGAGAAGTTTTCGGCGCTTGGAAATCCGATTCACCGTATGGTGGCAAGAAAGCCGAACAGACAGTAGTTTGTAGACGAAAGGAGAAACTATGGCAGAGATTTTAACAACGGAAACATTCAGAGAAAAGGTTGAGGGTGCAGCGGGTACGATTTTGGTAGATTTTTTCGCAACCTGGTGCGGCCCGTGTAAGATGATTGCTCCGGCAGTGGAGCAGCTGGCGGAAGAGTATAAAGGAAAAGCCGCCGTGTATAAGTTAGATGTGGATGAGGCACAGGAAATCGGCATGGAATATAAGGTGATGTCGATTCCGACACTGATTTTCTTTAAAGACGGCAGAGAGGTAGAACGAATCCGGGGAGCGCTGTCCAAAGGCGAGCTTACGGAGGCAATGGAACGCAATCTGTAAAGTGACTATTTAAAAGGAAAAGAACAATGAAAAGATTTTCGCATATGATACGGTAAGAACATTACGGCAGGGAACGGACCTTTCGGAGCGAAAGAAAACTCCGTTGTCGCGTAAAGGAGCGCAGTATGTCTTACGGGCCACAGAAAAGCGGAAAAGGAACAGGAAATTTAAAATGGCGCAGACAGTGTATTTGTCTGCGCCGTTCTTGGTTTGAGGTGTGTCGGACGATTTGTTGTATCAGCAACCGTCTGGGCGGGAATTGTCATAAGGGACAATTCTGAAACGATACAGGGGTGTTAAGTATGCCAGTAATCGTTTAAAAAGTTTACACGGTTTTTCAGCCAGTTTATAAGAAAATCGGTAGCCTCTTCCCATGTGGTACAGGAGGCGGATTGCAGGGACAGTTCGAAAGCAAAGGACGAATGCTTGATGTTATCCCATCTTGTGTAATTTCGGTCAAAGGCCGCCGCACCGCGTTCCCTGTCGGCTTCCAACATAGTATAGAGGCGATCAAATGCGCCGGAGTCATAAAGCTTCGTCCATTTCTCTTCAATCATCGTTTGATACCAGTCTTCATAGGCCAATACCGCAAGCCATGGGTTGATGGTATTGTATGCGCCGTTGCCTCGCGGGCCGCCGTCTACATCCGGAACAATGTTTGCGGCATAAAAGCCGGTACCGTTTGCGCAACGGTCTTTGTTACCCATGGCAGAATCGAAATCCCAGGGAGCTTCGAAGGTTAACTTTTTATCACCGCCCGGCCCGAAGTCCACGCTCATAAAAAAACTGGACCAGTAGACGTCGGCATCACAAAGGAGTTCGTTAATCAAATAGGCATCCGCTAAGGAGGATACATTAACTACCCGTTCCACTGCCTCCCGGGGAGATATATCGGTGGTTAAGGAAAGTTGCGTATAAGAATCGTTAAAAATATAGGCTTCGTCTTCATAAGCGGCGGAATACATAATAAAGTATACATCATTTACGAAAGAAGCGATAAAGTCGCGTTGTTCTTCGGAGTAAATGTCGCTTTTTATCGTAATTCCGACCTCGTTTTTATGCCCGAACACCGGATCACTCAGGCATTTCATGGTTTCTCCGCTCCCACCGTTTCCGTCAAAGGGAATTAACTCCGCATTGTCCGCAAAGTCTACATAAAACTGCTGCAACGGTTCTTCGTTTTGAAAATATCCGTCAAATTCCAGAAAATATCCGATGTCCGTGCCGGTATAGCCTTTTTGGACCTCTGTAATGTCGACACGGTCCTTGTTTATTTGCTGTTGTTCTGCCAGCAAATAAACGCCCCAGTACTGACCGTTAATTACAACTTCCACGAGTTCTGCATCGGAAACATAAAGTCCGTCTTCTTTCAGGATGTCCTGCGCAATAGCAAGAGCGGCTTTGTTGCGGAGCATGGAGGCGTCTTTGTATTCCGCAAGAAGAAGCCAATTTTTAAACGTAGCTCCGTCGTTTAATCCCAAAAGGTTTTGTGCCTCATCAAATTTAATCCGAAGGGGTTTTTTGTCATAGGAAGTGGTCCAGTTTCCCCGGACTTTTACCTGTGCGCCGACGGAATCCAGCAATACGGTGCGGTCGGCATCCGTAAGGGATACGGTACAAGCTTCGTAATAAGGAGCAGGCGGCATCGTATAGCCCGGAGTCCAGGATGCAATGGACTCTGCCACGTGGGCAGAGACCGGTTTTGTTACGAAACTCATGACATCCTTGTTCGTGCGTACGGTCTGAATTGAAAGTACCGGAAAATCATTCAGTTCGTTAAGGTTCACCGTGTTTTCGCCGGAGGAGCCGGAGCAACCTGACAACAGAACGGTAAGGACCAATAAAACTGTGCATCTAATCAAGTTCTTAAAGACCATAAGAAGACCTCCGTGAAAGAAATCGGGAAGCGTCTGCTTAGGCAGACGCTTCGGTATCGTTTTTAAATCTTTTTTTTACATGGTTGTAAATAAAGTTAATAGCAAAGCACAGGATGCCGGCTCCTAAAAAGCACAGGACGGTTTCCATGGAGTTATCGTGTTCCACGTCAATCATCAAAAGCTTGATAACCGCAAACATGGCAAGACAAAGACCGTAAATACGGAGCGGAGCCAGTCGGAGCGGGAAACCTGCTAAAATGAACAGAATCGCCAAAACAAGCAGGACACAGCTGATGACATAGCCCGGAATATTGTCAAAGGCAGCCAGGACGGCTAACATATACACCGTAATCCTCAGACCGAAGTAAATACCAAGACCGGTTCTGTTGCGGTGAAGCTTGTATTGTTCGTACATTCCGCTTCCGCAAAGATATAAGGTAAGCAGAATCAGCCAGATGCAAAGGAGCGGATGCTTGTTCATGGAACCGTTATGAAGAAGAGCGATGCCCCAAATCCAGATGACGGAGTGAACCAGGCGTATAAAAAGGTGTACAATAGGTTCCGTTACGGCCGGGTCTCCCAGCTTTTTGCGAAAGCCTGTGTAAAATGCAATACTGTTGCAGGCCGCAAGTACGGTAATAACAATGGTCAGAAGACAAACTTCTTCAAGGTCAAAGTGTGAGAAAAAGCAACCGGAGATCCAGAAAACCGAAAGCATTGCCGCCAAATACAATACTACCTTCCAGGCGTCGCCGAACCGGTGGTTTTTACCGTCCCGGAACAGGAAGACAAAGGTGCCTCCGAAGAAAGCGGCAGCGAACACCGCAATGAGAAGAAGAATAAACGAGTCATCTCCGAACTCGAAGGCAAATATAATGAACGGAAGATAGGCACATGCAGTAAATTTATCAAAGCAACGCCCCTTCTGTTGCTTGCACAGATACTCCCAGCGATGTGTGTTTGTGTTGAGTACGGACTGCATCGGGAATTCGGAACCTAATATACCGAACAATACCGTGACGGCACAAAATACCATCAGAATAAGAACCGACAGCAGAAGCGGTATATCATACCACATGACAATAAAACAAACCGCAGCGGCGGTGACAACGGAGGTTCCTCTGGCTTCGGTACCTGTCGGACCGAAGAATTGTGTAATCAGGTAAGAGGCCATAAGTCCCAGAAGCAGGAAAAGCGCTATCGGAACTTCGGCTTCAAATAAGGATTCAAAAATTAAAACGAACACAATCCATGTGATAATTTGTTGTAGGGTAAAGATTATTACGGAAATGAAACCGGCTCTGTAAACCGGAAAGGTTTGTTCGTTTATTTTTCTTCTGCCGTTTCCGGAGGGTAGAAGCGGAAGCCCTGCCATAAGCCGCTGACGCAGTAAAAAGAAGAGAGGTAACACAAGGCAGTAGAGGCATAAAAGAAGCCCCGCGGTCCAGCCTTTGCCGCCGAATTCTCCCCATTCACCGAATACGGAACCGTAACAGCCCGCAAGACACCAAAGTTGTACCATATTTAAGCCCACAGCGGTCAGGTGAATCCAAGAGTACGGTTTCTTCTCCGTGTCCGGCAGAAAGCGCCACAGCACAAGCCATAAATAAAGAAGAGAAAAGACCGCAAAATAAATGCATAAAAATGTGAATTGGTTGGCGGATTCGATTCCGAGACAACCGAAAATAACGGAAAAAGCGATACCGATTTGTCCTAACAGAGCAGCGGCAAACGAATGCCTGCGGAATACATACAAACCGATGCCCACCAGCCAGAACATAAGTAATACATATAAAACCTCCACCTCAAACCGCTTGAAGTACAGGGCGGTGATGAAAAGAGATATGTAGACGGCTCCGAAACCGCAACCTACCAGCGAAGTGGTAAACCAGCTTTTCCGCTTGCGTTCGAGAAAGAGTCCTGCGCCCAACAGCAAAAAGCTGACAATAAAAAGAATAGCGATGCGTGCAGTGTCTCCGAGACGCTCGTACAGCATACTGCCGAACAGAAAAAGTCCGATAAAGACAAGGACCGCGGCAACAATACCCATGACTCTTCCGCCGAGGTTCTCTTCGAATCGGGAGGAAGATTTGGTCTTTGGTTTTGCGGTGTTCTGCGGTTGTGCCGGCTTCTGTACAGCAGTGGATACCGGTGCCGGCGCCGGCTGAGATGCGGCGATGTTTTCCGGCGCGGAAGCGGCAGGCACCATAGCTTTTGCAACCGTACCGGTTGTCGAAGTGTTCACGCCGTTTGTCTTAGTATCCGGAATATCGGAAACTGTCGGCGAGACTGCTGCTTGTCCGGTGGTTTGCCGTGTGTTTTTCAGTTCCTTTACTTCAAATTTTAAATCATAGAGTTGTCGCTCCAAATCGGCAAGGGAATGCTCGATCTGGGAAATGCGTTCTTGTTCTGTCATAAGATCCCCCTAAAAATAAACATTTGTGTGATAGCACATGTTTATCATAGCACAGATAAATTAAAAAATCTATGGAAGTTGTTTTACGATTATGTTACGGAAGTTTAAACTTAAGAGGTGAAGATTATAAAAACAAAAGCCCCAGAACCTGCTCTACGGCAACCTCTAGGACCTCAAGTGCGCGACCAGGGGCTCGAACCCTGGACACCCTGATTAAGAGTCAGGTGCTCTACCAACTGAGCTAGTCGCGCTTGTTTTATTTTTCGCTCATCCCTGAGCGCAAAAACGATTATATACCATTCTTTTGAAAAATGCAAGCACTTTTTTAATTTTTTTTAAAAATTTTTTTCGCAGGGGCCGGAAAGCCTTGTTTTAATAGGGTTTACGGCTAAAAATTTTTTTAAAGAAAGACAGGAACAGGAAGGATTTCGGAAGAAAAAAGGGTCTGTTTTGTGTGTTGATGTAAAAAAAGGAAGTGTCGTAACAATGGCGACACTTCCTTTTAAAATCCGGGTTATTTGTAAATCTGAATCAGAACGCCGCTGTCGTTCGGGATAACTTTTGCGGTCAAATCTGTGGTTTCCCACTCTGCAAGAAGCGGGGAGTTGGTGTAGACGGTCGGTTTGCAGTTGTTGAAGTCGCCGCCGTTATTTTCAATAAAGATGCGGCAGTCGTTGCCGGCGGCATCTTTACCTTCCAGCATGTATCTGGCGGATAAAACCATCTCTTTTGTCTTTTCAATCTTCTGGGTGTCTACGCCGGTGCCGATCACTTCGCCGTTAAAGTGCGGGCCTCTTGCGGTTCCGTCGAACTCTATCATGCAGACATCCCTGGTATGACCGGCTACGAACTGGGATCCTTTGATGCGGATATCGATTTCCATAAGTAATTCCATAAAGATAACCTCCTTTGTGAGAAAGAGTATGATATAATACTATTATAATAAGTTTTGTTCAGGATTTCAATATCGGTTGCAAATTTCGGCAAAATATGTGAAAATGGAAGAAGAGAAACAGTTGGAGGACGTTATGGGTAAAATATATGTTCTGATGGGCAAAAGCGCAACCGGAAAGGATACGGTGTTTAAGCGCCTGATCGGAATGAAGGAGCTTGCTTTGCGCACGGTGGTCGGATATACAACACGCCCCATTCGCCGGGGAGAGGCAGACGGGAAAGAGTATTTTTTTGTCAGCGTTGAACGGTGGAGGAAGTTACAGGAAGAAAATAAAGTGATAGAGTCCAGAACTTATCATACGGTGGTTGGGGATTGGCATTACTTTACCGTAGACGACGGACAAATCGATTTGAACGGGCAGGATTATTTGTTTATTTCCACCTTGTCCGGGTATGAGCAATTGCGAAAGTTTTACGGAGAAGAATCGGTGTTGCCGTTGTACATTGAGGTGGAGGACGATCAGAGATTGTGGCGTTCCGTTTGTCGGGAACGTCGTCAGGCAAAACCGAATTATGACGAAGTATGCCGTCGTTTTTTGGCGGACCAGCAGGATTTTTGCGAGGAAGCTCTTTTACGGGCGGGAATTGTTAAGAGATATCGCAATACGGATTTGGAGGAATGCGTGAAAGCCATTGCGGCAGATATTTCCGGACGGAAATAATATTTGCGCAGAGCGCGGAAACGTGGTATACTGTTAAGATGAGTTTACCGTAAAATTGCGGACAGGATACAAGAGTTCAGGAGGTGAGCGGAATGGATCTGAAAGTGAATCAGATTTCACAACCGGAGCCGGTGGAGTTGCCGAAGCAGGTCCCTGAGGCTGACGGTACATTCAAATTCATGCTTGCCGGTAAAATCGAAGAGGCGGCATTGCAGGAGCGTTTAAATTCCCTGATGGACGACATTACGTTACAGGGAAAGAAAATCGCGAAGCATATGGATGTGCGGGACATGAAACGGTACCGCGAGCTTATTAAGGATTTTATGAATGAAATCGTAACCCGTTCCCATAAGTTTTCCCGTGAGAATTTTCTTGATCGCAGGGGAAGACACCGGGTATACGGAATGATTCGTCTGGTGGATGAGACGTTGGACGAGCTGGCGGCGGAATTAATCAAAGATGAAAAGGACCATCTGATGATTTTGAGCCGTATCGATGAAATCAGAGGATTGCTTCTGGATATTTTCACCTAACGGGAAGGGAGGCTTTGTATGGCGGATTTTAAGGATATTATCGGGCATGAGCAGGTGATACACCATATGCAGAATGCCATTCGTCAAAAGAAGTTTTCCCATGCGTATTTGCTGTGCGGCGAAGCGGGAAGCGGAAAGCGTCCCGTTGCGGAGGCGTTTGCCAAGACGATTCTTTGCGAGGAAGGCGGGATTGTTGCCTGCGGGAAATGTAAGTCCTGTAAGCAGGCGGAGTCCGGTAATCATCCGGATTTCCGGGTTGTGGTCAGGGAAAAGGCGACGTTGGGTGTTAAGGAAATCAGAGAGCAGGTGACGGCGGATGTCCAAATTAAGCCTTACAGCAGCGAATATAAAATTTACCTGATAGACGAAGCGGAAAAAATGACCGAGGAAGCCCAGAATGCGCTTTTAAAGACGATTGAAGAACCGCCGGAGTATGCGGTCTTTCTTTTGCTTTGCAGCAGGCAGGAGCTTTTGCTGGAGACGGTTTTGTCCCGCTGCGTGTTGTTGCCGTTTTATCCGGTGACCGCCGGGAAGATAAAGCAGTTTTTGATGGAGAAAAAGGGAGTCCCGGATTATCTTGCGGAAAGTGCGGCGGCGTTTTCCGGAGGCTTGGTGGGTCGGGCTGTGCAGTATGCGGAGTCGGAAGAGTTTTCGGAACAGCGAAACGAGGTGCTACGTTTGGTCAAGCAGATTGACGGGATGTCCATGGCAGAGATTACGGAGAGCGTCAAGGCGTTTGCCGCAAAAAAGGATGCGGCACCGGAGTATCTGGATATGATTCTGTTGTGGTATCGGGACGTGCTTTTATATAAAGCCACGAAGGACGCCGGTTCTTTGATGTTTAAGGATGAAAGAGATGCGGTGGCCGCTCAGGCGGTAAAACGCAGTTTTGAAAATTTGCATAAGATTACGGAAGCAGTGGAACAGATGAAGCAGCGTATGAAGGCAAATGTAAACTTTGAAAATGCGCTGGAATTGTTGTTGTTATATATGAAGGAGGTTTAAGGAATGAAAGTTGTAGGCGTAAGATTTCGGAAGGCGGGAAAGGTATACTACTTCGACCCGTTGGAGTTTGATATAAAGCAGGGCTCTAATGTAATTGTAGAGACCGCAAGAGGCGTGGAGTTCGGCTATGTAGTGATGGGAATCCGGGATTTGCCGGAGGAGAAGATCACCCAGCCGTTAAAGCCGGTACTTCGTCCGGCCACGGAAGCGGATGTAAAGACCCAGGAAGAGAATGCGGCAAGGGAAAAGGAAGCCTTCAAGATTTGTCTGGAAAAGATTCGGAAGCATAATCTCGAGATGAAGTTAATCGACTCCGAGTATACTTTTGACAATAATAAGCTGTTGTTTTACTTTACGGCGGACGGACGCGTGGATTTCCGTGAACTGGTAAAGGACTTGGCGGCGGTGTTTAAGACTCGTATCGAGCTTCGCCAGATCGGTGTCCGCGACGAGACGAAGATTTTGGGCGGTATCGGTGTCTGCGGACGTGCTCTTTGCTGCCATACGTATCTGTCCGAGTTTATTCCGGTGTCCATTAAGATGGCGAAGGAGCAGAATTTGTCTTTAAATCCGACGAAGATTTCCGGTGTGTGCGGCAGACTCATGTGTTGCTTAAAGAACGAGGAAGAGGCGTACGAAGAGCTCAACAGCCATCTTCCGTCGGTGGGCGAATATGTCACCACTTCGGACGGATTACGGGGTGAGGTACAGAGCACCAGCGTGTTGAAGCAGTTGGTCAAGGTGATTGTAACTTTGGATAATGACGAAAAAGAAATTCGTGAATATAAAGTAGCTGATTTGAAGTTTAAGCCGCGCAGAAGACAGGAGAAGGTGCAGATGGATGACGAACTCCATGCACTGGAGCAGTTGGAGCGGAAAGAAGCGAAGAAGTAAGGGGAATCAAACATTATGACGCAGACAGAGGAAACTCTGCGTTCTCCGGAGCTTTCCGCCAGATATACATTAGCGGAGCAGTTAAAAAAGGACGGAGAGCGTATTGATGAACTGCAACGAAACGAATACTTGATTTTTCAGCATCCGGGCCGGTTTTGCTTCGGCATGGATGCGGTGCTGTTGTCCGGCTTTGTCCGGATTAAGCCGGGGAGCCGTGTGCTTGACCTTGGGACAGGCACCGGGATTTTGCCGATTTTAACGGAGGCAAAGACTCCGGGTAAGCATTTTACCGGGCTGGAAATTCAGGAGGAAAGTGCCGACATGGCACGACGAAGCGTTGCGGTGAACGGGCTTTCCGAGAAGATTGACATTTGCGTCGGAGATATTAAGGAAGCCGGCCGGATTTTCGGACCGGCTTCTTTTGATGCGGTGACCACAAACCCGCCCTACATGACAGCGGAGCACGGGCTTCAAAATCCGGATCTGCCGAAGGCGATCGCCCGTCATGAGGTGCTTTGCACTTTGGAGGATGTGGTACGGGAGGCGGCTTATGTATTAAAACCGGGCGGTAACTTTTTTATGGTGCACCGGCCGTTTCGTCTGGCGGAGATTATACGCACGCTGTCGGTTCACGGACTGGAATTAAAGAGGATGCAGATGGTACATCCGTACGTGAATAAGGAGCCGAATATGGTGCTTATGGAAGCCAGTAAGGGCGGACGCCCGCGGGTAACGGTGGAGCCGCCGATTATCGTGTTTAAAGAGCCGGGCGTGTATCATGAGGATATTACCGGAATATATGGGTATTGATTGGGTATGGAGTTCAAAGATGACGACAGCGCAAGCATGAATGGGAGACAATGTATGAAGAAAGGGACAAAAATAAAAGCAATAATAGCCCTTGTTTTTCCTTTGTTATATGGGTTTATGTGTTTGCCGATATGGAACGGAAGGGAATTACCAAGTGGAAGTGTAGGTGTATGGATTTCGGGGATTTGTTTTTTGCTTGCGATAGTGAATTTTTATTTAGTTTTTGTGAAAAAAACAGTGAAAGTACGAGTGCTGTTTGATGCGATGATGATATTATCTGTTTTGTTAACTTGCTTGGCGGGCATTTTCTTTGTGGAAGGCCTTATAGGAATTCCTTTGTTTTTGCCACAGAGCTGAATGTAGAGGAGGAAATATGCCGGGAACACTATATTTATGTGCAACACCAATCGGAAATCTGGAGGATATTACGTTTCGTGTGTTGGAGACGTTGAAAAACGTGGATGTGATTGCGGCGGAGGATACCCGCAACAGCATTAAGTTGTTAAATCGGTTTGAAATCAAGACACCCATGACCAGCTACCACGAGTTTAATAAATATGACAAAGGCAGACAGTTAATCGAGCTGCTGCTGGAAGGGAAGAACATTGCGGTTATTACCGACGCCGGCATGCCGGGGATTTCCGACCCGGGGGAGGAGCTGGTAAAGATGGCATACGAGGCAGGTGTACCGGTGACGGTGCTGCCGGGAGCCTGTGCCTGTGTAACGGCCCTGACCTTATCGGGACTACTGACCAGACGCTTCTGTTTTGAAGCCTTTTTACCGACGGACAAAAAGGAGCGGAAAGACGTGCTTGCGGAGCTTGTAGATGAGACCCGCACCATTGTACTGTACGAAGCGCCTCACCGGTTGGTAAAGACTCTTGCGGAGCTGATGGAGACCTTAGGAGACCGTCGCTTGACTATCTGCAGGGAATTGACAAAAAAACATGAGGAGGCTTTCCGGACGACGTTTTCTGCGGCCCTGGCTTTTTATGAAGAGAACGAGCCGAAGGGGGAGTGCGTCCTGGTCATCGAAGGTGCCGACAGAGACGAACTGCGCCGTGCGGAGCAGGAATCCTTTGCAGAATTAAGTCTTGAGGAGCATATGGAACGTTATTTATCTCAGGGAATGAGTAAGAAGGACGCTATGAAGGCTGTGGCTGCGGATAGAGGCGTGTCCAAGAGAGAGATTTATGCGATGCTGTTGGAGGAGTAAGGGGTGTAAAGGGAAGAAAAATTAGAATTTGTTTAAGAGAAAAAAGTAAACTACAAGGATTGAAAACTAAAGAATATGG
>CALBKM010000032.1 GCA_937895705.1 uncultured Clostridia bacterium
CCGGGTACTCCGGAATGTATGCCTTTAAGTTACGAAGCTTTAAGTTGTAGCTTGCGTTAAGTACGCCACAGTAAGCGTCGCCACGGCCGTCCATAAGGTCGTTCTGGGACTCCTCAGCAGCTGCACAAATCATAGCCGGACCGTCGAAATGCTTTACAAGCAGGGTCTCAGCGATTTCCGGACCGAAGTTTCCGAGATATACGCAAAGAGCGTTACATCCGTTCTTCTTTAAATCCTCAACAGCTTCTAACATCTGAATTTCGCTCTCTACGATACATACCGGACACTCATAAATGTCATCCATACCGTACTTTGCAGCGTAAGCAGCAACAACTGCTTTTCTTCTGTTAACGGACAGGCTTTCCGGGAAGCAGTCACGGCTAACAGCAACAATACCGATTTTAACCTTTGGCATATTGTTCATTTTAGTCTTCCTTTCTGTTATAAAATTTGTTTTGTAACGATACAGTTACGCTACCCTCTATTATATTTGTTTTTGGGCTTTCTGTCAATAATCGGCACCATGTTCCATGAAATTTTTTGTTGAAATATATTGCGACATGTTTTATGATTTTTGTAACAAATCAACCGGTGATTTGTCGAAAAACAGTGTGCCGTAAAACTTTTTCAAAATTTTTCAAAAAAACATTAACTGATGACAAGCCCTCGATACTATATGTATGAAAGCTTTCGAAAAAGGAGAACAAAAATGACACAAGAACTCGCATCCGAACTGATTAAGGAGAACCTGACCGCAATTTACGGATTCGCCTTTGCCAGACTTTATGAGAAAGATAAAGTGGAGGAATATAAGGGAAATTATATTCCGGCACCGGAGGCGGAGTATTTGGAAGCAGAGGAGTAAGATGAGCAGATTTACTTATCAAAAGCTGCCGATGATTCTTTGTAGAAAGTGTCGTTTCGAACTGTTTTTTTACCGTAACCAAGCAGTATGACAGAAAAAATGAAAAAAATAAAAAAAGTACTTGCATTTTTGAAAAAGATTGGTTATAATATCATTCGTGGCTGTGACATACAGCGGAATATTTTTGGGGTATCGCCAAACGGTAAGGCAACGGACTCTGACTCCGTCATCTCAAGGTTCGAATCCTTGTACCCCAGCTTCAAGGGCATCACATTTGATATGTGGTGCCTTTTTTCGTGCAGGCAAAGTGAGCATGCGAGCAAACTGCGTGAGCTTGCTCACATGCAGTTGCACAGTCATGCGAACGCGCCCACGACCGAGCGGCGATGCCGCGAGGTGAGTGGGTGAGCACGAAGTGCGCCCTGTACGGAAACCTACTTGACTTTTCCCCCGCAATATATCATACTTAATATAGTATTGATTCGATTTATAATCTATGATTTACAACAAACGGAGGAGGTAACAATGATGCAGGAAGTTTACGAATTTTTAAAGAAGGTAGGGACCTATTATTTAGCAACGGTGGAGGGCGACCAGCCGAGAGTAAGACCGTTTGGTACGGTAAATATTTTTGAGGACAAGCTTTATATTCAGACCGGTAAGGTAAAGCCGGTGTCCAAGCAGCTTGGGGTGAATCCGAAGGCGGAGATTTGTGCCTTTATGGAGGGGACCTGGCTTCGTGTGGCTGGTGAGTTGATTGAGGATGACAGAAGAGAGGCTCGTCAGTCCATGTTAGATGCGTACCCGCATTTACAGGCTATGTATTCTGCGGATGACGGAAATACCCAGGTGCTGTATTTTAAGGATGCTACGGCAACCTTCGCCAGCTTCGGCGGAGCACCGAGAGAAGTGAAGTTCTAGATTAAACGGTCGAATACCGGAAGGAGGTTGTCGTGGATATGGATGAGAAGAATCAGAAACATGGCAACGTTCTCCCGGTATTTTTTTGGATTTTTCTGGTGGCAACGGTGGCGGTATTGCTGATTTTGACGGCGGTATTGCTTTCGAGAAACGGGACCTTTGCAAGCTGGAAAGCCCGGTATACCGAATGGAAAGAGGCGAAGGAAGCGGCGGAACGTGCGGAAACGGCGGGAGAGAAGACGGTAAACTACTTCGGTCCTTCCGATATGGAGGAGTATGAAAGCTGGTTTTCCGGGGAACGGATAAATGCCGGAGAGGGAGAAAACGACGGTCAGGCAGAGAAGCCGGAGCCCGACCCGCTCAGAGAGGCACTTACGGCAAGCCCGGTAAACGGTTCCGAAAGCTTTTGGAATGAAGCAAAAAAGTTGTCCGGAAGTGTAATGCTCTATGCACAAGGGAAAACGCCGTTGTATGGGCGACCGGAGGAAAAG
This sequence comes from uncultured Clostridia bacterium, assembly GCA_937895705.1. Classification (GTDB taxonomy): domain Bacteria; phylum Bacillota; class Clostridia; order Lachnospirales; family Lachnospiraceae; genus SIG307. The sequence goes on from CALBKM010000032.1 coordinate 2,278, forward strand.
AGTGAAGCGGTAGGGTACGGCGCAGCGGGGGAAACGTTCACCCTTTTGGCAGTGCTTAAAGACGGTTGGTATGTTGTATCGGACGGAAGATTCTACTATTGTAGTCGAGGAGAACATTATACACTGGTACGTTTGCAGGAAGTGAAGTCGGAGGAAGCATTTGCCGGGGTGAAACAGCAAAAGGTGTTCCACGAGGTGAAAACAATTTTGCAGAATCCGGAGTTGCCTCACGGTTGCGAAGTGACGGGGTTGGCAGTGCTGCTTTCGTATTATGATATTTCCGCGGATAAATGCGAGTTGGCGGAGAAATGGATGCCGAAGGGAGTTTGGGGGGAGACAGATTTTAGAAAAGCGTTTGTCGGTGACCCGAGGAAGAAAGTAGGGTCTGCGGGGTGTTTTGCTCCGGTGATTGCGGATACGGCGAACCGGTATTTGCAAGAAGGAAAACCGATAAAAACAGAGGGCGACACCAAGGAGGAACCGGACAAACAGAACGCAGGAGAGAGATTGCTCGCGGTTGCCAAGGAAGGAGTTTCCTTCGAAGAATTGCTTTCTATGGTGGAAGAGGCTCCGGTGTTGGTTTGGACTACCATGAATCTGCAGGCTCCGTATATTGCCCAAGTATGGGACGTAGGAGGAGAAGAACTGTACTGGCAGAATTTGGAGCATTGTGTGGTGCTGACGGGGTATGATGCGGAAAAGGGTATTTTGTACGGCACAGACCCGCTGTACGGACCGTGTGAGTATGATTTGAAGTTGTTTTCTATCCGGTTCCAGACGATGTATTCCCAGGTGGTACAGATGGTTTCGGACACCCCTTAAGAAAATATTAAAACTTTCCGGCGCAGGAAATCGTTGACAACGACCCTGCGCCGTGTTATATTTTAACTGTATTAAGTATACTAGTACAGTTGACGAACTGAAAAGGAGATACGACAAAAAGACGGAAAGGAGGAGATGCGGGATGATTATTCTTGATTACACGGATCGCAGGCCCATTTATGAACAGATAGTGGAACGATTTCAAAGTTTGGTGCTGTGCGGTGTTTTGGAAAAGGATGCGCCTCTTCCCAGTGTACGAAGTCTGGCCATGGAGCTTTCCATCAACCCGAATACAATTCAGCGGGCCTATACGGAGTTGGAGCGCAGAGGCGTGATTTACGCGGTAAAAGGGAAAGGAAATTTTGTGGCAGATCTACAGGCGGCTCGCGCCCTTCGGGAGAAGGAAATAAAGGAAGAAGCGGGACATTTGGTGCGAAAGGCGAAAGAAGCCGGCATGACGAAGGAAGAACTTGACCGGTTGCTTGATGGGCTTTGGAGTGAGAAGACATCCAAACAAGGTGTAGGAGGTGAAGAGGATGATTAAGGCAGAAAACGTGTCAAAGCGTTTTGACGGAATTACGGCGGTGGACCGGGTTTCCGTAGAAATAAAAGAGGGTATCGTGTTCGGTATGGTAGGTACCAACGGTGCCGGAAAATCTACCCTGCTTCGTATGATGTCAGGAGTATTAAAGGCGGATGAGGGAACTATTACGGTGGACGGAGAGGCGATATTCGAGAATCCGGCGGCGAAGAAAGAAGTGTTCTACATTTCCGATGATGCTTATTATTTAAATAACGGTACGCCGGTGGATATGGCGGATTATTACGGTGCGGTATATGAGCGGTTTGACAGGAAGCGTTATCTGGAGCTTTTGAGTCAGCTGGGACTGCCGGTTTCCCGTAAAATCAGTACTTTTTCAAAGGGTATGAAAAAGCAGGTATCTATTTTGTTGGGAGTCTGTGCCGGAACGAAGTATTTGCTTTGCGACGAAACCTTTGACGGCCTGGACCCGGTAATGCGTCAGGCGGTAAAGAGTATTTTTGCAAAAGAGATCACGGAGCGTGGGCTCACGCCGGTGCTGGCATCCCATAATCTCCGTGAGCTGGAGGATATTTGCGACCATGTGGGACTGCTTCATAAGGGCGGTGTATTGCTTTCCAAGGATTTGGAGGAAATGCGTACCGGCATCCATAAATTACAGTGCGTGTTTGCGGATGAGGAGCAGGAAGCAAGAGTGTTGATGGGTCTGGAAGTGGTAAATAAGGAAGAACGGGGTCGTCTGAAAACCATTACCGTACGAGGCCTGCGGGAGGAAATCGAAGCAAGAGTGGCAGCGGCGGAACCGGTATTTTTTGAGATGCTTCCGCTCACTCTGGAAGAAATCTTTATCAGTGAAACGGAGGTGGCAGGATATGACTTCAAGAAGCTCATTCTTTAAATTACTAAGAGAAGATTTGCGTCAGCGTTTGTGGACGATTATTCTGGCGGCAATCGTATTTATTCTGCCGGTGCCGATTTATATTGCCATGGAGATTTCCGGCTCCGGAGGATTCGGAACGGGGATGTTAGATAATTTTGCCAGACGTCTGGCGGAACCGATGGCATACGACAGTTTCTGGTTGGTGCTACTGACGATGGGTGGGGCGCTCATTTGTGCGGTCAGCGGATTCGGATATTTGTTTTCCAAGAAAAAGGTGGATTTTTTCCATTCTCTTCCGGTAAAGCGTGAGAAAATGTTTGCGGTACGTTATATTAACGGCGTGTTAATCTACCTGGTACCGTATTTGGCGATGGTGCTGGTAAGTATCCTTATTATGGCGGTCACCGGCAATATGAAAGCAATTGTATTCCGAATCGTAATACAGGGTTTGGCGGTACATTTGTCGGGATATCTGGTGATTTACACCACATTCATCCTATGTGTGATCTTTGTGGGAAATATTGTTGTGTTTTTTGCGGTCAGTGGCTGGACCTTCGGAATTACCGCTGTTACGCTGCTTGTTTACAGCTGGTTTGAAGAACAGTTTTTTAAGACCTTCAGTTATCTGGGAGAATCCTTTGTGGCACGACTGCATTCCCTGCGTTTTCTTTGGCCGCCGTATTTTTATGTATGTGTTATCGGGGGAAGAGGACGAGGCGGTTTGTTCCTGTTACAGGAACTGGCCTTTGCGGCGGTATTAATTGTGATTACATTGCTTTTGTACCGGGCAAGACCGTCTGACGGTGCGGGAAAGGCCATTGCGTTCCCTGCGCTTAAGCCGGTGATTCGGATTTCCGTAGAGGTTCTTGCCGGTGCGCTTATGGGAATGATGTTTTATGAGATGGCAGACCGTAGTACCGGAGTGCCGGGGTGGATGATATTCGGTGTAATTCTGGGAGTAGTGCTTTGCCATATGCTGGTTCAGAGTATTTTCCACTTTGATGTGAGAAAATGCTTTGCGAATAAGGGCTCCATGGGTCTGTGTGCGGTGGCTGTAATTGCTTTTGTTCTGGTGATGCGTTACGATGCCTTCGGATATGACGAGTATCTGCCGAAAGAGAAAAAGCTGGAATCCGTTGCGATTGAAATACTAGGGTTTGACCACTATCGCAATAATCAGAGATATAACGGAAGCTATATGACTTATACGGATGAGTTGTTTGAGATGAAATTGACGGATATCGATGCAGTCTATCCGTATCTGGAGTCCCTGGTTGAGGATACCGTGGTTTGTTGGGACCTGAGAGAGAAAGGCGAATCTCCGGATACTTCCCGGGTCAGTGTGGCGTATCACTTGAATAACGGAAAGACGGTCTATCGTGAGTACTGTGTGCAGGAAATCCGTGAAGAACTGTTTGCACCGATATTTGAAAGTGAGGAGTACAAGGAGATTCACTACAGCGACATTTATTCCATACCGGAATCCTTTGTAGAGTCGGTTACCGCAATTCATGCCATGAATGAACTGAAAATGAGCCTCAGTGAGGGAGAACGGGCAGAGCTTATGGCGATTCTTCGGAGAGAACTGACCGCGCAGACGGCAAAGGAAAAATTAAATACTTTGCCGGTTGCGGTACTGAGGCTGTCTGCTTATAACAAGAGAGTGCATTATGATTCCGACGGAAATCCGTACAATACCGTGGATAATTACAGTACCGAACTGCCGATATACCCGTCCTTTACGGGAACGCTGAATTTCCTTGCGGAACGAGGATTTTACGCGGATGCCGGGTATCAATGGACCGGAATGGAAATGATGCGGTTAGAGCTTCCGGAGGCAGAATATAAGGATGCTGCCGGGTACGTGGGAGACGGTGAGATTATCGGGTCTGCGGATGAGGTGCAGTACGATTTGCTCGGTGTAGATTATAAAACTACGGAACAGTGTATTGCATATCCGGAGGACTGGGGTTACGGCGCAAATGTGATTCCGGTGGAGGCAAAGGATTACGAAAGACTGTATGACCTTTGTGTTTGGGAAGAACTGTATTATTACGGTGTACCGGAGTATTCGCCGTATGATAGCTACAGAGTATTTCTGGATGTGCCGAAGGAAGGCTATAATGTGTACGAGACATATTACTTCGTGATTCCGAAGGAAGCGGATTTGTCCTTCCTGTTTGATTGATACTCGTGAGAGTGGGACCAGAAGAAAGTTTTAAAGATATGTGAATTCCCTCATAAGAGTGCGTTGTTTTGTCGAGGAAACTCGGCGAAGCAACGCACTTCTTTATGAAATGGATGTGAAATCAAGGTTTTGTATCTTGTAATTTATCGGAAAAAATGATACAATGTCAGCATATACTAGACTTATTATAATTACGCTGCAAGGTAAGTCGGATTTTAGAAGAAGCAGCGCGGAAAGAGGTTGTTATGGAACGTTTTTATGTCCCGGAAGGGTATCAGTCGGCACTGTCTGTTAAGGAAACACAGGGCGCCATCAAACATGTAAAGGATTATTTTGAGCGTCAGCTGGCAAAGCAGTTGAATCTGACCCGTGTGTCCGCTCCGCTTTTTGTTAAGCCGGAGTCCGGTTTGAATGATAACTTAAACGGCGTAGAACGTCCGGTTGCGTTCGGTATTAAGGAGCAGAATGATGCGATGGTGGAAATCGTGCATTCTCTTGCGAAGTGGAAGCGTATGGCACTGAAGAAGTACGGTTTTTCCTACGGAGAAGGTTTGTACACCGATATGAATGCCATTCGTCGTGATGAGGATACGGATAACATTCACTCCATCTTTGTGGACCAGTGGGACTGGGAAAAGGTGATTTTACACGACGAGCGTAATATTGATAACTTGAAGTCTACGGTGCGCAGTGTGTATGCGGCTCTTCGTGAGACGGAGCATTATATTGCGGATAAGTACGATTACATAGAAGAGATTTTGCCGGAAGAGATTACTTTTGTTACCACTCAGGAGTTAGAGAACATGTATCCGAACGATACGGCAAAAGAGAGAGAGAACAAGATTACCCGTTTAAAGAAGGCTGTGTTTATTATGCAAATCGGTGATAAGCTGGCTTCCGGAGAGCGTCATGACGGCAGAGCGCCGGACTACGATGACTGGCAGTTAAACGGAGATATTATGGTGTATTACCCGGTGTTAGACATGGCACTGGAGCTTTCTTCCATGGGAATTCGTGTGGACGAAGCTTCTTTGGCGGAACAGCTTAAGAAAGCGAATTGTGAAGACAGGGCAGAGTTGACCTTCCAGAAGGCCGTGCTGAATAAGGAGCTTCCGTATACTGTGGGAGGCGGTATCGGACAGTCTCGTATTTGCATGTTCTTCCTTCGTAAGGCTCATATCGGTGAAGTACAGGCATCTATCTGGCCGGACGATGTGAGAGCCGAGGCGGAGAAGAAGGGAGTTATGTTGTTATAATTTGGGGCAGGATGACAGAAGAAAAAGCGAGGATTAAAGTACAGGAGGAGATGGCATGGATATTTCGAATGAAAAAGCAATCTTACAGTCAGTAGTAGCGGTGGCTCCGTATATTCCGCTGTTCATTGACGAGCCGGTTTCGGTGGCAGTAACGAATACGGTAGGTTTCATTTATAATCAGCCGTGCCCGGAAATTCCGGTTAAGTGTGATATCGGAGCTCCTTTCCCGGCGGAGGCGACACCGCTTATGGTAATCCGCTCCGGAGAACGTACCGCACGAGAGGTGCCGGCTAGAGTATACGGTGTTCCGTTTATGTCCTATGCGATTCCGCTTCGTGAGGGCGGAGAAGTCGTAGGATGTTTGATGATCGCAAAGAGCGTAGAGAAGATTAACAGTGTAAAGGAAGCGATTTCCAGCCTGGCACAGGAGATTGAGCAGGTTGTGTGCGCGGTTAACGAGATTACCGAGGGTGTACAGGTGGCTTCCGAAAGCAATCAGCAGGTATACGGTTTGATGGATAGTCTGTTGACCGAGACAAAGCGTATGAATGAGATTCTTGCGGTTATTAACAAGTTCAGTAATTCCACCAAGATTTTGGGCTTAAATGCTTCCATCGAAGCAGCAAGAGCCGGAACGGCCGGAAAGGGCTTTGCCGTTGTTGCAAAGGAGATTGAACGCTTGTCCGGTAATACGACCGAGTCTGCACATACCATCGGTAATATGCTCGGAGGAATCGAGACGCAGGTAACCGATATGAGCGAGAAGTCTAAGGAGGCTACGGATGCGTTTACGCAGCAGGCGGCTTCTTTGGAGGAGATTGCGGCGACGATTCAGAACTTGAACGCAAATGTTAAGGTAATCGAGAATTTTATTAAGCAGTTATAAGTGTTTATGTCACATATAGGATAAAGGGGGAGTGTGAGATGCGTACAATCGGAAATCTTTTGTGGATGTTATTTTTCGGACTGTGGTCTGCAATTGCATGGTTTTGTCTGGGGGTGCTATGGTGTATTACCATCGTCGGAATTCCCTTCGGCAAACAGTGTTTTAAGATTGCGGGACTGGTATTTTGGCCGTTTAAGAAGAACGTGGATACAAACTTCGGAAAGCATCCGATTGTAAATATTATCTGGATTATATTCGGAGGGCTGGAACTGGCCATGGCTTATGTGGTCGGCGGTGCGATTTGTTGTATTACGATAATCGGAATTCCCTTCGGAAAGCAATGCTTTAAACTGGCGGCTCTGTCAATGGCACCGTTTGGGGCAAAGGTGAATTAGGATTTTGTGAAAGAGTGAGTTGAGGTCAAAGGGCTGTCGCTGATGCGACGGCCTTTTTTGCGTACAAGAAAAGTGAGTAGCCTGCAAGCATTGGGATTTTGCCATTGGAAAATGGATTATGCGGATTGCGATGGTAAAAGAAAGAGAAGGTTCAAGTTTATTACCATTGAAAAACAATTATTGTGAATTATGATGGTAAAATAACAGATGAAAGTTCTTTATACGGGACAATCGATAGCAGGAAAAACGCGGTTGTCGAAATCTGCGATTTCGACGCCACGCGTGGCGCAAGATATAAATTCCACAAGTTGAAAGCCTTAGCTGCCGGTTGCTACGCACCCGTCAGCACGCGTGCCGCGTGGCGCAACATAAAAA
>CALBKM010000033.1 GCA_937895705.1 uncultured Clostridia bacterium
TTCTTTCTAATGTATACCAAACATCTATTTCATCTTTAGAAGGTGCTTCCCACATAGACAATAATTTTCCCATAAGACCTTCATCCAGATAATAATCCGAACCACCTTCGCCATTTAATACCCTACGGTTTCGTTCTTCAATGTTTTTATTCCATGTTTGGTCATCAACATCAATGTAATGCCATTCGCAATGAACATTCTGAGAGCGACAAAACTCGTTTAAGCTTCTTCTGTTTTCTGAACTCCAAAACCCCCAATCTAAAATTACAGTACAATCTATGTTTACTAATTCCACCGATTTTTTCTTAAAATAGCTCCAAATTCTTAACGCCATTTCGTCGTGTTTCTCACCCAAATCATTATCAAACAAATCCTTTGTTAATTCATCGCATGATAAAATAACCGCTTTCTCTTTTTCTTTTATTTGATTGGCGTAATAGGTTTTTCCGCAACATATTTTCCCACAGATTGCTATTATCTTTGCCATAAGCATTTCTCCTTGCCTTATATAAATTCTGATTTATCTACTTATCTGTCCTCATATTTTTCTTATCTATCTGATTCAAAGTTTTTTATCTCTATAAATCACAAAATAAATAATCCCTCTGTATCATAAAGCCCCTCGTCAAAAATCTTTGATATTTTCAAATCATCAATAATAGTCTCCGCTATTTTAGATACAAGAATCTCCTTTTCATCAAATCGGCATATTTTATTCAAAAGAATGTGGTCCGTATCATCGCATAGATTCCAAACTCCCTCATGGTTTGTAATAGAATACCTCCTGCCGTTATAGACAAACTCAATCTCTCTGCCCTGTTTCAAATAACCAGCAAGATTGCTAAATGTAATCTTCTCCATTGTCAAATCTCCGCCCCAAATTACTATAAATTTTTTCCCATTCCTTGTAAAGTAATAGACGCACCGGCTCTTTCGCATATATAAGCATGTAAAACAAAAGTCGAAAAATGAAAAGTTTCAGTAGGAACCTTAAGCAAACGCCGGTACTTGGCGAAGTATTTTTGAGCCTAGTAGCCGCTGCGTTTGTGCAAGAGCGAGAGCGGGTTCCCGTGAAACTATTTCATTTTTCGACTGGTTTAAATGCCCTCTTATGCGAAAGAGCGGTCCATTACTTTACATCCTTAATACTGAAGCTGATTCTGCCCATCTTGTCCTTGCCGAGGCAAACTGCCTTTACAACATCACCAAGGGTCAGAACATCTTCTACGTGGTTGATGCGCTCCTTGGAAATCTTGGAGATGTGAACCATTGCTTCCTTGCCCGGTGCGAACTCAAGGAATGCACCGAATTCCTTAATGCTGACAACCTTTCCTTCCAGAACCTGTCCCTCTTCGAAATCGGTAACAATAATCTGGATGAGGTCGATGGCACGCTGCATACCTGCCGGGTCGGTTCCGCAAACGGAAACTGCACCGTCATCGGTAATATCAATTTTAACGCCGCACTCTTCGATGATTGCGTTGATGGTCTTACCTCTCTGACCGACAACTTCACCGATCTTGGACGGATCGATCTGAATCTGAACAATCTTCGGAGCGTACTCGTTTACTTCCGGTCTCGGCTCAGCAATTGCCGGCTTCATGCAGTTCTCCATAATGAACATTCTTGCTTCGCGGCATCTTGCGATAGCTCCCTCCACGATGCTTCTGGTCAGACCGTGAATCTTAATATCCATCTGGATAGCGGTAATACCTTCATCGGTACCGGTTACCTTAAAGTCCATATCGCCGAAGAAGTCCTCAAGACCCTGAATATCGGTTAACAATACATAATCATCGTCGGTATCGCCGGTTACAAGACCACAGGAAATACCTGCAACCATCTTACGAATCGGAACACCTGCAGCCATCAGGGACATACAGGAAGCACAGGTAGATGCCATGGAGGTAGAACCGTTGGACTCGAAAGTCTCGGATACGGTACGGATTGCGTACGGGAATACATCCTCGGTCGGAAGAACCGGAAGAAGTGCTCTCTCTGCAAGTGCTCCGTGACCGATTTCACGACGTCCCGGACCTCTGGAAACCTTGGTCTCACCTACGGAGTAGGACGGGAAGTTGTAGTGATGCATGTAACGCTTGGACACTTCGTTCTCATCCAAACCATCAAGCTTCTGAGCATCGGAAAGCGGAGCCAAAGTGGTAACGTTACAAATCTGGGTCTGACCTCTGGTGAACATAGCGGAACCATGTACACGCGGGATAATATCAACTTCTGCAGCGAGTCTACGAATCTGAGTAAGCTCTCTGCCGTCCGGACGCTTGTGATCCTTTAAGATCATCTTACGAACGGTCTTCTTCTGGTACTGGTAGATCGCCTCACCAAGAACAGCAAGCCACTCTTCGTTATCAGCAAAAGCCTCTTCAAGCTTTGCGGTAATCTGACGGATATTCTCCTCACGAACCTGCTTCTCATCGGTAAATACAGCCTCTTCCATCTCAGCCGGCGGAACAAGCTCCTTAATTGCTGCGAATAACTCTTCCGGAACCGCACAACTGGTGTAGGTGTGCTTTTCCTTACCGCACTCTGCAACAATCTTATCGATGAAAGCGATAACCTGCTGGTTAATCTCGTGAGCGGCATAAATTGCCTCTATCATCTTTGCTTCCGGTACTTCGTTTGCACCTGCTTCGATCATGATAACCTTATCACGGGTGGAAGCTACGGTAAGCTTTAAGTCGGAAACCTTGTTCTGGGAAGAATTCGGGTTGAATACGAACTCTCCGTTAATCAAACCAACCTGGGTGGTAGCACACGGGCCGTCAAACGGAATATCGGAAATCGCTACTGCGATTGCGGAACCCAGCATAGCGGTAAGTTCCGGACTGCACTCCGGGTCTACGGACATAACCATGTTGTTTAAAGTAACGTCGTTTCTGTAATCCTTCGGGAACAACGGACGCATCGGACGGTCGATTACACGGGAAGTAAGGACAGCGTTCTCGGAAGCCTTACCCTCTCTGCGGTTGAAACCGCCCGGAATCTTACCTACTGCGTACAACTTCTCCTCGTACTCTACGCTGAGCGGGAAGAAATCGATACCCTCACGCGGCTTCTCGGAAGCCGTTGCGGTGGAAAGCACCGTCGTGTCACCATAGTGCATGAAAGCTGCACCGTTTGCCTGTGCGGCAACTCTGCCGATATCTACGGTCAAAGTTCTGCCTGCGAGTTCCATAGAAAAACTCTTGAATGCCATATCTAATCTCCTTTTGTGATGTTCTTGCGGAGATTGCCGAAACAACTGGAAAACACACCGTAACCGACATGCTTTTCAGAAGTCTCGGGATATATCTCCGCTAAATATATATGATACCACAATATGTGGAAAAAGAAAAGCACTTTTTTCGAAATCAGAAAAAGGCAATCGCCACAGAGTGGTTGACCTTAGTTGAGAGTAAAAAGCCTTCCCTCACTCGCCAAAGTACAGGGAAGGTTTTTTGTTGCTATATTATTGACAAACTAAAACAATGAATGTCAACAATGCCAGAAGGAACATTGCGAAGGACAGCAAAGCCTTAAAGTCAAAACGATTCTAAAAACACCTTGACAGCTAATAATAATTAGCTTATACTCATCTTAACAAGCTAATATTCATTAGCCATTCTCATAAAACATTAACAACATTTTTATGAAACGAGGTTTCCATGAACACAAAATCACGAATTTTAGACGCTTCTCTGACCCTTTTTTCCGAAAAAGGCTACCACTCCGTCTCCGTTGCCGAAATTGCTGATGCTGTAGGCATCAAAGCACCGTCTCTTTATAAGCATTATAAAAGCAAGCGGGACATTTTTGATGCCATTCTCTTAGAGATGCAAACCCGCTATGAGACTCAGGCAAGCAGCTTAAATATGAACGGTAGTAATGCAACTGATGATGCCGGTATCTTCTCTTCCGTTTCGGAAGATACCTTAATTCAAATGGGCATCGGCCTATTCACTTACTTTTTGCATGATGACTATGTATGCAGATTCCGTAAAATGCTGACCATTGAACAGTTTCACGATACGGAACTGGCTGCACTTTACACAAAACAGTATACCGATGATCCCCTCTCCTATCAAAGTCAGATATTTTCTATGCTAGGTGCTTGTGGGTTGTTTCGTACGGCAAAAGCCGATGTTATGGCACTCCATTTCTATGCACCCCTTTATCTTCTGCTGACGCTTTGCGACAGGGAACCGGAACGAGAATCGGAAGCCCTCCTGCTTTTGGAACAACACATCAAACAATTCAATCAAATGTACAAAAAGGAGAACGCACAATGAATATTGTATTGATTCACGGACAAAACCACAAGGGAAGTACCTATCATATCGGATGTATGATAGCGGAAAAAGTAACAGCAGAAAAAGAAATCACGGAATTTTTTCTTCCGAAAGACTTAAATCACTTCTGTCTGGGATGCTATAAGTGTATCGAAGGAGACCAACACTGTCCGTTTTACGAAGAAAAAAAGAGAATCATGGATGCGGTGGAGGCCGCAGATTTACTTATCTTTACCACACCGACCTATTGCCTAAGAGCCTCTGCTCCCATGAAGTCCTTTCTTGACCTGACTTTCACCTACTGGATGTCCCACCGTCCTCGCGCCTGCATGTTTTCCAAAAAAGCCGTAGTAGTCTCTACTGCTGCCGGTGCCGGTGCCAAATCTGCGGCCAAAGACATTTCAACCGCGTTGTTTTACCAAGGAGTTCCTTACATAAAAAAAATCGGTGTCGCCCTGCAGGCCATGAACTGGGATATGGTTTCCGAAAAGAAGAAAGAAAAGCTGGATAGAATTACAACAAAATTAGCAAAGAAACTTTCCTCCCCGAAAAAACCTTTTGTAGGTTTCAAAACACGTTTCATATTCTTTGTCATGAGTAGAATGCAGTCCGGCGGAATGGGTTCCTCCCCGATAGAGAAGACCTATTGGAAAGAAAACGGATGGCTGGATAAAATGCGTCCGTGGAACGAATAAAAAAGAAAAACCACCGTTTCAGTCACATCCGATGCGGTGGTTTTTTCTCTTCTGTTTTCCTAGACTACCCTATTCGGCTCACCACCACAATGACTACCCATGCCATTACTCCTAATCTGGCAAACCGTATTACAAACTCTTTCCAATCCCCTTTTCCCTTTTTCAATCCCCTACAGCTCCTCAAACTTCTTTCCGCCCCACTTTACCATCAAAAGATAGAACAAATAGGTGACGAAAATAAACAGGACATTCACGATTGAAAACGCAAGCAGGCTGTTCTTTGCTCCGCCGAGCATTACCATAAATCCGAAGTAGATACCTACATAAATCGCACTGACAAACATCATAACAAAGATTGCAAAGAACACTGCCATGGACTGCTTACACGGCGCTGCTTCGTTCGGCCAGTCAAGGCGTGGGAAGCACATATTAAATATGAGTCCCAATACACCGGTCAATACAAACAACACTGCCGTACCGATTATCGCCAAAATCGTTTCAAACCAGCCGATTTTATATACAATCCCGAGAACTAACGCTCCCACAGAAGCCACCGGCACGGAAGCAATACAATGGAACCGAAGCTTTGCCTTTAATACATCGGCACCGCTAATCGGCATGGAACGTAAAATCCAGATATGCTTTCCTTCCAAAGATACGGACGGTGCTGAAATCGGTGTCATGGAAGCCAGAAGTCCCATTGCTCCGGTCAAAAGTACCGGAAGTACATGTAGCATTTTTCCGTTCATCATCTGTGTCATTGCCGTCATCAGCTTATCTTTTAACATAATGCCGGCACCAACAAACGCAACAATCATGAAAAGACCCATTCCGATATTCACAAGATAGGTGGTACTGGTAAAGAAACGCTTGGACTCCTTCTTGCACACAGTTCCTATCGCCGAACGTACCTTATCGTCTCTCTTCTGCTTTGCTGCACGCTTTGTCTTACCGCCTACCAGCATTGCACGGACAAAGGTTACATTCAAAATCACGGTAACAATCGCAAACACTGCGATACAAACAATCGCCAGAAGCACAAATTGTAACCAGTCGCCGAAGCAAGCCACGCCGAACGCATAAAACGGCCATGCAAAGCTATGAATCGCGGAAGCAATTTTTCCTCCGTTATTTACAAGCAACATCATCAGAGTCTCAATCCGGTTGATGCCCACAAAGTACAAAATCATAACCGCGGTCATAAATATGGTTGCCACAATGGCTTTATGACGAAAACCCGCCAACAAAAAATGTAACAGCCAACCCAGCAAACAGGTCACAGCCTGGGTCAGAAGTCCAATAAACAGCATGGACAGCACATACACCAGCCAAAAGCTTCCCGAAAAACCCTCCTTAAAACTGTACACAAGTCCCGCCGGCATCATCACTACCACTACAAATACCATGGTCAGCAAATACAATACAAACACGCGGCTTCCGACGATACTTCCCGGCTTTAACGGCATAGCAAGGAGCAATTCATTGTCTTTGGCCTGATACATCTGAGCTTGTGTCGTAAACACCGTACCGAAAATACCGAAGGCAAAAGCTAAAAGCGCCGACAACGCAAAATACAACCATGCAAAATCAGTCTCTAAAAACTCCGACATCATCCCCCAGGCACCGAACAACATTCCTTCTATGGTAATAAACAAAAATGCCATTGCCACCACAATCAAGGCACCCATGCCCTTCTTTCCGCCAACGGATTTCTTCATAGCAGCAAACATGGCCTTGATTCGAATTCCGATTAAAAGCTTCATGCCTTCTCATCCTCCAATTCCAAGAACACTTCCTCTAAGGAAGAATCGCCTCTTACTTCATCCATGGTACCGGATGCTACCAGATTGCCCCCCTTAATAATCGCTACCTTGTGGCAAAGCTTCTCTGCCACCTCAAGCACATGAGTGGAGAAGAAAATCGCTCCGCCCTCTTCGCAGTGTTTCTTCATGAGCTGCTTTAACTGATGGGATGCGGATGGGTCAAGACCTACAAACGGCTCATCCATTAAAATCAACTTCGGTCCGTGCACCAGTGCAGAAATAATTGCCACCTTCTGCTTCATACCGTGGGAATACTCGGAAATCGGAAGCGCCAGTGCTTCGGTAATGCCGAGCATCTCACCGTACAGATCCATACGCTCGTTACGCTCCTTCTTCGGAACACCGTACACATCCGCCACAAAATTCAAATAATCGTAGCCCGTCAAAAAATCATACAAATCCGGATTATCCGGAATATAGGCCATCTCTTTCTTACAGGCAATCGGATTCTCCGCAATGGACTTTCCGTTAATGAAAAGCTTACCTTCCGTGGCTGCAAGCAAACCGCAGCAAGCCTTCAGCGTCGTAGTCTTTCCTGCTCCGTTATGACCGATAAAACCGTAAATCTCTCCCGGTGCAATATGCAGATTCAAATTATTTACCGCTACTTTCTCTCCGTAGCGCTTCGTAAAACCTTCGATTTTTAACATAAAAATAAAGCCTCCCTTGTATGATTGTACTAACTCCTTAATACAACTATACAACAGAGGCTTTTATTTGTCAACAACAAAATATTATCAAACATGGGGCTTTGGTCCTACTGTGTCCATTTCTCACCTAACAGCTCGATAATCTCTTCGATATTTTCATCCGACCGTTCCTTCCGTAGACCACCTGACCCTTTCAATAACACAAACTCCGGCATCTCAGAAGCAAACCTTACTCCGTACAAATCATATTGTTCTCCATCAAAGTACACCGTTTCTTCCTTTAGTTCCGTCGTTTCATCTACCTCATATAAACAGGCAATACATGCCTCTGCTTCCTCCGGTGATAAATATTCCATCCGTTCAAACTCTGAAAGATGCCCCGACAAATATTGATATAAATTCTCTATACTTGCATATGTCCGTTCTTCCTCAGACAAATCAAAAAAACACTTGGAACCGTCCCCTAGAACAAAGTACCCTTTATTTTCATACCCATTCTCGTAGGATGTTTCGCTTAAGATAAAAACAATCCTTTGACTGTAATTAACCTGCCCATCCTCGTAACTTTGTATCTCCTTTTCACTGCTGTTTCCTTTACATCCAATCAACAGAAAGCATAGCGCACAAAAAACCAGACAAACTCTTTTTAACATAGATTACTCCCCCTCTCGCTTCCCATTTTACACCAATATAGAAAATGATGCAACCAGCACCGGAATCTTTTCCCAAAAATAGCAGGGCTAACACAGATGCAGAAGAAAGTAAATCGCGCGGCCACGTTTTATATTTTCTTTTTATCGGCTAAAACAAGTAGCCTCCATAGTATCTTTATCTCTTTGAACATTACGCAGGATAGTAGACTTTCTTATTACTTCGCTGGCTGTTAGCAACGCACGAACAGGAGGTTCGTGCGAGCCCGCCATAAGGCATGGATGCCGCATCAGGGCGGTTGCGTCACTTTTATATATTTTCTCGAAGTAATTAGAAAGACTCTATCCGGAGTACGAGAAAAGAGGTAAATATACTATGGAGGCTACTTTCGCATTTCTCTTGAAAAAGAAAATATAAAACGAGGCCGCGCAACCTTTCCTCTGAGCAGCCCCGCTATCAATTATCTCTGTACTCTTCCGCTTCCGTCACCGCCCACCAAATTGTCAACGTCGGCTCTGGAAACTAAGTTAAAGTCTCCCGGAATAGTGTGCTTTAATGCGGAAGCCGCCACACCGAATTCTAAGGCATCCTTGAAATTCTTTCCGTCAAGGAAACCACAGATAGTGCCGCCTGCGAAGGAATCGCCGCCGCCCACACGGTCTACAATCGGAGAGATTCTGTATTCCTTGGAGTGGTAGAACTCCTTGGTATCTCTGGAATAGATACATGCGGACCAGCCGTTATCCGATGCGGAATGGCTGACACGCAGGGAACTGATCACATACTCAAAGTTGTATTTTGCAACCATCTGTTCAAAAATATCCTTGTATCCCGCGAGCTCCAACTCACCACTGGTAACATCTGTGTTGCCCGGCTTGAACCCAAGAACCTTCTCGGCATCTTCTTCGTTACCGATACATACGTCCACATACTGCATCAGATTACTCATCACCTTTTGGGCCTTCTCGGAGGACCACAGCTTTTTACGGAAATTAAGGTCTACGGAAACCTTTACCCCTGCCTTCTTGGCAGCCTTAAGTGCCTCTTCGGTCAGTTCCGCCGCAGCATCGGAAACCGCCGGTGTAATACCGGTAAAGTGGAACCAGTCCACACCCTCGAAAATCTTATCAAAATCAAAATCAGCCGCAACTGCGGTGGAAATGGAAGAATGTGCTCTGTCGTAAACCACGTTGGAAGCACGCATGGCAGCACCGGTCTCGAGGAAATAAATGCCGAGACGCTCTCCGCCGTAAGCAATGTTCTCCGTACCTACGTTCATCTTACGAAGTGCCGCTACCGCACATTCACCGATCGGGTTTTTCGGAACCTTGGTTACAAAGTGCGCATCATGCCCATAGTTTGCCAAAGAAACCGCTACGTTTGCCTCGCCGCCGCCGTAGCATACATCAAACTCGTCTGCCTGAATAAACTTCTCGTTTCCCGGGGTAGAAAGTCTTAACATGATTTCACCCATGGTTACAACCTTTGCCATAGTCTTAGTCTCCTTTTACGTGTATTTGTAATTGTAGATTTTTTATGTTTCCCCGAACCTTCATAACATCCGGCCGGATCCGCCACATCCGATTGTAAGCGTTTACAGTTTGATTGTACACATTTTCTCCGAAACTGTCAATCTCTTTTTCCGTCATTCCCCCTTAAAACTCTTTTTGAAAGTTTTACTTGCGCCAACTTAGCCTCTGGTGTATAATAAAAACAGAACACTTTTGTATTCAAATATTTTTGTAAGGGCTTTCATATTATGAATATTTACGACGTATCGAAAAAAGCCGGCGTTTCCATTGCGACGGTTTCCCGTGTGTTAAACGGAAACCGGAACGTCAGCGACAAAACAAAAGAACGGGTATTATCTGTCATGGAAGAATTGGGCTATACCCCGAATATTTTCGCACGAGGACTGGGGCTGAATACCATGCACACCATCGGAATCCTCTGCTCCGATTCCTCCGATGCTTTTTTGGCAAATGCGGTATACTATATCGAGCAGGCTCTCCGAAAAAACGGCTACGAGTCTTTCCTTTGTTGTACCGGCTATGAGCTTGAAAATAAAAAGAACTACCTTCGTCTCTTACTCTCCAAGCGTGTAGATGCGGTGATTCTGGTAGGCTCTCATTATTTGGAAGCAAATAAAACGGACAACGACTACATTATCTCTGCTGCGGAAGAGGTTCCTGTCATGATGATTAACGGATACCTGAATCATCCGAATATCTACTGCACCCTCTGCGATGATTACCAGGCTGTTTACGACACGGTAGCCCGACTTGCTGCCCATAGCCGGAAGCGCTTCGGTTTTCTGTACCGCTCCGACAGCAGTAGCAGCCGAATCAAAATCAAAGGCTTCCGGGACGGAATTGCTTCTGCTGGGCTTACCCTTTCTGAAGATTCCGTACTCTTTTGTCCCAATGATATTCTCTTAACCAAAGAGATTTTAACAAACTTATACGAACAGGGAACGGTTTACGATGCCATTTTGACCTCCGAAGACTGTCTGGCGGTAGCGGCGGTAAAATTTGCCGGTGCCACAGGACTCCGTATTCCGGATGACGTGGAGATTGTCGGCTACAACAACTCTCTTCTTGGCATTTGCACCGAACCGGAGCTGTCCACTTTGGATAATCACGTAGAAACCTTAAGCATCACCACCGTCAATACTCTCATGCGGGTATTGCAGGGTGCGGATGTTCCGAACAAAACCATGATTTCCAACGACTTCATTGTAAGAGGAACCGCATATTAACAGAAAGAAGGACTTTACTATGACACCGTTTATGGACAAAGATTTTTTACTTTCCAATAACACCGCAAAAGTTTTATACCACGACTATGCTGCAAAGATGCCGATTATCGACTACCACTGCCATATCAATCCCCAGGAAATTGCGGAGGACCGTAAGTTTGAGAACATCACCCAGGTATGGCTTGGCGGCGACCACTACAAATGGCGTCAGATGCGAAGTAACGGTGTGGAGGAAAAATACATCACCGGCGACGCTTCCGACTACGAGAAGTTTGTTGCCTGGGCCGGCACCTTACAAAAGGCCATCGGCAACCCGCTGTACCACTGGAGCCATTTAGAGCTTCAACGTTACTTCGGCTATACCGGTGCTCTCTCTCCGGAGACCGCAAGGGAAGTCTGGGACATTTGTAACGCAAAGCTTGCGGAAGCCGGATTCTCCGCCCGCAATCTCATTAAGATGTCTAACGTGACCACCGTCTGCACCACCGACGACCCGATTGATTCCCTTGCATGGCACAAAATCATTGCCGAAGATGCTTCCTTTGATGTACAGGTACTTCCGGCATGGCGTCCGGACAAGGCCATGAGCTTGGAAAAACCGGATTATCTCGACTATATCACGAAGCTTTCCGCAGTCAGCGGAGTTAAAATAGAGTCTTTTGCGGACTTAAAAGAAGCCCTTAAAGTACGTCTTGACTTCTTCGCTTCCATGGGCTGTCGTATTTCCGACCATGGTCTGGAGTATGTGATGTATGCTCCGGCTTCCGATGAGGAAGTCTCCGCCGTGTTCGAAAAAAGACTGTCCGGCGAGATGCCGTCCTCCGAGGAACTGATTAAGTTTAAGTACGCCTTCCTGTTATTTATGGGAAGAGAATACAATCGTCTCGACTGGGCAATGCAGCTTCACTACGGTGTGCGTCGTGACAACAACACAAGAGTGTTTAAGGCTCTGGGACCGGATACCGGCTTTGACTGCATCAATTCCGTGAACTGCTCCGAACAGCTGGCATGCTTCTTAAACGCCCTGGCTCAGACCGACGAGCTTCCGCGTACCATTCTGTACTCTTTGAATCCGATCGATAATGCGGCCATCGGCACCATCATCGGCTGCTTCCAGGATTCTTCCTCCGTAGGAAAGATTCAACAGGGTTCCGCATGGTGGTTCAACGACAACAAAACCGGCATGACCGAGCAGATGACCTCTCTCGCAAACCTGGGACTTTTAGCAAACTTCATCGGAATGCTGACCGATTCCAGAAGCTTCCTCTCCTATACGAGACACGAGTATTTCCGTCGTATCCTTTGTAACCTCATCGGTACCTGGGTGGAAAACGGCGAGTACCCGGCGGATATGGAATATCTCGGCAAGATGGTACAGGACATTTCCTACAACAACAGTTTGCGCTATTTCCGTTTTTAGTTTTATATACCCCCTCACAAAAAGGAGCGTTCTCTCGCTGCGGGGAACGCTCCTTTTCGTTTACAACCTCTTCAACTATTCGACTTTATATATTTTGCTGTACCATATACGATTGCTGTTCAAAAAGTCTCTACATACATCCGACAAGCAACAGGAAAGATACCGCAACCGGAAAAAAAGCCTTCCATACATTCCTCTTTCTTTTCAAAAAAAACTCTGCCTCATCAATGAGTTCCGAATCCACGTCGTTGATTCTTCGAAGCACTTCCGTTTCCTTCATATAGAAAAGCCTCCTTCCTCCAAAAACTCTTTTAACTCCTTCCGTACTCGAAACAGTGTGGTTTTTACTTTACTTTCACTTATGGAAAAACGTTCTGCCAATTCCTTGACGGAATCCATATACCAGTATCTTCGCAGGAACAGATTACGCCTTTCCGGCGACTGCATCTTCAGAAAAATACTGATATTGTAACACAGGTCCTTTCCGTTCATTTTGCTCTCCGTCCCGTCCGCTACAGAAAGACACCGGTCCAGTTCCTCCGCCAACTCCACAAGCTGTTCATTTCTTTTTTCCGCATTCTTTCGCTTATAATTATCCAACGCAAGGTTTCTTGTGATTTTGGCAAGAAACGCAAACAGAAACCTTCTCGGCTCCTTAGGCGGAATACTATCCCAGGCACGCAAATAAGTATCGTTCTCGCACTCTTTCGCATCTCGTTCATCTCGGACAATACCGTATGCAAGGCGTCTCAAACGCGTACCGTAAACCTGTGCGGTATAATTTATCGCCTCTGTGTCACGCGCCAAATACAATTCTACAATCTTTTCATCTTCCAATTCAGTTCCCCCTCACATCATAGTATATTCAGATTTAACATCTTCAAACTTTTCTATATTTATATTACAATATGTTTTAATCGCTGTCAACCCATTTATAAAAAATACTACTGAAAAAAGATTTAAAACTCCGAGAAAAAGTCTTGTCATCCCACTCGAAATACTGTATAATAAGTGAAACTATAACTTCACAATCACTACGACTTATGGAGGTATCTATGAAACATTTAATCAGCCCGTTAGATTTATCGCCGGACGAGCTTTCCGATTTGCTCGACCTTGCACAGGATATTTATTCCTCTCCGGAGAAGTATTCCCATTGCTGTACCGGCAAAAAATTAGCGACTTTATTTTACGAACCAAGTACACGTACCCGTCTCAGTTTTGAAGCAGCGATGCTGAATCTCGGAGGTAGTGTTCTTGGTTTTTCTTCTGCCGACTCCTCTTCTGCCGCTAAGGGCGAGAGCGTGGCAGACACCATCCGCGTTATGTCTTTCTACGCAGACATCTGTGCGATGCGTCATCCGAAGGAAGGTGCGCCATTAGTTGCGTCCATGCACGCTTCCATTCCGGTCATTAACGCCGGCGACGGCGGTCACAACCACCCGACCCAGACTTTGACCGACTTACTTACCATTAAAAGCTTAAAGGGCCGTCTGGACGGTCTTACCATCGGTTTCTGCGGTGACTTAAAGTTCGGCCGTACCGTACACTCCTTAATCAATGCCATGGTACGCTATCCCAATACCCGCTTCGTGCTGATTTCCCCAAAGGAATTACAGGTTCCGGCTTACTTAAAGGAAGAGACTTTGGATGCAATGAACATTCCGTACGAAGAGACCACGAACCTTGAGGCCGCTCTTCCGGAGCTTGACATCC
This sequence comes from uncultured Clostridia bacterium, assembly GCA_937895705.1. Taxonomy (GTDB): domain Bacteria; phylum Bacillota; class Clostridia; order Lachnospirales; family Lachnospiraceae; genus SIG307. Next base: position 14,003 of record CALBKM010000033.1, read on the forward strand.
TTTACATGACCCGTGTGCAGAAAGAACGTTTCTTTAACGAAGAAGACTACATCCGCTTAAAAGATACCTTTATTTTGGATAAACAGAAAATGCAGCTGGCAAAGGAGGACATGCTGGTGCTCCACCCGCTTCCGCGTGTCAACGAGATTTCTACCGATGTGGACGACGACCCGCGTGCCGTTTACTTCGAACAGGCAAACTTCGGTGTGTATGTCCGCATGGCACTGATTATGACCTTGCTCGGAATCAAGCTGGATTAAGCACAGAAAGGAGAATACCCATGTTAAATATCGGAGGAATTCAGAACGGTGTTGTTATGGACCACATTGTAGCAGGATGTGCCATGGACATCTACCACTACCTGGAGTTGGACAAGTCCGACGCCACCGTAGCGATTATCAAAAACGCAAAAAGCAACGTTATGGGCAAAAAAGACATCATCAAAATCGAAGGATACTCTGACTTTGATTTCGATGTACTGGGTGTCATCGACCCGAACATTACCATTAACATCATCAAGGACGGAGTCATTGCCGAAAAGAGAAAGCTGAACTTACCGGAACGTGTTACCAACATTATCCTCTGTAAGAATCCTCGTTGCATCACCTCCATCGAACAGGAGCTTCCACACCGCTTTAAGCTGACGGACCGCACAAAAGGCGTATATCGTTGCGAGTATTGTGAGCAGAAGTTTAAGAGGGACTAATACTTACGGGGCCTAACGGCCCCGCTTTTGCTTTTGACTGTTATTTCCCGTGCACGTAAAAATGGCGTTTCCTTACGGAAACGCCATTTTCTCCTCTGAATACTACTTTCTCAAGCCCAAACGCTCAATCAAAGAACGATATCCCTCAAGATCGTTCTTCTTTAAGTACTCTAACATACCACGTCTCTGACCAACCATCTTTAAGAGACCACGACGAGAGTGGTGATCCTTCTGGTTAACCTTTAAGTGCTCGGTGAGCTCATTGATTCTTGCGGTAAGAATTGCAATCTGAACCTCCGGAGAACCGGTGTCGTTTGCGTTTCTTCCGTATGCTGCGATAATCTCAGCCTTCTTTTCCTTGCTAATCATAATAGCAACCTCCTAATATTTTATAATCGCCTGCCACTAAGAAAGGGGTTGGAGTATCCGTCCTCTGAGCGGCGGCTCGCCCGAAAGCTTCTAAATTATAACATATTCATCAAAAAAAGTAAAGTACTTTTTGAAGAATCCTCTGCATTTCGTTAAATCATAACCTGTTCGATGGTAAGCTCCGGGTGGTCTGCCAGATTAATAAACTCCGTACCGCACAAAATGACCGGTCTGGACAGCCTCTGCTTGTTTAGCATAACGATTTCACCCTCTTTACCGTTACTTAAACGAACCCAGTTTTTAATATAGGTCTGGACAATGTTCTCCATGAACACCAGAAGGTATTCCGGATCAAACATACTTAATCCTTCCGACTCGAACATCTCGATTACCTTAAACGGACAAAGAGCACCGCGGTACACTCTGGCCGCCGTCATTGCATCGTACACATCCGCAATGGCCACCATCTTGGCAAACTTGTCAATCTGGTTACCTTTCAGTCCCAACGGATATCCCGAACCGTCCACACGCTCATGGTGCATCAGTGCCGCATTCTGGATACCGGAAATAAACCGGGATTCAAACAGAATATTGTAGCCCTCCATCGGATGAGTCTTGATCAAATCATACTCCGCGTCCGTGAGACGGGAAGCCTTCTTTACAATCTGTTCCGGAATACGGAGTTTTCCGATATCGTGGAGCAGACCGGACACGGTGGCGATTTCCTTTTCCATGGCGGACATATGCATCCAGTCCGCAAATACATTACAAATCAAAGCTACGTTCATACAATGATTAAAAGTACTGTCATCGTAATCACGCAGGTTGTGCAAAATATCAAACACGTGAATACCGCCTCTGGTATCATCCAGCATACTCGTTGCCTTTTGGCAAAGCTCGGAAATACCGATCTTCTTGGACTGCAACGTAATGATATCGTTAAAGGTAACCTCCAACTGCTCGACTTCTTTGTCGTAGCTTTCCTTGAAGGCCTTAAACTCTTTGGTTTCTTTAATCTTGGACGGAGTATACACCCGTTCGTAGGAAGGTTGTTTCGGCACTTCTACTACTTCGTCTTTAATATAAACGGAATAAATGCTGTGGAACGCCAGCTTTGTAATACTGTCGTCCGAAAGCACCGTATCTCTGCCCATAACCAAAATATTGCTGGCGTTATGAACATCCTTGGCAATTACCATTCCCGGCATTAAAAGCGCTGTCTTTACTCTTTTCACCGAACAACCTCCTCCTTTGTAAACCCGTACTCCATACTGTCTCGTTATTTCAGATTTCTGATTTTGAACTCTTTTTCCGCTTCCCTTCTCTGGTCCTTCTTCGCCAGAGTTTCCCGCTTATCGTAGAGCTTCTTACCTTTGGCCAGGCCGATTTCCACCTTTACCAGACTTCCCTTAAAATAAACGGATAACGGAACCAGCGTATACCCCTTCTGCGCCAGCTCTCCGGAAAGCTTCATAATCTCTCTTTTATGCATCAAAAGCTTGCGAACCCGCATCGGGTCTTTGTTAAAAATGTTTCCTTTTTCGTAGGGACTGATATGCATGCCGTAAACATAAACCTCTCCGCGTTCAATCCGGATAAAGGATTCTTTTACACTGCACTTTCCCATACGAAGCGACTTAACCTCCGTACCGAACAACTCGATTCCGGCTTCATATTTTTCTTCGATAAAATAATCGAAATATGCTTTTTTATTGTTTGCTATCAATTTGACAGCCTGTTTCTTTTCAGCCATACCTATCCCCTCTGTTATCACTACTTTCAGTTTACCCCGAAACAAGTAAAAAATCAATAGTCTTTAGTAATTTATCCACCCGATGAATCATAATTTCTGTTTTTTGACCCAATTGAAACACTTTATAGGTCCGCTCTCCCACCAGACGGTAATTTTCCTCATCAAACCGGTAAAAGTCATCTGTCAAATCGGAAAGACGAATCATGCCTTCCACCGTATTCGGAAGTTCCACATACATACCGTAATTTGTAATTCCGGAAATAATGCCCTCCGCCTTCTCTCCCAGGTGTTCTTCGGCATATTCGCACTTCTTCATTTTTTCCAGTTCCCGCTCCGCTTCTTCCGCCGTCCGTTCGGTTTTGGAGGAATGCTGTGCCACCTCCGGCAAAATTGCGCTATAGTGAGCCCGCCTTCTTTCATCCAGTTCTCCCCGCAGATTTTCTTTGATAATACGGTGGATCTGTAAATCCGGATAACGGCGGATCGGTGACGTAAAGTGGCAGTAATACTTGGTGGCAAGACCGAAATGTCCCTCACAATCCACCATATATTTCGCCTGCTTCATGGAACGTAACGTCAGCCTCGCAATCAAGGCTTCCTCCGGGCTGCCGTCGGATTTTTCCAACAGCGCCTGCAACACCTTCGGATGGGGCGCCGTTTTGGAGCCACGCAAATGATAGCCGAAGTTTTGAATTAAAATACCGAGGCGTTTTATTTTTTCCTCATCCGGACTTTCGTGTACCCGGTATACAAAAGGAATCTCCTGCCAGAAAAAATCCTCCGCCACGGTTTCATTGGCCGCCAGCATAAAATCCTCAATCATCCGTGTGGCATCGTTTCTCTCATACGGTTTTATTTCAGCCGGTCTACCGGTCTCATCGAGAATAATCTTACTTTCCGGAAAATCAAAATCGATGGCTCCTCTGGCTTTTCTCTTTTCTCGCAAAAACTTCGAAACTTTTGCCATCTCCAGAATCATCGGATACACTTCTCCGTACGTTTCGGAAAGCTCCTCCTGTTTTTCTTTCTCTGCCGCTAAAATTCCGGCAACTTCCGTATAAGAGGTTCTGCGGTTTACATGTATCACGCTTTCCGCAAGTCGATGTCCCACAATTGTACCGTCCTTTGTCAACTCCATCAGACAAGATAACGCCAGTCTGTCTTCTCCCGCATTCAGAGAACAAATTCCGTTGGAAAGACGGTGCGGCAACATCGGAACCACCCGGTTAATCAGGTATACACTGGTTCCTCTCTTTTTTGCTTCCGTATCCAGCGGACCTCCTTCTTTAACGTACTCCGTCACATCCGCAATATGCACACCGAGGACATAGCCCTGCTCCGTTTTTGTCAGGGAAACCGCATCATCCAGGTCTTTTGCGTCTTCACCGTCAATGGTGATCATCACTTCGTCACGCAAATCCAATCGACCCGTAAAGTCCTTTTCTGCGATGGACTCCGGCACCTGCTCCGTGGCGTCCATCACTTCCTCAGGAAAGCTTTCCGGAATTCCGAAGGCACGCAATACCGTTACTATATCGCTTCCCGGGTCGTTGATATGCCCCAATATCTCCGTAATCTTTCCCATCGGGTTTTGTTTCCCGTTGCCGAAATCCGTAATCTTGACAGCCACCTTATGACCGCTGACCGCACCCTTTGTGTATCTGCTGTCGATAAAAATATCGCTGCCCAGGCGCTTGTCCTCCGCCACAACAAAACCGTAATCTTTCTTTTTAAAGAAGGTACCTACCACGGTTTCATTGGCTCTTTTTACAATCTTTACCACTCTTCCGACGCGGCTTCTTCCCGCATATTTTCCGACATCTTCAAAAATCACAGCTTGTACGATATCTCCGTTTAAGGCGCCTAGCGTAGAGCCGCCCTCAATATAAATATCATCGCTTCCGTCCTCCGGGGACAAAAATCCGAACTCCCTGGAAGTACCGCGGAACTCACCCTGCAGCACAAGGGCATCCTCTACATGATAACGGCCTCTCGTATCCATAGTAACGCTTCCGTCCTGCAAAAGAAGCTCCAAAATATAAGAAAGCTCTTCTCTTGCCTCCGGCGGTACTCGAAACAATGCCGCGATATCCCGCTTTCGCATCGGAACATATCCCGGTTCTTTCATAAACTTTAAAATCTGTTCTTTTCTCTTTTTTAACTCTTTCTCTGTCATATACCCTGCTTTCTTTTTACTTGACATAGAGTTCCGCTCGCGGAACTCTCGCACCGAGCGCGGTCGCTTGCGACACCTTCCAAACGCGCGAGTGTGCATCACACGCGGAGCGGTTTATCTTTTATATGTAATCACTAAATTCCATATAAAAGATAAACCCGAAGAACAGCGTTATGCAGTGTCCTTCGGGTTCGTTTACGTTCGTATTACCAACTCATATTCAATACAAGAGAGAGAACAATGAACAAAGTAGCAAGAATCTTTGTTGCAAATTCCAACTTTCCTTCCAAGGAACGACCTTTGTTCTTTCCCCAGTAAGTATCCGCCATACCGCTGATGGCACCCAGTCCTGCGGACTTACCTTCCTGCATAATAACCACGATTGTTAACGCGATACAAATCACTACATATACTGCTGTTACAACTACTCTTAATGCTTCCACTTATCACACCTCCAATACAGAGTATTTCCTTTTCTCAAAGAATAACGCAAATCTCATTATAAAAGATTTTGTCCTCTTTGTAAAGAGTTATTTTTCAAATTGTTAGATTTTCCTGTACTTTTTTGTGCTTGGCACTTATTTCTTGATCAAAAGAGACTTTCCGGTCATTTCCTTCGGCTGTTCCATGCCCATCATTTCGATTAAAGTCGGAACGATGTCCGCAAGGCATCCACCCTCACGTAAGGTATATGCTTCATCATAATTTACAAGAATGAACGGAACCGGATTGGTGGTGTGTGCGGTGAACGGAGAACCGTCGGTATCCACAAGCTTCTCTGCGTTTCCGTGGTCTGCACAGATAAACATCTGACCGTTCTTCTCCATCAACGCATCGTAAGCCTTTCCTACACACTCGTCCACAGCCTCGATTGCCTTTACCGCAGCTTCCATAATGCCGGTGTGACCTACCATGTCCGGATTTGCGAAATTCACAACAATTACGTCGTACTTCTCGGACTTGATTGCTTCTACCAGATTATCCGCAACTTCATAAGCGCTCATCTCTGGCTGCATATCGAAAGTAGCAACCTTCGGAGAATTTACAAGAATTCTGTCTTCACCCTCGAACTGTTTTTCCTCTCCGCCGTTGAAGAAGAAGGTAACATGCGCGTACTTCTGGGTTTCGGCCAGACGAAGCTGGGTTTTGCCGTTCTTAGCAAGGTACTCACCGAAGGTCATGGTTAACTCTTCCGGCGGGAACGCAACAAGAACATTCGGCATCTCTGCATCATACTGTGCCATACATACAAAGGTAGTATTGAAGAAACCGTTCTTTCTGGTAAATCCCGCGAAATCCGGGTCAACAAACGCTCTGGTAATCTGTCTTGCACGGTCCGGACGGAAATTGAAGAAAATAACGCTGTCGTTCTCCTTAATCATGCCGTCCTTCTCGATTACGGTCGGAAGCATAAACTCGTCGGTTACACCGTTTGCGTAAGAATTCTTTACAGCCTCTACCGGGTCCTTTTCTTCCACACCTTCCCCGAATACAAGGGCATTGTATGCCTTCTCTACACGGTCCCATGCATTATCACGGTCCATTGCATAGAAACGACCTGCGATGGTTGCAATCTTACCCACGCCGATTTCTTTTAACTTTGCGGCAGCCTCTTCCATATACTCTGCTGCAGAGGACGGCGGAACGTCACGTCCGTCAAGGAAGCAGTGAACGTACACCTTGTCAAGGCCGTTCTTCTTCGCCATCTCCACGCATCCGTACAAATGCTCCATGTGGCTGTGAACACCGCCTGGAGAAAGAAGTCCCATCAAATGAAGCGCGGAACCGTTCTTCTTACAATTCTCCATAGCGGCAACCAGTGCCTTATTTTCAAAGAAGTCACCGTCCTTGATAGACTTGGAAATCTTAACCAGCATCTGATATACGATTCTTCCCGCACCCATATTGGTATGTCCTACCTCGGAGTTACCCATCTGTCCGTCCGGAAGACCTACAAACAGGCCGCTTGCCTCACCCTGTACCGTCGGATACATGGAGGTCAGCTTATCCATTACCGGCTTCTTTGCCTGTGCGATTGCATTTCCCTCGGCTCCGTTTTCTACACCGTAACCGTCCAAAATCATGAGAACCGTTGTCTTCTTACTCATTATCTTTCTCCTTTTTATGAAAAATTTTTAACAATCTCGAATGAAATCCTTACATAGTTTCTCATACTTTACAAAAATTTTCAAGTATGTTTTCGAAAAAAATAGAAATCCTTGTAAAGTTTTTCCGCCTTCGGTATAATAATAGCAACTACATACCGTACCCAAAGGAGTTTCCTATGATTATATTTATTACGGCAATCGCTCCGGAAGCGGAAGCCCTGCTTACCGCCTTTCCGATGAAAAAGAAAAAACAGCTTCCGTTTTCCCTTTATGAATCCGAAGATGCAAAACTCAGACTTTTGGTTTCCGGTGCCGGAAAACTGAACGCGGCCATGACCGTAACCGAATATCTTTCCGAGTATCCCCGAACCGGAGAGGATGTTTTCTGTAATATCGGAATTTGCGGCGGCGGGCCGGATACGGCCGTAGGAAGGGGCTATTTCTGCGCCTCTCTTACGGATGCCGCCACAAAAAAAAACTTTTACCCGGAGCTTTATACCCATCCGTTTCCGGAAGCCCGTCTCGTTACCTCCGACCTTCCGGTGAGTGACGTCTCCTCCTATGAAAAAGCGGGAAACCTGCCTCTGTTATTCGACATGGAGGCTTACGGCATTGCTGCTGCACTCTATCGCAGCGTTCTGCCGTCCCGATGCTTTTTCTATAAGATTGTTTCGGACCTTTGTGACGGCAACTTTCCGGATCGCCGTGAGGTTTCCTCTCTGATCTTGCCTCATCTGCCTGCACTTCTTACTTTTCTTTCCGAGAAAGAACAGGCATTATGTTCTGCCATAAATCAAAACAAAGCAGAAACGCTTGTGACCGATACCCTGAAAAAAGAATTTATGGGAGACCTGCCGTTTTCCGCCACCATGGAACGAAAACTGCAGGAGCTGATTACTTATGCCCTATCCTCCGGAATGACCGGTTCCGACCTTTTACGAGCGCTTCCCGGGCCTTCGGATACCCCTCATAAAAAGAAGGAAGCACTTACCCGTCTGAAATCCTTGGAAGCCTTCGTAAAGCAACCGCAAGGTTACCGTTCCGATACCTCCGTTTCCGAAAAAAAGCTGTTACGTCCGTTCCGGCATATTTATGTGGAACGGGAGGTGCTCTCTCATACTGTAACCAACCGATTCACCGAACGGTTCCGGAACGCCTCCGTCATCCCAATCGACCACTATAAGGATGTATTCAACCGCAACAGACAAAACCTGTCTGCCCAGGAAACAGAGCCTTCCCTTATCCTTGCCGCCAATCACGGTACCCTTTTTTATCCGGGTGCCCCGGTATGTCAAAGCTTCGGCGAAGAACATTTTATGTATACCTCCTGCATTATGAATTGCATGTACGACTGTGACTACTGCTACTTGCAGGGCATGTATCCCAGCGGCAACATGGTGGTTTTTGTAAACCTGGAGGACTATTTTGCGGAACTTGACAAATTGTTGGAGCAACACCCGGTATATCTTTGTTGCTCCTATGATTCGGACCTGACAGCCTTAAGCGGACTGCTGCCTCATGCAGAGGCCTTCTGCCGATACGCCCTGACACATCCGAATCTCCGTTTGGAACTTCGCACAAAAAGTGCCGCTCTTCCGTTTATAAAGACGCTGCCTGCCGCGAAAAATATTGTTATGGCCTTTACCCTTTCTCCTCAGGAAATCATTACCCGCTACGAACATTACACCCCGTCCTTAAAAGCGAGGCTGGCCACCGCAAAGGAAGCCGCAATCCAAGGCTTTTCCCTGCGTTTGTGCTTTGACCCGATTTTAGATATTCCAAACGCCGAGGCTCTTTACTCCGCCCTTACGGAGGAGGTATTCCGGGTTCTTCTGCCGGAGGAAATCACAGACATCAGTCTCGGTGTATTCCGCCTGTCGAAGGATTACCTAAAACAGCTAAAAAAAGCAAAACCGGCCTGTGCCCTTTCCCATTATCCTTACGAATTGACGGACGGAGTTTGTCACTACGATACCGGGCGTTGCGATACGCTTCTTACTACGGTATGCGATGCGCTTTATCGTCACGGCGTCCCGACCGAAAAACTGTTTATCTGGACTCCCGAAGAGTCCGAGGAAGGAGAATCCCATGTTAACCGATAAAACCGCTCTGATTACCGGCGTTTCTTCCGGCATCGGAAAAAGCTTGCTTCTTGCCCTTCAAAAGGAAGGTTGTCTCGTACACGGCATCGTAAAATCCGAAGAACGCCGAGACACCTTATCGAAAGAGCTTGCAACGCTTCTTTCCCCGGAAGAACGAAAAAACATCCTGCTTCATGTCTGCGACTTGCGGAATCCGTCCGAGATCGAACAATTTTCGCATAGGTTGCACAAGGAACATATTTCTCCCGATATTCTTGTTTTAAACGCGGGAGTGGGCTTTTACGGACCTCACGAAGAGCTTTCCGTCAAAGCAATTACGGAACTGACCGCGGTTAATTTTACCGCTCCTCTTCTTTTGACAAATCTGTTTCTGAGAGATTTAAAGAAAAACAAAGGACACCTGCTATATATTTCTTCCGTTACGGCGGCCAAAACCAACAACACCCACGGCTGTGCTTACGGAGCAACCAAGGCCGGTGTATCCAGTTTTGCCAAGAGTTTGTTTGAAGAGGTACGCAAATACGACGTCCGGGTGACGGTGCTGGCGCCGGACATGACACGAACCGACTTATACCGGAATGCTTCTTTCGGCGCCGCGGATCCCGAAGACGCTTCCCTTTCTCCGGAAGAAGTTGCAGACTATGCGTTGTTCGCCCTCACCGCCCGGAGCGGTCTTAATCTTACGGAACTGACCATGCAGCCTCAGCATCACCGTTTAGAACGTGCAAAAAAGGATTAAACTTATGTTAATCCAACCTTAACACCGCATATCTTTCTAGTGACATTTTGGGAAATCGGTGGTATACTGAACAGGTAAACATTTTACTCACGGGAGGAATTTCCTATGAAAATTATCATTGCGGGTTGCGGTAAAGTGGGCTATGCTCTTGCGCAACAGCTGAATGAAGAAGGACATGATCTTACCTTAATCGATAATTCCGCGGAACGTTTGCAGCCTGCCCTGTCCAACATGGACTTACAGGGTGTGGTCGGAAACGCTTCCAGTTTTTTGACTTTACTTGAAGCCGGTATTGAACATGCCGATCTTTTGATTGCCGTTACCGGACAGGATGAAATCAACCTCATCTCCTGCCTGCTTGCAAAAAAAGCAAGTAAGTGCCGTACCATTGCCCGGGTACGCAATCCGGAATATTTCCGCGAGGTAAATTACTTAAAAGACTGCATGGATATCTCCATGATTATTAATCCGGAATTTGCGGCTGCTACGGAAATCGCCCAGCTGATTCAGGTACCGGAAGCAATGGACATCGACTCCTTTGCAAAAGGAAAGGTTGACCTGATGCAGGTGGTAATCACGGAAGACTCTCCCCTTCACAACATGAAGGTACAAGACTTTTCCCGTAAATTCAACCACGAAATCCTCATCTGTATTCTGGTGCACGACCATCAGGTCTGTATCCCGAACGGTAATTCCGTCCTAATGGCAGGGGATACCATTTCCATTATCCTGCCGCGAGAAAAGATTAACAGTTTCTACCGTCTCAGCAAGCTTGCCACCATCCGCGAAATCGGGGATGTCATGATTGCCGGCGGCGGTATGATTCCGTATTATCTTGCACAGTCACTGCTCCGCTCCGGCATCGATGTAAAAATCATCGAGCGGAACCGCAGTCGTTGTGACTTTTTAAGTGATGCTCTTCCGAAAGCAACCATCATCCATTCCGATGCCTCGGACCACGATATGCTGTTGGAAGAAGGGTTGGAAAAAACCGATGCGTTCGTTTCCTTAACTTCGCTGGATGAAGAAAATATCTTCCTTTCCCTTTATGCCAACAAGATGAATGCAAACTGCAAAAAGATTACAAAGGTCAACCGGCTTGCTTTGGACGAAATTATAAGTGACCTTCCGATCGGCAGTATTGTTTCTCCGAAAAATATAACCGCAGAGTATATCTTGCAATATGTCCGTTCTCAGAACAACTCCTACGGAAGCAATGTGGAAGCACTCTACCGGCTTATGGACAATCAGGTAGAAGCTCTGGAATTCCTTGTAAAAGAGGATTGTGCCGTTACGGATATTCCGTTTATTAACCTGAATTTGAAAAAGAACCTTTTGATTTGTTGTATCGTACGAAAAGGACGCGTTATCACTCCGACCGGTCGCGATTTCATTCAAAAAGGCGACAAGGTTATTGTTGTAACTACCCACAAGGGATTGCAGGACATTTCCGACATTATGGATGACCCGTTAAAATAGGAGCGCTTGTTATGAATTATTCCATTATTTTAAAAATTATCGGCTGGGTCATACAGCTGGAAGGCATTTTCTTCCTGCCTCCGGCCCTGACCGGTTTTATTTACGGCGAAATCAAAGACGCCCTTATCTACCTGATTCTCGGTGCATTTTGCATCCTTCTGGGCGGTCTGATTCGGTTGCATAAAAACCGTAAGAGCACCTTCTATGCTAAGGAAGGCTTTGTTGCCGTGGCATTAAGCTGGATTGTTATGAGTGCTATCGGTGCAACCCCGTTTGTATTAACGGGAGACATTCCGTATTATCCGAATGCCTTATTCGAAATCATTTCCGGTCTTACTACCACCGGTTCCAGTATCTTAACCGATGTGGAAGCTCTCTCTCATGCCAATTTGCTTTGGAGAAGCTTCAGTCACTGGATCGGCGGTATGGGTGTACTCGTATTTATTCTCGCCATTCTTCCGATGACCGGCGGTTCCACCATGAATCTGATGAAAGCAGAAAGCCCGGGACCTTCTGTCGGAAAGTTGGTGCCGAAAATGCAACAAACTGCCTTTTTACTTTATGCCATTTATTTTGCAATGACAGTAGTCGAAATCATTCTGCTTTTACTTGGCGGAATGCCGTTCTTTGACTCTGTCTGTCATGCCTTCGGCACGGCAGGTACCGGTGGTTTCGGAATCAAAAATAACAGTATTGCCGGATACTCGACCTACTTACAAAACGTCATCACCGTTTTTATGTTTTTATTCGGTGTGAACTTTACCTTTTATTACTATATCCTGATTCGCAAAGTGAAGGACGCCTTCCGCATGGAGGAAGTACGCTGGTATTTCTTTCTTTTCCTCGGTGCGGTCGGACTCATTACAATTTCCCTTGTTGCCGACGGCGGCAAAATCGGTGAAAGCATTCAGACTTCTGCCTTTCAGGTTGCCTCCATTATGACAACTACCGGTTACGCTACCGCGGACTTCAATCTCTGGCCGCAATTTGCCAAAGGTATCATGGTATGTCTTATGTTTGTCGGTGCCTGTGCCGGCTCCACCGGTGGTGGCATCAAAGTGTCCCGGATCATGATATACTTAAAGCAGGTACGCAAGGAGCTGATGCAGCAGATCCATCCGAAGCGCATCCGTGTACTGAAAATGGACGGCAAGGCCTTGGAACATTCCGTAGTCCATTCCTGTAACACCCTGCTGATGGCCTATATTCTGATTTTTATCGTGTCGCTACTTTTAATTTGTTTGAACGGTTTCGACATGACTACGAACTTTACTTCTATCGCTGCCACCTTAAACAATATCGGTCCCGGTCTTAACGTAGTCGGCCCTACCGGAAACTTTTCGGAGTTTTCTACTCTGTCCAAGTTTGTTTTGATGTTTGACATGTTGGCGGGACGTTTGGAAATCATTCCGATGATGGTACTGTTCCATCCGGGTACCTGGAAAAAATAAACCTATTCCCTTTTTGAAGGTTTTTTCACAAAAATTTGAAAATTGCTCTTGCCAAACAGGAAAAAGTATGGTAAACTATTTCCTGTTCGGCGAGGTAATCTCGTTGATATGCGGATGTGGCGGAATGGCAGACGCAGCAGACTCAAAATCTGCCGGTTTCACGATCGTGTGGGTTCAAGTCCCACCATCCGCATTCATAAGAAAAGAAACACCTCTGACTTTGGTCAGAGGTGTTTCTTTTCCCGAAGCGGATGGGTTCCTTTTACCCAGATTTCAAGTTCTCAGCTCCGCTTCGGTCGTCCCGGTACCGACGTCCCCCGGACGTCGTGGGACCCACCATCCGCTATACTAATCTTGCAGGGCCGCCAAGTGCCTTTTATTTACTTTCTCCCGGAATTATGGTAAAATGTTTTATATATTTTTGTAGTACAAAGGAGAGAGTTTTTGAAGAAGTCACAAAAATATTCCGTTACCTTTACCGATGAATACATCCGAATCCGTGTTGAGGTAAGCAATATTTTCAGCTTTCAGTTTTAGGAGGTCCCTTATGATTTCGCATCCCATTCCTCCGGTTTTTGACCGGCATTCCAAGGTCCTGATTCTCGGAAGTTTTCCCTCCGTGAAATCCCAGGAGGCTCAGTTTTTTTACGGACATCCCCAGAATCGTTTTTGGAAGGTAACTTCAAAGGTGTTCGGTGTACCGGAGCCAAAGACTATCGAAGAAAAGAAAGCCTTTCTCCTCTCCCACGGAATTGCGGTGTGGGATGTGATTGCTTCCTGCGATATTACCGGCAGTTCCGACAGTTCCATCAAACATGTGGTCCCGAACGATTTGTCGCTGCTCCTTGAGCATGCGAATATCCGGACGATTTTTGTGAACGGAAAGACTGCCGAAAAGTATTACAACAAGTATATCAAAGACACCGTCCACAGAGACGCTGTTTGCCTGCCGTCCACCTCTCCCGCAAATGCGGCATGGTCATTGGAACGGCTCGTTGATGCATGGACACAAATTAATCTATAAAAGAACGGTATCCCAAAGATTTCCTTCGGACACCGTTCTTTTCTACCTTATTTCTTAAATCACAACGTTCCGCTCTTCGCCTCGCTGAAATGCCTTAATGTTCTCGTATACGCCCTCTACACAGCGCATACGGGCTTCCACACTGCCCCATGCCAGGTGCGGCGTAATAATGAGCTTATTGCTGTCCTTAATTTTACTGAGTGGGTTTGTCAGCTGCAACGGTTCCTTCTCCAATACATCCAGCCCCGCTCCCGCAATCCCTCCGGTTTCCAGGGCCTCGTACAAGTCCGTATTGTTTACTACCGGCCCCCTTGCCACATTTACCAGATAGGCCGTCTGTTTCATTTTTTCCAAAGCTGCTTTATCGATAAAATTACGGGACAGGTCACTGAGCGGACAATGAAGAGAAAGGAAATCGCTCTCGGAAAGTAAGGTATCCTTATCCACCTGCGGATAATCGGTAACGGTACTTTTTCCGGTTACCGAATGAAAAATCACCTTACAGCCGAAGGCAGAAGCAATTCGTGCCACTCGCTTACCGATATTTCCCATCCCCACAATTCCCCATGTCTTTCCTTCCAGTTCGTAGAACGGGATATCAAAGTTGGAAAAACGGTCCTGGGCACTGTAGGTACCGGATTTCACATAGTTATCGTAGTGCGGAAGCTTCTGGCAGAGTGCCAGTGCAAGTGTAAAGGTATGTTGCGCCACCATGGCGGAGCAATAATCCACTACATTGGTCACACGAATCCCTCTGGACTTACAATAGGTCAAATCACAGTTATCATACCCGGTGGCAAACTCACAAATCATTTTCACGTTCGGTGCGTCCTTTAAGCTCTCCTCACACATGGGTGACTTGTTTGCCACAATAATATCCGCATCCTTCACACGTTCTCTGACCTCTTCCATAGTCACCGTGTTTCTGTAATAAGTCACACTTCCCAGTTCTTCAAAACAATCCACCGGAATGTCCGGTCCTACACTGTTTCGTTCCAACACTACGATATTCATACTTTTCTTCCTTCCGTTTCATCGTCTCATTTAACTGACAATATGATAATTTCGAATTATTTCGGTAATAAAACTCTCGCAACAGCCTGTGCTATTCCAATATTTTCGCCACATCCGAAAACAGCGCCACACTACGCTTTAAGATTCCGTTCATAAATGCCATGGCGATTCCGTAATTGGTAAAAGGTACGCACTCTCCTTCTGCCGTCTTTTTTCGATAAGAAAGCTCCCGTTCCGTAAGCATACAACCGCCGCAATGGATTACCAGCCGGATTCCCGTTAAATCCTCCGGGAAATCCCTTCCCGATGTAAATACAAACTCCGGCTCCTTTCCGGTAAACTTCCGAATCATGGCAGGAAGCTTCACCGTGCCGATGTCTCCGCATTGTCTGTGGTGAGTACATCCCTCGGAAATCAAAATTTTGTCTCCGTCCTGTAATGTTTCCAGTGTCCTTACTCCTTCTACTGCCGTAGACAAGAAACCTTTATACCGTGCCATTAAAATAGAGAACGATGTCAACGGTACTTCCTCCGGTACCTGTTTTGCCACAGGTCCGAATACCTGGCTGTCGGTAATAACCAATGCAGGCTTCTTCTTAAGCATCGAAAATGCCGTCGGTAAACCGGTATCCTTAACCACCAAAGGCATACCCTCGGCATCCAAAATATCGCGAATTGTCTGCTGTTGCGGTAAAATCAGGCGTCCCTTCGGTGCCGCCTCGTCAATGGGCACCACCAGAACCGCCACATCTCCCGGTTTTATCTTATCCCCGATGATTTGACGATTCTCTTCTTCTCTGTGAAGCAATTCCCCGATGCGTTCCTTCAACGCCTGAATTCCGACACCGGTTTTGGCACTGACAAACAGTGACCCGTCTCCCCTGTCCTTTTCCTCATCCGCTTTGTTCCAAGCCACCAAATACGGAACTCTTCGATCCTCAAAAAGTGCAATTAATGACCTTTCACACGCTCCCATCCCCTCCGTTGCATCTACTACCAAAATGCCGCAATCGGCACGATTCAATACCTGGCGGGTTTTTTTGATACGAAGTTCTCCCAGCTCTCCTTCATCATCATAGCCCGGTGTATCGATAAGTACCACCGGTCCGATGGGAAGCAACTCCATTGTTTTATACACAGGGTCCGTTGTAGTTCCCTTTACATCGGATACCACGGAAAGCTCCTGTCCCGTCACCGCATTAATCAGACTGGATTTTCCGGCATTTCGTCTTCCGAAAAAAGCAATATGAACCCGCTCTGCCGCAGGTGTCGTACTTAAGCCCATATTAATCTCCTCAATAAGGCATCGATTTCCCTTATCTACCGGAAAATCGACGCCTTCTCTTATGTCATATTTATAAAACCGCTCCGGATTCCCTTTTCTTTAGAACCGAAAATCCCGGATTCCTTCTTCAATCTTTTTTAAATGATCTTCGCAAACCTCACGGACTTTTTCCTTCGGAATATTGTTAAGCTCCGCCGCAATCAAGGCTTCTCCGATTTTCTTCGTCTCTTCGGAAGCATAATCCATCAAGTACTCCTTTAAGGTCATCAGCGCATTCGGATGGCAACAGTTTTGAATCTGTCCGCTCTTGCAAAGGCTCATAAAACGGTCTCCCGTTCTTCCCTCCCGATAGCAAGCGGTACAGAAGGACGGAATATAGCCGAACTCCATCAGCCACCGTACCACCTCGTCCAGGGTACGCTTGTCGCTGACATCAAACTGCTCGGAGTTTTCATCCTCCGGCTCCGGCTCGCAATACCCTCCGACACTGGTTCTGGAGGCTCCGCTGATCTGGGAAACACCGAGACGGATTACTTTTTCGCGCACTTCCTTGCTTTCTCTTGTAGAAATAATCATTCCCGTATACGGCACGGAAATTCGAATCAAAGCACACAGCTTCGCAAAAATCTCATCGCTGATGCCGTTATCAAACACCGTCGGGTCAATATCATCCGCCCGCTTAATACGCGGTACACTGATGGTGTGCGGTCCTACACCGTGCACCGCCTCCAAATGCTCCGCATGCATCAAAAGTCCCGCAAACTCGTATTTGTATAACTCCAGTCCGAACAAAACGCCTAAGCCTACGTCATCGATACCGCCTTCCATGGCACGATCCATAGCCTCGGTATGGTAGGCATAATCATGCTTCGGTCCCGTCGGATGAAGCTTTTCATAGCTCTCCTTATGGTAGGTTTCCTGGAACAAAATATAGGTACCGATGCCGGCATCCTTTAACTTCCTGTAATTCTCTACCGTGGTAGCCGCAATATTCACGTTTACGCGGCGAATTGCGCCGTTTTTGTGCTTGATACTGTAAATAGTATCAATGCACTCCAAAATGTACTCAATCGGGTTATTTACCGGGTCCTCGCCGGCCTCTAACGCAAGACGCTTGTGCCCCATGTCCTGTAAGGCGGTTACTTCCCGTACAATTTCCTCCTGCGTCAGTTTCTTACGGGCAATGTGCTTGTTCTTCATGTGGTACGGACAATACACACAGCCGTTGATGCAGTAATTGGAAAGATACAGCGGTGCAAACATAACAATACGGTTGCCATAGAACTTCTTTTTCAGTTCCTCCGCCATGGTATACATTTTGGCTACTCTTGTCGGTTCCTCACAGGCAAGAAGCACCGAGGCTTCCCTGTGGTCAAGTCCCTTACACAGCTCTGCTTTCGCAAGAATTTCGTCAATCAGGGCGAAATTCTCCTTGTTCTCCTCAGCATAGGCAAGGGTTGCGGTGATTTCCTCATGGGAAATAAACTCTTCCGCGATAAGTGATGCTTTGTTGTACATATTCTTTTGTCCTTTCTTTCGGGTCAGATATTCTTCCCCGTTAGTAAAATAATTTATTTTGCAAACCCGGGTGCGTCACCGCGGGAAATTGCCACTGTAAAGTTTTCTTTTGCCAGTTCCTTTCGCAAAGTCTCCAAATGCTCCGCCGCCTCATTTCCGCTATGGACTTTGTTGTCGTACAAGGCGTATTTGTCTCTTACTCTCACAGGAGACAGATTCGGCATAATGACATTGGCGCCGTGCAAAAGCCCCTGTATCCGCCCGTCGCTGCGTGCCGTCCCTAAAGCTGTTGTAGCCGGCAATAACACCTCAGGAAGCATCAGGCGGATTGCAGAAAGAAGAAACAATGTCAACTCACTGCTACCGGCTTTCTCCTCCTCAAAAGGCGTATTCGTTGCGGGTAAAAAAGGTCCGATTCCCACCATTTGCGGACGAAATCGTTCCAAAAACAGTAAATCCTCAATAATACAATCTAAGGTTTGATACGGTGACCCCACCAAAAAACCGCAACCGGTCTGGTAACCGATCTCCTTTAAATTCCACAGACACTCCATGCGTGTCTCATAACTCTGGTTGTCCGGGTGCAACTTTTCATAATGCTCTTTGTTTGCTGTTTCCTGCCGAAGGAGAAATCGTTCCGCCCCTTCCGAAAAAAACTTTTCGTAGCTCTCCTTGCTCCATTCTCCCACAGACAAAGTAATCGCACAATCCGGAAATTTTGTATGTATCGCTCTGACAAGACCGCAAATACGCTCTTCCGTAAAATATCCGTCCTCGCCTCCCTGCAATACAAACGTACGCAATCCGGCATCATAACCGCTTTGGCAACACTTAAGAATTTCTTCTTCTGTCAGCCGATAACGTTCCGCGCACAAATTACTTTTCCTGATTCCACAATAATAACAATCCTTTTTACAAACATTCGTAAACTCGATTAATCCCCTCACGTATACCTGCCGGCCGAACACGCGGTCCGTTTCTTTTCTCGCCGCTTCCCGCAGATACTCTCTTACTTCTTTCCCCGGAGAATCCAACAGACAACGCCACTCGGCCACCGCCAAAGTATGCTCTTCTTTCAGTTTATTTATCAGTTTTCTCTGTTCTTCCATCCCGAAACTTCCTTTTTCATATTTTTCTTTACAATCTCAGAAAAAAGTGATACCATGAGATTAGACGAAAGAACGGAGGGTTTCCCCTATGCAGATAATTCTACGTAATATCATGGAAGAATATGTCATTCTTACTTTGGACGAGATGTTACCGTATTTGGACGGTTGCAAATGTGAGCGTTGCCGTCTTGATATCGCTTCGTATGCATTGAATCGTTTACAGCCGAAGTATGTCGCTACGACTCAGGGAGAACTCATGTCCCGTCTTTGCGAATTTGATGCCCAGTTCAAAACCTCCGTTATGGCTCAGATTGCTCAGGCTCACACCGTAATTACCGCGCATCCGCACCACTGATCCGCTACTTTATCCATCCGAAGTCCGGCTTGTAGCGGAACCATGCCTTGCACTGTATTTTATCTATATGTACATATTTGTTGTTCCATTTTCTCGAATCCCAGGAATTGTTCCGGTTGTCTCCCAACATGAAATAACAATCTTCCGGCACCGTATACGGACCGTAGGAACCAATTGCGCTTTCTTTTAAGTACGGCTCCTCCAGCTTTATCTTCTCTTTTCCTTCGGAATCCTTCCAAATGTAAACAATACCGTCAACAATCTCAACGGTTTCTCCCGGCAAACCGATTACTCTCTTTACATAGAGCACCGTTTCGTTATCCGGATAATCAAACATCACAACATCTCCACGCTCCGGTCCCGAGAACCAGTATGCTGTACGAAGTCCGAAAATACGGTCTCCGATCTGAAGAGTATTCTCCATGGAACCGGACGGAATTACTGCCTTCATTAACACATACTTATTCAAACAGTTGCCGATAATAAACGCGGCTACAATAATCACAACCCAACTGATTACTTCTTTTACAACACTTTTTCTTGTCATATTATTCTCCTGACTCATCGTTTTGCAGCTCCGCTTCCTGTTCCTTCTTTGCCAGACGCTTTGCGGTTGCTTCACGCAACAATGTATATACTACCGAAGCTGTCGGTACCGCAAACAACATACCCACAATACCTCCGATACCGCCACCCACGGTTACGGCCGCCAGTACCCACATTGCCGGAAGGCCTACGGAACTTCCCACCACCTTCGGATAAATTACATTTCCTTCTATCTGTTGCAAAACAACAATAAAAATCACAAACATCAGTGCCTGGAACGGATCAATCATTAATATCAAAAAGGCTCCCACGCCGGCACCGATAAACGCACCTACCACAGGAATCAGCGCGGTTACTCCCACCAATACGCCGATCATGGCCGCGTACGGGAATCTGAAAATCAACATGCCTACCGCACAAAGGCTGCCCAGAATCACCGCTTCGATACACTGTCCCGTAACAAAAGCACAAAAGATTCCATGGGCGGTTTCCGCCACATGCAGCATCGTACCTCTTACCTTGTCCGGCAAAAAAGCACAAAATAACTTTTTTATCTGGCGGGACAACGTATCCTTGCTCAGCAACACATAAATTGCGAAAATCAACGCAATTACAAAATTAATCACACCGCCCAAAGCACCGACAATCCCGGCAAATGTGTTTCCTACCACACCGAGGGTTCCGGACCCGATCAAACTAAGAAGGCTCTTTGCCGTAGACTCCCAATCAATATCCAAATTCGAAATCGTCTCGGAAATCACCGGATACTCTTCGGAATATTCGATACACCACGCCTTAACCTTCTCCAGCCATTCCGGTACACCGTCCACCAAAAGCTTCACGGTTTTTCCTATTTCAGGAAGTACCAGCGACACAATTGCCGCCAAAATAGCGATAATAATCACGATAGAAATCAAAAGACAAACCGGACGTCGCAACACATCGCTTACCTTGCCGATTGTAACCTCCGCCGGCTCGTTGGAGCCGCTGTCATTTTTCTTCCTTTTCATTCTGCGCTTTACAAAAAAACGCTTCAAGCCCAGTTCACAGGTATCCCACAACTTCTCAAGACCGCGCATGGGCAAATTCAATACAAATGCAATAATAAAACCGGTAAAAATCGGGGAAACAATTCCGAACACCCACTTCACTCCGGCTCCCACCACCGAAAGCTTCTGTAAAACGCAATACAGAACAATCAACCCGGCCGCCGCAAAAACCATACTCCAAAAACGACGTTTTCCCATTTTACGCCTCCTTATTTATGAAAAGAAAATAACTTACTTGAAATTCTTTCCTTACTTCTATATAATCATAACATAAAGAGGAGGAAACATCAATGACAAATCAAGCAACTATGCCAAACAATTCACAGCCTATGTCCGGCTTTCCGGCAAACTTTTTAAAAATATTTGCCGCTTTGACCATGTTAATCGACCATGCGGCAATCACTCTTGTTTATTCGAAACTGGCTAAGTTTCCGGAATATTTAAGTCTTGTCTGTTCCACAGACACAACCGTAGAACAGTTACAGACGATTCCGGCGGACTACATGAGTCTCTACTCCGCCTATACCGTTATGCGTCTGGTAGGACGTATCGCTTTCCCGATTTTTGCATTTCTTATCTTCGAAGGCTTTCTGCACACCTCCGACTACAAGCGTTATTTGCTCCGTGTCGGCATATGTGCCCTTATTGCGGAAATTCCGTTTAACTTAATCGTTACCAATGCGGCCCCGCTTTACGGCTGGAAAGACGTTACCGCGTCCCTTTTCTATCCACAGTACCAAAACACTGTCTTTACCCTGTTTTTAGGTCTTTTGATGCTGTACGGAATGAAACGTGCGGAAGCCTCGGAGGACATTTCTCCGAAAGCTGCGTTTAAACAGTGGTTTTACCAGCTTCTCTGCATCCTTGCCGCTTGTGCCGTTGCGGTTTTTGCCCGTCTGGATTACAGCTACATCGGTGTTCTTTTTATTGCGGTACTGTACTTTTTCCGCAACAACAAAAAAATGCAGATTCTCTTCGGTTGTATCATTTTTCTCGGTACCAACATTGCGGCTCTGTTGGCCTTTGTTCCGATTGCCATGTACAACGGACAGATTATCCGCTCCAAAAAGTTTAAGTATTTCTTCTACATCTTCTACCCGGCACACCTGCTGGCACTGTATTTAATTTCGCTGGTACTGTAACAAGTATCTTGCAGCCCCGATAAATCCGGAACCGCCCGAAGGACAGACATTATGTACGTCCCACGGGCGGTTTGTTTTCAGCCTTCAAAAAAGGAAACCGACACACAGCGTACCGGTTTCCTTTTTCATTTGTTATGTCCTGTTACAGGGTGATATTCTCGCCCTTTAATCCGTTCCAAGCACCTGCAATCTTTGCATCCTCATGGGCAATGAGCCACTTGTTTACAGCGGTCATCAGCTTATCCTCCGGAGTCTTGTTCGGCTGCTTTGCAAGGTCGTAGTTGGTTCCCTTCGGAAGAACTACGATGCCGCGGAAGCCGCCTGCCTGGGAATTGCACGGAGCGTAGTGAAGGGTAGTTGCGTAAAGCTCTACCGCTACACCTGCCGGTACTAAGAATGCTTCGATCTTAGAAGTATCGTAAGTGAAATCCTCCTCGATATCCTGCTCCAGACCGAGAAGTAAAATCATACCGTCTACGGAAATGTTTACCTCGGAATCTCTGTGGTACTCTACTGCGTTTAACTTATTGTTGTTACCGCTGCAGTGACCAACCTGAATCGGCATACCGCCGTATACGCTCTCGCAAAGGTCCTTTGCGGAAGCACAAGCCTCAAGGTTTGCAAGACCCGGCTCATACACTACATCTGCCGGAATCTCCATCTTCTTCATCTCGGCAAGCATATCGGAAAAATCAATTCCGGTTACAACCTTACCGTACTTCTTAAATGCTGCATCGGTTACGTTTTGAATCTTCATGTTGTAATACCCCGCTTTCTCTTAGTTAATCATTGTTTATATTAAAGCGCTACGGTAACAAAAATATCGTAGATTGCCTTAATAGCAGTTTCAAAATCCTCATTACGAACACCGATGATGATGTTAAGCTCACTGGAACCCTGGTCAATCATCTTGATGTTGATGTTGTTATGAGCCAACGCTGCAAAAATACGTGCAGCCACACCACGGTTGGACTTCATACCACGGCCTACTACCGCGATTAATGCAAGATTTGCCTCAAGATCGATGGAATCCGGAGCGGCCAAACGGTGAATTGCACCCAGTACGCTCTGCTCCTTGCCCTCAAACTCCGGCTGATGTACGAATACGGTCATGGTATCGATACCGGACGGCACATGCTCGAAGGAAATACCATTCTCTTCAAAGGCCTGCAGAACCTTACGCCCGAAACCAACCTCAGCGTTCATCATATCCTTCTCGATATTTACCGCTACGAAGCCCTTCTTACCGGCGATACCGGTAATAGTGTACTCCGGAATACGGCAGGTACTCTCTACAATCATGGTACCCTCATCTTCCGGGGCGTTGGTATTACGAATGTTAATCGGAATACCTGCCTTACGAACCGGGAAAATAGCGTCTTCGTGAAGAACGCCCGCACCCATGTAGGAAAGCTCACGAAGCTCTCTGTATGTAATAGTGGTAATCGGCTTCGGATTGTCAATGATACGCGGGTCCGTTACAAGGAAACCGGAAACATCGGTCCAGTTCTCGTAAAGGTCTACCTTACCTGCTCTTGCAACAATAGAACCGGTAACGTCGGAACCGCCGCGGGAGAAGGTCTTAACCTCGCCGCTCTTCTTTGCACCGTAGAAGCCCGGAATAACCGCACGCGGCGTCTTCGCAAGACGCTTGGATAATACGGTGTCGGTCTTCTCTGCATCGAAAGTACCGTTGCTGTGGAAGAAAATCACTTCTGCGGCATCGATAAACTCATAACCGAGATATGCTGCCATAATGCGACCATTTAAGTACTCACCGCGGGAAGCCGCATAGTCACTGCCGGCCTTTAACTTAAAGTTCTTTTCGATTACCTCAAACTCATCCTTTAAGGAAATCTTTAACTTCAAACCGTCGATAATCTCGTTGTAACGAGCCTCGATGTCCTTCAGCTCCTTGGAGAAATCCTTATCTGCCTCTGCCAGAGCATAGCAACCGTATAACATATCGGTTACCTTTGTATCTTTGGAATGACGCTTACCCGGTGCAGACGGTACTACATATACACGGCTCTCATCCGCACGAATGATGTCGCCTACCTTCTTAAACTGCTCTGCACTGGCTAAGGAACTGCCGCCAAACTTCACTACCTTTTTCATAATGCTTCATACCAACCTTTCAGTCTTATAAATCGGAATCTTATTTTACTAATAAAAATCCATACTAATAGGAAACCACAAAACACAAAGATAATCAAGTGTTTTTTTTATTTTTTTGCATTTTTTTACGAAGTAACGGCACTTTTCCGGCTTTACACATCGGCTCTCCGGTGATAAACTTAAAAAAAACATACAAAACGAAAGGAAAGCTTTAATGTTAGAGGGGGTACTTTTTGATTTAACACCATCTGCCGAAGACGGCCTCAACCTGCGGTTTCTTTATAACGAATTATCCGGGTGGGGAATATACGTTATCGAAAACGCAAATAATTCCTATCCTTCCCCGGAACTTTATAAGGACATGGCGCACCGACTAGCTCTTCCACCGCAAAATTGTCTTGTGATTACCGATTCTCCGGAAGGAGTCTCTGCCGCAAAAGCTGCCGGAATTCCCTGTATCGGCTATGAGCCGCCGGGTGCGTTCAACAATCTGTTCGGCGCCTACGCCGTTGTGCAAAGCTTCTGTCAGATAGACCCGGGATACTTAAGCCGTACTCATGCCCATGCCCTGTCTTATCCTGCGTTTATAATTCGTACCGAACGACTTCTTATTCAAGAGCTCTCCATAGACGATTTTCCGGCGCTTTATGACATGTGTACCGAACCGGCCACCGCTGCTTTTATGGACGAGCAGCTTTCCGATTACGACACAGAGCTGGAAAAGCATTTGGCCTACATAAACAGTGTTTATCCGTTTTACGAGCTGGCACTTTGGGGTGTCTATGAACGTGAATCGGGAAAGCTTGTTGGTCGTGTGGGATTTTCCCTTCCGGAAGATGATTCCAACTGTTACTGGCTTGGGTATTTAATTGATACCCCTTATCGCAACAAGGGCTATGCCAAGGAATGCATTCCCGCCGTTTTACACTTTGCCGGCTGTCAGGGTTGCCGCTATGTTTCCGTCAAAATAAAGAAAAGCAACCTGATTTCCATGAAAGTATTGGAACATTGTCTATTCCCTTATGAATGCACGGAAGAGACCTCCGATGCACTGATTTACAGAATTCATTTAGAACAATAAAAGAAGAAAGATGCCTCGACCTATCGTATTCGAGACATCTTTTCTTTTTCTTTAAGGCCGGTACCTTATTATCTTGCACCGCCTGCTGCGTTTCCGCCGGTCACGTTACCGTTGGTACCGTTTCCTGCATTACCGCCGGTCATGTCATCCACTGCATTTCCGACACCGTCAATCACGTCGTTTGCACCGTTACCGATACCGTCAATCACATCACCGACACCGTCTCCGATATCGTTAATGAGACCTTCTTCACCGGTTCCGCCTACACCGTCTGTACCGGTTCCGCCCACATTGTTTCCGTTCATGTCAGAATCGTTGTTCTGATTCGGAGTATTGGTCGGTGCCGTGGTCGGGCTCGGAGCGGTGGTGCCGGTCGGCTGCGGGCTCGGAGTTACATTCTCGGTTCCCATGTCCTCACCGCAAGCACATGCTACCAGGAACAAAGACATACAGCACATTGCCATAAGGCTTACAATCTTCTTTTTCATAAAAGCCTCCTTATTTGCATATTATGCATATACTTAGTTGCTTCCTTAGTATTCCGCAAGTTTCGGCGCTTATGCATGGAAGGGATTTCCTGAAATAAAGCTTGAAATAACACAAAAGAAGAGCTATGATAAAAGTGCAACCAAAAACGCTTTCGAATAACGGATGGATATATTATGATAAAGCAGACGAACGATTTCAAAACACAATACGAACAGGAATTACTTTACCAGGAAGTTACCGCTAACAAAAACACCTTAAAAGGCTTCCTATGCTTTTTAATTGCGATTGCGCTGATTTGGCTTCTGACTATGATAGGTTTTTTCGAAGTGGATAAAACCCTGATTACTTTTGCCTTTCAGGCTAATATTGTCCTCTTTATGCCTTTGCTGTTTATTTGTATAAAGAAAGACTTATCCAAACCATGGTTAAAATATTTCTTTTTATTGATGATGTGCGTCGTTTCCGCGGTTATCATTTCCGTCCTGTCCTATCATGCGGTTTTATTATATGTTTTCCCTCTTCTCTTTGCCGTACAGTATCGTAAAAATAAAGTAATATGGTACGCTTATATCATTAACCTCGTTACCATTACACTGAGTTCCATCACAAATTTTTACTACGGAATCTGTGACCTTAATATCTTGTTGCAAAGCCGGCACGTCAGAGACTGGTATCTGAACCTAATCACAGAAGACTCATTTAATATCCCATACAATGAAAATCCGATGTTTGTAATCATTGTCTTTATGATTTTCCCAAGAGCCATCATCCTGTTGGTATTTACAATTTTAATGCAATTTAATGTTAACAACAACGTAAGAGATGCCATGCGAATCGCACAATTGACCTATTACAAAAATACAGACACCAACACCAATTCCTACAATAAAAATAAATACAAAGAAATGATTGAAACCTACTATCCGGAGATTTCTACGGTTGCCGTTGCATTCTGGGATTTGAATGATTTGAAAAAAATCAATGATAAATTCGGTCATGCCATGGGAGACCGTGCCATCGAAAAATTATCCTCGCTACTGACTTCTCACGCAACCGATGCATGTCGTATTTATCGTATCGGCGGGGATGAATTCGTTTCCGTTATAGATAATCCGGACGAAAATCAAATAGACGTCATGGTTGCCGACATCCTTTCTAAAATCAAGTCGGAAGCTAAGAACGAGCCGTTTCCTTTCAGTGTAGCAGTCGGCTATTCTCACGGTTCCGGTAAAGACATTTTGGAAATTGTAAAAACAGCCGATACCAACATGTACAAAAATAAAAAACTCTGTAAAGAAGCTTCCAAATAGAATCTACTCTTTTTCTACGACAAAACAGGCACCGGAGTAATACTCCCGGTGCCTAATTGTTTTCCTGTAATACTGCTTACACTCTCTTCATGTACTCGCCGGTTCTGGTGTCGATCTGAATGGTCTCACCGTTCTCAACGAATAACGGAACCTGTACCACAGCTCCGGTCTCTACGGTAGCCGGCTTGGTAGCGCCGGTAGCGGTATCGCCCTTGAAGCCCGGCTCGGTCTCGGTAATTACGAGCTCTACGAACAACGGCGGCTCGATAGCGAATACCTGCTTGTTGTGGGAAAGCATCTTAACCATCTCGTTTTCCTTAACGAACTTTAAGGAATCACCGATCTGGTCCTCGGTCATAGCGATCTGGTCAAAGGTCTCTACGTCCATGAAGTGATACATCTCACCATCGGAATACAGATACTGCATATCTGCTCTCTCAATGTGTGCAGCCGGGAACTTCTCCGTCGGACGGAAGGTCTTCTCGACAACACCACCACTCTTAATATTCTTTAACTTTGTTCTTACAAACGCTGCGCCCTTACCCGGCTTAACGTGCTGGAACTCAACGATCTGACAAACGTTTCCCTCGATCTCAAGGGTAATACCGTTTCTGAAATCACCTGCAGAAATCATATATAATCCTCCTTAGAATTAACTACTCTCTAGTGTATCGCACTCTGACAATTTTTTCAATACCAAATTTTAAAAAAATGCATTTGTTTTGCTTTATTTTCACCCATTCCGTTAAAAAACATACGAAATTCGGGAATTTATGCCATATGTAACGCTTCCAGTGCAAGCAAATAACCGTTGGTTCCCAGCCCCACAATCTGGCCGTCACATACCGGTGCGGTCACCGAGG
This sequence comes from uncultured Clostridia bacterium, assembly GCA_937895705.1. Classification (GTDB taxonomy): domain Bacteria; phylum Bacillota; class Clostridia; order Lachnospirales; family Lachnospiraceae; genus SIG307. The sequence continues at coordinate 41,789 of CALBKM010000033.1, forward strand.
TATGGCGGAACTCTTCTCTTTTGTGAATGTTGGAAATATGTACCTCAATCTTTTTCACAGACACCGATGCCAATGCATCCCGGATGGCATAGCTGTAATGGGTGTAGGCGCCCGGATTAATAATGATTCCCTCCGTACCGTCACTGAACGCCGCCTGTAACCGGTCGATAATCGCACCTTCGCAGTTGTTCTGGAAAATTTCTACCGTATCGCCCTTTGCTGCGGCAGCCGCCTCTATCTTTGCGCAAAGTGCCTCGTAATTTTCCGTACCGTACTGTGCCGGCTCGCGAATCCCAAGAAAATTTAAATTAGGTCCGTTAATTACCAAAATCTTCATCGCTATTACCTCCTATTTTTTCGTCGTCTTTCCTACGACTTGTTCAATCTCTTCAATGATTGCGTAAAAGGACTTTCTTTCCGTATCGAGAATATAATCCGCAGCCTCACGATATACCGGCAATCGTTTCTCATAAAGAGGACGCAGACGCTTCTCTCTGTCCTCCCCGTCCGCTAAAGGCCGGCCCGTATCGTTTTGCAAACGTTCTAAAATCGTCTCAATGGATGCCTCTAAGAATACTACCGTGCCGATTTCACGAAGCAGTGCCGCATTTTCCTGCCGCATCGGCATTCCGCCGCCGGTAGCAAGCACCAACCCATTCGCCTCCGTGGAAAGCTTACAAAGCAGCTCCGTCTCCGCATTTCGGAAATACTCCTCACCGTCCTCTTCAAACATCTTGGAAATGGTCTTTCCGTAAGCAGCTTCGATCATGGCATCCGTATCCGCAAACTCATACGATAACGCATTCGCCAGCTTCTTTCCTACGGTACTTTTTCCGCATCCCATAAAACCGATTAATACAATGTTGTTTTTCTTCATGCTAGTGTACCTTCTTTTTGGATTTTCGATAAAAATGTAACACGATTTTTTCCAGATACCGCTTTAACACAATCTGAATTTCTTCTTTTTTTCCGATGGGCTGCACCAACACCGAATGTATGCCGGCACGGTTCGCCCCCCACATATCCGTAAAAATCTGGTCGCCTACGGATACGGTCTGCTCCTTGGTGGTTCCCATTTTTTTCATGGCAGCTTCGTATCCTGCCGCTCCCGGCTTTCCTGCTTTGAAAATATATTCCGCACCTAACGGCTTGCAGAAACTCTTTACCCGCGGCTCTTTATTATTGGATACAAAGCACACTTTAAAACCGATTTCCTTTAACTTTCGAATGAGAAAAATCGCCTTTTCGTTCACCGGTGCCCCATGTTCTACCATGGTATTGTCAATATCAAAAATAATCCCGCGGTAGCCCGCCTCATATAAACGCTCGTACTCTCTGGTTTCGTACACGGACTTCCAGTCCTCCTTCGGATAAAACTGTTTTAACATCGCTCCTTCTGTTCTCCTTCCGTACTATACTGATTTATTTTCCTTTTTCTTGTGTACATTTCGAATGGTCTTTTTCTTGACCGAAGCAGCCTTTTTAGCGCTTTGTCCACTTGCCAAACTTCCGCCTGTTCCCCGATTTTCTGCCGTCTTATATCCTGTCTTTCCGGTACTGCTTCCGTTTCCTCCCGCTCTTCCGTTTCCGGTTTTTCTTCCCTGCTTTCCTGAAAAAACGCCGTACTCTCCCTGTCTTCCGCCGCTTCTCGGGCGAATGAGGCACTTCTTATCAAATCCGATTAAGTCTTCTCTGTGGGCAAGCTTCAGAGCTTCCTCCACCAATTCGTAATTTTTCGGATTGCGATACTGAATCAGTGCCCGCTGCATGGCCTTCTCATGAGGAGACTTCGGCACATATACCGGTTCCATGGTCCGCGGATCCAGTCCCGTATAATACATACAGGTGGAGATGGTAGACGGCGTCGGATAAAAGTCCTGTACCTGCTCCGGCATGTAACCTAAATCTCTTAAATACTCCGCCAGTTCCACCGCTTCCTTCATGGTGGAACCCGGATGGGAGGACATAAGATACGGTACTACATACTGCTCCTTACCCAGTCGCGCATTCATCTTTTTATATTCCGTAATAAAAGTATCGTAGACGCCTCTGCTCGGCTTACCCATCTTGGACAGCACCGCGTCGCACACATGCTCCGGCGCCACCTTTAGCTGCCCACTGACATGATGCTCGCACAACTCTCTGAGGAACGTACGGTCCTTATCATAAATCAAATAGTCGAACCGGATACCGGAACGAATGAATACCTTCTTAACCTTCGGCAATTCGCGAAGCTTCCGAAGAAGTTTCAGATAATCTTCGTGATTCACTTTTAAGTTCTTACACGGGGTCGGGAACAAACACTGCTTATTCGGACAAACACCCTTGGTCAGCTGCTTTTCGCAGGCCGGGGCTCGAAAATTTGCCGTCGGTCCACCCACATCGTTAATATACCCTTTAAAATCAGGGTCCCAGGTCATGAGCTTCGCTTCTTCCAATATGGACTCATGGCTTCTGGTCTGAATAATCCGCCCCTGATGGAACGTGAGCGCACAGAAGCTGCAACCGCCAAAGCATCCGCGATTGCTGACCAAACTAAACTTTAACTCATCAATGGCCGGAATCCCGCCTGCCGCCTTATAAGACGGGTGGTAATTCCGCATATAAGGAAGGGCATACACCCGATCCATTTCCGCTTGAGTAAGAGGCGCCGCCGGAGGATTCTGCACCACATACTCCGTGTCGCTGTACTTCTCCACCAGACGCTTTCCCGAAAACGGGTCCGTATTACAATACTGAATATAAAAGCTTTTTGCAAAAGATTTCTTATCTTCCTTAATCTCCGAAAAGGTCGGAAGCACCGTTGCATCATACACCGAATCCAGCGAAGTCGCACGATATACCGTTCCTGCCACAAAGGTAATATCTTTTACCGCAAGGCCGGAATCCAACGCATCCGCAATCTCCACGATAGACTTTTCTCCCATACCGTAGGACAAAAGGTCCGCTCCGGAGTCCAGTAATATGGAACGCTTCACGGAATCCGCCCAATAATCATAGTGTCCCAAACGCCGCAGGGACGCCTCGATACCACCGATAATAATCGGTTTCTTTTTATACACACGTCGAAGCAAATTACAATACACAATCGTTGCCCGGTCCGGACGCTTTCCGATCACACCGCCCGGCGTATACGCATCCTGACTTCGGCGTTTTTTCGCTACCGTGTAATGATTTACCATGGTGTCCATATTTCCGCCGGAAACAAGAAAGCCCAGACGCGGCTCTCCGAGAATCTGCACACTTTTCTCATCCTTCCAATCCGGCTGGGAAATGATTCCCACCTTATAGCCGTGACTTTCCAACACCCGGCTGATAATGGCCGGGCCGAAGGAGGTATGGTCCACATAGGCATCCCCGATAATATATACAAAATCGCACTGTTCCCAGCCGCGCTTTTTCATGTCTTCTCTGCAAATCGGCAAAAAGTCTTTCATTTTGCGTCCTGCCTTTCTAAACTACATTCCTTAATACTCAATCTCCCTCAGCACCGCATCCATAAGCTTTGCATTCCGCAGGGAAAACTCCGGTGTCACAAGAAGCTCACCCTTCCCTTCGATGGCACGGTTCATCTGCTCTACTTCCAGACAGTAATTCTGCCGTGCGGTCACGGTCTTTACTTCCTCTTTTCCGTTTGTCATCACGCGATAACTCAATTCTCCCGCCTGGTTATACTCTACCTCGGAACGAATACAGCCCTTGGAGCCATGAATATACAAGCGGTCAAAGCGGCCGTTGGCGCCTTTCCCGAAAATCATACCTACGTTAAAGGAAGCGCGTACTCCGTTTTCAAATCGTACAATGCCCGCCGTATTAAAATCCACGTCGTCTCCGCCGAACTCCGCACAAGCTTTTACAAAGGTCGGTTCCGAATCCACCAGCGAAAGCATCATGGTGGTACAGTAGCACCCCAAATCGTACATGGCACCGCCACCGAATTCTTTATGCAAGCGATAGTCTTCCTCGTAGCCCTGGGTTACGAAAGCGGTCTCGATATAATCCACCGTACCGATGCTGCCACTTTCAATCACTTCACGCAGTGATGCCACATACGGACTGTGCAGGTACGCATAGGCTTCCGCAAACTGAACACCTTTCCGTTTTGCGGCACGGAACATTTCCTCCGCCTCCAGTGCATTTAAGGCCAACGGCTTCTCGCACAGCACATGTTTTCCGGCTTCGATAGCTTTCATAACCCATTCGTGATGCAAGTGATTCGGAAGGGGAATATACACCGCCTGCACCTCCTCATCCGCCAGCAACGCATCATAGCCCACATAGGCCTTTTGAAAGCCGAATCTTTTCTTAAACTCGTTCACCTTTGTCTCGTTTCTGCCTGCAATGGCATACAGTTCACAACCTTCCGCCGTCTGCATTCCCGGAATCGTACATCCCTGTGCAATGCCTGCAGTACCTAATACGCCCCATTTTATTGCCATCTTGTCACCTTTTCCTTCATATTTCAAAAACGAACCAATCCTATATCACTTTACATCATATCATATTTCCTTCTGTTTTTCTACATAAATTCGTTTCCTATCTCTTTGAAATTTCATCGAAGAATAATTTATCTTTATCTTCAGTTTTCTTTCCCGATTACCGATACTTATTTCGGACGGTTTGCGGTAGCATCAGACTATCGTCTCCTTCCGAATACATTACAAAGGAGTACTATTTATGAAAAAACTTATTGCGGAATTTATCGGAACTGCGGTACTGGTAACCCTCGGTTGCGGTACGGCAATGTTAGTCGGCTGTAATGCCGCAAACGGCGGTGGTTACATTTTGACCGCTCTTGCCTTCGGCCTTGTCATCGTAGGTATGGCTTACTGTGTCGGAAACATTTCCGGCTGTCACATCAACCCGGCTGTTTCCTTAGGCGTTTTAATGAGCGGTGGTATGACAGTCAAAGAGTTTATCGGTTATGTGTTGGCACAGTGCCTCGGTGCTTTGGCGGGTGCAGGCCTCCTTGCTGCCATCTTCGGTCTCGGTGATGTCACCGATATGACCGGCGGTTTCGGCTCCAACGGCCTTGCAGGCGTAGGCGGCAGTGTGGTTGCGGGACTTCTCGTAGAAATCGTACTGACCTTTATTTTCGTAATGACCATCCTTGGCGTTACCAGCAAAAAGAAAGGCCACGGTTCCTTCGGCGGCCTTGTAATCGGTCTGACCCTGACCCTGGTACATATTCTCGGCATCGGTTTAACCGGCACCTCCGTAAACCCGGCAAGAAGTATCGGACCGGCTATCGTTGCTGCCATTACAGGCAACTCCGACCCAATTGCCTGTGTCTGGGTATTTATCGTAGGCCCGCTTGTAGGCGCTGCGCTTGCGGCTGTTGTGTACAAGTATTTGGAGAAAGAGAAGAACGCATAATTCCGAGCAAACATCAAGAATTACAAGCATGCCTATAAATCAAAAGGGGGAACGCACTGATATCCGATGCATTCCCTCTTTTTTCTTCTGATTTGCGATACAGACTGTTATCAATAGTTCTCTTCCTGTATCATCGCCGTTCCGTCCGGGGCATAGATCTGATTTTCATACACCGCTATTATTTCATAGCCTATGTCTGCTTCCGCGTCTCCTTCACTCCATCCGGTCAAAAACATCACATGGGTATAACCGTATCCATCCACACCCTTTACATATACGGAAAACTCCTCGCCCTTCTTTACCGGATAACTCTTATCCAGAGAAAAGACGCCGCTCTCCGAAACAATCTCATCCATTACTTCGTTTCCCTTTTTTACATACAACGTAATCGCTCCGCCGGACTCTGTATTCTTTTTATTATCATACATCCCGATTTTCAACTGACCGTTTACTCTTACGCCGTCCTTTTCTCTTTCTAGACCGAGATTATAGTCCCAAATTTCAAGTACCGGCAAACATTCATAATACAACATCTGCTTCGGTACTTCTTCCCAAGCCTCTGTTTTTGTCACACCGCCCTCGGTGACACAAAACAGCCCGGTCTTGCCTTCTCCGTATTCATTTCCGAAAATCGGAACCCTTGTACTTCCTGTAAACACGCCATTTTCGTTATTTGTAAGCACGACGGTTTCTCCGCGATAATTTAAGGATAACTCCGTCTCTGCACTATAGCTCTTCGGCACCACCCGGAACGTCATCTCCACCGTATGTTCTACAGGGTCGACTTCTCCGAATGTAAAGGATGACTCACTGATTAGGGACGCTTCCTCCTTCGCCGTCTGCCGCATCTGATTTAATTCATAATGTAATCCCCTGATTTCATCATACAGTCTATTTGTCGTATCCTGTAATTCCACTTGCAGATTCATGATTTTGGAATTTAACGAACTGTACATTACAATCACACCGATAACCGCAACCACCTTCCATACCGTCTCCATGGAAGCCATCGGTACATGGGCACCGCTTTCCCCCCCCCGAAGTTTCCGGTTAATGGCCGCCTTATAACAAAGATAATACACCAATACTCCGATTGCCAACGCCACCAATATCAATATCGGTAAAACAAAAACTGCTATGCTCATCTCTCTTCCTCCTATTCCTATATTTGAAAAAATGTCCGAAAACTGTTGTAATAGCTTCTGGTTACATCCACCAGAGCACCGTCCGACATCACCAATACAAATTTCATGGATATGGACGGTTTAATCTTTTTTACATGGTCCTTTGCAATAATGGCACAATTACTGACACGCAAGAACTTTGTATTATCCAGTATCGTGCACAGCTGATACAATCGATCATAGGCATAATAACAATCCCCGTCGCTTCCGTGTACCAGCACATCATGTCCCAGACTTTCGATATATACGATTTCTTCTATGGACAGCTTTATCTTCTCGCCTTCCTTTGTCTTTACCGACAAATGTCCGGCAAACCGCCCCTGCTCCGTCAGTACAAACTCCGCATCGTCATCAATGACAAATCCTGCTGCCGTTAGCTTTTGCTCTATTTCATCGTAATGCTCATCACTGACATTCAGACGTATGTTCAACTCCCGCTCCTCCTTCCGGTTTTTATCGAGCTCGTTAAGTTTATCATACACAAAAAAATTTTTTTCGCAATACCTTGTGCATAGTCTGCAATATTTTTCCGCATAACTTGCAAAAAAATTTCTGCCTTTAAAACACTGTATTTTCAACGTTCTTTTCATATTGTCACTTTAAACCGTTGCGCTTTAAAGCAAAAAAGCGTTGACAAATCATAAAACCGGGAGTACAATACATTTATATCAAAACTTCAGCACATTAAACTGTTACAGAGGAGATAGAATTATGATTATTGTAATGAAACCGAATGCTTCCATGGAAGCAATTCATAATGTTGTGTCTTTTGTTGAAAGCCAAGGCTTGGAAACACATCTTTCCCATGGTCATGAGGTCACCATTATCGGCGTTGTTGGTAATAAAAATGTTCTCACGGATAAGAACCTTGAAATAAAAGAAGGTGTTGACCGCGTTGTTTCCGTTACCGAAAGCTATAAGCTGGCCAATCGAAAGTTTCATCCGGAACCGACCGTAGTTAAGGTAGGCAACGTAGAGATCGGCGGTAACAGGCTGGTGATCATGTCCGGTCCGTGCGCGGTAGAATCCGCAGAACAGGTCATGGAGACCGCCGTTGCCATTAAGAAAGCCGGCGCACAAATTCTTCGCGGCGGCGCTTACAAACCGCGTACCTCCCCATATTCATTCCAGGGTATGGAAGAAGACGGTCTCCGCCTCATGAAAGAAGCAAAGGATGCTACCGGACTCCCGGTAGTATGCGAAGTTACCAGCCAGGCCGCTGTAGAAACCGCAGTAAAATACGTGGACATGTTACAAATCGGTGCCCGTAACATGCAAAACTTCTACCTGTTAAAAGAAGTGGGTAAGAGCGGTCTTCCGGTTTTATTAAAGCGAGGTCTCTCCGCTACCTTTGATGAATGGCTAAATGCAGCAGAGTACATTCTTGCGGAAGGCAATCCGAATGTAGTTCTTTGCGAGCGCGGTATTCGCACCTTTGAAACCGCCACCCGTAATACTTTGGATCTTGCAGCGGTTCCGGTAGTTCGGAAAATGAGCCATCTTCCGATTATTGTAGACCCAAGCCATGCTACCGGAGTCAGAGATTATGTAAAACCGATGGCCTTTGCTGCGGTCGCCGCAGGTGCCGACGGACTTATGATTGAGACTCATCCGTGTCCGGAAAAGGCTCTTTCCGACGGTCCGCAGTCTCTTACCTTCCAACAGTTTGAAGAACTTTGCAACGAGCTTCGCCCGCTTTCTTCTCTTATGGGCAAGCAGCTTTAATAAAGGAGATATTATGGATACTCAGTTTGGATTTATCGGGCTCGGTTTAATCGGCGGTTCCATCGCCCGGGCCCTTCGTGAAACGCAGACCTCCTGTAAGATTGTAGCCTACTCCCGAAAGCCGGAGCTTTCCGAAGATTTGCAGAATGCACTTGATACCAAAGTTTTGGATGACGTGGTCTTTTCTTTATCCGGGCTTTCCGATTGTGATTACATTTTCCTTTGTGCCCCGGTGGACAGCAACATCTCCTATTTGCCAGAGCTTGCAAAGATTATTTCCGACAAAACAATTCTTACAGATGTAGGCAGTGTAAAATCCGGCATTCACGCCGCTGCGGAGGCCGCAGGACTCTCCGCACAATTTATCGGTGGGCACCCGATGACCGGCTCCGAGCGTACCGGTTTTTCTCACAGTAATGCGCTCCTTATGGAAAATGCCTACTATGCCATGACCCCGACCGAGACTTGTCCGAAGGAACGCGTAAATGCGCTTCTTTCTCTGGTAAAACAGATGAAGTCCATTCCTGTGCTACTCTCTCCGGGAGAACATGACGATGCGGTAGCTTCTATCAGCCACGTTCCTCACGTTATTGCGGCACAGTTGGTAAATCTGGTCCGTACCTCCGAGGATGCGGATACTATGCGACTTTTGGCTGCAGGCGGTTTTAAGGACATTACCCGTATTGCCTCCTCTTCTCCTTCTCTATGGGAAAGCATATTATCGGCCAATACCGAGTTTGTCCTTCCGACTCTTCGGCGCTATATCTCTTTGCTTACCGATGCGGAACAGGCCATTTCCTCCGGTAACAAGGAAGCGATTCGTTCTCTGTTCTCCGAAGCCGGAGAATTCCGTAGTTCCTTACAGGAACGAAAGGGTGCCCTCCTGGAGTCCTTTGTTCTTCACGCAGACCTCCGGGACGAAGCCGGTGCTATTGCCACTTTCGCAACTCTTCTGGCAGTGCACGGCATCAGCTTAAAAAATATCGGCATTGTCCACAACCGTGCCTACGAGCAGGGTGCGCTCCGTATCGAGTTCTACGACAGAGATGCCTTAGAACGGGCGTATACCCTGTTGTCCGACAATGCATTTACTGTGTACCGGTAAACAGGACTCATATATTTTCTTTCCCATTTTTTGAATATAGCGGGAAGAAAAAAGGAACCCCCCGTATACTTTTTTGTCATCTGTCAATACTATGACAAAAAGGATACAGGAGGTTTTTTTATGCATGTTTTCCGTCCGGTCAAACGATTCGGCTCCGATTTTGTCCGTTGCGGCCTCACCGGCTGGTGTCTGGAATGCTTCTGGACCGGTCTTGATTCCCTGAAACACAGAACTGATGACAAGCGTCTTTTATGCCGCACCTCGGTGTGGATGTTCCCTATTTACGGCATGGCTGCCTTTATTCCGGCAGTTTATAAACGCATCCGGACAAAATCCGCCCTGTTCCGCAGTGCCGTATATGCCTCCGCCATCCTAGGCTGTGAATATACCAGCGGAATTTTCTTAAAGCGTCATAACGCCTGCCCTTGGGATTACAGCAAAGCGAAACTCAACTACAAAGGCGTCATCCGTCTGGACTATTTCCCTTGTTGGGCTGCTGCCGGACTATTATTTGAGCGAATTCTGTGCAAAAAACAGCTATAAAGTGACTACCAGCGTATCAAACCCCAGTTGCTGCAGTTCCTGCTGCAGAGCAACCGCTTCGTTCAAACTTTCGGTTCGTCCGGCACGTACCGCATAAAAGCTGCCGCTTCTGGAAATATCCGCAGGAATCCCTAACGCAACCAGTTCCCGGTACAAATTATCCGCATTCTCCGGATTCCGGAACAATCCTACCTGTACCGCATACACTTCCGACATCGGCATCCCCTGCCCCATTCCCGGACCGATTTCTCCGCCGATGGTCTGTAGCACTCCGTTGGAGATTGCTTGAGCTACATCGTCAAATCGCGCATCCAAAAGTGCATTGTCCGCATCCGTATTGATGAATCCGACCTCTACCAAAAGAGCCGGCATCTGGGTACGACGAAGCACTGCCAGATCTCTGCGAATATTCAGACCGAGATCTCTAAAACCCACTTCCGCAAGTTCTGCGTTAATCGCCTGTGCCATTTCCGCCTTTACCCCGTTTTCGTCATACAACAATGTTTCCACTCCGGAATACTGATTCCTTACCGGACTGGAATTCCGATGAATAGATATGAAATAGTCCGCACCGGATTCATTGGCAATCTGTGCCTTCCGTATCGGGGAATCATATACATCCTCGGTTCTCGTATAAACCACATCTACACCGTTTCTTTGTAAAATCTCTCCTACCGCAAGAGTCAATGCCAAATTGTCATCTTTTTCCCTTCTTCCGTTTTCTACCGCTCCGTTGTCATACCCGCCGTGTCCGGCGTCCAAAGCCACTGTTACCGCCATAAAAACCTCCGCATCATATCTTCCAATAGATTCTACTGATAGCATACGATTTTTCTTTCCGATGTTGCATGACCGTTTAAAATTTCTCTTACATAGGCCGGTTTATCCGTAATGATATTATCAACTCCCAGTTCCTGCATTCGTTTTATTTCGTAAGCCTTATTTACCGTCCATGCATGAATTTCCTTTCCTTTTGCATGAGCACTCTTTACCAGTTGTTCCGTTATACAATCGGATTTCACGCTGAAAAAATCCGCCGCTTCGTATCCGAAAATCTCTCCGTACACCAACGATATAATATATCCTGTTTTTATATTCCCGTTGAGCTTCTTTACCAGTTCCAATTGTGCATAAGAGGCAGAAGTTACAACACACCGCCGCTCCAAGCCAAAGTCTTTGATCAACGCCGCTACCGCACCGGTCAACTCCCTGCTTTCCCCGTCCTTTAATTCGATATTAAACTTAACCTTTCTTCCGTAGACTTCTAATATCTCCCGCAAACACGGTACGGTTTCTCCCGTATATCTTTCCGCATATCTGCATCCCACATCATACGTACCCAACTCCGCATACGTTACTTTATCGATTTCGTTTACAACTCCCGTTGTTCGGAACAAAGCTCTGTCATGCATCAACACAGGGACCCCGTCAGCCGTCAGTCTTACATCGATTTCCACATAATCCGCCTGTTCTGCGATTCCCAAGGCCACCGATGCTCTTGTATTTTCCGGTGCTCCGTAAGAAGCTCCCCGATGGGCTGTAATCATAATTCTGTCTCTTTTAGGCAAGAAATCCGTCTCGTTACTGCGAAGCAAAGCTACCGACAAAATCCCCGCCGCACAAAAAAACAGACAGGCAGTTTTCAGAATGCTCTCCACCGCAACAACGCGGCGGTTCTTCCGTTTTCTGCCTGTCTGTCTGAAATTCATAATTGCGCTCCTAATTCATATAAATCAGGTGCTCTTTCGGTTTTGCCGTATGCACCATGTCTACAAGATACAGAACAGGACCTTCCCCGCCGTATTCTCTCTGGTACTCTACCGCAACCTTAGCCGTTACCTTTACCCAATCCCGTAATTTAAAATTGTCCGCCTGCGGCCCCTTACAAAGCATTCCTACAAAGCCGATATCATCCGCGCAACAAGTCATGGCAAAACGCCCCGGAACAAAAAATCCCTTCGGAATATCTCTGCCCTTGTATACCATAGCGGTAAAACGCACGGTTTTCCCGTCATACTTCTGCGGCTGATCCAGCGCATCCAGATAAAAGATACCGTAATCGTCATCTTCAATCTCGATAATCTCCGCGTTCAAATCATACGGTAAATCGATTTCGTCATCAAATCCGTCCTCTCCGTCCTCGGACTCAAACAGAACCTGTGCTCGACGATTTAACGCACGTACCGCCTTACGAAATGTATTGCGCTTCGTATCCGCGGTACAACGGTTAAAAATCACCAGCTCCGTAAAATTGATCTGCTCCGCCATCATCTGGCGCATATTGCTCATATACACTTCGAAGGTACCGGCATCCGCCATCGTAATCATTTGCGCCAGTTCCCAGCCTCTCGGCATGCCCCGTTCAATAAAACCGGACATACTCCAGGTACCGTTAAACTCAATCATGACACGCTCCGGACGATAATCGGACTGACACTTCTTTAAGAACGTAGGAGACAAATCCTCTTCATTTTCCACCGGAATCACAAAGATATTGTTCTTCTCCAAAGCCTCGGTATCATACTCTTCCATCCCCTCTTCGCAAAGCAAAAGTATAGTCTTTTCTCCGGAGGCAAAATTCGGATCCTCCAACGTATTTTTAATAAATGTGGTTTTACCGCTTTCTAAAAAGCCGGTAATAATATATACAGGTATCTCCATGGTAGAACCTCTCTTTATTTCCTGTTACGCCAGTTCAAATAAAGCTTCCAGCGCATCTTCCTTAATCTTGGAACCGATGACACAAAGGCGTCCGGTATAATCCGGCTGACCCTCGCGAAGTTCGAATTCACCCGGCGTTAAGTCGAAGTAAATCCAGGTTCCGTCCGTTGCCGGAACCATACCCTTGGCACGTAAAATCACGCCGTACTCCTCGGTATTTGCAAGCTTATTTAAAATCTCACGCATGGTCTCACGCTCATACTTATGCGGTGTCTCCTTGCCCCAGCTGGTAAACACCTCATCCGCATGATGATGGTGATGATGGTGCTCGTGATGGTGGTCGTGGTCATGATCGTGACAACCGCAGGTGCAGTCCTCACCGTGCTCATGGTGATGCTCGTGCTCCTCATGGTCATGATGATGATGCTCATGATGGTGATCATGGTCATGATCGTGACAGCCGCAGGTACAATCCTCACCGTGCTCATGGTGATGCTCGTGCTCCTCATGGTCATGATGATGATGCTCATGATGGTGGTCGTGGTCATGATCGTGACAACCGCAGGTGCAGTCCTCACCATGCTCGTGATGATGATGTTCATGGTGATGATGAGCCTCCTCGAGAAGCTCTTTCTCAAAGGAAGTCTGCTGCTCCATGGCGGAAAGAATCACCTTACCGTCGATATCATCCCATGCCGTAGTAATCAAAATCGCCTTCGGGTTCTGGGTGCGGAGCTTTCCTACCACTACCTCGGTCTTAGCCGCATCGTACTTCTGGGTACGGCTCAAAATAATGGTCTTGGCACTCTCTACCTGGTTGTTGAAAAACTCTCCGAAGTTCTTCATGTACATCGCTGCTTTAGACACATCTACAACTGTAGAGAAACTGTTTAACTTCGCATCCTGCAACTCATCCTGTACATCCTGCACCGCCTTGATAACGTCGGAAAGCTTGCCCACACCGGACGGCTCGATAATCACTCTGTCCGGAGAAAAGCGCTCCAGCACTTCCTTTAAGGACTTGCCGAAATCACCTACCAAAGAACAACAGATACATCCGGAATTCATCTCGGTAATCTCCACGCCGGCATCCTTTAAGAACCCGCCGTCGATACCGATTTCACCGAACTCATTTTCAATTAAAACTACCTTTTCTCCCTTATAAGCCTCTTCCAAAAGCTTCTTAATCAGGGTGGTCTTTCCGGCTCCTAAAAATCCGGAAATAATATCAATCTTTGTCATGTTAATTGCCTCCAAAACTTATTCTGCCTTCGGCTGCTCGGAAGTACAATGCGGGCAACGGGTTGCCTCGATTGCGATTTCGGACTTACAGAACGGGCAAACTTTGGTGGTCGGTGCTGTAGGAGCCGCAACCTCTTCCTTCTTACCTAACTCGTTAAGCTTATTCATCCATCTTACGAACAGGAACACCACAAATGCCATAATGATAAAGTCAATCAACCCCGCAATGAAAGAACCGTACTTAAAGCAAGCCACACCAAGTTCTTCCGCTTCCGCAAGAGACTCATAGGTATTGCCGTCCAGTGCAATATAAAGCTTTGCAAAATCAATCTTACCGGTTAACAAACCGAGAAGCGGCATAAACATATCGTTTACGAGAGACGATACCAGCTTATTGAATGCGGTACCGATAATCATGCCGACTGCCAAATCAATCATATTGCCCTTGAGTGCAAATTTCTTAAATTCTTTTAACATAGTGTTTCCTCCTTAGAATCTTTCCATCCCGCAAAATGGGGATTCGTTACTTTTTCCTACCTATCCAGTATAGCACATCTTACTATTTTTTCAAGCCTTGTTCCAATTCCTCATAAGAAATTTCGCATTCAATCCTACCGTATACATACGCCGCAATGTCATATGGATTTGCAAACAGCACAAGACCGTTTTCATTGACATACCATTGGTCCATCTGGGTAAACAAATAGACCCATTTTTCCAATGCATCCTCGTCGTCCGTCGGAAACAACTTCTCGCCATGTTCCTCCCGAATCCTTGCTGTTGCAAAGGAAACCACCTCATCTGTGGTTACCCCGTACGGACGGATCACGCTTTCCAAAGTTTCCTTGTAACCATCCGTCGCATCCACCACAAATGTTTTACAAAAAAGACTCGGATGGGCTCCTCCCATATAACTGTAATACTCTGCCTGCATCACCACAATTTGCTCTTTCGACCAAACGCAGCTAACCGTAAGCTCCTCTGCCTCCGGAAAAATCTGCACTCCATACTCATTATTTTTTGACTCTTCATAATCAAACTGCGCACTTTCCTTGGAATCCGACAACGTTTCACGAAAATCTTCCACTACAGATGTCACAAACCGGTTCATATTTTCTGCATACTTCCCCTCGAATACCGGATAATACATCGCCGACCTGAAATATACTGCATCGCCGTCTTTAAACTCTTCTGTTTCTTCTTTCCCGGTAAATGTAAGCTCATATGTTGTTTCATCCTGTACCGGTGCCGTAATCTCCGCCTCGTTCGTGGGTGTCATATCATCCGGCGCTTCCGTAGCGCTCTCTGACGGAGCCATGGTCAAATCTCCCTTTTGCTTGTCCTTCGGCTCGTTGCACCCCGCTACCGCAAGCATCATAACGACTCCCATGAATACAACTAAACTTTTCTTTTTCATCGCTCCCTTAACCTTTCCTATAACCGTATTTTCACGTGCTGGCAAGCGCTTACGCGAACACCCACGCACATCGCGGCATAGCCGCTCAGTCGTGGGCGCGTTCGCATCATCAGAGTTTTTCGGAAGCAAGCTTCCAAAATCTCTTCGTTGCTCACTTTGCCTGCACGCAAAACGGAGAGCCTGCGCCCTCCGTCCGATCCGTTCTTTTACTTATGAATCTACAGGTCAATGCTTCCTGCAGCCTTATCGTTAATTACATAATATGCCTTACGCTCTTCCGGCTTAATGTACAAACGAACAGACTTGATTGCAGATATTCTGTGTCCTTCTGCAACATATGCCGCCTTTGCCTTTTCCATTACTTCTTCTACTACAAACTCTTCGCCTGCGAACTGAACAAATACTTCGTCCTTCTTCAGGGCCTTCTTGGTTTCTGTCTTTGCCGCAGCTGCCTTCTTTGCCGCCGGCTTCTTCACAGTCTTCTTCTCTTCAGCCGGTGCAGTCTCTACAACTACTTCTTTTTCTGCTACAGGAGCCTTAACTTCCTTTACTTCTTCTGTCTTCTTTGCAGTTGCCTTCTTTGCCATAATCAATCCTCCGTTAAGAAATACTTGTTATTGCAACTTTTTCCGAAAATGACTATAACATAGTTCCTCCGATTTTGCAAGAGTTACCGTAAATCCTTGAGAAAATTTTCACATTTTCACATTTCTTCGGCAGAAAAATTCGTTTCTCTTGTGAATCTTTACATCTTTCCGGCAATATCTTTTCGTTACGGAAAAAGCACAATTTCCTCCATGCATGCGGCCGATGCTTCGCATCTCGCCCCACTTCGTGCCCGTTGGGCACTCCATCGTGGGCGTGCTCGCATTTCGCCGTCTCTTGCAAGCAATCTTGCATCTTCGGCTCAATGCTCACTTTGCCTGCACGCAAGAAAATCCCACGGATTCCGCGGGATTTTCCAAGTATCGTATTATGTATGTCTTAGAATACACCCTGTGCAAGCATAGCATCCGCAACCTTTAAGAAGCCTGCGATGTTAGCACCTGCAACAAGATTGTAGCCAAGACCGTACTCCTCTGCAGCTGCTGCGGAAGAATCGTGGATACCGATCATAATCTGATGAAGCTTTGCATCAACCTCTTCTGCGGTCCAGCTGTATCTCTCGCTGTTCTGGCTCATCTCGAGACCGGAAACAAGTACACCGCCTGCATTTACAGCCTTAGACGGAGCTACGATTACGTTATCCTGCTCCATTAAGAACTTAAGAGCTTCGTTGGTGGTCGGCATGTTTGCTACTTCGATGTAGTACTTCACACCGTTAGCAACGATCTTCTTTGCCTCGTCAAGGTTGACATCGTTCTGAGTTGCACACGGCATAACGATGTCAACTTTCTGGCCCCACGGCTTCTGGCCCGGGAAGAACTGGCAACCGAACTTATCAGCGTAATCCTGAACCTTATCACGGCCGGAATTTCTCATCTCAAGAAGGTAGTTAATCTTCTCCTCGGTTACAACACCATCCGGATCATAGATGTATCCGTCCGGACCGGAAAGGGTAACTGCCTTACCGCCAAGCTCAGCAATCTTCTTTGCTGCGCCCCATGCTACGTTACCAAAACCGGAAATGGAAACGGTCTTGCCTGCAAGGGTCTCACCCTCATGCTTCAATACTTCGCACAAATAGTAAACTGCGCCGAAACCGGTAGCTTCCGGACGAATCAAGGAACCGCCGTAGGAGCGACCCTTACCGGTTAAGGTACCGTTCTCGAAAGCACCTCTGATGCGACGGTACTGACCGTACATATAACCGATCTCACGTCCGCCTACAC
>CALBKM010000034.1 GCA_937895705.1 uncultured Clostridia bacterium
CTCTGTTATCAATCCATAATCATTTCCATAAACAAGGTATTCCAACGAAAACGGACGCGGTGCCAACATCAAATCAACTACAAAAACAATACACACCACCGCTATAAAAAGTAGGGTTACTCTTTTTTTATGTAATTTATAAAAACGTTCTCCGGATGTCATTATTATCACCCCATCAACTTCCAATTTTCACTTTCCACGAGCACCATCAATTATACCACACTATCACCAATAATTCCATTGAATTTGCCATATAAACAATAAGCAGAGGTGTGTCACGTTGCCATTCGCAGACGCAAAGCGTCCTGCTCATGCGTTAAGAAAACGGTCCGGCGGACCGTTTTTAGCGTGGAGATTCCGAGCTATGCTCGGAAACAACTTCCGCCTTTTCCTGCGAGATAGTATTACTTGCGAATACATCAGGCAGCCTCGAATACGCTTCGCTCCTTCTCGGTCCTTGATGTATTCGTATGAATTGCAAAAAACAAAGAAGTCCGTGAGGATAAATCCTCCGGACTTCTCGTTTTCTTGCAATTCGCAAGTAATACTATCTCTTGGAAAACTGCGGTGCACGTCTTGCAGCCTTCAAGCCGTACTTCTTTCTTTCCTTCATACGAGGATCTCTGGTTAAGAAGCCAGCCTTCTTTAATGCCGGACGATAGTCAGCATCTGCCTGCAATAATGCACGGGAAATACCGTGTCTGATTGCACCTGCCTGGCCGGTGAAACCACCGCCACGAACAGTTACACAAACATCGAACTTATCAGCAGTCTCGGTTAATGCGAGCGGCTGACGAACGATGAGCTTCAAGGTCTCAAGACCGAAATAGTTGTCGATATCTCTCTTATTGATTGTAACCTTACCGTTACCCGGAACGAGGTATACTCTAGCGATACTGCTCTTTCTTCTACCAGTACCGTAAAATCTTGCCTTAGCCATTTTTATTTCCTCCTTTCGACCTAATTAAAACTTAATCTCTAATGCTTCCGGCTTCTGTGCAGCATGCGGATGCTCAGCGCCAGCATATACATGTAACTTCTCGATCATGGTTCTTCCTAACGGTCCCTTCGGAAGCATACCCTTTACAGCGAGCGTAATAACGTCGGTCGGCTTCTTATCGAGCATTTCCTTTAAGGTGGTCTCTCTCATTCCACCCGGATAATCGGAATGCTTGTAGTAGATCTTCTGATCCATCTTCTTACCGGTAACCTTAATCTTCTCTGCATTAACAACGATTACGTTGTCTCCGGTGTCAATATGCGGGGTAAAAGTCGGCTTGTTCTTACCTCTTAAAATCTTAGCGATTTCAGAAGAAAGACGTCCTAAAGTCTGTCCCTCTGCATCGATCACATACCACTTTCTCTCGATGGTAGCCGGGCTTGCCATAAAACTCTTCATAGCATTTTCCTCCTTACATTCATCTTCTTGTCATTCTATTTCTTCATGGTCAGCTTCCGCTGACGATGCGGAATAACCTTACCAACATTTCGCATTATAGCGGGTGTCTAAAGTAAAGTCAAGCGTTTTTCTACGGTTTTTTAAAGAAATTTTAAATTTTCTTAGTTTTCGTTTGCAAAAATCATATTTTCAATGATTTTTCATCATCAATATCGGTTTTTATAAATTCGACAAACTAAGTTGCTCCCCAAAACCATATGTTCTACGTTCTTCAATCACCGGTTCCATTTAAAGCTATGCGGTTTCTTCCGGTCCCTTCTCAAGCTCCGCCTGCTTCTCCTCCCACAACTTCCCCGGATCCGGAAAATATTCGATACCGACTAACATCAGTCCCTTCGCCGGTGCGGTCGGTCCCGCCGCTTCTCGATTCTTCGCCTCGATCATTGCTTTCACGTCTTCCGGCTTTTTCATATGCTCTCCGACTTGAAGGAGTGTTCCGGAAATGATACGAACCATATTGTAAAGGAACCCGCTGCCGCTGACACGTATGGTAATCAAATGTCCTTCCTGTTCTACTTCCAAAGAGTAGACGGTACGAACATGATCCGGCACCTGAGCCTTGGTGGAACAAAAGCTGGTAAAGTCATGCTCTCCTAGAAAATACTGCGCCGCCTCCCGCATAGCTTCCACATCCAGATCATGATATACAAAATGGGTATACCCCCGATTAAACGGCTGTACAAAATCCGCATTCCAGATTTTATACTCGTAGGTCTTTTTGCTGTCCCACTTCCGTGGGTGAAACTCCGGTGCCACCTCGAAGGACTTCTGAATGACAATATCCTCCGGCAAGCTGTGATTTAAGGCGTAGCAAAGCTTTTCCGCCGGAATACGGGTATTGGTATCAAACACCGCCACATTGCCCATAGCGTGTACGCCGGAATCGGTGCGACTGGCACCGATAACCATGATTTCTTCTTTTAACAGACGGGACAACTCTCGGTTCAACACTTCCTCCACCGTGATGGCATTGGGCTGAATCTGCCAACCGCAGTATTTTGTTCCGTCATATGCCACAATCAACATAATCCGCCGCATGGTTGTCCTCCTTTCTGTATAACGCACCTTCTTTCAGTACAATACTTTCTATGCCGTTCTTCTCAAACTATAATACACTCGTTTGAAGTAATTTTTTATAAGATTCGTCTGTCATATACTTTTCCAATATCGCCATTGCTTCTATATACTCATTTACCGCAGTTCCGTAGGTATCGGTTTTCGTCATACAAAAGCCGAAATCATTATACAACTTAATTGCTTTATAAGAACACGGTTGGGTATGTAAATATATCTTTTGTCCTGAATTCGACTTTTCAAATATGTTCATTACTTCCGTAACCAACACTCTGGCATATCCACGATTTGCATAAGCATCCTTTACCGCAAGCCAGTGCAAAACCGGAACGTTTTCTTCTCCCTTTGGTTCGAACCATGCGATACAGGTACCGATATAAACTCCGGTCTTCTTTTCTTTGAGGAAAATACATCGTTGTTCCAACTCTTGTTGTGCTGTTCCAAACCGTTTTGTAAAGTACGAAACAATCTCCTCTTCCGTACATTCCGCAAACTCGCCTGCGCCCTTCTGTACCTCTGCCCAAACCGATTCCATCCCTTGCTTAAAGAATACGATCTCGACACCGAAATCCGGCTCCGTATATGCAGACTTGTCAATCCGGTCACAACGCATAATGATACTTTTATATGCAATGGTCTTATCTATCATTTCTGACACCCAGCCATTTCTTCATCAGTTCCACTTTATCGCAATACGCATATAACGCCCCGATGGTCCCTACCACCTGCTCCTCGCCCAGGCGAATCTCTTCTTCCCCTGAAGCCTCGATTCCCAAAGCACGCTTCAAATTATAATCAAGCCAGCCTAACATTCCGGAAAAGCTTCCCGCAAACACCGCATCCCACGGAACATCTTCCAAACTCATATGCTTTCCGTAAGCGTCTGTAAGAGTGTCAAAGTAACTCCGCACAAGGCCTCCCGCACCGTCATCCGCCCAATAGTTCAGTACCTCCAAAAACTCCTGATACGGGTTGATGTAGCCGGCAGCTTCCCAATCAATGATAAGCGGTTCCGCTCCGTTCCACATAACATTCTTCGGGTCTAGATCTCTGTGGCTGAGCACCTTCGTCTGTGCCAGTGTTTCCTGCGCATCACACGCCGCCTGATTCCACTCCTTAATGTCAGAAATCACTTTTTCATATTGTGCAAGCCAATCAATACTTTGGCTTTCCTGTATACGATGTTCTTTCTGTTCTTTTGCCGTCTGTAAGTAGGCATCCCAGGGAAACGCTTCTGCGCCCCCTGCCTCCGGCTCCACTCCGTCAATGGCAATGTCCGCCCGGTGCATTCTTCCTAAAATATCACCCATAGCCCCGCAGTGCGTTTCATTAATCTCGCCCGGAAACACAGACCGTCCTTCCACCCACGGAAAGACCATGTAATAGCTTCCGTCCAACTCATGAATCTGCTTTCCCTGCAGTTCCAAGGCTGCCACCACCGGAAGGATGTCTTTAAATGCTGTCGCTATTTTCTCGGAGTTTTCGGTATTCCGTAACGCAGTCGGACGTTTCATAATCTCGCCGTTTAATACCTTCACCGCATATTCGCCCTTGCTCGTCGTGACACGGTACATTTTGTGCAGTAATCCGCCCTTTACTTCCGCCGGCTCCTTCTGCAGTTCCCCCAAACCAAGACTTTGTACTAACTTACCTATCTCCATACCTTTTCTCCCCGTAATACTACCTCGCGCTCTTGTGTATACTTTCCTTAAAGCAAGAACCCGCTTCCAATCACAAGTCCCAAATACGCAAACAATATCAAATACGCAACTGCGTCTCTTCTCTTATACTTTAACGGTTTCATCTTCGTTCTGCCGTCTCCGCCGTGATAACATCTTGCCTCCATGGCCAGCGCCAAATCATTGGCACGTCGGAAGGCCGACACCACCAGCGGCACCAAAAGCGGCACTAAGGCTTTTGCGCGCTGCAGAAGCTTTCCGCTTTCAAAATCCGCACCTCGCGCCTGCTGTGCCTTCATGATTTTATCCGTTTCCTCGATTAAAATCGGAATAAAACGTAACGCAATGGACATCATCATGGCTATCTCGTGCACCGGCACCTTAATCTTTTTTAAGCCTCGCAGTCCCTTTTCCAAACCGTCCGTTAACTGGTTCGGCGTAGTAGTAAAGGTCATAAGGGACGTTCCCAATACCAAAAGGATTAAGCGTACCGCCATCAGACCCGCCGTAATGAGTCCCTGATCGTAAATATGAATAATTCCCCAAGAGAACAGTTCCGTGCCCTCTCTGGTCAAAAATACGTTAAATAAAAGGGTAAACAAAAGTAATATCATGACCGGCTTTAAGCCCCGCACAATATAACGGAACGGCACCTTGGAAATCTTTATGACAATACCTACAAAGACCGCCGCAATCACATAGCCCAAATATCCCGAAAACACAAACAGAGAAATCAAAAACATCATCGTCCCTGCCAGCTTCACTCTCGGGTCCAGACGATGAATCGGGGAATCGACCGGATAGTACTGCCCGATGGTAATGTCACGAATCATCTTCTGCCTCCCTTCCAGTCGGCAAGGAGAAGCTCCCTTGCCTCCAAAAGAGTAGTAGCATTTTGCGGCAAGTCTACACCTGCCCTGCGAAGAGCCTCCGATAAATAGGTCACCTGCGGTGCCGCAAGACCGATTTTCTCAAGCTCCTTATATGCCTCAAATACGTCCTTCGGCGTTCCGTCGCAAAATACACTGCCTTCCTTCATTACAATGAGCCTGGAGGCGTATTTTGCCACGTCCTCCATGCTGTGGGACACCAGAATGACGGTCCGGTTTCCTTCGGCATGAATCTGCGCGATACGGTCCAAAATCTCGTCCCGGCCTCTCGGGTCCAGTCCCGCCGTCGGCTCATCCAAA
Organism: uncultured Clostridia bacterium; assembly: GCA_937895705.1. Classification (GTDB taxonomy): domain Bacteria; phylum Bacillota; class Clostridia; order Lachnospirales; family Lachnospiraceae; genus SIG307. The sequence goes on from CALBKM010000034.1 coordinate 5,403, forward strand.
ATTAAAATATCCGGTTGCATGGCAAGAACACCCGCAATGGCCACGCGACGCTTCTGTCCGCCGGATAATTCAAACGGCGACGCATCGTACAACTCCTCGCTTACCCCCGCTTCTTTTAACGCCGCAAAAGTCCGCATATCGATTTCAAGCTGTGGCAGGCCCATATTCTTCGGACCGAAGGCCACATCCTTTACTACTGTTGTTTCAAACAACTGATGCTCCGGATACTGGAACACCAGGCCCACCTTACTTCGTAATTCTTTTTTATTAAAACCGGCAGCGCAAATGTCGTTTCCGCGGTAATAAATATGTCCCGAGGTCGGAGCAATGAGTCCGTTCAAATGCTGTACCAGGGTAGACTTACCGGAACCGGTATGCCCAATGAGCCCGATAAATTCGCCTTTCCCAATGACCAGATTAATATCACGAAGGGCATGCTTCTCATAAGCCGTACCTTCACCATACACATAATTCACATGATCCAGCACCATACACTCCTGCAAATCCCTGGTTGCCTCCATCTCGCTGCCTCCTTTCATTCCTTACTTTCTCACAGTCATGCTCTTTCAAAGCAAACTGTTTGTTTTATCTAAACGCATTCAAAGCTTCTTGCTATTTCTTTTCTGCCTCTATACAGTTCCTTGCCCGCATCTCGCCTTTGCCGCCGTGTACGCCGCCGTAAACTCCTCTACGGTCAAAATCCCGTCCGGCATCGGCACGCCCTGCTTCTTCAATTCATACGCAAGCTCCGTCACCTGCGGCACATCCAAACGGTATCCTTTTAACTTCTCTACCTGAGAGAAAATCTGCCGGGGAGTTCCCTGCATTACAATCTTTCCCGCATCCATTACAATAACGCGGTCCGCATCAATTACTTCATCCATATAGTGAGTAATCAGAAGAATAGTAACCCCTTCGATTTTATTCAGTTCATGAACGGTCTTCATAACTTCCTTGCGCCCCACCGGATCAAGCATGGCCGTAGGCTCATCCAAAATAATACAGTCCGGGCGCATCGCCATAATGCCGGCGATTGCCACACGCTGTTTCTGTCCGCCGGACAGTTTATTCGGAGAATGGGTCCGATATGCGGTCATTCCCACCGCTGTCAGGCTCTCTTCCACACGACGCCAAATCTCCTCTGTCGGTACACCGATATTCTCCGGTCCGAAGGCCACATCCTCTTCCACCACCGTGGCAATAATCTGATTATCCGGATTCTGGAACACCATACCCGCACTCTTGCGAATCTCCCACAAATGCTCCTCATCCTTCGTGTCCATATCATTTACAAACACCGCACCCTCCGTCGGACTAAGGAGCGCATTAATATGCTTTGCCACTGTAGACTTACCGGAACCGTTATGACCTAAGATAGCCACAAACTCGCCCTTCTGCACTTCCAAAGTCACATCGTCCAGCGCTCGTAAAATATCTTCCACATTGCCCTCTTCGTCTCTTCGAATATACTCAAAAACAAGCTTTTCAGTACGAAGCATTCTCTTCTTCATAACGGCCTCCTTTCAGATTATTCCTCTACTTACTATATTTTCACTTTACTTTCCTAATGATTCATCTTTCCCTTTTCCGTCAGCTCATCTTTATTTCTAATTATTGCCTCTTCTTTTAACAAGCTCATCTTCCCTTTTCGAATGCACAGGAGAATCCCGTGACAGGAATAGGTTTCTTGGAATTTTACGTAGGATGTTAGACTTTCTTATTGTTTCGTTTTCCTGTCAGCAATGTACAGACAGGAGGTCTGTACAAGGCGACACGCGCCACGGACGGCGCGTTGGAGCCGGTTGCGTTCCTTTTAAGCAAAACACTCCGAAACAATTAGAAAAACTTACATCCGGAGGACATGACAAGAAACCTATTCCTGCCACGAGGACTCTCCGGACCTTCTTCCAAAACCGGGATAAGCGGACGGAAAAAGGGGCCATCACACCTTAGTGCGACAGCCCCGACAATCACTAAACTAATTCAATGAAAACTTCCATTGCTGCGTCACCCTTACGCTGACCAATCTTAACGATTCTGGTGTAACCACCCTTACGATCTGCGTACTTCGGTGCAATCTCATCAAAGAGCTTATTTGCAACATCAACGGTCTTCGTGTTCTTCTTCTTACCTGCTGCTTCGGTCGGAACCTCGGTAACTCCGTAAAGAACCTTGTTCATCTGACGTCTTGCATGTAATCTGGAAGCTGCTTCCTTCTTAACCTGCTTGTCAACTTCGTCAAATACGGTTACTTTCTTACCGTCAACTACTTCCTTTACTCTCTTGCCGTCCTTGTCCTTACGGGCAACCTTAGCCTTAACAGTAACCATCTCGTAGTTATCCTTTTCCTTAACAGCCATAGTGATTAAGTGCTCAGCGATGCTGCGGATTTCCTTAGCCTTCGCCTCGGTGGTCTTAATCTTACCATGGTATAACAGGTTTGTTACCTGATTTCTTAACAATGCTTTTCTCTGGCTAGATGTTCTGCCGAGCTTTCTATAACCTGCCATTGTGCCTTCCTCCTAAATTTAGTCATCACCCTGGTTTAAAGATAAACCAAGTTCTTTTAACTTACCAAGGACTTCCTCCAGGGACTTGCGACCAAGGTTACGAACCTTCATCATGTCATCCGGAGTCTTGTCGATTAATTCTTCAACGGTGTTGATGCCGGCTCTCTTCAAGCAGTTGAAGGAACGAACGGAAAGCTCTAATTCCTCAATGCTCATCTCAAGTGCCTTACTCTTATCGTTGTTTTCCTTCTCAACCAGAACTTCTACGTTCTTTGCCTTTTCGGACAGGTCGATGAAAGAATTCAAATGCTCACTAAGTACCTTCGCTGCAAGGCTGACAGCCTCGTCCGGTGCTAATGTACCATTGGTAAACACATCAAGTGTCAGCTTATCGAAATCCGTAATCTGACCGACACGGGTATTTTCAACCGTGAGGTTTACACGCTCAACCGGAGTGTAGATGGAATCGATTGCGATAACGCCGATCGGCATCTTATCGTTCTTATTCTTATCTGCACCGATGTAACCTCTGCCCTTCTGAATGGTGAGCTCCATGTAAAGCTTGGAATCAGCACCACCGTTTAAGGTAGCGATTACCTGATCCGGATTCGTAATCTCGATATCCTGATCAACCTGGATGTCAGCGGCAGTAATTACGCCTTCGCCGGAGAAGTCAATGTAAGCCGTCTTTGACTCATTTGTTTCGCTTGTGTTCTTAATGGACAGGCTCTTGATGTTCATAATAATCTCGGTAACGTCTTCTTTTACGCCCGGAATCGTGCTGAACTCATGTACAACACCGTCAATCTTTACATGACTGACAGCTGCACCCGGTAAGGACGAAAGCATAATTCTTCTGAGGGAATTACCAAGCGTCGTACCGTATCCTCTTTCAAGAGGCTCTACCACAAAACGACCGTACTTATTATCTTCGGAAATTTCAACAATTTCAATTTTCGGTTTTTCAAAATCAAACAAAGCGGACCCTCCTTGTTATTAAAAAGTTGATTACTTAGAATACAACTCGACAATAAGCATCTCATTTACCGGAACATCGATCTGCTCTCTGTTCGGGATTTCCTTAACGGTACCGGTAAGGTTCTCCTGATCTGCCTCTAACCAGGAAGCAACGGTTCTGCCGCCGGTTACTTCAAGAACATCCTTGTATCTCTGGGTGCTCTTTGCCTTTTCGGAGATGGAAATCACATCGCCGGCCTTTACAATGTAAGACGGGATGTTTACGCACTTGCCGTTAACTAATACGTGCTTGTGGTCAACAATCTGTCTAGCCTCACGTCTGGTTCTTGCGAAACCGAGACGGAAAATTACGTTATCAAGACGAAGCTCTAAGAGAATCATCATGTTCTCACCGGTGGTGCCGTACTTAAGCTTCTTTGCCTTCTCAAAGTTGTTACGGAACGGCTTCTCAAGCACGCCGTAGATGAACTTTGCCTTCTGCTTCTCACGAAGCTGCAAACCATATTCACTAACCTTCTTACCTGCTCTTGCGAAGTTTCTGTTAGACTTCTTATCAATGCCGATGAAAGCCGGCTCAATGCCAAGGCTTCTGCACTTCTTTAAAACAGGACCCATATCTCTAGCCATGTCAGTTCTCCTTTCAACAATTCATTAGACTCTTCTACGCTTCGGCGGGCGGCAGCCGTTGTGCGGAACCGGAGTTACATCCTTAATGCTGGTAACTTCGATGCCACATGCCTGAAGGGCACGAATAGCTGCTTCTCTACCGGAACCCGGTCCCTTAACCATAACATCAACAGACTTTAAGCCGTGCGGGAGAGCTGCCTTTGCTGCAGTCTCAGCTGCCATCTGTGCTGCATAAGGAGTAGACTTTCTGGAACCTCTGAATCCTAATCCACCGGCACTTGCCCAGGAAAGAGCATTGCCTTCTGCATCTGTAAGCGTAACGATTGTATTGTTAAAAGATGACTGAATGTGTGCCTGTCCACGATCTACGTTCTTCTTGACACGCTTCTTAGTCACTTTCTTTGCTGCTAACTTCTTAGCCATGACAAATCCTCCTTATATTACTTCTTCTTATTCGCAACGGTTCTCTTCGGACCTTTTCTGGTTCTTGCGTTGTTCTTGGTATTCTGACCGCGAACCGGAAGACCCTTTCTGTGACGAATGCCTCTGTAGCAACCGATTTCCTGTAATCTCTTGATGTTTAATGCGGTTTCACGTCTCAAATCACCCTCTACAAGGAAATCCTCATCGATGATATCACGAATCTTTGCCACTTCTTCGTCGGTCAAATCCTTCACACGAGTGTCCGGATTGATATTTGCCTTGGCAAGAATCTTGTTGGAACTTACTCTGCCGATACCGTAAATATAGGTAAGGCCGATTTCTACACGTTTCTCTCTTGGTAAATCTACACCACTGATACGAGCCATGTGCGTATTACACCTCCGTTAAAAATTTTGATAGTTTCTTTGGCGGAACTCCGCCTGCCCACTTGGGCGACCCACTTCATAAGAATGTGGGGTTTGACTGCAATGCAGTCACCAGCCGCTTTAAATTGTGACGACAACGGCGTTTCCCGTGCCGAAAGAGAAGGTGATAATGACACCGTCTCTAAAGCCTGACATCAAATGCCGGAACCCTTTCACACCTAAAAGGCTATCCGTAATCCAACACGCAGCCGCGCGTATCGTATCGATGTCCGCCCACAATATCACAATGTTCCCACTGCAGACCGTCCTGCGGTCACACGCAGGGGCTTGTAACACAAAAAGCAAGAACTGTTCCTCTATCTACCTTGCGGTATTTATTGAAACGACCTGCTTTCAGGGAAACTCCCTACAAAGCAAAGGTCCTAGCCCTGTCTTTGTTTGTGCTTCGGGTTCTCACAGATAACTCTGATGGCGCCCTTTCTCTTGATGATCTTACATTTTTCGCAAATCGGTTTTACGGAAGATCTTACTTTCACGTCTTTTCACTCCTTTCGAAAAAAGTCCGTCTATCATTATAACACCGATATTTCCATTTTGCAAGCACTTTTTTGAGGGATTTTTCATGTTTTTCCACTTTTTTCTAGGCAGGCCGGGCTGTCGTGGGGGAATGCGGGGCTCTTTCTTCGTGGGCGGGGTGTTTCTTACGGGCGCCGGGAGGGTTGGGGAAGAAACTCGTTTTGCATAGCGCAACGCTCCGTCAAACTTCCTTTAAGAGCGGCTAAGACTTTTCGGGGCGTCCTCAAGCCTAAGCCGCTCTAAAAGGCGATTTCGACTCCGCTAAGGACGCGGCCCTTCGGGCAAATGACAAAACTCCGTTTCTTCCCCAACCCTCCCGGCGTCCTAATGAACATTCCTCAATACCACGAAGAAAGAGCCGCCGCATTCCTGCGACAGCCCTGTTGCTTCTATAGATAATGTAGGAAAACATGAAAACTCCCTAATATTTATCTATTCATTATCTGCTATTTCCCGACTACTTCTATATTTATATCACCGGTGTCTGTTATAATTACACATGGATAGCCGTTTGTTGCCGGTACGTCAACATTGCCGGTATCGGTTTCGGTTTGAAACTGCTTTCCCGATAACAGAGTTCCTGTTACGTCTCCCGTGTTGGTTTTTATATAGAGAGACTCCGCCGCATCGGAATTTTCAAGGGTAACTTCACCGGTTTGGCTGAGAATCGTCCCGTTTAAACCGGCAACCGTATCTTTTATCCGAATTTCTCCCGTATCACTTTTCGCGCTGAAGATTCTGCATTTTATATTATTTAATCGGATTTCTCCCGTACCGGTTTCCACGGAAATCAGATATGCAACGGCCACAGAGTCCACAGACACGTCTCCGGTAGATGTTTTTATTTCCAGTTGTTCAAACGTGTCCGTATCCACTTTTACCTCTCCGGTGTCGGTTTCTATCACAAGCCTGTCGGTAACCGACGCCTTCCATGTAATCTCTCCCGTATCGGTTTTCACTTTTCCTGCCTTAAACGCAAAGTCCTCCGGCAACTCCACATCGCCGGTATCGCTCTTTACTTCCAAGGCTTCGTATTGTTTCCTCGGAAGATATACGGTCAGTTCCGCATCCTCAAAGGACATTCCTATGTGATCATACCACCTACGGGTATCCGTTACATCAATCATAAGAGTATTCTTCTGCACGGTAACAGTATGCTTCACCTTTTCTTCTTCGTAACATACGACCTTACAATGTTCTTCTTCCCACGGCACAAAACGAAGGTCCGCCGTTTGGGTCTTGATTGTAATATTTGAGAAATCATCATTTATCTCGTATGTATTTGTTTCATAAGCTACCGTATCTAATTTCTTCACATCAATGCCTACCGCAATGAAGCTTACAAGTAAAATCAGCAATCCGGTCAGACATAACCAAAGTGCAATACGCACAGTTTTTTTCGATAATTGCTTCATCGTACCGCCTCCTTTCTGATAAAGCGGGTCTTCATAAAACGAAACAACCGTTTTCCGAGAAGACATGCGCCCTTGGTTGCCTGTATGCAGCCGTAAAACCCGAATATACAAAGGCCTGCCGCAAAGACACCGACGCCCAACAAAGCAATACCGGCCCAAACATTTCCTTGTATCAGACTAATCGGTAAGGCAATAACTCCTACAAGCACTGCTCCCCCAAAAGCCACCTCTATCGCCCAAAGGCTGATAACAACAGACCAAAGAGCGATATAAAAGGACAACACCGCCGCAAACAACGCAAGCAGCAAAGCCAGCCAAAGGGGTGAACCAAGCACCAGCAACACAATCTCCCATGCAGCCATCTTCCTACTCGGCTTTACACGGGCTTTTACCAACTTTGAAAGCGGCATTTCCTTTAATATCTCTTCCGCAATCGCAGCCGGTGTCCCGACTTCCTTTACCGCCTCATCCTCGGAAAGTCCGTCCTCCATGCGGTCATCAATCATCTCTGTATAATAATCCAACGACTGCTTCACATCCGCTTCAGACAAACCTACCAGCCGCTCCTTCAATTCCAAAAGGAACTCATTCTTCTTCATTTCTTACTCCCTCCTTCGTTACAAACTCATAAATCGAAAGCAATTCCTTCCACTCCTCTTTAAACTCCTCAATCCGGGCAAGTCCCAAGGGTGTAATGTGATAATACTTCCGCAGTCTGCCGTTATGTTCAGCATTCCGAACCGTTAAAAGCTCCGCACCTTCCAATCGCCTAAGTATCGGGTATAAGGTGGATTCGGAAATTTCTACATAGGGCTTCATATCCTTGATAATCTGATAGCCGTAAGAATCTTCATCCTTAATGGCTGCCAGCACACAGACATCTAGCAATCCACGTTTCAATTGAATATCCATAGCATACCTCCTTATGCACAATACTATATCACACATAGTATTATATGTCAAGAGGTATTCTGCAAAAAAGAAAGAGCCGCCGCATTCCTGCGACAGCCCTGTTGCTTCTATAGATAATGTAGGAAAAACATGAAAACTCCCTAAAAGGTTCTTTCGTCTTTTCTTTTCAGTAAAATTTTAAAGTGTGTAGCATCCTTCAAGTCAATTCCACTGTCACGTTTGATTTGTTGTTTAACGTAAGGCAGCACATAATGCTCGCTGTACACGATTTCGTATTCTTCCGGTATCATACGGAGCAGCGCTTCCACTTTGAGCGGAAGGTAGTTTTCGTTTACCTCCCGGTCCCAGTTTTCCGTGTAACTGTATTTTAACAGGTAGTGAATGAGGTTGAAGCGTTCCTCGATGCTTCCCCAGATGCTTTCGTATTCCGCCAACTTCTCCGGAAAGAGTTTTCTCGCCTTTTCCACATCGGAAGGGTCTGCCTTTCCTGTGGCGGTCTCGGACACCATCATGTCACGAATGGCGATGTACTTAAATCCGGAGCCGAAGACTCTGTCCCAGAACTCCGCTACCGACGCCTCGGTGCCGTAGGAGTATACCTCATGCAAGGTACTGGAAATATTGATTAAGGTCTCCTTCGGGTCCATGGCAATCGCATTCCACTCTTTGTAAAACTTGCAGTCCGGCAACAGTTCCTTGGCTCTCTCGATCATGTCTTCGCTGATGTCATAACCGATATACTCATATTCTGGAAACAAATACTGCATCGCCCGAATCAGCACACCGTTGGCACATCCGAAGTCCAGTATCGTGTCAATGGGTTCGAAAATCTTATCAATAAAAAACATCTTGTCCATAAAGGACTTTTGCATTCGCTGTACATATACCTCTAAGTCGGCAACCTTCTCCATCTGTATATAACCTCTCTTCTGTGTAAATTACAATCGTATCATATCCTTCTTATGTTCGGAAACAATTTCATTATACTACTGTTTCAAAATCCTTTGCAAACACTTTAAGCACTTCCGGATAATAGCTCTCAAAATCAAGATAACTCTTCCGGTTCCTATCATAATATTCGTAGCTTTCCAATAACATCGGAATGTATTTATACCCAAGTCCCAAATCGCAAGAAAGCTGCTCCTCCGCTTCCTTATGTAAATCACAACGCCTCAGCAAATGTATCACCATTGCCCGAACAAGGTGCTCGTTTACACATTCCTTCCAATCTCCGTAACCGGATTGAAAGCCCGGTAACTTGCACGGTTTCAAACGTTCCAATGCTTCCTCATCCTCAAATACGATTCCGAAGTTTCCTTTCATCAAAGAAGATAGGATAAGCCGATACGAATTCTGCTCTTTTCCGAATTCCTTCTCCAACAGAGCCACATAAGGATACGCCTCCGCCACCAAACGTGCCTTTTCCAGATAACTGTCATAAAAGCTTTTTTCTCTATTATAAAAGGTATAATAATCTGCTTCCCTGTCAAATTCCTTCAGTAATCTTAACAACTCTTCTACCTTTGGTATCCCGCCACAGCATTCCACGCAAAACTCCGACACCCTGTACTGCATGGAAAAATCCTTCCCCTCTCCCATACTTAATGCAAGTTCCACCGGTCTTGCAAAGGTAAAACCTTGCGGAATCATCTCCTCGATAAATGTGTAAACCGGATGTTCTTTGTACGGCTCAAGATAGGACCTGATTGCCGTAGTATATTCATTTTCCTCCTCATTCATCAATCCGTATCCCACAACCGGCGTTGTAATCTCATTATACTTTCCGGTCAGTAAAATACTATTGATGTATTCCAAATACGGATTTAACTGAACCTGAATCTTTTTCATCCTCTCATCCTCTGCCTTATCTTTTTAAAGGTGGCAATTGAACCAATCGCCACCTTTGCTCCGTTTCCTATTCTTCTCCTTAAATCAACGACGTACTGAAGTACCGCTCCGCTCTGTCTGCCAGAATCGTCGCAATGACCTTATCCTTACCGTACTTTTCCGCCATCTTCTTTGCCGCCCAGACATTTGCACCGGAGGAGGTACCTACCAAAAGGCCCTGTACCTTTGCCAGCTCTCTGGCAGTGTTAATTGCATCGTCATCGGACACTTCCACAATATCGGTAATAATCTTTGTATCCAACACTGCCGGTACAAAACCGTCACCGATACCCTGAATCTGGTGAAGGCCCGGCTCGTGACCAAGAAGTGCGGACACATTCTTCGGCTCCACCGCTACGATTTTACAATCCGGATTCTGTTCCAAAAGATAGCTTGCGATGCCTTGTAAGGTTCCGCCGCTGCCGATACCGGATACAAAAATATCGATTTTCTTTCCCAACTGTTCCACAATCTCTCTTGCCGTGGTCTTATAGTGGGCCTGCGGATTCGCAAGGTTCTCAAACTGCTGCGGCACAAAATACTCATCGGAAGAAGACGCCAAACGAAGAGCCTCCTGCACGGAACCGTCGATGCTGAGCTCCGGCGGAGTAAGTACCAGTTCCGCTCCTAAGGCCCGGATAATCTTCTTTCGCTCGTCACTCATATTCTCCGGCATTACGATAATCACCTTATAGCCTTTGCGTACACCGCATAGTGCCAAACCGATACCGGTATTGCCGGAGGTCGGCTCGATAATGGTCATTCCCGGACGAAGGGCACCGCTTTTTTCCGCTTCCTCTAACATATTCAGGGCAATACGATCCTTGATGCTGCCGCCCGGATTAAAGAACTCTGCCTTCGCGTAAATTTGCAACCCTGTGGTTGCCTCTAAGCTTACCAACGGCGTATTTCCGATCAAATCCAAAACATTGGTTATGTACATAAAACGTCTCCCTCAAAACAATCCTTACTCGCGAAATCTATTCGCAGTCTGATATAAGAATACATATTCGCAAATACCGAATGCCAATACACCCAGAAGATAAGCAAATACCAACAACACTCCTAACATCGGTACCGCCATCAATATCAAAATCAAAACAACAGCGATACCAAGCAGTAACAGGAACCACTTAGCCATTGACTTCCAACGTTCCGAAAGTGCAATATCTCTCCGGTCCACAATCCATGCATTTGCCATCAAGAACTTATAAACAGCAATAATTTCCAATACAACCGATGCGATTATGCATACTAAAGCCAAAATTACCATTGCCTTTAAAGAAGATAATGATATGAGACCCACAGCGGATAAAATACCACCCAGGAAAGCTAACGGAAAAGCAACAATGGTACAAATTCCGGAAACCTTATAGGCATCTTCCTCTCTGCCCAAACGGATCAATATAACCGCTCTGGCAATTGAAGCACCTAACGCCACCAAACTACTGATTATTGCCAACCCCGGCACAAAGCTGAACTCAGATAATACATTACCGATTCCGCTGGCTATAAATAACCAGAAAATAGCCAAAAGCGAACTTCTTATAAATGCAGCATCTCGTCCGTCCCTCGATTTTCCTGTTTTACTCTCTGTGTATGCCGCACCGTTCATTCCGGTTGCACTTGCCGCATACGGCATTCCCACTGCCTCGCTTTTCTTATTCGCATTCCACTTCTGCATCATCCGCTCCCGTTCCGCCAATATGGAACAAGTATCGTTACGTCTGCAGAGTGCACATTCTGCCTCTCCTCTGTCTTCGCAACACTGTGCGATTTCACACAAAGCGCCCTTCTCTTTTCCCGGGCCTTTCATACATCCCGGACATCCTACTTCTTCTCTTTCCAGACAGTCATCACAATTCTTTCCGCAACGTGAATACTCCATAGTTTCCCCTCCTAAATCTATAGGCTTTATCTTTCTTCAAAAAACATGCATATTATATCATTTTTCGAGCCGGTAGTCAAACGGTTTCTTCTTTTGTCCGCTCTCCTGTCACAATCCCGCAACCACCGACACATTCACGCCATCTTTTTTACAAAAAAATGATGCGAAAACAAACCGACTCGTTTTCGCATCCACATTCTTATGAAGTATAATATTTTACATAATCTTTCATTGCATTTGCCGTTTTTTCCAGATATACCATTCGTAAAACAGCAGCAATTGCGGACACGAGTAACATTACCGGGCTTAAAACCAACCCTATCCTCACACTAAGTAATACCCTGTCTACTCTTTGATATACCAATAAAAGAGACCCTACCAAAACACCTGCATTTCCGATAACAATCCACTTCCAAAGGCACAACCATTTTTTTGTGATATCACGATCAACTCGATATATTACCATTGCATGCGCATTACACTCATGATAAGTTCGAATACAAAATAACACCACCGATATACATTCGGCAAATAACGCAATGAATTTCACAGTCAAACTTTCTGATCTATACAGTACACCTGCAACACTATATGCAATTAGCACACCAATTGCTAATTTTACACATTGGAAATACTCTTCCTCCTCCCTACGAAGCTTAATAAAAAAGCAAATCTCCAATATCATGCAAATATACCTAATCACACTTCCGATAATATAAAGTAAATCACTCCTTAACAAATATATATTGTTAGTAAGTACATTTGCTATTGCATTGGGGATCGCCAACCACAACAACGCCAACATCCATTTTCTTGTATAGTCTGCCAGTTGTCTGGCTCTTGCTAAATTAGCTCCACTTATTTCAGGCTTTTTTTTAATCATTAACTCCTCATCCATCATTTGTCCTCCTTACAACATCTTTTTATTTATAAAAAATTATATCATACTCCCTAATGTAATTCAACCTTTATTGCACCTTTTCACCTAAAACATTGAATAAAAAAGCCAAAGCGGAAGCCTCCTTTCTTAAAATCTCAACGCCACCAGTCCCATCGGCACAATCAACAAGAACACACCAAAGGCCAAAGTCGTAATCCGGCTGAACTTACTGCTGATGCACATAACCGCGCTGCCCATAAGCACCGACATCACTACCCGGACGCCGTAAATAAAATACAGGTACTGTCCGATGGTAATGGCAAACGGGAAGTTCCGCACACATGGAATGCTCTGCACCAAGGCATCCTTATCTGTAAAAGCCAACACCTCTCCGATTTGGAAATACTGCACCAGATGAATCGAAAGGGTTGTTACGCTACAAACACCCAGCATAATCAAAATCTTGCGAACCATAGTCTGTGCTCTTCCCCGGTACAGCGAGTGCAGCATCATCTCCATATGAGCCGCTTTTTCACAGGCCATGACACCGGACATTACCAGAACCACCGTAAGTAAAGTATACAAGTAATTCCGGGAAATGGTCTGCTTATCGTTATGAAACAAAAGCTCATAGGACCCGGAATCAATCAGCATCACCGTATTCCCAGTTTTCAAAGAATACGCCAACCCATCCTCTGCCTGCTTTAATACCACATTAAGCCCGGTGATTTGACGCTCGTTTTCCAGTATTGCATCCTTCAACTGTTGAATAAAACGATCAATCATGCCGGTATCGGCTCCCTTTATCAGATTCTCCATCCGATATTGCTCCTGCTTAATCAAGGACGCCTGCCAGCGGGCAATATCCTCCTCCATCTCCGTTCTGGTATCGTACATCCGCTGCACACTTTCCTCCGTAATCTCCCCCGCAAAATCCTCATACCAGTGGGTCACATATTTACTGCGGAAATCCATATAATTGGACTCCACGGATGCGGAATAGGCCAGATAAATCAAAATCGCCATAATAAACAAGCCCTTCTGAGAGAACATGACCTTCTTAAACTCCCAGGTCATAAGAGAACAGGACGGTTTATGCCGGCTCACAAATACCCGCAGCTTCTCAATCACCTTCAGCGTACGATACTCACTCCGCGGATACTGTCTCGCATACTGTAACAGACATACAAGCACCATCACTACCGTACCGATGAGAACAAACCAATCCGAAGTTCCCACTATATTCAATGGCTTGCCGAACACATTCAGGTTGTAATAGTGGGCATAATCCGTTCCGCAAAAGGTATAGGTATACAAATTGATATACTTAAACACGCTCCATCTGCCCGTAGGAATGATAAAGGCGTACAGCGCATATTCACCCAGCATCAAAAGGAAAAACGCCACGATGCAGAAGCTGGAACGAAACAGCGACATACAAAAATACAGTAACAAACAGGCAAAGAGACACCCCACCGCCTTACGCAGCACATATAAAAAGAAATATTCCCCGATGGAATAGTGTCCGATAATACTCCCAAGCTCCGGGATAGACTGCACCGGCCGTCCCATGTCACAGCCCGGAAAAATCACCGAACTTATGACAAAAATCGTGCCGTACAAGATCACCGCCGCACCGAACACCCCGAGACACAAAATCCCGATTCTCTGCAAAGAAAGCGCCGTCCGGCCCCGCTCTGTACAACGCACCAGAAGATACAGCCCCTTCTGCCTCTCCGCCAGAAAGCACAGCACAATATACACACCCACCAAAAGCAGGATAAAGGTAGACAGCGTAAACTGAAGCACCGCCATGACACCCCGGTTTTCGCCTTCCACCGGCGTAATATCCGAAATCTTGGCATAATCTTCACCGGTCTTTATGAGATTCCGGTAAACAAAGGAATCGTCCGTAGAAAACAACGGATTCTCCTTCATCATGGTTACATTGTCCTGTACCGATGCCATATAATCGTCATACCCGTCCAGATACGCCGTCAGTTCCTCCCCTACAGGCGTAATGGACTTCTCTTCGTTGCATTGGAACACAAAGAAAATGCCGTGAAGCAGAAGGAGAATTCCGAACAGCAGCATGGTTCTCCCGTTCCACAAAATCCGCTTTAACTCTAACATCCCCGTCACCCCCTAGTTTTCCGTCAGTTGTTCGTCGGCATGGAACAAATACACATCCTCCAAGGTCAGCGCATGCGCCGGCAATTGTCCTTTCTCTGTCATGAGCTGTTCCGCCTCCGACAAAAGCTCCGGAATCGGAGCAAACCGGCAAAGGGTTCCGTGATGAAGCAGCAGCACCTTTTTCGCAATGGTCTCAATATCCCCGATGACATGAGTCGCCAAAAGCACCGTCCGCTCCTTCGCCACGGATGCGATATAATCCCTCAGACGAATACGCTGGGTCGGATCAAGGCCCGCTGTCGGCTCGTCCAGAATCAAGATTTCCGGCTCGTCCAGCATAGCCGCCGCCAAAAGTACACGCTGCCGCATACCGCCGGAAAAGGAACCCAGCTTATGATGGGCATCCCCCGCCAGACAAACAATATCCAAGAACTGCTCCGTCTGCTTCTTACAAACTCCCCGCTTCATTCCCTTTAAGGCCCCTATGTAATGCAAGAAGTCTCTTGCCGTAAAATCCTCGTACATACCCTGCAGCTGTGGCGTATAGCCTACTCTCTTGCGATAGCCCCTGCCCAGAGACAAAATATCCTTTCCGTTATACAAAATCTCTCCGGACGTCCGGGGAATGTTGTCCGTAATCAGATTTAACATGGTGGACTTTCCCGCACCGTTGGCTCCCAGAAGTCCGTACACTCCGGTCTCAAACTTCACACTCAGGTCGTTTAATGCCGTCTTGTTGCCGTACTTTTTCGTCACATTGATTAATTCTAACATAATGCCCTCCCTCTTTGTAACCTTTTATCTCAGCTCTACTCCATCACAAATACATGTTCAAACTTCGGATTTCCGGCAAGAAAGTCGCTGCGCTTACACTTAAATACATGATATCGTTCCCGATTCTCTTTCTCCGGAAGTTCCACATAAATTTCCTCCCCTAAGAAGCGCATGCCCATCCAATAGGCCCAATAAAACAACTCCACTCCTTCCGGCACCGCTTCGTCTATTCCTTTCGCCATGTTTACTGCCGCAATCTTCTTTCCGTCTTCCCCATAGGCAAATACGTAACTCTCCCGCCATTCCTTTTCTTCTCCGTTTTTACCTGTCTCCGTATGTATCTCACTGAAATCAACCGCATATGCGTAAGTGCCGTCGCCGTTTATTCGTTCCGGGATATAATTAATTTCTTTCGGCTGAAGTTCTCCGTTATCATCAAGAAAAAAAGTCTCTCCGGTAAAATCCGTACATTCTATGGTTTCTCCCGTGTCATAATAGTAAAAACAAATTGCACTGAGGTTGGTTTTGAGGTATGCTATCGTATTCTCTCCCAATACCGCATACAATCCCGAAAAACCCGGTTGAAACTTATGGGTTTCATCCATACCGGTCACTATATTGTACCGATGCAACACATTCTTCTTTTTGACCCTTTGATAATAATAGAAGTAATCCCCGTAGGCATGTACCTCCTTTGTCTCCGGATTATCCGTTGCTATCGCTTCCTCATCCATATACATCACATTTCCCGTATTCAGATTAAGAATCGCTGTCCCACAAAGTCCTTTGTCTTTATATTCGTTTTCACCCTTTATATCCAATGCAATCATTACATTGTTCCGGTGAATACAAAAGTTTTCTCCGTCAAACACCAATTTTCGTCCTGTTTTTTCCAAGGTCAGAACCGTAGCAACTTCGTTCAGCTCCGAACCGTCCAACGCCAGGGAAAGTACCTTCAAACGATACTGGGTATCTGTTTCGTCCATGGCATACACATATATCCGGTTGCTATCCAAGCAATAATTCAGCACCGTATAGTTCTCATTTGTTGCCACGCAGAAGGCATTTCCATCATGTTTACATTCCGGTTTATTACATAAGAACATATCTTTCCCCATAGTAATGTCATAGTAACGGAAGCCCTTCCTACTCTTACTGTAGTAATAATAGCCCTGCTCCGTCCGCATAAGATACCCATCTAGCTCCGCCGAAGCATTTCCTTGTCTGTAATCCTCCGACAACAAACCATTCCCAACTACTTGTGTCCCGTCCGGATTCTGTCCCGTGCCCAACTTATCCTTTCCGCCGGAACATGCCATTAGACCGGAAAGACACACTATGGTCACTACTGTAACGAAAACCTTTTTCATCGGTATCCCTCCTCAGCTTCTTTCTAGTTCTCTTTATACTGATACACAAAGGTAAACTTCGGTTCTCCGGCAATAAAATCACTGCGCCTACAGTGATATACATGATTCTCCACAGTCTGATCTATCACATTCTGATTTATCACCGAATGAGTTATCACCGAAACCGAGCACCAGTAAATATCCTCTTCCATATAGCGGAATCCCAGATTGTGGGTAGTTCTGAGACTAATGCTCTCCTCCGCACTGCAATCATACTCCCCGTTCTCCAAAGGAAGCTGCTCCGCTAAATTCAGCACCGTAACCTCTTCCAACTCCTTGTTATACACCCGGATGTAAGCGGACTCGCTCTCGGTCCATTCTTCTACTCTTCCGTCTGAATACGGAACATCGAAATGAATCGTTGCCTGCGGTACATACAAATAGGTCCCGTCTGTTACCAGTCCCTGCGCCGGTACTCCTTCTTCCGTCTCATGAATCAGATTTCCGTAAAAATCATACTTCGGTACCTTCTCATATAACATTACCTTCTCTTCGTTTTCCCCGGTAGAAAAGCGATACGTACATAGTGCCTTTTGGCTGCTACGCAAATAAACAATGTAATCTTCTTCCAATACTGCATAGTCTCCGGTAAAATTTGTCAAAAGCTTACAGCTCTCATCGGTTCCGTTCTCAATGTGATACCGGTGCAGAACGGTTTTCTTTCCTTCTTTTTTGCAATAATAGAAATAGTCACCGTAGGCAGTGATATCGGTAGTCTCCGCATTTTCTTTTGCCAGAGGCTCTTCATCCATAAAGGTAACATTCTTCGTATTCAAGTCAAGCAATGCCGTCCCGTTGTGCATAGTATCTTCCTGCTCGTAGGATGCTCCCGTTGTAAAGGTAAGCAATGCCTTGTTTCTGTGAAGATACATCCGGCTTGTGTATATACTCATATCAGGAGACCGTTCCAATTCCAGTATAGTT
Source organism: uncultured Clostridia bacterium (assembly GCA_937895705.1). Classification (GTDB taxonomy): domain Bacteria; phylum Bacillota; class Clostridia; order Lachnospirales; family Lachnospiraceae; genus SIG307. Next base: position 23,125 of record CALBKM010000034.1, read on the forward strand.
GCCACCTCATCCATAAAGGACCCGTCCAATGCCAAAGCCAGCACCTTATAAAGCACCTGTGTCTCCGTCACCTCCGCCGCAAACACCATGAGGCGTTCTCCGTACAAGCAGTAATCCAACACAGTATACTTCTCATTGGTGGCGACGCAAAACTCATTTCCGTCATGGCGGCACTCCGGCTTGTTACAAAGAAACATCTCCTTCCCCGTGGCCGCATCATAATACCGAAACCCGCCCAAGGTGTCGCTATAATGATAAAAGCCCTTATCTGTCCGCATCATGGCATTTCCCACAGTACCCGGACGGTTTCCCTGTTCAAAATCCTCGGAAACAAACCGGTACTCTGTCTTTCCCGACGTGACCCCGTTTGTGGTCGCCCCCGGCTGTTCGCCCGGCTTGTCCTTTCCGCTGGAACATGCCGTAAAAGCCGCAAGACATAATATTGTCATGATTGTAGCTAATCCTTTTCTCATCCTCGGTATCCTCCCTTTCCTCACTCCGCATTTTAATTACTAATCGGTACACTTGTGCTGTACACAAGCTCTAATACCGGCTCCCCCGCAAGCAAATCCCTTTGCTTACAACGATACACAAAATACACGATTTCCTCTTTTGTATTTCCGCTTACAAAGCAGTATGCCTCACCGTTTAAAAAACACAACGCGGGCTGCTTGTAGAGATAGGTATACGTTTCTTCATCGGACACGTAATACTCATCCAGTTCCGGCAATATGTCCGTCACCGCATCTCCGAAGTTGATTTCCGTAAGTTTTTTCAAATCATGGTCATAGATGTGAATATAACTTTCATAAAGCGACTCATACGCACCGGTCACCGGGTCGTTCCAGCCCGGCCGCTGGGCTTCTCGTTCAAACACATAGATATAGGATTCGTCCATTGTCATTTGGATTGCTCCGTACATTACCTCATCTTCCCGCACCGTACCGTCGTCAAGTATCAGCCTTTCCGTCTTTTTCAAGTTCTCCGCAATCTCGTTTTCTCCGGTATCCACGTGATACACACAAAACTCATTTCCGGTTTTTCCGTTGCCGTCGCACTTGATATACACGATCGTGTTCTCATCCTTAATCCCGTATATCCCCGCAAAGGAAGGAAGTAATGTATATGCCTCATCTGTACCGCTTGTCAGGCTATACCGGTGCAGTTTCGTTTTTCCCTCTTCGCTTTTGCAATAAAAAATCCAGTCTTTGTATCCCTGTATGGAAAATGCCGTACTGTTTTCTTTGCAAAACGGTTCCTCGTCCAGATAAGTCAGTTCCTTCGTATCCAGATTATAGAGTGCCGTGCCGTAGGCATCCGTATCGGAAAAATTTTGTACATCAATCGCCGCAAAAGGAAGCATCACCCGGTTGCGATGAATCTGAAACTCTCCCAGCCTCGTAGGAACCTGTCCGGCAAGCTCCATGGTCATATAGGTGACCAGTTCATCCATGGCCGAGCCGTCCGGCTCAATTACCAACAACTTAAACATACACTGGGTTTCCGTCATCTCCGTCGCTACCGCAAACAACTTTCCGTTGTATAGTCGCATCTCATGGATAACATATGTATCGTTGGTGGCAACACAAAACTCATTTCCGTCGTGACGGCACTCCGGCTTGTTGCAAAGGTACATGTCATTCCCCGTAGCAAAATCCTTGTAACGGATATCGGTACCTTTCAGGTAATAATAGCCCTTCTCCGTCCGCAGTACCTCACTTCCGCCTCCCAGGAAAAAGTCCTCGTGAACAAAGTTCCTTTCCACCTTTCCTGCTTCTCCCGGTTGTACTCCCGGTTGACCGAAGGCCGGCTGCTTGTTACAGCCTGCAAGGACCATGAGTCCCAACACTGTCAATCCCAGTACGATTATCTTCCTCATCCGTATACCTCCTCGTTCCTCCTATATCTTTCACACAAGCCGTCTACTCCCAACGTTTTCTTTCCGCCAATTAATTATGCCATCGTGAACGTATACATAAACTGCGGCGTTCCGGTTAAAAACTCCTCTCTCGTACACCGGTACACATAATCCTCCTTATAAGTATTCACATTCGGTAATACACAATAGACCGTATCCTCTGTAAAATACAACATCCGGTTGTAATATGGATAGAACTCCTCCGGGTTCTCTGTCCTCACTTCCTTTGCAAAAGCCATGACCTCTGCCATATCTAAGATTGCAACCGATTTCAGTTCCCTGTCAAACACATGCACATAAGCCTCTTCCCAAGTTTCCAGCACGTTAAAACTCTCATCATGCTTGATTCTCTGACTACTTTGCTTCGTTACATAGATATACTCTCCATCCGTTTTTAACTCAAATGCCTTGTATACCGTCTCCTTTTCCTCCGAGGTTCCATCCATGTAGTAAACGGTTTCCGGTTTCTTTAGTTTTACCTTTTCCTCACTTTCTCCCGTTTCCCGGTGATATACACACAACACACTATTGTCAGACCTTGTATATACAATCGTGTTTTCATCCTGTACCACATACATTCCGTTAAAGCCCACCAACAGCTTATGGGTCTCGTCCGTACCGTCCTTTATGTTGTACCGGTGCAATACCGTCTTCTTTCCTTCTTTTCTGCAATAGTAAAAGTAGTCTCCATGGGCGGTAATATCGGTTACCTTTTCATTTTCCGTAGAAAACGGCTCCTCGTCCAGATAGGTTACTTCCCTTGTTTCCAGATTGATGATCGCGGTTCCGAAATACTGGGTGGTCTCCGTTCCGTCATCCCCTACCAGCCACAAAGGAATCATGGCCACATTCCGGTGAATATACAACTGCCCTCCATCGATATGGGTGGCCGGTATCACGCCCATCTTTTCCAACGTCAGATAGGTTACATGTTCGTTTAACACCGACCCGTCCAAGGCAAGGGAAAGCAGATGATACCGATACTGCGTATCCGTTACTTCTATAGCGGTAGCAAAAATCTGTCCGCTGTACATCCCTACACGTTCAATATTATATTTGTCATTGGTTGCCACACAAAACTCATTGCCGTCGTGTCGGCATTCCGGCTTATTACAAAGATACATATCCTTTCCTGTAGCACGGTCCGTATAACGGAATCCATTCTCTGCATAACTGTAATAATAGTACCCCTTCTCCGTTGCAAAGACGGTATCGTTGCCCGGCTTCAAATCTTCCGATACTAGCGCCGGTATATCTCCTGCCGGCTTCCCTTGTTCACCGCCCTTGCCGCCACAGCCGGTCAAACCAGTCGTCACTAACAGACACACCGCGATTAAAATCAAACAGAGTTTTTTCATAAACCTCTCGCTCCCTTCTTTCGTATCACCAAAAACACTTTCCACTCCCACCGGATATTGCTCCCCTTCGGTTTCTGCCTATCCCGTTTTCCTGATTCTATCATACCTTCCGAAAAAACAAAAAACAACCACCTCCGCAGAAGTGGTTGTTATCCGTGCACAAGTGGTCACACATTGAGAAGAACGGACAAACGGAAGATGTTGTCCTTGGTTTCTACCTCCAAACTACCGTTGTATTTCTTGCAAATATGCTTCACCGACGACAAGCCGATGCCGTGCTTTGCCGCGTCTTTTTTTGTTGTTTTTAACTCCCCGTCCTGCTTCATCAGTTCACCCTCATACGGGTTTTCACAACAGATATACAGCATACTGTTCTGCTGTTCTACCCGCAGCACCACCTCTGCGTCCGCTGCCTTCACCTTGCGTACCGCCTCAATGGCGTTGTCCAGAATGTTTCCGAACAGACTGCACATATCATAGTCCGTAATGGCAAGCCCCGCCAGGCTGCAGCCCAGTTTAAAGCGGACCGTCACACCCATTTCACCTGCCTGTTGGTGCTTTTTAAACAGTAGCAAATCCAGCGTATCGGAACCGCTCTTTGCCGGAAGCAGCCTTGCATAGCTTTGCTCCGACAGTTCATCAATATACTTTACCGCCTGGGCCTCGTGACCGTTTTCGTACAGTGCCTTTATTGCCAGCAGATGGTTGTTAAAGTCGTGCCACAGCATTCTCGTTTCTTGATACCGCCTGTCGATTTCCCCGAAGTATACGTTCATGGCCTCCTGCCGGGAGGTTTTGTGCCACCTGCCGAAACGACGGTACACCAACACCGCTGCCGCCACAAACGCCACCAAAAGCACCGTCAAAAAGGTCTGCAGTCTCGGCAACATCAGCCCTGCCACGTTCAGGTTCAGATAACGGTTGTAGAACCGCTCCGGCGTAAATCCCGAAAAAAGATTAATTTCTCCGAATACCCCCGCCGCATTCTGCTCCGGCACATCAAAATGCCGGACAAACTCAAAGACGAAAAATGCCAGCGTAACCCCACAGGCAAGCAGCCGCTTCCGCGCAGTATAAGCCAGAATACAGATGCCCAGCACCAACAACTGAGCGAGCACCTTAATCCCGATGTACACCATTGTAAAACCTCCCACCGTAATTTGATACGGACACACATAAAAGCTCTCCAGAGATTGTAACGGTGTTCCCAGGGAAGGCAAGCCGTATACCCTATGGGCAATGACAAAATTCACACCGTAAAATCCGATGAGCCCCAGCACCATTACTGCCAGCATTGCCACGGTGGTCCGCCTTACATTCTGAATTTCCCCAAAGGAATCGTTCCGGATATACCGGCAGAACAAAAAGGTGACCGCCAGTACAAACAAAAACGCAAACACATCTGTTACATGATAGTTAATGACCAGCTCATAGGCGCTATCAAGCTCCGGTGTAAGCTGTAAAAACTCCAGTCCGTAGTAATCCTTTTGACACCGGGCCAGATTTTTTAGCAACCACGCATCATCGTAAATGGAATACAAAGAATCCGCGATTACTCCCGCGTTTTCCGCCACTCCGGCGGCGTACTCCCCGTACCGGGCCACATTTTCCACGCACTCCTTTACCTTCTTGTAATTCTCCATGTCTGCGGAAGAGATGCCCATGGTAACCATAGCCTCGGGAATCAGCTCATTGTCCTCCGGGTCCGTCGGCACCGGAAGCCACGGACGCCCCAGTAAGGCCTCCATATATTTCGCATACACATCATTTACCTTCGCATCGCTCAGTTCCAGGTAAGTAATGATTTCCTCCACCGCCGTCACCGCATCATTCACATCCTCCGGCAAATTATTTATAATCTGCTTTTGTCTGGCGTAATCGCCCACCCGGATGGACTGTTTTACTCCCCACACATTCTCCGACTGCATATATTCTCCGGTGCATTTCATGGAATAAAACAGTACCCCGTTTAAAAACAACATCACGGGAAACAGCAGCGCAAGGAAGAAATAAAACTGTCTTTTTCTTTTCATCGGCTTCGTATCCTCCTCATTACCGCAGTCATCAACGCTTTCCGCTTTCTCCGGCTCACCGGCAGCTCCTTATCGTTATCTAACACCACCGTATCCGGATTTACCTTGCGGATATGGTCGATATTAATATACAACGAATGATACGCCTCGATAAACAATTCCTCCGGCAGTTGCTTCGCAAAATTCTGGATGGAGCTTTTCTCCTGATAGGAGGAAATCGCCGTATGAATGGCCGTATTCCGGTTGTCCGACTCCACATAGTAAATCTCTGCGAAATTCAGCCGCACCACCGTATCACGATCCTGAATCACAACAGCCTTCCTCACATAAATCTCATTTAAAAAACGCTCCAACAGCGCCGGCAATTTTTCCTTATAATTCCGCTTAAAGAGGAAGTGAAACGCATTCACATCGTAACCTTCGGCGATTCTCTCTTCCATACTGGATAAAAACACCGTAGGAATCTTTACACTGCTTTTCGCCTGTTCCTTCACCAGTTCCACACCGTCCGCATCTCCCAGATGCAAATCCATAAATAATAGGTCTACTGCCTCGCCCTGCTCCATCTCCCGCCGAAAGGCCGCTCCGCTTTCACAATAACAAATACGGCACTCCACATCTTTCTGCTGCAGAAAAGCCTGCAACTCCTGCTGTAATTCTTCCGCAAAATTGCGTTCATCCTCGCATATAACGATGTACATCCGGGTCCCCCCTCTCCTACTGTTCTCTCTTTTTACACCTCCGCACCATTGCTTTCCCGGTGCATCCTCGTGCCGATGCCGGCTCTTCCTGCCTTCTAGGCTACCGTTCCGGTCTTTTCTGCCTGCTCCGCTGCCATATCCAGCTTCTTATTTCTGAAATACAGCGCGATATCAATGGAAATCGCAATGGAATTGATAATATAAAACGCAAAGCTTAATCCGAACAAAAATCCGCTTGCACCCGTACAGGTCAGCTGGATGATTTTTCTCGCAATACCGATACCGTAGCCCACAAGCAATATAATTTCAAACATCACACTCTTCCCCTTCGCCGTCCGGGACACCCAGGACTTCCGTATGGAAATCGGCCAGGACAAGCCGAAACAAAAGATGGTCAGTGCTTCCAATAAATCGATGATATTTTCCATGTTGTTCTCCTTTTATATACACAGTGTCTGTCCGGGAATTTACTTTTCTCCCGACGTTTCATCTTCTCTCCGGGTCTGTATGATTGTATACGGGAAGCGCTGATATTCTGCGGTCTCCGGATTATACTTCCCGGCTTCCATTTCCGCGTACACTTCCCGGAACATCTGCTCTACATGCTCCGTAGAGGTCAATTCCATATTACTTAACACCGCACTGTATATAGTTCCGCCATCTTTCGCAGTTTCCGTGAACTCGGACAACTTCGTAAATTTCTCCTTCAAATACACATGGCTGCCAAACTTGTCTCTCGTCGTATCCTTTACATAAAGAAACTCCGTGCCGTCATAATGCAGATAATAAAATATGGAATCCCCTTCAATGGTATACTCCACCATCGTAACCCATGCCGGTTCTCCCTCGCGTACCTTCTCCGCAAAGTCATACCATGGCTCCAGCTTATTTAAATTCGGAATATGATCTATTACTGCCAGCTTCTTATCCTTCGCATGGTCTTCATAATCGTTACTATATCTGCTCAGATACTTTTTGATTGCCTCCATGTCCGTTCCCGGTCCGGCCTTTCGCTCGGCAAGTGCTCCCCAAAGGAAGTACAGGCCTACTCCTAACAGACAAAGAATGATTGCCGTAGTGATACCGATGCGAAGCTTTTTTGACTTCTCCATAAATCTTCCTCCCTTTCCGACTTCTGTTATTCTGCCACGTACGAACTACGAATACTTCGCTAATATCTTTTTATACCCACGATACAGCAGCCAGATACCGACGGTACACACCACTCCCAACAACACCAATCCAACCATCATATGTATCAGACCTCCGGCTCCCGCCAGTACCAATGCATAGGCATACTTCTTATACAATGCCGCCATCTCTTGGTTATAATCACTTACATTTTTCACTTTTGACTTCAAACTTTTGTCATTGGTCCAAAATCCCATCGGCTCGTTTCCATCCTTGTCATATTTTGATACAACAAATAACGGAAATGCACACAACAGGCAGCAAAATAACATAACAATTCGTTCTAACATAAAGACACCTCCGTATTTTTCCGTCTATCGAACTCTCTCACTGCTTACCACTTCAAACCCTGCACTTTTGTACAGCCTAAGGGCATTTTGATTCCACTCTGCCACATGCAAAGTAATCGGAACAGTATTCTTCTTTCGAATCTGTTGCATGCCCCAAAGCAGCAGCTGCTTTCCGTACCCTTTTTTCCGATACTTTTTGTTTACGATCAAATCATCTATCTCATTTCCGTAACAAGCCACGGAACCGATAATTTCGCTGTCGTTCATAAGCAAATAGATGTCACTTGCTTTCTCTCTGATTTGCTCGTAGTCGTTTAGGAAATTATACGGTTCAATCTCCAATGCCTTGCGCATATCGTAAAAGCATTCGTTGTAGATTGCTTTGTATTGGTCAAAATACTGCGTCTCGAACGGAATACAGGCAATCGTACTCTGTTCTACAGACGCTTTGTCATAGTTCATTTCATAGGCAATGACTGTAATCAATATACCACCTCCGTTATACCTATGTTTTTATCAATTATACATCAATAAAAGAACGCACGTCAATTCCTCAAAAAGTCCTTGAACATACGTTCGGTTCATGGTATAATACTATTAGAGCAATCGTGTACAGGGTGGTAGCCTCCCGGTGATTACAGAAGGGAGGTGGTGTGAATGGAATTGTTTACCTTTCAGGACTTGCTTCTGTTTGCAACTTTTTTACTTACACTGCTTGCCTATATAAATAGGACTAACAAGCGAAAATAAAAATGCCTACCTTAGTACTTTGGCCGAGTGCAAGGTAGGCATTTTGTCAACATTGTGAGGCTAACCACCTTGTGTGGCGGTTGCTCTTTCTAGTATTATTATAACATACTATATTTTAGATTGTAAATAGGTTTTTGATGCGTTCATCACTCCAGCCACTGAATAAACGCTGTTTTATCGCTACTGTTATACCCTGCTCTCTCATAAAACTTTAGTGTTGATTCCTTTTTCGAACCGGTGAGCAACATCATCTTATAGCAATTTGCTTCCTCCGCAAGGGCTTTCGCATAGTTCAAGCACTCTGTGGCATAGCCTCTCCCGCGATACTCTGCATGGGTCACCACATTCTCCACAAAGGCATACGGTCTAATATTCCTGGTCAGGTTCGGTATGATGACACAAACACAGGAGGACACCAACTTTCCGTCGATTTCCTTTACAATAACATGATAATTCTCATCCGTCAGTATGGTCCGCCAAGTTTTGCTTAAGTGCTCCGTCAGTTCCGGAACCGATTCCTCATGTAAGTGCAAATATAACTCCAGTAGCCCGTTTAAATCCTTTTCTTGTACTTCCCTGACCATGCGTTTCCTCCTATAAATACTTCTCTATTTTACTCTACCATTCTATCTCCACTCTCTTCCTCTCCCGATACACCACCTGACGCAATCCAAGACCTTCCGCCAGCATCTTCGCCGCCTCGTAATCCGCTCCCACATCCTGCTCCACATGGGCATCGGAACCGATGGTAACGTACCGTCCGCCGCAGTCCGCGTAAATTTGCAGCAAATCCTTTCCCGGCATGGTCTCACTATGCCCCTTTCTAAGGGAAGATGTGTTAATCTCGATTATCCTATCCTTATCCAGCAACCGCTTAAAAATCTCTCTAAGCTTGGACTCCATGTAATAGATTTCTCCGTAGTACCGCTTCGGAAAATCAATATGTCCCAGAGCATCAAAGCCGCCTTGTTTCACGGTACTTAATACTTCCTTCCAGTACAGAGTGTAAAACTCCTTTGCCGAATACTGTTCCCGTACCTTCTGACACGGAAACATATTTCCGATCCAGTGAATGCTCCCGATAATAAAATCATACGGATACTCCGACAACCGCTTTAAGGCATCCGCGTACAAATGCGGCTCTCCAAACTCAATGCCGGAACATATAGCAAGTTGCTCTCCGTATTTTTCCTTTACCTTACAGAATACCTCAAAATATTGCACCGGGTTGTAATAGTTATACCCATAGTCATCCGGATTTAAGTCCACATGGTCCGTAAAACAAAGCATCCGGATATCCCGCTCCAGCGCCTGCTTCACATACTGCTCCATTTTAGCTTCCGAATCGCAGGAAAACTCCGTGTGAATGTGGTAGTCGGTTTTCATAAGCTTCCTCCGCTCCTCTACTCATCCGATTTTTTTCTCTATCAGAATTCTTCATCGTTCATCATGAATTCCGGTATATTTTTATGAATAATACCATTTCGTTGTTGAAGCATATCACTTCTTGTAAGAATATATTTCGGATAATTATCACTTATCGCTTCCAGTGGTGTGTACTCTCTATCCTCTGTCGCTTTATCAGCCATCATCGTCATAGAAACCTGCACATAACTGTAATTCATCTTATTCCCGCGCATAATAAAATCACATTCCAGCTTACCGATTCTTCCTATGCTGATTCCATATCCCCTCGACTGTGCATAATTAAAAACGATATTCTCCAGTGCCGGACCGTAATTAATCCTGTTATCTGTATTCGTCGAAAAGTAAAACCCTAAATCCGATAAATAATATTTTTGCTCACCCATAATCGACTTTCGCGATTTCAAATCAAACCGTTTACACTCATATAATATTTTTGCATCGACTAATATTCGGATATAACGATTCAATGTTTCACGCTTAATATCAAGTCCTGCCTTATGCAAATCTTTTAACATATTCGTCAAACTTGTCGTTGCCCCGAAATTATTAATCAGGTATATCTGTACTTTTTCAAACACGGATACATTACGAATCTTAACTCTTCGCTTGATATCCTTTTCAAATATCTCTTTCACAACACTATTGATATATGTTCTTTTGTCCTCTGCACTTTCATAAAAGATAGTTTTCGGGAACCCGCCTTCCACCAGATATTTATCCAGTTCTTCCGTTACGTTGACACTCACTTCCATCCCATAAAACCTTTTCATTGCCAGATACTCTTCAAAAGTAAGCGGTAGCATCTCAAATTCGATATATCGTCCGGTAAGCTTCGTAACAAGTTCGCCGCTCAAAAGATACGAATTAGAACCTGTAATAAAAATAGAATACTCCCCTTCCCCCCGATATGCATTGATTACTTCTTCAAAACTCTCTACATTTTGAATTTCATCGATAAACAAATATTTCGTACCATCCGCAACACAAGTCTGTTCTATCATTTTCTCCAACTGTTCCGCTGTTTTAATCCCCTTATACTTTCTGGAATCCAAATCCAAGAAAACTATTTTTTCATCAGAAACATTCTCTTCCTTCAGTTCATCCATTATTACTTTCATAAGGGATGACTTACCACATCTTCGAACACCGGTAATTACTTTTATCATATCTGTATCATGATAAAAACCTCTTATTTTTTTTAAATACTTATCCCGTCTGAATAATTCCATATGACACCTCCTCACTTACTCTTATTCTAGCAAATTCCTTCTTTTTTTTCAAGTTAAAGGGGTAAGATTTTTCTTTTTTAAAAATCTTACCCCTTTAACTAAGTTTTTATTCAATTAATTCCATATTACGCCAAAGTAAATTCCTATCGTTCAACCGCTATTTCTCTACTCATCCCAAAACAGTTCATCCAAAGTCTTCCCTAACACCTTACAGATACTTTTGCAAAGCTGGATGGTAGGATTATAATCGCCCTTTTCAATGGCGTTGATGGTCTGCCTGGATACCCCTACCTTGTCAGCCAGCTCCTGCTGCGACAAATCCAAGGCCGCCCGGGCGGATTTCAATTTCAAATTCTTCATTCTACTCTTCCTCTCTGTCCTTGCAAACCTTCTTTAAAATCAGAGCGCCGCATATCACAATTATCATTATAGCACAAAACAGGTTCATACTGCGAAAGGTAAATTGATTATTTTGAAACGCCACACCGTCTAAAAAGGCGTCGATACCGATGATTAAATTAATGACTCCCAGCATCAGAAATCCCCCTATAAATACTCCGGTTTTCTGATTCAACGTAAAATATGCATCCTTCCAAATACAATATACCGACCATACACTACCACCGATAAGGACACTGAAGCATAGTGTCAGACCTGTACTCATCGGTATCCTGACTCCCGCTGCTTCTAGCAAAAACAGTGCCAGATTCAGAAACATCATAGTGTACAATCCATATGTGGCGCCTCTTCCCCGGAGCAATTCCTGACGTTCGTCATAATTCTGCTTCATACTGTTGTCCTTCTGGGCAATCGCATACAATATCACACACAACACCACTCCGATTACCGCTCCCATCATGCAGACAATACCAAACAAATTCCCGGACTTCTCCAGTTTAAAATTAAAATCAAGTTTGTACGTTCCGTCCGCAACCTCTATCCCCGGCTCCGACTCCTCTACCGGTATCACCCAGTCCGAGGTATCAAATTGTGTCCAAAAGCCTCTCCACGAATCCTCATCGGTAATCGGTGTCAGTGTCATGGTATACTTCCCGGCCGGTAACTCTATTATGTCCGTATTCCAATCAATTGTTCCCGCCGAAAACCAACGAATCGCCTCTCCGCTCTCATCTGCAATTTTAATCCCAAGCACCATACCTGACGGTTCAATCGACCAGTCCGCATGCATCACATAGTCTCCGTCCTCCGACAGTACGATGGTATACTCCATCTCCTCCGGCGCAACACCGTTCTCCACCACAAGTTCCTCTTCAAACTCCTCCATATAGTTATACTTCGGCATACACAACAGCGTCGTCACTACAAATGCCACCACCAACACCAAGGATGAAATTGCAATAATAATCTTCTTCATAAACGCTCCCTCTCTTATCTTTATTCTTTATTGCAAGTTCATCATACCATTCTCACGACATTCTGTCAAGTATATTTTACATTTATGCAAGTTTTATTTACACCCAGTCGGGTTGCCTTTCGATTTACAACTCAACTATTCAAAGGCTCAGGCCTTTTTAAAACGTATATATTTGCTCCCGTCGGCACGGTCTCCGGAGTGTACCCCTACAATTTTTGCCTATTCTCAAATTAGTCGGGGTACATTCCAGCATTCGGCCCGACCAATTTCATGTTTTCTTGTTTTAGTCGGACTGTCTTCCTGCTTTTTCCCCGACTAACTTCATATTTTCTTGTTTTAGTCGGATTGTCTCCCTGCTTTTCCCCCGACTAGTTTCATGTCTTCTCAGTTTAGTCGGTATATCTTCCTAATTTTCTCCCGACTGATGCCCCTTTTCCCTGATTTAGTCGGGATATTCTCAGACTTTCGCCCCGACCGATTACCTATTCCCCAAAATTAGTCGGGCACAATCAAAGAAAGCCCCCGACCAATCTCACCATTTTCTCATTTAGTCGGTATTCTCTCTTCCCTCCCTGCGCTTTTGCACAGCACTTCCCTTTTCCGGCGTTTCGCTCGAGAAACTTGCCCATTTGTGGGAGTGCAAAAAAGAGTATCTTTGAACTTTACGCAGGATATTAGACTTTCTTATTACTTCGTTTACCTGTCAGCAATGTTTGAACAGGATGTTCAAACAAGGTGACACGCGACATGGAAGTCGCGTTGGAGCCGGTTGCGTCCCGCTTATCATAACATCCCCGAAGTAATTAGAAAGACTTATATCCGTAGTACGAGAAAAGGTACTCTTTTTTGCACTCCCACAAATGATAGCTTTCCCCCGGCGAAACGCCGGACATAAAGAAAGCCCCGCGCAAAGCGCAGGGCCCAATTCTTACTTATCTCTCCAAATGATTCTTCCTTTGGTCAAGTCGTACGGGGAAAGCTCTAAGGTTACCTTATCGCCCGGTACAATCTTAATGAAGTTCATGCGGAGCTTACCGCTGATGTGTGCAAGCACGCGGTGTCCGTTTTCAAGCTCTACCTGGAACATAGCGTTCGGCAGCTTTTCTACAACAGTTCCTTCAATTTCAACAACATCTGTCTTCGACATAAGTCCTCCTTCAATCTAATCACGTTCTATGGTAAGCAACTCCGGCTCACCGTCAGTTATCAGTATCGTATTTTCATAATGTGCCGACGGGGAACCGTCCGCAGTCACTACCGTCCAACCGTCATCCAGCCAGTTTACGTCATAATGTCCCATGTTGACCATCGGCTCGATGGCAAGGGTCATACCCGGCTCCAGGCGGATGCCCTTTCTCTTGGTACGGAAATTCGGTACTTGCGGGTCCTCGTGAAGTTCACGACCGACCCCGTGTCCGACCAGCTCTCTTACCAAAGAATAGCCAAAAGATTCTGCATAGTCCTGAATCGCACCGGAAATGTCTCCGATCCGATATCCCGGCTTTGCGTATTTGATTCCTTCAAAGAAGGATTGTTTCGTTACATCCATAAGACGCTTCCACTCTGCGCTTACCTCTCCGACCGCTACGGTACGTGCCGCATCGGAATGATAGCCTTTGTAGATTACGCCCGCATCCAGACTTACGATGTCTCCGTCTTTCAAAATACGGTTCTTATTCGGAATGCCGTGCACTACCTCGTCATTGATAGAGACGCACACAGAGGCCGGATATCCCTGGTAATTTAAGAAAGACGGGATACAACCAAAATCACGGATGATTTCATAACAACGCTTGTCGATATCCAAGGTACTGATGCCCGGCTTTATCATTTTCGCAAGCTCGGTATGCACGATAGAAAGAATTCTTCCCGACTCGCGCATCATCTCTATTTCCCGCTCTGATTTAATTGATACTGCCATACTCTGCTCTTCCTTTACTGCAAAATCGCAAGGATATCGTCAAACACTTTGTTCATGTCCTGGGTACCGTCTACTTCACGAAGAACACCTTCGTTTTTGTAGTAGTCGATAAGCGGCTGGGTCTGCTCGTGGTATACGGAGAGACGCTTTAATACGGTCTCCGGCTTGTCATCGTCACGAAGTACAAGCTCTGCGCCACAAGTATCACATACGTTTTCCTTTGCCGGAGCATTGTACTTGATGTGATAGGTCGCACCGCAGGTCAAACAAGCGCGTCTGCCGGACATACGATTTACGATGGACTCATCCGGTACTTCCACATTGATTGCAAAATCAATGGTCTCACCCTTGTCCGCAAGAGCCTTGGTCAGAGCCTCTGCCTGCGGAATGGTTCTCGGGAAACCGTCCAATACGTAACCGTTTGCACAGTCTGCATTGGTAAAACGGTCCATAATCAACTCTAAGGTTAAGGAATCCGGTACTAACATACCCTGATCCATATATTCTTTTGCCTTCTTGCCAAGCTCCGTATTTTCCTTGATATTCGCACGGAAGATATCACCCGTGGAAATGTGCGGAATCGAAAACTTTGTAGCAATCTGCTTTGCCTGGGTACCCTTACCGGCACCCGGAGCACCTAACATAATAATCTTCATGCCATGCCTCCATTCTTCCTCGGAACAGCCGAAAAGACATATTCCTAATATCCAACATAGGGTGGAACAAAGAGTCCCACCCTATAAAGTGTTTGTTAGTCGTTTAAGAATCCCTTATACTGGCGAACCAATAACTGAGAGTCTACCTGCTTAATAGTTTCAAGAATAACGCCTGCAATAATGATGATGGATGTACCACCGAAGCTTACCCTTGCAGCAAATGCGCCGGAGAATACCATCGGAATCAAGCTTACGATAAGCAAACCGATTGCACCGATAAATACGATGTAATTCAATACCTTCGTCAAATACTCGGTGGTCGGTCTACCCGGACGAATACCCGGAATGAAACCACCCTGCTTCTTCATGTTATTTGCAACTTCCATCGGGTTGAAGGTGATGGAGGTATAGAAATAAGCGAAGATAACAAGCAGTACAATGTAAAACAATGCACCCAGAGTGTACTTAAACTCGCCGAAATCCTTGAAGTTAAACCAGTTATCGGAACTGAGCATGTATGCAATCTTCGATGCGAACGTCGTTCTTGCCGGCTTAACACCCATGAAGGACATAATGATTACCGGGGTATTCATCAAAGAAGAAGCGAAGATTACCGGAATAACACCGGCGGTGTTAACCTTTAACGGAATGAAGGAACCCTGTCCGCCAACCATCTTTCTTCCCTGTACCTTCTTTGCATACTGTACCGGAATCTTTCTCTGTGCATCCTGTAACAGGATAACAAGTACTACCAAAACAATAACTACTGCAGCAATACCAACCACACCGAGTACCTTGTTTACGACTGCTGTCGGAGTAATTACAAACTTTCTCACAAGGTTGGAGAAGTCGTTCGGAAGGCTTGCTACAATATTTACTAAGAGTATCATGGAGATACCGTTTCCTACACCCTTCTCGGTGATGCGCTCTCCTAACCACATTAAGAAAGCACTACCTGCGGTGAAGGAAACTGTGATTATCGCAACATTCCAGAAAGTAAGTCCACCTTCCAAAATGCCGGAGTTACCGAAGCCGATAACGATTGCAATAGACTCAACCACCGCAAGACCAATGGTCAGGTAACGGGAAATCTCTGCAATTTTCTTTCTTCCGGTCTCTCCGTCCTTCTGCAATTCTTCCAACTTCGGGAATACAATTGTCAGAAGCTGCATGATAATCGAGGAAGTAATATACGGGCCAATATTCAGTGCAAAAATGGACATCTGGGAAAAGGATCCACCGGTTAAAGTATCTAAGAATCCAAGTCCTTCCTTCTGCGCAAGCCACGCCTGGAAATAGGCGCGGTTAATGCCCGGAACCGGAAACGCACATCCGATTCTTACAATAAGCAAACATAAAAGCGTGTAGAGAAGCTTGTTTCGAATGTCTTTTACCTTAAATGCATTCTTGACTGTATCAAACATTATACCACCTCTGCTTTTCCACCAAGAGCCTGAATCTTTTCAACTGCACTCTCACTGAATGCGTTTACCTTAACATCAAGCTTCTTGGTAAGTTCACCGTTTCCAAGAATCTTTACGCCGTCCTTCGGATTGCTAACCAAACCGATCTCCATCAAAGACTCAACGGTTACCTCTGCTCCATCCTCAAATCTATTTAACATGCTTACATTAATCGTAATGATTTCCTGCGTGTTTCTGTTATGGAAACCTCTCTTCGGAAGTCTACGGTATAACGGCATCTGGCCACCTTCGAAACCGATTCTCGGTGCTCCGGAACGTGCCTTCTGACCCTTATGACCCTTACCGGCAGTCTTACCGTTTCCCGAACCGTGACCACGACCACGTCTGAAATTTGCACTCTGCTTAGAACCATCTGCAGGTCTTAATTCTGATAAATTCATCGTGTTACACCTCCTTGCAAAAAATTAAATTTCTTCCACCTTTACTAAATGTCTAACCTGCTGAAGCATACCCTTGGTTGCTGCATTGTTAGGCATCTCAACGGACTTACCGATCTTTCTTAAGCCCATAGCCTCTACGGTTGCCTTGTTCTTCGGAACAGCACCGATCGTAGACTTAATTAAAGTAACCTTTAATCTATCTGCCATTTCTAAACACCTCCGTGAAATTTGGTTACGTCTTACAGCTGATCTACGGAAATACCGCGGAGTGCTGCTACCTGCTCCGGAGTCTTTAACTGGCTTAATCCGTTGATTGTTGCAAGAACTACGTTCTGCTTATTGTTTGAACCAAGGGACTTAGTACGGATGTTCTTAAATCCTGCAAGTTCAAGCACGTTACGTGCCGGACCGCCTGCGATGATACCGGTACCTTCCGGGCTACGCTTTAACAAAACAGAAGCGCTGCCGAACTTACCAAGGTAGTCGTGCGGTACGGAGCCGTTTTCATCAAGCGGAAGCTCGATGATGTTCTTCTTTGCATCCTCTTTTGCCTTCCGGATTGCTTCCGGAACTTCGCTTGCCTTACCAAGACCTGCACCTACGTGACCGTTTCTGTCTCCTACAACAACAAGTGCTGCGAAACGGAAATTACGACCACCCTTTACAACCTTGGTAACTCGCTTGAGGCTTACTAATTTATCTTCTAATTCCATTTTGCTGGCATCAACGATTGTACGTCTCATGTTTTCCCTCCTGATTAGAATTCTAAGCCGGCTTCTCTTGCTGCCTCAGCAAGTGCCTTAACCTTACCCTGATATACGAAACCGCCACGGTCGTAAACAACGGTAGTGATTCCCTTCTCAAGTGCCTTCTTTGCGATAACAGTTCCGAGCTTTGCTGCTGCTGCAACATCATTCGTCTTCTCAAGCTCAGCCTTAACATCCTTATCCAGGGTGGAAGCTGCTACAAGAGTGTTACCAACGGTATCATCAATAATCTGCGCATACATATGATTATTGCTTCTGAATACTGCCAAACGCGGTCTTTCTGCGGTACCGGAGAAACGATTGCGAATCTTCATATGCTTCTTTACGCGAACTTTAGATCTGGACTCTTTGCTAACCATATTCTTTCATTCCTCCTTTTACTTCTTACCGGTCTTACCGACTTTACGTCTGATGGTCTCATCAGCATACTTGATACCCTTGCCCTTATACGGCTCCGGTCTTCTCTTATCTCTGATTTCTGCTGCGTACTGACCAACCTTCTCTTTATCAATACCTTTAACGGTAATCTTGTTCTGTCCATCGAGAACGGTTTCAACACCTTCCGGATCGATCATAACTACCGGATGAGAATATCCGAGAGTTAAGGTAAGCTCCTTACCGGACTTTGCTGCTCTGTAGCCGACACCGTTAACTTCGAGAACCTTCTCGTAGCCATTGGTAACACCGACTACCATGTTGTTGATAAGCGTTCTGGTCAAACCGTGAAGAGACTTCATTCTCTTTAAGTCATTCGGTCTGTTTACTACGATTTCAGCACCCTCTACCTTGATTTCCATCTCCGGTGCCAATACTCTCTCAAGAGTACCCTTCGGTCCCTTAACGGTAACCTTGTTATTTTCTGCCACATCGACAGTTACACCTGCCGGGATGGCGATTGGCATTCTACCTATACGTGACATGCCCGTACCTCCTAAATTTATGAATGTGGAAAGCGGTGAGTGTCACACACACTTCCTGACCCTATCGGGTCTCCTCGGAAAAGAGTATCCGCATCACCTCATGTCCTTAGGAACACTTGCTCTGACAGACTTCCTTTCCATGCATCTGTTATTACCAAACGAAAGCTAAAACTTCGCCGCCAACGTTAGCCTTTCTTGCTTCCTTATCGGTAAGCACGCCCTTGTTGGTGGATACGATAGCAATACCAAGACCGCCAAGTACCTTCGGAAGCTCCTCCGCATTTGCGTATACACGCAGACCCGGCTTGGAAATTCTCTTGAGACCGGAGATAACCTTTTCGTTCTTATCCTTGCCATACTTTAACGTAATGTGGATCGTCTTGAAAGAACCGACTTCTTCCACTTCAAAAGCCTTAATATAACCTTCCTTTAACAGGATTTCTGCGATTGCAATCTTCATCTTAGATGCAGGTACATCTACAACATCATGTTTCGCAGTATTTGCATTACGAATTCTTGTAAGCATATCTGCAATCGGATCGCTCATTGTCATTTGGATTTCCTCCTTCTAAAAATATTTCGGACTTACCAAGATGCCTTCTTAACACCCGGTATCTGACCCTTATAAGCTAATTCACGGAAGCAGATTCTGCAGATTCCGTATTTTCTCAAGTAAGCATGCGGACGACCGCAAATTCTACAACGGTTGTACTCCTGAGTGGAGAACTTTGCCGGACGCTGCTGCTTTAACTTCATAGAAGTCTTTGCCATGGGAATTCCTCCTTATTATTTGCTAAACGGCATACCAAATTGAGTTAACAGTTCTCTTGCTTCCTCGTCGGTGTTTGCGGTGGTTACGAAAATAACATCCATACCTCTTACCTTATCAACCTTATCGTACTCGATTTCCGGGAAGATTAACTGCTCCTTAATACCAAGAGCGTAGTTTCCTCTGCCGTCGAATGCGTTCGGGTTAACACCACGGAAGTCACGTACACGCGGAAGAGCGAGGCTGATTAAACGATCAGCGAACTCGTACATCTTGTCGCCACGTAAGGTTACCTTACAACCGATTGCAAGACCTTCTCTGATCTTGAAGTTTGCCACAGACTTCTTAGCCTTGGTAACAACCGGCTTCTGACCTGCGATAATTTCCATATCTCTAACTGCGGACTCTAAAGCCTTAGCGTTATCCTTTGCCTCACCGACACCCATGTTGATAACGATCTTGTCTAACTTCGGAACCTGCATCACGTTTTTATAACCGAACTTCTTCTGCATTGCTGCAACGATTTCGTTATTATACTTTTCCTTTAATCTAGTCAACTTTGTGAACCTCCTCTCTCAGAATTACTCGATAACCTCACCGGTGGACTTAGCAACACGAACCTTCTTCGGGCCCTTCTTGCCTTCTACGGTGGTGAAACCGATTCTAGTGGTCTTACCCTTATGAACGTACATAACGTTAGATGCATCAAGAGCTGCTTCCTTCGTAATGATACCGCCCTGCGGGTTTGCCTGAGATGCCTTCGTGTGCTTAGTCACAGTGTTGACACCTTCAACTACTACCTTACCGTCAGCAACGGAAAGAACCTTTCCTTCCTTGCCCTTATCCTTACCTGCGATTACTCTTACGGTATCGCCCTTTTTAATCTTTAACATCGCAGTACCTCCTATAATACTTCCGGAGCCAGGGAAACAATCTTCATGAACTGCTTCTCTCTGAGTTCTCTTGCTACCGGTCCGAAAATACGGGTTCCTCTCGGGTTCTTATCTTCCTTGATGATAACTGCTGCGTTCTCATCGAAACGAATGTAAGAACCGTCCTTACGGCGTGCGCCCTTTACGGAACGAACTACAACTGCCTTAACTACATCGCCCTTCTTTACAACACCGCCCGGCGTTGCATCTTTAACGGAAGCAACGATGACATCACCAATGTTTGCATATCTTCTGGTTGAACCGCCCATTACACGGATGCAAAGTAATTCCTTTGCGCCGGTATTGTCAGCAACCTTAAGTCTGGTTTCCTGCTGTACCATGGTACAATCTCCTTTCAACTATTCCTGCAAAACAATTACTTATTTTGCCTTCTCGATAATCTCAACGAGTCTCCATCTCTTATCCTTGGATAACGGTCTCGTCTCCATAACCTTTACTCTGTCACCGATGCGGCACTCGTTGTTCTCGTCGTGAGCCTTTAACTTGTAGGTTCTCTTAACGATCTTGTTGTAAAGCGGGTGCTTTACGTTGTCTACTACTGCTACAACGATTGTCTTATCCATCTTGTCGCTTACTACCTTACCGGTACGCGTCTTTCTAAGATTTCTCTCCACTGCGGGTACTCCTTTCCGAAGTTACTATTCAATGAACTAGTTTGCCTTTGCAGAAATCACGGTCTGAATTCTGGCAATGTTCTTTCTTACTTCTTTAATTCTGCTTGTGTTGTCCAGCTGGTTGGTTGCATTCTGGAATCTCAAATTGAAGAGTTCCTTCTTTGCGGAAACTAATTCCTCATTCAGCTCAACAACAGACTTAGCCATTAAATCCTGCACATACTTACTGGTTTTCACGAGCCGCACCTCCCTCTAAATCTGCGCGAGAAACGATCTTACACTTAACCGGAAGCTTATGGGTTGCAAGACGAAGAGCTTCTCTTGCTACTTCTTCTGCTACGCCGGAAATTTCGAACATTACGCGACCCGGCTTAACTACTGCTACCCAGTACTCAGTGGAGCCCTTACCGGAACCCATTCGAGTTTCTGCCGGCTTCGCTGTTACCGGCTTATCCGGGAAAATCTTAATCCAAACCTTACCGCCACGCTTAATGTAACGTGTCATTGCGATACGGGCTGCTTCAATCTGATTGGACTTAATCCAAGCAGGCTCTGTTGCTACAATACCGAATTCGCCGTAAGAGATGGTGTTCCCTCTCTGTGCCTTACCGGTCATAGTTCCGCGGAACTGCTTACGACGCTTTACTCTCTTTGGCATTAACATTACTTATCGCTCCCTTCCTTCTTGGTTGCCTTCGTCGGAAGAACTTCTCCAAGATAAATCCAAGTCTTGATACCAACCTTACCGTAGGTGGTGTTTGCTTCTGCGAAACCATAGTCAATGTTTGCTCTCAGGGTCTGAAGCGGAACGGTACCTTCCGTATAGAACTCGGAACGTGCGATATCTGCGCCGCCAAGACGACCGGATGCCATGGTCTTAATACCCTTTGCGCCAGCCTTCATGGTTCTGGACATGGTGGACTTCATTGCTCTACGGAAAGAAATACGGTTCTCAAGCTGCTGTGCAATGTTCTCTGCAACAAGCTGAGCGTTTACGTCCGGTCTCTTGATTTCCTTAATCTCGAGATTTACCTTCTTGCCGGTAACCTTTGCTACTTCGTCCTTTAACTTGTCGATCTCTGCGCCAGCCTTACCGATAACTACGCCCGGCTTCGCGGTGGAGATAATAACCTTAACCTGATCAGCGCCTCTTCTCTCGATTTCGATCTTTGCGATACCTGCGCTGTATAACTTATTCTTCAGAAACTTTCTGATGTTGTAATCTTCTACTAAGTTGTCAGCGAAATCAGCTTCTGCGTACCACTTGGAATCCCATTCCTTGATAACGCCGACTCTTAAGCCGTGAGGATTAACCTTCTGTCCCATGATTCTTCTCCTTTCTTAGATCTATCTCTCATCAAGCACGATGGTGATATGGCTCATTCTCTTTAAGATACGATAAGCTCTGCCCTGTGCTCTCGGTCTTACTCTCTTCATGGTCGGTGCGCAGTTTGCGTAACACTCAGCGATGTAGAGCTTGGAAACGTCCATACCGTTGTTGTTCTCTGCGTTTGCGATTGCAGATTTGAGTAACTTCTCTATTAAAGTTGAAGCATATCTCGGATTATAAGCTAAAATACCGAGTGCTGACTGTACATCCTTGCCTCTGATTGCATCGAGAACGAAACAAGCCTTCTGTACGGAAACTCTTGCGTAAGATAACTTAGCAGACGGTCTCTTATCTCTGTTCTGCTCATTTCTCTCTCTCTTAATCTGGGATCTATGTCCTTTTGCCATGGATGTGACCTCCTTTCAAATGTTAGCGGCTCTCCGCTATTTTTCTTCCGCCCGTGTCCTGCCGGGCAATGTTATAAGGTTTGGTAAACGGTACGGCGTTTGCCGACCGTTACCATAATTGTTTGTCTTAAGTCAGAGAAAAGACTATCTACGAGACTTCTTCTCATCCTTACCGTGACCACGATAGGTTCTGGTAGCAACGAACTCACCGAGCTTGTGACCAACCATATCTTCGGTTACGTATACCGGTACATGCTTTCTTCCGTCATGAACAGCGATTGTAAGACCAACCATCTGCGGGAAGATAGTGGAACGACGGGACCAGGTCTTGATAACCTGCTTGTCACCGGACTTCACAACTGCATCTACCTTTTTCAATAAGTGAGCATCCGCGAACGGGCCCTTCTTTAATGAACGTGCCATTTGGGTTTACCTCCTTCTACCGGTGACGCGCGATTACTTCGCTAACGCCTTACCATCTCTTCTTCTTACAATCAGCTTGTTGGACTGCTTATTCTTCTTACGGGTCTTAAGGCCAAGAGCCGGCTTACCCCACGGGGTAACAGGGCCCGGACGACCGATACCGGTCTTACCTTCACCACCACCGTGCGGGTGATCGTTCGGGTTCATTACGGAACCGCGTACAGTCGGGCGAATGCCCATGTGACGCTTACGTCCTGCCTTACCGATGTTAATAAGCTCGTGATCAATGTTACCAACCTGACCGATGGTTGCACGGCAGATAATCGGAACCATTCTCATCTCACCGGACGGGAGACGAAGGGTTGCGTACTTGCCTTCCTTTGCCATCAGCTGCGCGCTGTTACCAGCGGAACGAACCAGCTGACCGCCCTTGCCCGGGTAAAGCTCGATGTTATGAATTTCAGCACCAACCGGAATGTTCTGAAGCGGTAAGCAGTTACCTACTCTAACTTCTGCGGTTGCACCGTTCATAACGGTCTGACCTACCTTTAAGCCGTTCGGCGCAAGGATGTAGGACTTGGAACCGTCTGCATAGCAGATAAGTGCAATGTTTGCGGTTCTGTTCGGATCGTACTCGATGGTCTTAACCGTTGCCGGGATACCATCTTTGCTGTTTCTCTTGAAGTCGATGATTCTGTACTTTCTTCTGGAACCACCGCCCTGGTGTCTTACAGTAATCTTTCCCTGATTGTTACGACCTGCATTCTTCTTTAAAGAAGTTACTAAGGACTTCTCCGGTGTGCTCGTAGTGATTTCGGAGAAATCGGAGCCGGTCATATTTCTTCTGGAAGGTGTATATGGGTTATAAGTTTTGATTCCCATTGTTGTTACTCCTTTCGTCTGCGCTACGCAATATCTTGTGTTCTATTCTCTACGTACGCGAATTATAAACCTGCGAAAATCTCGATTTCAGCACTGTCAGCGGTAAGCTGTACAATTGCCTTCTTCATCTTAGCAGTCTTTCCGAAAACGTTACCGCGTCTGCGGGTCTTTCCGTCTAAGTTCATGGTGTTTACGCTGGCAACCTTGGTACCTGCGAACATCTTCTCAACTGCTTCCTTAATCTGCTGCTTCGTTGCATCCGGATGTACGGAGAACGTGTACTTCTTCTCGCTCATGGAGTTCATACTCTTCTCGGTTACTACCGGCTTTAAGATAACGTCATAATACTTTAAATCTGCCATTATGCGTACACCTCCTCAATCTGAGCAACAGCTTCCTTGGTGATAACAACGTTGCCGTACTTAAGAACGTCGTATACATTTACGCTACCGGAAAGAACAGTTCTTACCTCCGGGATATTTCTTGCGGAAAGGATAACCTTCTCATCCTTCTTATCAAGAACAACAAGCGCCTTGTTCACCTTGAGGTTATCAAGAACTGCTGCCATCTTCTTGGTCTTAATCTCATCAAATGCGAGACCGTCTACTACGATAAACTTCTCCTCAGCAACCTTAGCGGATAATGCAGACTTGATTGCAGCTGCCTTTTCCTTCTTGTTCATCTTTACGGAGTAGTCTCTCGGCTTCGGAGCGAATACTACGCCACCGCCGGTCCACTGCGGAGCTCTGGTGGATCCCTGTCTTGCATGACCGGTACCCTTCTGTCTCCACGGCTTTCTTCCGCCGCCGCTTACTTCTGCACGAGTCTTTGCGCTCTGTGTGCCCTGACGCTTGTTAGCGAGCTGGCTCACAACAGCCAAATGCATCAAATGCTCATTTACTTCTACACCGAACACAGCGTCGTTGAGCTCCATAGTGCCAACTTCCTTGCCTTCGATATTATAAACCTTAACACTAGCCATTTTTAAGTTCCTCCTTTCTTAAAGCTTCTTAGTTTGCGCTCTTTACGGTTTCCTTTAAGATAACCAAAGCCTTCTTCGGTCCCGGTACTGCGCCCTTAACGAGGATTAAGTTGTTCTCAACATCAACCTTAACCACCTCAAGGTTCTGAACCGTTGCCTTTACATTACCGGTGTGTCCCGGCATGTGCTTGCCCTTGAATACACGACCCGGAGTCGTTGCTGCACCGTTGGAACCTGCATGTCTGTGATACTTGGAACCATGCTTCATCGGTCCTCTGGATAAGCCGTGTCTCTTGATGGCACCCTGGAAGCCCTTACCCTTCGTAATACCGGTAGCGTCGATCTTGTCTCCGTCTGCGAAGATGTCAACCTTGATTTCCTGACCTACGGTGTACTCAGAGCTGTTGTCAAACTTGAACTCCTTAAGAAATCTCTTGTTAGCAACACCTGCCTTAGCAAATGTGCCCTTGCGCGGCTTGTTTACGAGAACGTCTCTGATCTCGCCGAAGCCAACCTGTACTGCCTCGTAACCGTCGTTGTCAACCGTCTTAACCTGGGTTACAACGTTCGGGGCAGCCTGCAATACGGTAACCGGTACTAATACGCCGTCCGCATTGAAGATCTGGGTCATTCCGACCTTCGTTGTTAATAACGCTTTCTTCATTTTGCACCTCCTGTGAATCTACAGCGGATTGAATCCCTGTGGGACTCAATCATCCTAGATGGTCTATCCGGATGCTTGGGCCTTTTCTGATATAGATAAGACGCTTGGACCCTGTATATAAACCCTAAGGATTTTTACTAACTTGTTTTGTTACTTCTCACTGACTAAGATTACTTCGTCTTCATCTTAATGTCAATGAACACACCTGCCGGCATTTCCAGTCTGGAAAGAGCATCAACCATCTTCTGGTTCGGAGCAATTACATCGATGAGTCTCTTATGAGTTCTCTGCTCGAACTGCTCACGGCTGTCCTTATACTTATGCACTGCACGGAGAATGGTAACTACTTCCTTCTTCGTCGGCATCGGTACCGGACCGCTTACCTTGCTTCCCGCCTTCTTTGCGGTTTCGATGATCTTTGCAGCGGATGCATCTACTAACTGATGATCATACGCCTTGAGTGTGATTCTCATTACTTGACTTGCCATAAAAAAAGTCGCCTCCTTTTCGCACTTAATTTCAGTACGACAAGCGGTGACTGTACACTCTCCCGTGTGTTTCGCGCCTGTCCGAACAAAAACCCGAGCCCATGGCTCGGCATCCCCGGACAATTCCCGATTATCATCACGGTTTATCTGCCTATAAGCAGAAGCTGTATTGTACAGTGACTTGTCGCCAGTTTCCTAACTTGACATTCGCTCCACGGAAAACCCGCGTATGGCACGCGGCAACCTCACGCTTCATAGCTATCAACGTCACAGCAAAAGTTATTATACACGATACAGGAAATAATTGCAAGTACTTTTTAAAAAATTTTCGCGAAAGCTACAAGCCATGCAAAGATGCAGGAAAAACGGTGACGTAAGCTTGCTTACAAGGCACTGTTTCTACCTGCATCTGTAAAGGGCGCCAGCCCGCGACCGAGATGGAGCGAAGCAGAATCGAGGTTGGCATGGCGTAAAAGCAAAATGTTCTCCGGAGAACTTTTTCTCAATCCCACAAATCTCCGTTGCCGCCAAAACCTGTCCTCCAAAATCTTTTAACTTTCACTTATATTGTTTTCCGTTATCGTAAACGAAAAATAATCAGGCGCCGTTTACACTGCGCCTCCTTTTCTTGACACGTCATCCTTCCTGTGTTATAACTTCTTTTGGTTTGTTTCGATAACTTACTACATTACATATTATATAGAAGAAACAGGAGTACTTATATGGACGACAAACAGGATTTTACCCAAGGCAATATTTTA
Organism: uncultured Clostridia bacterium; assembly: GCA_937895705.1. Classification (GTDB taxonomy): domain Bacteria; phylum Bacillota; class Clostridia; order Lachnospirales; family Lachnospiraceae; genus SIG307. The sequence goes on from CALBKM010000034.1 coordinate 49,799, forward strand.
AAAAAAATGATTCACTTTATGTTCCCGATTTTGGGAGCGCTGATTTTACAGGCTATGTACGGAGCCGTGGATATGTTAATCGTAGGCCGGTTCGGTACCGCTGCCGCACCGTCCGCCGTTTCCACCGGCAGCAACATTATGAGCCTGCTCACATTTGTGTTGTGTGCGTTAGCATCCGGTGTCACTATTTTAATAGGAAGATATATCGGCGAAAAAAACAACCATAAAATCGGTCCGCTTCTCGGACGGTCCATTGCCTTCTTCCTCACCTTTTCCGTACTTTTTACCATTGTGTTGGTGGTGTTTGCAGAACCGGCCGCCCGCCTCATGAAGGCCCCGGAAGAGGCCGTTAACTTGACCGTACAGTACATCCGTATCTGCGGCGGCGGGTTTATCTTTGTTATGCTGTACAATCTTATCAGCTGCATTTTCCGCGGCATGGGCAATTCCAAACTTCCGCTGCTGTTCGTGGGAATCGCCTGTGTGGTTAATATTGTGGGCGACCTTCTGCTGGTGGCAGTGCTTAAAATGGACGTGGCAGGTGCCGCCATCGCTACCGTTGCCGCCCAGGCCGTCAGCGTCGTGTTATCTCTTCTTATAATAAGAAAGCAAGCTCTTCCGTTTACCCTAAAGAAATCCGACATCCGGTTCGGCAGGGAAATCGGTGACTTCTTAAAAATCGGCACGCCGATTGCATTGCAGGAGTTTCTGACCAACCTAACCTTCCTGGCCCTTTGCGCCTTTATTAACAACTTAGGTCTGGATGCCTCCAACGGCTACGGCATTGCACAGAAGGTGCAGTCCTTCGTGATGTTAATCCCTAGCGCTCTCTTCCAGTGCATGGCTTCCTTTGTGGCGCAAAACGTAGGCGCCGGCAAAGAGGACCGGGCAAAGAAGGGTATGCTGTACGGTATGGCCGTAGGTTGCGGCATCGGTGTGATTATCGGTCTATTGGCCTTTTTCAAAGGAGACCTGCTGGCCTCCGTCTTCTCCGAGGACCCGGCAGCCATCGTCAGGGCGTTCGAATTCCTGCGGGGCTTTGCACCGGAAGCGGTGGTTACCTGTATTTTATTCAGCTTTATGGGATACTTTAACGGACACTCCCGCACCTTATTTGTTATGGCACAGGGACTGGCCCAGTCCTTTCTGATCCGCCTTCCACTGTCTTACATCATGAGCATTCAGCCGGACGCCTCCCTGACCGGTATCGGTCTGGCTGCACCGGCAGCCACCGTGTTCGGTATTGTATTGTGCTTTATTTATTATAAGAAAATGGAAAAGGATGCCCGTCGCACCCTCTGATTTCCGTCCTTCTTACTACACCATTGAGACAGCTACACTTCTCTCGCGCTGCGATTCAAGTGTCAAGAGCTGTTGAAAATTGAAAACTTCACCCATATACATATATTTCTTGGGATTTTGCGTAGGATGTTAGACTTTCTTATTACTCCGTCACTTTATCAGCAACGCGCAGACATGGATGTCTGCGCGAGGACGCCACGCAACAAGGAGGTTGCGTCAGACCGGTTGCGTCACTCTATAACGCACTTCGCGGAGTAATTAGAAAGACTTCATCCGAAGCCCATGACAAGAAAATATGCATATGGGTGAAGTTTTTTCTTTCATAAGTTTGTTGGCACTTGAATCGTAACAACCCTTCAAATCACCAATTCTTCCATTCTTCCCACTCTTTAATCACTTCGTAGTGCTTATCCACTTCGATACCGAACGGTGCCATTGCTACCGTCATCAGCTTAAAGTATCCCTTTCCGATTGGTGCACCGATAATGGTAACGGAAAAAGCAGCGCCTACAACTGCATAAACCAGCATAAGAATGATGCCGATCGGAATGAAAATCAGATTCGCAACAAAGTTCTTCGCAAAGTTACTCTCCACATCAACATCCTCACGAAACGGAGCCATTGAAAACTTTGCCACTTGTAAAAGTTGTTTTCCTAACGGTATACCGATAACCGTTGCGCAGAATATCAAACCAAGCGCCCCCCAAAATATCACCGAAATAAAGCCACCCAAAATAAACCATAGTACATTCTTTACGTCACTCATGTTCCATACCTTCCCTTTACTGATATCCTTCCTTTGGTTCCTCTTTCTTTGAATTCTAATTCAGGAACAGTTTCAGTATACCACATTCTTATAAAAAATGGTAGTAAAAAAAACGACTCTTTCCGCACTTTTTTCCCGGAAAGAGTCGTCTTCTTTTTTCACATTCCTTCGTTCATAAAAACAACGTGTCTATCAGACCGCTTCCACATAATACTGTGCCTGAGCCGCAAACAATTCAGCGTAGATACCGTTCTTCTTATCCACCAGCTCGTCATGGGTCCCGTATTCTTTGATTGTATTCTCCGCAAATACTGCAATCTTGTCACAGAACTTACAGCTGGAAAGGCGGTGAGAAATATAAATCGCAGTCTTTCCGCCCACCAGGGTATCAAAGCTACGGTAAATATCGTACTCCGCCACCGGGTCCAAGGCTGCCGTCGGCTCGTCCAAAATAACAATCGGTGCGTTCTTATACAACGCTCTTGCAATGGCGGTTTTCTGCTGCTGTCCGCCGGACAGCTCGGTGCCCTTTTCATCAAAGCTCTTATACAGCATCGTATCAAGTCCCTGCGGCAGCTTCTGCGCATCCTCATAGAAGCCGGACAACTCCAATACACGATTTACCTCATCCTCTTTTGCAATATCGCTTAACGCAATATTATCCCTTAAACTAAATGCAAAGAGCTGGAAATCCTGGAATACCACCGCAAACAATTTCCGATACTCCTCCTCGGAATACTCTTTGATATTGATACCGTCAATTAAAATCTCGCCCTCGGTTACATCATACAAACGGCAAAGTAACTTAATGAAAGTAGTCTTTCCGGCACCGTTTAATCCTACCACCGATAAATGCTCCCCGGAGGTAATTTTTAAATTAATGTCCTTTAACACATACTGCTCGGAACGCGGATACTTAAAGCTCACATGAGAAAACTCGATGATGTGCTTTTCCCCGGTTACCTTTTTATCTCCCTTTTCTAATGCCACCGGATAATCCAGAAGCTTCAGGAACTGGTTGGCGTATACACAACGCTTTGCAATATCCTGACAGCCCTGCACCACACCGAGCATTCCGCGATAAAGCTCGGACGCGGAAGTAATGCACATGGAAAAATCACCCACCGTAATCTTTTTCAGAAGTGCCAAGAGTCCGATGTAAAAATAACTGATACCGTCTCTGGCTGCATTGACGGCATCCATAGCCCATGCATTTTTACACTGCTTCTCCGCCATGGTAGTCCACACCCCTGCCATCTTCCGACTCTCCACATCCGTTTTCTTAAGCATCATCTCCGCACTGTCGTACAAACGGATTTCCTTACCGTAGGAGAAGTCCGCCAGCTGGAACAAAAAGTATCCGAAGATACGGTTGATTCCCGCCAAATCCTTATAGCTTTCGATTTCAATCTTATTATTTTTTGCATTGAACATACTGATTAACACCAAACCGATGATTTGCACCGGAAGTAACAACGGACAGGTGATAAGAATAATGGTACTGACACCCAGAAGCACCGTAATATTTCCGATTAAGGTATACACACTGTTCAATACGCCAACCACACCGCCGCTGTACCAACTGATTCCTTCTTTGGCACGATTGAGCTGGTCCAATGCCTCCGGGTCCTCCGTATGCTCAAAGTCCATCTGCATGGTATGCTCTGCCAGACGCACCTCAAAGTATTCGTTAAACCACTCCTCCAGCACACTGCGCCACTGATACGCCACGTTACTCATAATGTTCGCTAAAAGATTGCTTCCGCAAATAAGCGCTACATACAATACCACATTCCGTAAATGATTCTCTGCCGGAGCACCGCCCACGATTAACATCAACTCATCAATCAAAAACTTCGGCAGGATAACGATCTGGGCCTTCTGAATGAGCTGCGCCACAAACAGGATGGCATACACCACAAACAATGACGGACGCTCCTTCCATGCCACGGACACCATAAATTTCAAGGTTCTCTTGATTGCCTGACGATCTTCCTTCGCCGTCTGATTCTGTTCTTTAGATTTCGCCATTTGCTGCCACCTCCTGTTCTGCCTTTTCTGTTTCTTCTATATAATACTGCGCCTGAATCCGGAACATCTCCGCATAGGCACCGTTCTTCTCCATTAACTCGGCATGAGTTCCGTACTCCACCATTTCACCCTCCGCAAACATTGCCACATGTCCGCAGAACTGGGTGGAGCTTAAGCGATGGCTGATGTACACCGCCGTCTTTCCGCCGATCAGCTTGTCAAAATCCTCGTAAAGCTTTGCTTCCGCCAAAGCATCCAGGGCCGCCGTCGGCTCATCCAATACCACCACCGGCGCATCCTTATATAACGCTCTTGCCAGCGCAAGCTTCTGCTTTTCACCGCCGGAAAGATCCACACCGTCGTCATACACAATCTTAAGAAGCTCTGTCTTTGTCCCATTCGGAAGAGACGCAATCTTCTCGGAAAGTCCCGCCGCTTCCAGGCACTCTTTCGCCTTCGCTCCGTCGGTACGCTCCGGCTCCTTCATGGAAACATTTTCTTCCATTGGGAAAGCAAACAACTCTACCTGCTGGAACACCGGCGCAAACGCTTCATAATAGCTATCTTTGTCATACTCTTTGACATCTACACCGTTCAGTAAAATACGCCCCTCCGTCGGCTCGTACAACCGGAGCAACAGCTTTATCATGGTGGATTTTCCGGCGCCGTTTAAGCCCACCACCGCCAGACGCTCTCCCGCTGCCAGGGTCAGGCTCAGGTTCTTTAACGCGTAACGCTCTGCCTTCGGATACTTGAAGGACACGTTTTCAAATACAAACTCGTACTTTTCCGCCTTCGGCAGTTCCTTGCCGTCCTTCTTGCCGTCGCCTCCGTCAAAGTCAAGGAAGCTGCGGAAATCATCTACCTCACGGCTCCGTGCCAATACCCCTGCCATACCGTTTAATAACGTAGAGACAAATTCAAAAAACGTTGCCGAGGAAGCCAGATATAAGGTAAAGTTACCGATGGTCAGCTCACCGTTTACCATAGCACGTACCAGCCACCAGTACACCAGAATCTGGGACAGACACCAGAACACATTTCCGGAAATGCTGGTCCAGAACCAGAAGGTAGCGTTTACTTTCTGCGCTTCATAACGGGTCTTGTTAAGCTCCTCATACTTCTCCTTGAGCCATCCCCGTAATCCGAACATGCGGATATCCTTTGCCGCCTCAAAGTTGGTGGTCACGTTCTGCATATACCAACGCTTTCTCCACCAGGTCGCTAACGGGTCCCACACACGCATCTTCGTAATCTTATTGGTACGGTTCACAATGAGGAAGTTAATTACCGCAATCCCCACCATAAGCAGCACCAACCATACATTTAAGGTACTCAAAATACCCATACCGAGAAGCACCGTGGTCAAAGATTCCAACAACTGAGTAGACTCACGCATCATACCCTCGATACCCACATTGTTACTGTTGCTGGCATTCTGGGCCTTTTGATAACAATCCATCACATCCGGATTTTCCAAGTGCTCAAAATCAATCTTCATGGCCTTCCGGTTCATCATGAGCATCATATACAAACGCGCTCCGATGTACCGCCAACCGATTCCGTAATGATAATAGGTAGTGGTCAACGTAAGAAGCAGCTGGAACACCGTCACACACACCATCAGCCCTAACAATTCGTTTCTTGTTCCTTCTCCCGTGATCAGGTCTAAAATCAGTTTCGGAAGGAAGGTCCAGAAGTATCGCATAAGCGGCTCACAAATCGCCCCCAGCACAATCAACAACAAAATCTTCTTATCATATCCAATCATGTGCCGAAACACAAAGCCCATATTTTTAAATGCACCGTATTCTTTGTGGAGCGGGTTTTTCGGTTCCTGTTCCACATTCTCCTGTTTTCCTTTTTTATTTCGTTTCATATATGTTATCTCCTCTTTTCTCTCTCGTTTCCGTATTGTTTCAATGTCGGAATTGTTCCGCTGTTATTTCTTCCCCGGCTTCTGCAAAAATTCCATTTGGTCCCGTTCCAACCATGCTTTATCGGAACATCCGATGGACATTGCGTAACTTCCCGGCGGATGTAGCATCATATCCGCACCTGCCAGCAATAACAATACCGTACATGCCACTGCGCCGTCTACCGCATACAGCGGCTCACTTTTATCAAACTCATCCAAAACAGACAGTTCAAACAAAATCTTATTTCCTTGTTGCGGTCCCATCTTTTTTATATAACCGATAGCTTCTCCGGCCTGCGTCTCACTGATCCCTACTTTCTTTGCTATGGTGGATACGGACACGCCGTTTCCCGCATCCAGGGAAAGCAAATAGAACAACACCTCCAAATTCTCTTTCTTTCCCAGAAACGCAAACAATGCCGCCAATTCATCCGTCACCTTAAAGTAGGAAGCAAATCCATTCTCCGGTCGTTTCATTACGGTAAAAAACTCCAGACTCTTATTCAACCGGAAGAAATTGAACCCGGACTTATCATACAATGTAGAGACAATCACATGGTCTCCCTCCGACCGTGTCCGGTCAAAATACTGCTTATTCTCCGGCCACAAACCAAGCTGCATGGCCCAAATGTATTTCATAATCCGATCCATATGTTCACTGTGGTCATAATCCGGCGGTACATTGATTCCTTTGATTGCCTCCAGTAACTGCTGTTCCAGCGACACATTATCCTGCGCTCTTCCATACAGATAATCAATGGACACCTCAAAATAATCCGCAATCTGCGGAAGCAAATCTCCGTCCGGATAACTTCCGTTTTCCCATTTGGAAACCGCCTGTGGGCTGACTCCCAAGTGAGTTGCCAGCTGCTCCTGGGTGACTCCTCTGTTCTTTCGTAAGGTCTGTAAGGTGGTTGAAAAAGTCGTTCCTGCCATGCTCAAATTCCCCTTTCGGTTGTGTTGAACTTAGTATATCACATCTTTCGGTTGAGTGGTAGTTCTAAAATCAACTTCAACTTCATTTTTCGTAGTATAATCACTCATTTTTCTACAATTAGTTGTCTATCGTAGATTCTTCCACAAAACAAAGAATTCTTTTGCCGTTAATTCCCCTCATAGTAGCGTTTCATAATCTCTTTTACCGCATTCTCCGAACCGCTTAAGATGATACGCATATTCTTTTTGTGCCACTCCATCCCAAACTGCAGCTCCTCATCCTCCTGCTCCTTGATTCTTTCGCAGAAAAAGGCTGCAGCCTGCTTCGCTTCCTCCCGCTCCGTGCAAAGGTCCAAAATCACACAGGTTTGATTCTCTTTTTTTGCATCCTGCAACATAAAATCGTTTACAATCGCATTTCTCTTTGCACGAACTCCCGGTTTTACAGCCGGATGCACCAAAAAGGCTTCGTATTCCTCTTCGGTAAATCTCCACACACCTTCTACCTTCTCGCCGTTTAAAAGCCCCTGACGCAAATAATTCCGTAAGGTTCTGGTAGTAAGCCCCGTCATCATCGAAATATCATTCATTGTATACCATGTCATACTTCTATCCTCCGTTCTATTCCAAATAAATTTTCACAAGCCTTGTACCATCAGTATACAAGAGTCCGCACCGGAGAAGCAACAGGAAATCAGGTGACTTTTTCCTAGGAAAACTCACTTCCCTTTCAAAAAATTTTAAAAATATGTTGACGCTCGACATATGTCGTGTTATGATATAGTCGTAAGTCGACATACTAATTTGTATCAAAGGAGGGATTGTCTTGAAAAAAAGTGAACCGATGTCCGAGAGCTATTATTACATTCTGCTTTGCCTGTCCAAAGGCCCGAACCACGGCTACGGCATTATGCAGATGACAAAGACCTTATCGGAGGGTGATGTTACCATCGGCTCCGGCACCATGTACGGAGCCACAAGCAATATGATGAAAAAGGGATGGATTGAAGAAGTCGTCTCAAACGAACCGGGGGTAGAGCGGAAGCGTCTCTACTGCCTGACAGCATCCGGCAAGGACGCGCTGACCACGGAAATCAACCGTCTGCGTCGCATGCTTGCCAACACGGAAGGAGTGTAATCCATGAAACGATATAAGAAAAAAACAACATTTATTCCGCCTGGAACTATGAGCAGGAAGTATTAGATTTAAACGCACAGTCCGAGAAAGGCTGGCAACTCATCGCGGGAAAGTCCTTTTCCCACAAATACGAATATAATCCGGAGGTATGCTACCGCTATCAGTTAGATTACCTTCCGGGCCTTTCCGTCACCCAGGAAATGCCTCGTCTACTGGACGCCTACAGAGAACAGGGCTGGGAATTTGTAAACAAAACCTTTAACGGCTGGTATTATTTCCGCAAGGCCTATGACCCGGCACTTCCGGAGGAAGAGTATCAGCTTTACACCGATCGCTCTTCCTTAAAGGCGATGCTGGGACGCTGGGCAGCCATTGCCACCATCCTCTCCGTCATTACAGGAATCTATTTCCTCCTTTGCACCCTACGCCTGTTCCGGCAACCGTGCCTGCCGTTTTTTACGGCTGCGTTCACCTACGGCTTTGTGTTCTTTACATTTCTCCGTGCCATTCTCCTTATGCGGAATCCGGAGAAACCGAAAGCTCACAAATGGGACTGTCTCTTTACCCTGTTATTTTTTGTGGTGATGATTAGCGGAATCATTCTCTCCGTCACGCTTTTGACTAACCGTCCCGCTAACACCTGCCGCTCTACAGCCGAGTACTACAGTCCGATTCCGGCAGAGCTTGAAGCTGACGACCGCTGGGATACCTTTTCCGTCTCTTACAAAGACCGGTATTATCTGGATTTAGACATCGATGCCGATGTGCCGATTTGCCTTACCATCACTGACACTACCGGCAAAACCGTCTACACAGTAAAAGGCGCCGAAATCACGGAAGAGAATCTGATGTTACGTCTGGACAAGGGCGACTACAGAATCTACCTTTCCGATTTCGCAGGCGGAGGCTTTGATATATCCTATCAGTTAGAATAGTTTAGATGGCTTTAACCAAACAAAAATCACAATATAGCACAAAACACCGGATGCTTTTGCCTTACAAAACCAGCCACGTTCTATGCAAAAGTATCCGGTGTATTATATTGTTCTTCTATCTTTCGGAAAGCTCCACATACTCGCCGTCCGTCAGTACAGCTTTATACGCCGGGCGGATAATCTTATCCTGATTAATGAGCTCTTCCATACGGTGTGCACTCCAGCCCACGATACGTGCCATGGCAAACAGCGGAGTAAACAGTTCTGCCGGAAGGTCCAGCATACTGTAAATAAAGCCGCTGTAGAAGTCTACGTTTGCGCTGACTCCCTTGTAAATACGGCGTTCCCGCTCGATAATCTTCGGCCCCATCTCCTCTACCATCTTGTACAAACGGTATTCTGCCATCTTTCCCTTTTCCTTGGCCAAAGTCTCCACGTATTCCTTTAACAGGCAGGAACGCGGGTCGGACAAGGAATATACCGCATGGCCCATACCGTAAATCAGCCCCTTCTGATCGAAGGCTTCCTTATGCAGAAGCTTTACCAGATACTCCTCCACCTGTGCCGGATCCTTTGTATCCTTTACGGAATGCTTTAAGTCATTGAACATCTGCACCACCTTAATATTGGCACCGCCGTGCTTCGGCCCCTTTAAAGAGCCCAGCGCCGCCGCAATGGCCGCATAGGTATCCGTTCCGGAGGAGGTTACCACATGTGTGGTAAAGGTAGAATTATTTCCGCCGCCGTGCTCCATATGAAGCACCAGCGCCATATCCAAAATCTTTGCCTCAAGCTCCGTATACTTCTTATCCGGGCGAAGCATCCGCAAAATATTTTCCGCCGTGGAAAGCTTCGGGTCCGGGTTATGGATGTAAAGGCTCTTTCCTCTTCCGTAATGGTTATAGGCACAATAGCCGTACACCGCCAACATCGGGAATACCGCAATCAGCATGATACACTGACGAAGTACGTTCGGAAGACTGATATCGTCCACCTTCTTATCGTAGCAGGCCAGCGTCAGCACACAACGGGAAATAGTATTCATCATATCCTTGCTCGGTGCCTTCATGACAACGTCACGAACAAAATTGGTCGGCAGGGTCCGGGAGGCATTGAGAAGCTTCTTAAAATCCGCAAGTTCATTCTCCGTCGGAAGCTGTCCGAACAGAAGCAAATACGCCACTTCTTCAAAACCGAACCTTCCTTCGCTTAAAAACCCGTTACAAATCTCGCGAATGTCGATGCCGCGATACCGGAGCACGCCTTCACACGGAACCTTTTCTCCGTTTTCCATACGAAACGAAGTAATGTCCGAAATCCGGGTCAGTCCCGCAACCACACCGTTACCGTTTAAGTCACGCAAGCCTCTCTTTACATCATGAACCTTGTAAAGTTCCGGATCAATGCCGCTGTTACTGCGACAAAGGTCCGCCAATTCCAAAATCTCCTGTGATACTTCCGTTAAAGCTTTTCCCATCGTCCTCTCTCCCTTTTTCTGATTTTCTTTCAATACTTCACTCCTTACTCACGGCCTCGCCGCAAAACAATGTCGCCCCATTCTCTTTATGCAGTCTTCGCCGGGCAAACCGGTCTGCAGTTATCCTACTAAAATCTCCGGCTGCCGCCCGAATGGGACCTCCCGCCGCCGCTTCGTCCGCCACCACCGGAGCTTCGTCCGCCGCCGCTTCTGCCGCCGGAGCTACCGGAACTCACCGGAGAATAGGTCTTGGACACATCCGTGCGCACATAATCATCCTTATTGGCGGTCAGACCGGACACTCCGTTCTGGATATAGGTCAGACCGTTTGTTGTCATCTTGCCCCCCTTGGAGCCCTTCATCAGAAGAATCCCTACAAAGGCTACCGCTGCCGGTCCGATAATCACTAACGGCCACGGCATACGCTTCATCTTTCCTTCAAAGGAATTGTCCTTAAAATACTTATTGTAATTCGAAGACTGCGCATAATAAGCCGCCTCCGTTGCAAACAACTTCACACCGTACACATAATCATCGTCCGAAAAATGCTCGATAATATCGTCCAATATGTACTCGATACGGTCATCATCTATCCGTTCTTCACAAAGACCGTACCCTTGGATGCAAACACCCCGGTTATATGCATCCAGATTCAGAAGCATTATCGCCAAATCCTCCTCAGCATAACCTTTGTCGCAAAGAGCGTCGGCACATTCCTCCAGGAAGTACTTTTCCGCATCCATATCCATCTCCGCCACAAAAACCCGGATGCTGATACCGCTCTCTCTTTCCTTTTCACGAATCCGTTCCTCGATTTCAACCAAATCCGACCGGTCAAACTCTCCGTAAAAATCATAAACCGTCCGAGTCTTGTTTAAACTTATTCCGGTCCGGGCAAGATTTTCTTCAAGAATCTGCCGGGCTTCTTCACGGCTCGAACCGTACCGGTCCGCTTCGCCGTAGTAGTCCTCTTCGTACCGCTCCTCGAACTCATAAACCTCTTTGTGTCCGTCCTCCGATTCGTAATAAAACTCCCAATCCTCTACCTGTTCCCCGAAAATTTCCGACAACGCACCGCGAAGTCCTTCCATCATTGCATCGTCATCCGTCTCTGCCGCTGCCGTACCGGCCGGAACCAAACATCCCACTGCCAGCACAAGTACCAGACACATCAAAAAAATCTTATGTAAACTCTTTTTCATCCCCCGCACCTCCTAAATCACCAAATAAGTAAGAAGTGCCAATAAAGCAAAACTTCCGCCGTATAAAATGCCTGCCCACTTTGCCACACGGCCGCCGGAAACCGGAGCCTTTCCGATAATCTTACCGGTCTGTCCGTTCATGGTATAGGTCATCTTTTCACCCTTGTACTCATAATTCAAAGTCCACACAGGAAGCAACGTATAAAACTCATTCGCCTTATTCACCAGACATTCCTTCTTCTGATAGGTGACAGAGGAATACCCTCGGATACTGTCAGCCAGATATTTTTCCGCATACTTCTGAACACGTCCCTTGGCTCTCGGTTGAAGCTGTTCGGCATCGATTCCATACTTTTCAGCCAGAAACCCTGCCAGATACTCCGGCGAGAAGTTCTTTAACGCTTTGTAATCATACGGTTCCAGACAATCCATCGTCTCATCATCCATCTTCACGGACGCATCCGCCGGTACCTTATGATAACTCAGATTGGCACGACGATACACATGATAATATTTAGTTTCATGATAAATATAATCCCCTTTTCGATAAGAACGCTTTTTCCCGCACAGACAATCCGCTTCCGCATCTACGTTCATATCATACAGCCAGAACGGAACATACACACCCGTAATCTCACCCAAACGTTTCTCCGTCATAAAATCCTTCGGAGAAAGAATACCGTTTCTTGCCCACTTCCGGAACAAATCCTGGGCCTCTTTCTTGGAAACCGTAAACGGAATCACTTTATCCGGTGCATATTGTCCGGTGAGACGCGCCTTAAACGCCACCGCCGAACCGCAATACGGACAATGGGTCGCGCTGATCTCCGGTTCCGTCACAATCGCCGCGCCGCAACCGTTACAGAAAAACTCCTGTTCTTCCGTATACACGGACGGTTCCTTTTCCTCAAACTCCTGTGTAATCACCGTTTCATCCGGAATCTGACTTCCGTCAAAAGGCTCTACTTCAATTGTTTCTGCCTGCTCTGTCTCCGGAGCATCTTCAATATCCTGTGTATGACCGCAGCTGTCACATTCCAATTTTCCAAGCTCGCTGTCATATTCCATTCCTGCACCGCATTGCGGACATTTAAAATCAATTACCATCTTTTGTCCCCCACATCATTTGGAAATAATCGATAAATTTCCCTATTATTATACTAATATAAAACCAAATCAAAGTCAAGAAAAAGCCCGTGAACCGGATGCAAAAGGCCTCAGGAAACCTTTATCTTTCTACATTTTCCGCGAATAAACATTCTCAGATTGACCAAGCACAAAGATAGTGCTACAATAAGTGCAGAATCGAATAAACTGTTATGTAAACATGTTTCCTTGTGCACACAGCACAGAAAGGACTTTTATGTGGATTGCAAATGATTGGAAAGAATATGAAGTACTGGATGCTTCCGGCGGCGAAAAATTAGAGCGCTGGGGCGATTATATTTTATTACGTCCGGACCCGCAGGTTCTTTGGAACACTCCGAAGAAGGCAGCCGAATGGAAGAAGCTAAACGCTCACTATCACCGCAGCAACAAAGGCGGCGGCGAATGGGAGTTTTTTGATTTGCCGCAAAACTGGTTGTTGCATTATAAGGAATTAACCTTCCGCCTACAGCCGTTTGCTTTTAAGCACACCGGCGTATTCCCGGAGCAGGCGGTAAACTGGGACTGGTTCGGTGACAAGATTCGTGCCGCAAAAAAGGCAGACCCGAACCGCGAGATTAAAGTATTGAATTTATTTGCATATACCGGCGGTGCCACCTTAGCCGCAGCTGCGGCAGGAGCTGCCGTGACCCACGTGGATGCTTCCAAGGGCATGGTAACCTGGGCAAAAGAAAACGCTGCTCTTTCCGGTCTCGGAGACGCTCCGATCCGCTATATCGTAGACGACTGCGTGAAGTTTGTGGAGCGGGAAATCCGCCGCGGCAACCGTTACGATGCAGTCATTATGGACCCACCGTCCTACGGCAGAGGCCCGAAGGGTGAAATTTGGAAAATCGAAGAACAGATTCACTCCTTTGTACAGCTTACCACGCAGGTACTAAAAGAAGAACCGCTGTTCTTCCTGATTAATTCCTATACCACAGGCCTTCAGCCTGCCCTTTTGTCGTATCTTTTAGGGACGGAACTACACCGGTTCTCCGGACATATCGAATCCTCGGAAATCGGTCTCCCGGTTCGCGAAAGCGGTCTGGTACTTCCGTGCGGTGCATCGGGACGATTCGAAGCAAAGTGATAGAATTTACAAAGTGCGTCGTGAATTTTGATGAAACAAAATTCCCCGGCGCACTTTTCAAGCAGAAACATATATTTTATTATGTAATTTTATTCGACAGGCAAGCGATAATAACCTATCTGCAGGTTACTCCGACTTACCTGCCGAGTTACGGAGGACTCTTACCATGAAAAGAACAGGCACTTACGAATTAGACATGACAACCGGTGCATTACTTCCGAAAATGCTCCGGTTTGCCCTGCCTCTTATGTTATCCAGCCTTTTACAGCTGTTATTTAATGCAGCGGATGTAGCCGTTGTAGGTAAATTTGCCGGAGATAATTCTCTGGCGGCTGTAGGCTCTACCTCTGCCTTAATTAACTTACTGACCAATTTATTCCTTGGTCTTTCCATCGGTGCCAACGTACTTTCCGCAAAATACACCGGTGCGGGAGACAAAGGGCGCACAAGTAAGGTCGTACATACCGCCGTAACCGTCAGTATCTTAAGCGGTTGTATCCTAACGGTCATCGGCTTGCTGTTTGCACCGCAATTTTTAAAAATGATGAAATCCCCGGACGGTGTTATCGGTCTGGCCTCACTGTACATGCGCGTGTATTTTCTCGGCATGCCTGCCATGATGTTTTACAATTTCGGCAGTTCCCTTCTCCGCAGCAAAGGCGATACAAAACGCCCGCTTTACTATCTGACAGCGGCCGGCGTGTTAAACGTAATCCTAAACCTTATATTTGTCATTGTCTTTCACATGGACGTGGCAGGTGTTGCTCTGGCAACGATTCTCTCCCAGTACATGTCAGCGGCGTTGGTACTTCGCTGTTTGATGAAGGAAACGGACGAATCGTTCCGTGTTTCTTTAAAAAAACTCGGTATTGATACGACAACTTTGCTCAATCTGATAAAAATCGGTGTTCCGGCCGGAGTTCAAGGCGTTGTCTTCTCTCTGTCTAACGTAATCATCCAGTCCTCCGTTAACGGTTTCGGAGAAATTTTCATTGCCGGAAGCTCCGCCGCCTCCAGTCTCGAAGGTTTTGTCTGGGTTTCCATGAATGCCTTTCATCAGGCAGCGCTGACCTTTACCAGCCAGAATATCGGTGCAAAAAAGTATTCCCGCATCAAAAAAATACTGCTTTGTTCTCAAGGAAGTACGATTGTGACCGGCCTGGTATTCGGCAATCTGGTTTACCTGTTCAGCCCGTATCTGCTTCACATTTACACCGACACACCTGCTTCCGTAGAAGCCGGAATTACCCGCCTTTCCATCATTTGTACCATGTACTTTCTTTGCGGCATGATGGACACTATCGTGGGTTCCATCCGAGGCATGGGCTACGGCGTTATTCCGACCGTCGTTTCCATGATCGGCGCCTGTGGGCTTCGCCTCTTATGGATTGCCACAATTTTTCAAATTCCGAAGTTTCACACTCCGGAGATACTGTTTACCTCTTATCCGGTGTCCTGGGGCTTAACCTTCCTTGCACATCTTGTTTGCTTTTTGATTATGCGAAGGAAGTTCCCGAAACGGGATGGGGTTGCGGAGGTTACATAATCTTCCGCTTCAAGTTACGTAACTGACAACAATATTAACGCAGAACAGGGACATCGCAAAACGCATGCCCCTGTTTGCTTTTTCTCATATTCTAAAATTCGAACACCTCTTATTTTGTATACTGCAGCTTCATTCCCAGAAAACTCATATCAATCTGTCGTTGCGTCTTTACGGCACATCCCATCCGGGTAATGGTTTTGGTATAACCCGCACCGATTTTATGAGCACCTTCTCCCTCTCCCAATTCAACCTCGCCTTTCAGGCTGGTTCTGTCTATTATCTTTCTTTGCAGTACACGCCCCTGTGAATCGGTTATCTCTGAATACACCTTAGAAGACTGTTCTCTTGTAGTCGGTATGAATCCCGAAATCTTTTCCTTTTGTTTGTTAACTATCTGCTTTGCGCCCCAATTCACCGGCCCTTTTATAAACTCTTCTACCGTCTTCTCCGCCTTTTCCACATTATCCGGTGTAAGACCGATGGAATCCGCAAACTTCTTCGGCAAATACGGCATGTTCCGATAAAACTCTCCGTACACTCCTGCCAGACCGTCCTTAATATCCGTCATCGGTACCATGGCATTTCCGTTGTAACCGCCTACGATACTACCCTCAAACTTCGTCAGGTTAAACTTGTACTCCACACCGGTAAACGGTCCCTTAAGTCCTATGATTTCCTGCCCGTCCTGGGTCTTCTCGTATAACAGGTCCGTAAGAACCAAATCATATTCCGCCTTTTTGCCCCACACATCCGTGTCCTGATACGGCTTTAGCCCCATGGCATCAATTTCCAGCTTTAATACATGGCGTTCTTTCTCCAGCCTTTGGTCCGCTATGCCCAGCTCCTCAATATAATGATCCAACATATAACGGGCCAGTTCCAGACCATCGGCACGATCAGCAGCCCACATATACGGCACAGTAGTTCCGTAATAATACATCTCAGCCTCTACCACGTCAGAACAATACCCCTGTATGGTTTCATCCGGAATATACTGAAGCAGCATTGTCATTTCCTTATAGAACGCCTCCGCATACGGCTTGATATGTCCGCTCCAGTAAGCATCATCTGCAGCATACATCCGTCCTAAATACTGCAAACGCATATCCCTCTGGTCCAGCTCGTGTTCGTAGCCCAGCTCACAAAAATCTACATTCTGCTGTGCTTCCAAACGGTAGCAGTCATTGCACTTATTATACGGATTATCCTTTGAACCGTCTGCATGACGTTGGGACTTTTTATGAGCTTCCCATATTTCTTCCCATTCCATGCCCAACTCAAGATAGTCCGCATAATATTCTTCTCCTCTTACCTCACTTGCTTTTTTCCATGCCTCTTCAATCCCATCAATCTGATCCCATAAGGAAAATACCGGTGTGTACGGATTCAGATAATTTCCTGCCTTGTCCGTTATGGTGTGGGTCTTATTCTCCCGCTTACGGAACTGATACTCATAATAATCCATCAATATCTCAAAGCAATACAGCTGGGATGCTGCGGACAAATCCATATCCTTGTCCCAGCCCTGCAGTTCAAACATGGCATTGGTCAGTTCTCCGCTTACCATGGTTGCCTGATACGGCAATATTTTATCACCCCACTTGTCCGGAATCGTGTCAATCACCGTATCATAATATTTGTCATGGGCTGCATCCGCCGACTCTACAAGGTAGTCCTCTGCCGCTTCCAGATTACCCACAGCCACATAGCTCATGGCCTTGGTTTTTCCGGTAAAGGTTTTATCGGAGCCTGCCTTTAACGCCGTCACCACCAAATCATATAAATGCGGATATTCCTCAAACGGATGAATACCCGTTCTGGCCTGCTCCTCCTCAAGGAAAATCATTGCCTTGGTAAAGTGGTCGGCAGACACCGGATTCCAATAGGTTTCCGCACTGCGGAACATATACTCCAGTGCCTTAAGAGGTTCTCCCTCTTCCAACGAAATACTGCAAAGAAGCTGTAATGCCGGTCCGAAGCCCTGTTTTTCCACCAACGCCTCCTCACAACATTTTTTCGCATTGACAATATCGCCCTTCTCATAATAACAGGAAGCAATATTGGTCAGCACAATGGCCAAATCGCCGGTCTGGTCATGCACGATTTCAAACACATCCAGTGCCAAATCGTACTCCTCCGCATACATGAGCATGGTACCGTAATTGTTTAACAGCACAGGATGCGGATACATACTGACTACCGCCAGTCCTTTTTCCAGCGCCTCCGCCGTTACCTTGCCCTCTGTCTGGCAAGTCAGCATCGCCGCACTGTAGGAAATCAGATGCTCTGCCTTCTCCGCATCGGTCATGCCCTCCATCTCTTCAAAAATCACGCCCCACCAGTAATTCATACTGGTATACAGGTCATTGATAAAAAACTCCGCTTCTACTGCTTCACCGCTTCCGCCTGTGCCACCACCGGCACCGCTTCCGCTACCGTCACCGGATGCTCCGCTTCCCGCGCCGTCACCTCCCACGCTGCCTGCGGATGCCACAAAAAACTCCTGCGGAAGCTCCGCTTCCATATCGGCAAAGTACTGCGGCTTTGCGTTTTCCGTACCGTATACTACGGTAATTTCTCCAAAATCCACACCTGCCGCCAGATTACTTCCGAGAATATAATCCATTCCGAGAGGCAGTACAGTTCCGGCACCGCTTCCGTCGCCGGAGTTATCGGTCTTTCCGCCGGAAGAATCGGTCTTACCTCCCGAACTGTCCGTTTTACCGCCGGAACCATCCGTTTCTCCACCGGAAAAATCGGTCTTGTCTCCGGAAGAGTCTGTCTTACCACCGGAATTCTCCTCTCCCGGATTGTTTGTTTCCTGAGTAGTTTTGTCCTTTTCCTTGTCCTCCCCCTTACCGCAGCCGGACAGACAACCCGCAAACAGGGTACAAACGAGCAACAACGCCAAACATCTTTTCAATCTACCCATCAGTACCCACCTCCCATCAGGCTCTCAAAATCAAAACCGCCAAGCAGATCATTGACCTCACCCATGTCATAGTCTCCTAACAAATCCTCCGGATTGAAGTTGCCGTTTAACAGGTCTTCCATGCTGATATCTCCGCCGAACATTCCCTGTAGCTCCTTCAACTCCTCCTCGGTCATATAATCGCTCAGGTCCCCCATATCCGGCATATACTGCTGTCCCATATCCTGGATACCCATCGGGTCTATCCTATCTACTTTTTTATACTCTGCCGGAATCTCAAACATCAATCCCTCCGGCGCTCCGGACCGCAGCTCCATTACGCTGAAATAGCTCACTTCACCTTCGGACTCTATACCCAATACGGCCACCTTTCCCTTCCAAAGAAAGAAAATGATTTTTTCGCCGGTGCCCGTCTCGTAGCAGTCATAGAGCATTTCCTTTCCGTTTACCGTTGCTCTTCCCTGCTTTACAAACTTCACGGCAGCAAGCAGCTCCGCATCGGAGGTCTGGGTGGATTTTGCATAGGTCTTGGACGCCAGGTCCACCTCCCAGGTCTCCGTTCCGTCATATACCCGGGTCATCTGCATCTCCATCCCCATGGCTGCCATATTGTTACAGGTAAACAGCTTTCCGCCCTTCCCCGCCATAATCACCTCACCGGTGACCGGATAGCTTACTCCTTCTTCTGTTACGGTCTGGGTCAGCTTCAATTCCATGTAAAAGTCACCGTCTGCAATCAGTTTCACCGCCGGGCCCGACGGCAAATCGCCTTTTGCGGCATACAACGTTGTCCCGAAGGACTGGGACTTTGCCGCCACCGGATGCATAACTGCCACACACAATCCTAACAAAGCCAACAAACAGACTGCCTTTTTCCTCTTTTCCATAATCCACATCCTCTCAGTTCCGCAAGGGTGCCCTGTTTCCCCCGGACACCCCGCGTCGCTTCTCTTACTTTAAAATCTTAATCTTGCCGATAATCGGAAGTTCCTTCGCCTTACCGTTTAACGCATTGACAATACCGATGACACACCATACCGGGAAGGCAATCCATAATATACCGATAATCGTCGACAGGAAGCTGAGTCTCCAGGAGATTGCCAGTAACAAGAAAGTAAGAATTACATGTACAATTCCGAAGGCTACCGCAGCCAGACAAAGGACCAGCCCCTGATTGGTATGATATCTCGCATATTTCGAGTTCGGTGCCGCAAATAACGGCACCAAAAACAGCAGTCCCAGATACGCCAACAACGCCATGACCTTATTCTGCTCGATATCCTCCGCCGTATAGTCCGCTGTGGTATCTGCCGTGTTGTTTAAGGCCTGAATTTTCGATACAAAATCCGTCTGCGGTACAGGCTGACTCTGGCCTGTCGGGATTACCGCCGGTGCTACTGCCTGGTCCGGTGTCACTACCGATGCTGTCTGAGCCGGAACCACCTGGACCGGCTCTACCTCCTGTACCGGAGTCGCCGCATGCACCTCCGGGAGTTTTGTGCCGCACCCCGGACAAAATTTTGTTCCGTCTGTTACCTTCATTCCGCAATTTCCACAAAATGCCATAATAATGTCCTCCTTATTGTAAATTCAATGATTCTTCCTCTTACTGCACCGGAATAGTTTCCATGCCTTCTATGCCCTCCAACGCCTCAAGGCCCTCCATTCCTTCCGTCAAACCTTCCAAATTTCCGAGACTATCGGAGAGATCCCCCAGTTCACCCAGTCCGTCTGACAACTCGCCCATATTTCCCAGACCGTCCTTCAAGTCCTTGAACTGCTCAAACAAATCAGACAATCCGCCGAACTCCGATTCCAGAAAACCTCCTACAAATTCCATAATCATGTTACCGACCCAACGAAGCAGGAAGTAGATACCCACCCAGAATACAGCCTTAATGAAAAACCAGATTACTCTTGATTTTGCATAATTTTTCAAGTTTTTATTTTTGAAGACAAATGCACAGATAAAACATACCAGCCACCCAATTACCGGGATTCCGAACAAAAACATGAATCCGAAATACGCTCCGGTCCCTGCCACCGCATACTTTCCTTTCGGCGTTTCATCCTCTGTCTTCGACACCACCGGCTGTACCGGTTGTTGCGGTACAGCCAGTGGAGCATATTGCGCCTGCTGCGGTTCCGGTTGTACCGACTGCGGCGGTGTCACTTCCTCCATCTGCATTGCCGACTGCTGTACCGGCTGTGTTACTACCGCAACTTCTTCCTGCACTATCTGCGGAGCTACCTCCACCGACGAAGCTTCCTCCTCCGGCGGTGCCACCGGTTCCGGCATCTGCGTCGGTGCCACTACCTTTGCGCCGCACTCCGTACAAAAGGCCACTCCCTCAGCCAACGGGTTTCCGCATTCCGTACAAAATTGTGCCATATCCGTATCCTCCGTTTCTTTAGTATGCGATTACCTCGATACTTACAATACCTTCCACATAGCTGATATCGATGTAAAAGTATTCTCCGTCCTTTTCTGTATAGAACATCCACTGCTTATACTGTACCGTATCGTCCTCACCCATAGTAAACTGCTGGTAAGAATCCTCATTGATTCCCGGTGCACCACCGTTTGACAGGTTCTCGATGTAATCATCAAAGGCTGCCTGACTTACACCTTCCACATAAATATTTGCAAGGGCATATTCCTCCTCGTCACCGCAGGTACTGTATACCGCATCTCCCTTAAGCTCCGGAAGGTCCGCACCGATGTAGCTCTTTAAGGACGGCCAGCTACCCTTCTTTGCGTGTACCTCAAATTCATCCAGGGACGGGGCATAAAATACACCTGCCCAGAAGGTATCGTTAAAGGTGGTCTTCTGAAGCTCTACCTGCAGCATTGCTCCGTTGTGCTCATAGTACGCACGGTAGAAGTAGTAGTTCGGATTTTCCTCCATAAGCTGCTCCATGTTTTGTGCCTCTGCAATCAAACCGTTTCCTACGTGCATGTTGCGATAGCCCGCATCCCACAGCTTCTGAGCCAGCTTGTCAAAGGATTCCTTATCCGACTCACACTCTGCAGTAAACCCAAATACGTATCCTTCCACATAAGTATCGCCGCCGTTGTACACATAGCCGCTCTCCATTTTCTCCGGAGTCAGGTCAATCACACCCATCTCCTCCCAAACCTCTGCGCCCGGCCATTCCTGATGGGTTGCCACATCCGGGAACTGATACGGTACATCGTCGTCTCTTCCGAAAACATCATCCATCTGGTCGCTTAATTCTCCCCAGTTGATATCCTCATCACCGGACTGGGACTCTCCGTCACCGGAGCCCGCAAGATTTTCCAAATCCTCCAGCCCTTCCATACCTTCCATGCTCTCACCCAAATCCTCAATCTGCTCTCCAATTTCCTGTAAATCCTCCAGTAATCCGGAAAGCTCCGAGCTATCCCCGCAAGCCCCCAGGGAAAGCACCAATACCAGTGTCAATAAAATTGCTGTAATCCTCTTCTTCATAACTTTGTCCTCCTTTGATTTTCTTTACTTTCCTCGATTGCTGATTACCACCTGATAAGCTACCTCTCCGTCAGGGGTATCAACGGTATGCTCCATATTGCTGTACTCATAGCTGACTACAT
The DNA here is from genome assembly GCA_937895705.1 of uncultured Clostridia bacterium. Lineage (GTDB taxonomy): Bacteria > Bacillota > Clostridia > Lachnospirales > Lachnospiraceae > SIG307. Next base: position 71,816 of record CALBKM010000034.1, read on the forward strand.
ATTGGGTATATGAGGATGGGTGCATCGGTCCGTACATAATGTACTTTCCTAATCCGTCCGAATCCTCGTGAATGTCAGGGTTCATTACTTCAAGATAACCCAGCGCTTCAAGCTCCTTACAGTATGCGTGGCACTCCTCCAGGGTGGTATTGTTAAAGTACAGGGAAACTGCCGCGCCGTTGTCGTCATACTTGGTATACACAAGTTCACCGTAAGGATATTCCGGAATTTCCCAGCCCTCGGCAATTACCGGACCGCCCGGTGCATCCGTACCGCCGCTTAACGGTGTAAAGTCAATTTCCGCCTGCCACACATCCTTTGCCGGTTCTCCGTTCAGTGTGTAGGATCTTTCCTGCTCCTTTTCAAAGAACTTAATCGTGAACTCATACTTATCGCTTTTGCAGGTGTATTTCACATATTTGCCGTTAGAATTGCTGTCGGCATAGGCCGGGGATACACCGGACAAGGACTGACAGTAGCTTATGCATTCCTCCAGCGTGGTATCCTTAATATAAACGGTGCCGCTGTTATCATCCTCAAACTGGTTGGCATAGAGAATCTCTCCGCCCGGATACTCCGGCAGACCCATGGAAACCAGAAGCTCCTGCGCATCCTCTTCATTATGCTTTATATAAGAACCGCGTCCCGCCGCATTCTTCACACTGCTGACAGGAGCATTCGGGTCGGTGTTTTCGGCATTACCACCGCTACCGCCGCCGCTGTTCCCGCCGCTTTGGGAGCTGCCTTCGCTTCCGCTGCCGCCCTGCCCGGACTCACTGCCTGTACTTCCGCATGCCACAAAGGAAACTACCAGCAGCGCCGCAAGTAATATAGCTACTATTTTTTTCATGCTACGCTCCTCCTTTACAATCCGAACAAATCCTTAAGACTTGTTACCTTCTTCGGCTCCGGCTTCACATAATCAAAGCCGCCGTATGGCTCTCTCACGCAGAAACCGATGCAGGCACAGTCCGGGTCCCCGTCAAAGCAATGCTCCGTATCCACGTTGTACACCACGCCATCGATGCGTTTGAAAAGCTGCTCCATGCTCGGGTACTGGCCTGCCTGACAGAATCCGTTTGCCAGAAGTATCTGCCGGTATTCCTCCACGGCTCTGTGGGCCGCATCCGGGTTATTCTTAAATACCGCGCCGAAGCCGTATCCGTTTTCATCATAATCGTTGATGTAGATTTCATCGCCTCCGCAGCTCCACTTCGGGTACTGCGGGAGCTTTTCATCCCACTCCGCAAGCACTGCTGCGTTCCGGTTGGCTGCCGCCTGCTCCTCTGCCACCGTAGCCGGCAGCTTGGTTCCGCAATCCGCACAGAACTTCATCCCGATGCTGTTCTGCTTTCCGCAGGACGGACAAACCGCACTCTGTGCCACCGTTGTGTCCGGAAGTTTTTCCCCGCAAGACGGACAGAACTTCTGGTCCGCCTTTGCCGGCTGTCCGCAGGACGGACAGATTTTCATATTCTTTGCCGCTTCGTTTGCCGCCGTCTGCATGGCCCCGAACAAGCCTCCTAACACTCCTGCGGCCTGATTTAACGACTCCTGATTTACGGAAGTCCGTGGGGTACTGTCCGGTGTCATGGTACCGGTGACCTGCTGCTCCGTCGCCCCCATGCCCGCAGCCTCATTAATCTTATCCGCCGCCTTGTTTACCACGGAAGCCGCTGCCTCCTCAATTTTCGGCTCTACCGCTCTCCGCACGCCCTGCTCTACCGCATTTCCGATGGCGTTGGACACGCCCCTCTTAATTGCCCGTTCTAAAAATCCCATGATTCTTCCTCCTTATTCCATCCTCTGTTCTATTTTTTCTCCGCATTGCGGACAATACTGTGCTTCGTCGGACACCACGGTGTCACACGCCATGCAGCTTCTGTGTTGTCTCTTATAAAAATGAAACATCGTCTCCTTCGGAAGCCTCCGCTTGCATTCCTTACAGTGTTGCTCCGCACCGGAGGTCATTCTTCCGCAGTGTTCGCACACCCGGAGTCTTTTCATTGCTTCAATTCCGAAGCCGTACTGTCCCATACTTTCCCTACGGATTTCTTCGATTCGCTCCATTGTCATTGTGACTGCACCTCCCCGTACAAAAGTCTGACCCCACATTTCCGGCAAAAGGTCTCCGGTATCGGAATCCGTTCGCCACACCGCTTGCAGAACCGAGGTGCCACCTCCCAGGGTGCACAATCCACGCATTGCAACACATCCGGGTTGTACATGGCATTACACACCCATTTCCCGCATTTGCCGCACTTACTGAAATAATGACGTCCTTCCGTCTCCCAGGCTGTAGTAAGCTCCTCCTCCCGGGTGCTCCCCCGTATGGGCTGAGTCATACATACAACAGCCCCGGACAATTCACAGAAGAAACGATACTGGCTTCCCTTTGCGTCATTGACTACCTTATAACAGGCCGTATCTGTTTTCTTTTCCTGCACACACTCGCCTCCTTTTTAATGTTTCAAAAAATTTATACTTCCTCTTGCATCCGGCAAGATTTTACAATATAATGGAATTAACACCTTGAATGTATATGTTTTTTTATGAATTGTCCCCACCCGAACCTTAAAATTCGGGTGGGAACTTCCATTTTATTTTCAAAAAGGGTGGGAAAACGGGTGGGATATCCTAAAAACGGAGGATTTTGCTTATGAAAAAGACAAAAAAATTACTTTTGCTTCTGACTGTTTTCTCTATACTTGTTGTTTCCCTGACGGCATGTAACCGTTCGCCGCTGGATCCGGACGAGCCGGTGACACTGACCATGTGGCACAATTACGGCGGCGATATGCAGCAGGCTATGGATTTGCTCATCGATGAATTCAACAGCACCGTGGGCAAGGAGCAGGGCATCATTATTAATGTTACCGCCATCTCCTCCAGCTCCGAATTAAACGAAAGTCTCGCCTTAATTGTAAACGGCGACCCGGGCGCTCCGGATATGCCGGATATTTTCACCGGCTATCCTAAGGTAGGTGTACAGTTTATGGAAAAAGGCATGCTCTGCAACCTGGACAATTATTTTTCCGAAGAAGAGCTTGACGAATACATTGATGCTTTTGTTGAAGAAGGACGTCTTGCGGACGGCGGACTCTATGTATTCCCGATTGCAAAATCCACCGAGATTTTGTACTTAAACCAGACCTTATTTGACCGTTTTGCGGCGGCTACCGGTGCAGACAGCAGCAAGTTAGCCACCTTCGAGGGACTGGCAGAGCTTGCGGTTTCTTATTATGATTGGACCGATGGCCTGACTCCGGATATCGAAAACGACGGCAAACAATTCTTCGCCTCCGACGCCTGGTTCAATGTCATCGGTGTGGGAATGACACAGTTGGGCACCGATTTTCTTGATGGCGAAGTCCTCTCCCTAAACAACGATACTTATACCTCGATATTTAACTCCTTATACACTCCGTCCGTGAAGGGTGGTTTCGCCATTTATGACGGTTATTCCTCCGATTTATCCAAAACCGGAGATTTAGTCTGCTCCACAGGTTCCTCCGCAGGCATTCTCTTTTACGGTGATACCATCACCCACGCTGACGGTACGGTGGAAAATGTGGAATACAGTATCCTGCCGTATCCTACTTTTGCCGGCGGCGAAAAGGTTGCCCTCCAACGCGGTGGCGGACTGATGGTAGCAAAGAACGAGGAAGCAAAAGAGTATGCTGCCGCAGTTTTCTTAAAATGGCTCACTGCCGCAGACCAGAACATGGAGTTTATTTCGAAAACCGGCTACCTTCCTGTGACAAAACTTGCTTTTGAAGAAAAGATTCCGGTGCATTTGGAAACCTTGGAAGATGCCCGCATCAAAAAGATGCTGACCGCTGTGCTGTCCATGTATGAGGAGTACAATTTCTTCTTTGCACCGAGTTTTTCTGGCTTTGATGCCTTAAGCAGCAAGTTCGAAAAAGATTTTAAAGCCTTACTGACCGAAGAACGGGAAAAGTATCTGGAAGGCAAAGAATACAGCGCGGAAAGCGCAATCAAAGTGTTACAATAGATTATAGACTCTGCTTTTTATCCCGGATTTTCGAAATCCGGACAAAGCCGGTCTATTGCGGAACAAAAGAAAGGAGGGGATTGTCCTGAACATGTTAAAGGAAGCCCTCAAGCTTTGGGCACAGGAAAAAAGAACAAATCCGAAGGGTTCTACCCTGCAACGCAGGCTGATTCTCTTCTTTGTCAGCATTACCTTTTCGATAATCCTTCTGTTCGCCGTGCTTCTCATGCTATTGGATATTGACGGCAGCGACAAAAAGGCGGTTTCCGGCTACTTAAAGGCGGAACTGACGGATGTTTCCAAAAAGATAGAGGACGAATCCGGACGCATTTCCCTCCTGGGACTTTCTCTTGCGGAAACTGTCTCCGGCTCCTGCGATACCTTCTTTAAGGAGCAAGGCATAACCGCTGCTGAATTAACGGTTCACCCGGAGCTCATCGAACCGCTTTTAGAACGCCAGATTACTTCCCTGCTTACCGTCATCGACAACAACACCTGCAGCGGCGTGTTTATTCTGTTAGATGCCTCCGTATCCGGCTCTGCCGAAGCAACGGACACTGCACGCTCCGGTATATTTATTAAGAAAACTTCCCCCGTCAGCATTCAGTCTGTGGGGAATAAAAACTATTATCTCCGAGGTCCTGCCTCCCTTGCCAGAGAGCACGGCATCGATTTGCTGGGACAATGGAAAATGGAATACGATATTTCCGGGCAGGAATTCTTTACCGAAGTCATGACGACTGCCCGGAACAATCCGAAGCTTCCCCTTTCCCGCCTCTACTACTGGACAGGAAGAGTCACCTTAAAGGACAACAGTGAAGCAGGCTTTCTTCTGTGCGTACCGTTACGTACCGCGGACGGGGCTGTGTACGGGCTGTGCGGCATTGAGGTCAGCGACCGGATGTTTAAGCTTCTGTTCAGTCCAACAGACAGTACTTATTCCAACGCCTTTTCTCTGGCTGCTCCCTGGACCGAAGAAGCCTTTTGTACAAGCAAAGGACTCATTGCGGGTAACTCTTACTTGACGGGCCACCGCATGGAACAGAACCTGCTCTCCGAGGGCGAGAAAGATCCCTTTGAATTCTTTACCGGTACCGGGGAGACCTACGGAGGCTATACCTCCGTTCTTCGCTTATATCCTTCCGGCTCCGCCTACGAGGAGGAGCAATGGAAAATTGCGGTGCTTTTGCCGGAGGAGCATTTAAAAGATGCCTTGGCCGGCAATTCTGCCTACTTGCTTTTCATTATCATCGGACTGCTCCTCCTGAGTCTGCTGGCCTCCTATCTTATCAGCCGCAGATATTTGCGTCCGGTGAACCATGCCTTTGATACCATCAAAAATAAAAGCTATGGAGAAAGTCCTGAAACACGAGGCTACACGGAAATCGCCGACCTGTTTGCATTCCTTGCCCAAAAAGACAAGGAGCATGAGGCGGAGCTCCTTTCCCTGGAGCAACAGCGCCAGAACGTGGAGGACAGCTACGAAAAAGCACAAATCAGACTCACCCGCATCACCAACCGCAAAAAACAGGAGGTGGATCAGGATGGCTACCAGATGTTCCTCAGTCATCTCCACACCCTGACCCCGAAGGAGCGGGAAATCTTCAATCTCTATCTGGAGGGAAAAAGCGCGAAGGAAATTCTGGTAAATGTAAACATCAACGAAAACACTCTGAAATATCACAACCGCAACATTTACAGCAAGCTGGGCGTTTCCTCCCGAAAGGAACTGCTGCTGTACGCGGCTCTGATGAAAGAAGAACACATGTAAACATTCCACCTAGAGTAAACAAAAGGTCTATTACAGCAACACCTGCAATAGACCTTTCTGTTTCCCTTATTCTGCTCGAACTTCCATTATAGCCTCCGGGGTCGCCACTTCAAATACACCAAAATCCGCCATCCGTTCCGGTTCCTTACACAAAACTTCCTTCTGCGCCTTCGTCAAGTGCTTCAATCTCCACTCTAACCTTGACGCCACCGAACGATTCTCTACCTCCCATACTGCCACGATTTCCTTCGGCGGATGGGTTCTCGTGTACTTTGCCCCCTTCGGTCTTCCCGATGTATGCTCCGCGAATCTGCGCATCACATCCGTCGTTATTCCCGCATAAAGAGAGCCATCGGTACAGCGAAGCAAATAAACAAAATACGGTTTATTCATTAGCCCTTATACGCAACCACTTCGATTTCGAATAATGCACCCTTCGGAAGTGCGCCGGCCTGTAAGCAGGAACGCGCTGGGGTCTCACCGGTAAAGTACTTTGCGTAAATCTCGTTAATCTTACCGAAATCTGCGATATCAGCAAGGAACACGGTGGTCTTAATGACATCCGCCATAGTGCAACCTGCTGCCGCAAGTACTGCCTGAATGTTCTGCAATGCCTGCTCTGCCTGTGCCTCTACGCCCTCAGCCAATACGCCGGTTGCCGGAACGAGGCCGATCTGACCGGAGGTATATACGAAATCGCCTACCTCTACTGCGTGTACGTAAGGTCCTACCGCTGCCGGTGCATTTTCTGCATGAATTGTTTTTCTCATAGTTGTAATTCCTTTCTTAATTATAAATTTCAATTTACTGTTTAATGAACCGGATACATTTCCCCTGATTACTTTGTTGCAACCCTCGGGGAATCTCCATAAGAAATCTTATCAAAAACAAGCATTAAAATCAAGTAATATACCTCTTGTTTTTATTCTTCCCCAAACACCAAATCCCGCAGTGTCGGATGAATCTCACCGTAGGCCCAGCCACAGTTTCTTACATGCTGCAAATATACGACAGATGTCTTAGACTTTGTGTCCATGGTAATACAGGCTCCTGCGGCACCGTCCCAGCCGAACACACCTGCCGGCGCGGTAGAATTCATTTTTTCCGGTTCCATCACAATCTGCACCCCGCAACCGTAACCGTACCCCACACGACCCATGGTACGGGCAATATCCTCTCTGGAAGCCTCTCCCAAAAGGTTTGTCTTCATCAGTTCCACCGTCTCCGGCTGTAAAATCCTCACACCGTCTTTGCTGCTACCGCCGCAAGCCAGGGCATCCGCAAACACCGCATAATCCTCGGTACAGCTGATGAGTCCCGCGCCGCCGCTTTCATATTTCTCCGTAAACTGATAACAACAAGACTGTTCCATCGGTACAATCTCGCCTTTGTCGTTACAAATAAACTGCTTGGCCAGATTCTTCACGTCATCGTTCATCGGTTTTGCAAACCGGGTATTCTTAAGCTTAAGCGGTTCCCAAAGATTCTTTTTTAAGTACTCCCCGAAGGACATGCCGGATACCGCTTCAATCACCGCTGCCACCACGTCATGGCTTAAACTGTAGCAGAAATGCTCTCCCGGTACGAAATTAAGCGGCGACTCCACAAACCCGTTTACAATATCCTGCGTCGTAGCCCCATTGCCTTTTTCCGCAAGTACCCGCACAATACCCGGGCGCTGCAAATCATAGTCAAGGCCCGACTGCATGGATACCAGATGCTTTATCTTTAACGGTTCGGCAAGCGGCACCACTGTATCCCCCTGCTTTACCGTCAGATTACGATACGCAGGAAGGTATTTTCCCACCTCATCCTCTAAGGAAAGCTTTCCCTGTTCAACAAGCTGCAACACTGCCGTCATGGTCTGCACCTTGGTCATGGAAAACATCAGATACACTTCGTTTCCGTCGATTTTCTTTTCCTTCTTCTCGTCGGTAGTACCGTTCATATGACGGTACACAAGCTCATGGTCACGATAAATCATGCAATCCACCGACGGGATTCCTCTCGCCTCCAAAGAGTCTAAATACTCAGTAATTTTTTCGAAATTCATGCTTTTATCTCCTTCTGTTACAGTCGCTTTTCGTTTCGCTTGTTTCCGGCAAACCGGCTCCGCCTTATCCTCGTCTTTCCTCTCTTAGCGGCTTCTCCCAGTCAATGGTCCCGCCGAGGCTCTTTGCCAGCTCGTCCGCATGCACTTTTAGTTCCGCAAGCATACTCTCTTCTCTCTTTTTGGAGCGTCTGCCCTTCGCATTGTAAATTTCCTTTTCCGCATAGGCATCATAAGAAATCGCAAAGTCCTCCGGATTTTCATGAGGAAAGAAGGAAATATTCACACGATACCGAATGGTTCCCGCCTCCGAACTCGAGGTCAGATTCACAACAACACCCTTACGCTCACGCCCGTTGTATACACACTCCGCCGCAAAATACCGGGAATACACATCTACATCCATTTTGTTACCTCCTCTTTGTACCTACTGTTTTGTCCGGCACCTTACTCGCCCGGCTCAAATTCACTTTGTCTCTCTTTAAAGAACTGATAATACATCTGCACGTTCTTAAGCTGTGTCCACTTCTTCGGTCGCACCGGCATTGTGTCCAAATCGTAAATCTTTGCACCCTTCATCCCCAGCAAAAACGGAGAATGGGTGGATATAATAAACTGGCAATTCAAATACTTTGCCGCCTCTTCAATAAACTTCACCAACTCCAGCTGCCGCTCCGGGGATAAGCTGTTTTCCGGCTCATCCAAAAGGTACAGCGCACTCTCCTCCACCTTTTCCTGAAAATAACGGAATGCATTTTCCCCGTTGGAATGCTCCCTGATATTGTCCATCAAATTAGCTCTGACATATTTGGACTGGGTTTTCCGTCGCGCCAAATTCACCTGTTTTAACCGCTCGAAATCTTCCATGGTCCGATAGTGAAAATCCGAATATTTGGCATCCAAATACTCCTGATACAACTCCTCCCGCTTCGTATCGATGCCCTCGTTTAAAGTCCGAACCCCCAGCATATAGTCAAACACATCATCACTGGTAATAATACGGCTGTGCTCCGTCAGATCCCGTTCCAGCGCCGCATCACACAGCGCAATGTAATCCGGAAAGAAATTGGACCGGTTGTACATAGACTCACGTTTCAGCTCCAGCTTCTCCGCCATGACATTTAGAATCGTAGTCTTACCGGAGCCGTTACCACCGTACAATATGGTAACATCTTCGAAATTTAAAATCGATATTTCCTTTTTTACAATCGTTCCAAAGGGATAAAAGGAATCGTAGCAGGTCCGCTTTACACTCATAAAGAAGCCTTGTTCCTCCTCCCCATCCGGGAAGGAAAAAGAACTTAAGTAAATCATGGGAGCCTCCTTTCTTCCTCTTTACGCCATCAATTCCTGCAACCTATATGTTACGCTTCGTACTCCTCGTCCCCTGTTGTGCCATCCGCTCAAAAGCCGACTTTTCCGCATCCCCTGCAAAGGCGCGTTTCGGCAGTATAGAATAAATCTGTTTTGTCTGCACCAGATAGTAACACTCCTCACTCTCCCAGAGAGCCGAGTACGTTTTCCACGTCAACTCGGAATGAAGAGACGCGGTTTCAAACATAATCCCCTCTGCTGAGAAAACCATATGATATTCCTCCGCATACTTCGGTGTCTTCCGAAACTTCATAATCTGTCCGTACCAATACAAGTATCCTATCACGCAGGAAAACCATACGGTACCCACCAACAACAAAATGCCAAGCCATTTAAGCGATAAAAAAAACAAAACAAGCAATGCACACGGTACTCCGAGGATTGCAAGCACCAAATCTGCCTTCCTGACAGTCCCGGAAGCCAACAGGTACTTCTGTACCGCCTTTACAAACTCCTGCTCCGTATACTGAAATCTGATCTCAACCTGTTCCATAGCTTTCTCCTTTCTGACCTCGGTCCTTCCCCCATTGTGCCCGGGCTATCCGCTCACCCACATGTACTCCTTCTAATCGACCTATAAATTATCTAACACGATTGTAAACGGGCCGTCATTAAGAAGTTCCACCTTCATATCCGCCCCGAACTCACCGGTCTGTACCGGGTATCCTTCTTTCTTACAACTCTCGATGATGTACTCGTAAAGCTCCGTAGCAAGCGCCGGTGCTCCCGCATTAATAAAAGACGGTCGATTTCCCTTGCGACAGTCCGCATATAGGGTAAACTGAGAAATCAGCAGAATCTCACCGTTCACATCCTTTAAAGAAAGATTGGTCTTTCCTTCCCCATCCTCAAAAATCCGAAGTCCCAGAAGCTTTTTCACATACTTGTCCGCCACTTCCTTCGTATCCTCGGCACCTACACCGATCAGAACCAGAAATCCCTTTCCGATGGAGCCGATACAGGTCCCATCCACAGTTACGCTTGCTTTTGTCACTCTCTGAATTACAAACTTCATTTTAACTATCCTTTCAATCTACAACCGCAGAAGCAGTATTTGTAAATATTTGTCAAATATATTTGTTCTACATTTGTAGATTCTTTCTTTGATTTTCTAATAAACTATCGTCCGGCTAAAAATTCCTATACCGTCCCGTACTTCTTAAAATACCTACTATTTTATCATACCATATTTTTGAAAGAGTGCAAGAGTGAACAGGAGGGCGCGTTGACTTTTTATGTTTTCTGCATTATACTTATTTTATCAATCGACTTGTTTTGGAGGAAATGATATGGTGATCAAACGAATTATCTACTCGGTGCAGTAAAAATCTGACATCGATTGTACCGAGTATTTTAGATGGTCAGTAGCTGCACCTTTCGAATTTGGAAGCAATTATAACAAATGACAGGCTTAAAAGCCAATGAAAAGGAGTAGTTATTATGAACGCAATTGAATTAAAAAAGAAGTGGCTCGCAGAAGAAGAACTTGCGCAAATGAAGGGCTGGGAATTTTCCCACATCGAAGGAAAGTTTTATTCCGAAGAAAATGACATGCCATGGGACTACAAAACCGTCATCAAGAAGTACTTAAAACCGACAGACAAAATTCTGGACATGGACACCGGCGGCGGAGAGTTTTTATTGTCTTTGGGTCACCCGTACCGGCTTACCAGTGCCACCGAAGGCTATGCCCCGAATGTGACCTTGTGCCGGGAAACTTTAGCGCCTCTCGGCATTGATTTCCGGGAGATGGAGGACGAATCCCAAATGCCCTTTGACGATGCTACCTTTGATATCGTTTTAAACCGTCACGGTTCCTATGACCCAAAGGAGATTCACCGTGTTTTAAAACCGGGCGGACTCTTCATCACCCAGCAGGTGGGTGAAGACAACGATTGGAATTTGGTAAAACTGGTCCTCCCGAATCACGAGAAATCCTTTCCGGGTCACAATTTGAAAGTGCAAGCAGAGCTCTTCACCTCAAATGGATTCACTGCACTGGAACAGGGTGAAACCTATAAGCCGATTCGTTTTTTCGACACTTCTGCTCTTGTTTGGTTCGCAAAAGTAATTCCGTGGGAATTTGAAGACTTTTCCGTGGAAGCGTGCTTTGAGAACTTACTGGAGGTAGAAATGCAAATCCTTGAGAAAGGCTTTGTGGAAGGGAAAGTGCATCGGTTCTATTTTGTGGTGAGGAAGTAATGTCATACAGTATCCCTCTGAACGGAAGTTCAGAGGGCTTTTCTTGCTCGTTAAAAGATAGAACCCAGCCTACTTTCAACCCCAGGTTGAAAATTATCATTTACCCGTTTATTGTTATACCGCTCCATCCATGGTATAACTAAACCATAAGGTAGGCGCCGCCTTGATTATTTTGATCACATACAACTCATATACAGGATGGAGGATAGTACAATGAACATCGGAACAAAAGTAAAAGAGCTTCGCAAACAACGCGGCATCACCCAGGAGCAGCTCGCCAACAGCATCGGCATCTCCTTTCAGGCTGTCAGCAAGTGGGAAAACAATCTGGCACTGCCGGACATTTCTCTGGCACCGATACTGGCAAGCTATTTCGGAGTATCCATGGACGACCTTTTTGACTTTCACTTAGCGGAACTTGAGCAAAAAGTAGATGCCATTTGCAAAGAGGCTTATCCATACAGGGAAAGCGATCCGGAAAAGAGCAGAGCCCTTTTAGAAGAAGGTCTGAAACAATACCCGGACAACGACATTCTTCTTAACAACCTACTCTATGTGATTAACTATTCGGAGAACCCGGACGAAACCATTGCCATTGCAAGCAAGCTTAGCGAAACCACTCGCGAAAGCGACGTAAAATACGATGCGCTGCGCTTCCTTGCCTACGCCTACAAAGCAAAGGGAGACATCGAAAGCGCCAAAGCCGCATTGGAGCAAATCCCGGAGATTTACTTTACAAAGCTCACCGAAATCGCTTACCTTTTGGAGGGCAAGGAAAAGTTCGAAGCCGCCGAAAAGCAGAAGTGGATTTCTTTCGAGGATCTGCTTCAGATGATGCAAAAGCTGGCGGAATGCTACGAGGCCGACGGCGATATTGCAAAGGCTGTGGAAGAAACCGAAACAGCATTAAAGCTGATACCGCTTTTAAAGAAAGAGCCGTTTAATATTTATGTAGACTTCTTTGAGAAGCAGTTGGCAAGACTAAAGAACAAGCTGTAACAAAGACCTTCAAAACCAAAATTCCTCTTCTATTTGCGTTTTCCTCCCCCTCATGTTATTATAATAATAAACTAAAAAAACGTAGCAATAGGAGGAAACAAAATGAAACGTATATTTTTAGGACTGGTAAGTTTACTTTTCCTTACCTTTGCAGGATGCGGCGCAAAAGAGATTCCGCAAAACACCGGCCCCTACGGAGGCCCGGACGGTTTGGACCTTTTTCTGAAAGAAATCCAATCGGATACTGATGACTGGACAACCGAAGAAAGAAGAGAAATTAAGACATATTTGCAGCCGGAAACTTTTGAACATATATTTACAGTAGAGGATATTCAGGAGCTTAAAACAGAGCGGGATTCCGTAGAATCACTTTCCGCCAAGCAAGCTGCGGAAGACATTACTCTGGCCTTTCAGCTACTGTCCTATGGCTACAGCGGGTATGATTATTTCGGCGGAGATGAAGTATTTCTGCCGATTCGTAACGGGATTTTAGACAAGCTTTCCTCTATGGAAACCATTGAGACTACCGAACTTCGTAACCTTTTATGGGACAACCTGTCTCCTGTCATAATTGACATGCACTTCGCTGTCAATACAAGCCTTTCCGTTCCCTATAGTTCCGAGCGGGACTATGCGCAGCATACCTACTATGTACCGGATTTGTACTTTGATGACCCCACCGGCATCGATTCCCGATATGTCAAGCACACCATCGGTCCGGAGGGAGCCATCACCTATTGCCTTGCCACCGTTTGCACAACTCCGGATAACTTGCCGGACAAACTTACCATTGAAGGAAAAGAGTATTCCTTAAAATGGAAAATGGCACAGTCCATTTACAGAAATCAGAAAAATAAGGATCTCGTCTATTCGCAAACTACCGTTGCCGCCGAACAGCTTCCGATTCTACGAAACTATATTTTAACAGGCGACCCGGAAAAGCTGGATGCCTTTGCTTCCACCGGTGCCTCGTATCTAAAATCTCCTCAGCTGGTAGTAGACATTCGCGGAAATCTTGGTGGAAATGACTCCTATGCCTATACCTGGTTAAAAAACTATTCCTTTATCACCCCGGAAAGCAAGCGCATGTTTGCCAACAAACAAAGTAATCTCCACTATGCATTTTTAGAACAGCAGGATACCGACTCCACCGGTAGCTGGGAGCTTGCAGGCATCATGAACGAAGTCCTTTGGCGAAAGGACAAGTATCTGTTCGTTTTAATCGACAACAATACCGCTTCCTCGGGAGAAACCTTTGCCCGCCTACTCTCTCTGGGAAACCATGCCATATTAGTAGGATGTAACACCATGGGCTGTTCCACCTTTGCGAACAATGCTTCCTATTACCTCCCGAACAGTGGAATTGTGCTCTATTTCGGCACCTCTCTTTGTTTTAATGACACCTTTGAGAATACGGAAGGTATCGGCATTTTCCCTGATTTATGGGTAAACCCGAAGGACAGCCTTGATGCCGTGGTACGTATGTGTAAATACTACGGACTGATTGAAAACAAGTCCGACTTTAAGGATCGTTTTATTAAATAACGGAATGACAAATCAATCCTTGAAAAACCGTGAGACTCCTCCCCGGAACTCTCACGGTTTCCTTTTTTACCTAATAATCATTTTCCCCGGCATATCCGGACAACTTCCGGGTAAGCTCCACAAAACCGGCATCCCCTCTCAAAGAATCATACTCCGGGAGCTCCGTCTTGGAAAGTATCTGCGCTGCGATATTCTCCCTATCCCATAAAGTGGTGCCCTGTGGATAAGATTCGTACCCTCTCCATAAAAGAGAAGTATGAACATAGCTTTCACTTCTCATGTACTCAATAAACCCTACCGCATTCGCAATTGCCTGTTCCAAATGGTACAGACACTTCTCTTTATTTTGGCGCTTTGCGTATTCTCTCGCTTGCATCTCATGAGAATCTGCCAGATGGTCCATGTATTCTCCGTAATCTCCCTGCTCAAACAGTAAGGAAAACAGTGCAAACTTTTTATCCCGAAGTACCATCCGCTCTTCTTCCGTATACAGCCATTCTCCGGAATCCAACTCATAATTCGCCAACATACGTATCACAAAATAGTGGAACAAATTATTATTCAGATTTTGATTTTCCCATACTCTTTCGGCGCCGGTCGTCAACTCCGCAGTAAGAAACTCCCTACTGTTACAAAGAATCGAAAGCTTCCTTGCATATTCCCATGCCTTCTCGTTCTCTCCCTTCCGGTGATAGTACCGACTCAAATAATCACTGGCACTATGACGGGCATCATCGTTTGCGGAATGCTCCAAAATGTACTCACTGTACCCTCGACATTCCTCTGCAATCCGCGTCTTCTCCTCCTCGGTACAGTCACGAGAATTCACATAAACCGTAGACTCATCAATAAAAAGGTCCATCAGAGCCGCATCGTTCGGAAAACGCTTCAGCCCCTCCTTCAAAACTACGAGCACTTCTTCACTCTGGCCGTTTTTTGAAAGCACCATAACCTCCGCAATGATTTTGTCCCGCTCTGCCGCCTTCCGGGACACATCAATCCCCAACAGTTCATCCGCCGTCACCTCAAAGAAATTACAAAGCACCGGAAACTGGGAAATATCCGGTACCGTCCGACCGCACTCCCACTGAGAAACCGCCTTTGACGACACTCCTAACACCTCCGCCAGTTCCTCCTGCGTCAAATCCTTTGCTCTCCGCAGTGCCTTAATCTTAGAACCAATCGACATATCTTATGTCCTCCCAAATAAATTCAAAAGCGCTTTTGTAACCTCATTATAACCGCGGTCGTCGAAAAAGAAAAGGAGTCGTTTTCGCAGAAAAAGTATAGTAATACTTACCTTTCTCGATATACACATAACATTCTTTCGGTCCCTTCTTCATTCTCTCCGTCTCTTTTTGCAAGGCTGCAGTCGGCAGCCAACGGATTTTTGACAAGAAAAGACGCTGTACATCGTCCCTTTTGAACTTTTGCGTAGGATGTTAGAATTTCTTATTGCTTCGTTCATCTTTCAGCAACGTCCGGACAGGAGGTCCGGACGAGCCCGCCATAAGGCATGGATGCCGCATCAGGGCGGTTGCGTCACTATGTTCTCTTCTTCCTCGAAGTAATTAGAAATACTTACATCCGTAGCCCAGTGAAAAAGGGACGATGTACAGCGTCTTTTCTTTACAAAACTTAAGGGCTGCTTAAAGCAGCCCTACAAAATCCTATTATTAAGCCTTGTTTACAGAACCGAACAGTTCCATCTTTTCCTTAACGGTTGCCTTGATAGCCTCGAAGCCCGGAGCAAGAAGCTTTCTCGGGTCAAAGCCCTTACCTTCTAAGTCCTTACCAGCCTCGATGTACTTACGGGTAGCATCAGCGAAGGAAAGCTGACACTCGGTGTTTACATTAATCTTAGCTACGCCAAGAGAAATTGCCTTCTTAATCATGTCTTCCGGAATACCGGTACCGCCGTGAAGAACAAGCGGCATCTCACCGGTCTTCTCCTGAACTGCTGCTAAGGTCTCAAAGCTAAGACCTGCCCAGTTTGCCGGATACTTACCGTGGATGTTACCGATACCTGCAGCGAGCATGGTTACGCCGAGATCAGCGATTGCCTTACACTCATCCGGATCAGCACACTCACCTGCACCAACAACGCCGTCTTCCTCACCGCCGATGGAACCAACCTCAGCCTCAAGGGACATACCCTTCTCGTTACAAATCTTAACGAGCTCGGTGGTCTTTGCTACGTTCTCATCAATCGGGTAGTGGGAACCGTCGAACATAACGGAGGAGAAACCTGCCTCGATGCACTTTAAGCAGCCTTCGTAGCTACCGTGGTCAAGATGAAGAGCTACCGGAACGGTAATCTTTAACTCGTTAATCATACCGTTTACCATACCAACGATGGTGGTATAACCTGCCATGTACTTACCTGCACCCTCGGATACACCAAGGATAACCGGAGAATTCATCTCCTGTGCGGTTAAAAGGATTGCCTTGGTCCACTCAAGGTTGTTGATGTTGAACTGACCAACTGCGTACTTACCTGCTTTTGCCTTCTGAAGCATTTCTTTTGCTGAAACTAACATAATGTCCTCCTTTTCGTGCGTATGCACTTCTTATTATCGGGACACCTGCAACGCAGGCATCCCATATTTTGGGCACGTTTTCCGTGCTGTTTGACACTTATTCTTCGTCCTCTGCGAAATCTGCTGCAATTTCCTCATCGGACATATCCTCACCGTCTAATGCGGCGAGATCCTCGAAACCATCCATATCCTCGCTCATGTCAAGCTCTTCCATCTCTTCAAACTCAGCGGTCTCATCGTACTCCGCGAACTGCTGCTGAAGATCACTGTCAAGCTTTACACTGCGATAACGCTTCATACCGGTACCTGCCGGGATGAGCTTACCGATGATTACGTTCTCCTTCAGACCGATTAACGGGTCAATCTTTCCGTGGATAGCCGCCTCGGTAAGAACCTTGGTGGTCTCCTGGAAGGATGCTGCGGACAGGAAGGAATTGGTTGCAAGGGATGCCTTCGTAATACCGAGCATTACCTGCTTACCTTCTGCCGGCTCGCCGCCCTCTGCGATTGCCTTTGCGTTAGCATCCTCGAAATCAAGGATGTCAACCATAGTACCCGGAAGGAACGGGGTGTCTCCGTTATTCTCGATACGAATCTTCTTTAACATCTGGCGTACAATCACTTCGACATGCTTGTCGTTGATTTCTACACCCTGTAAGCGGTAAACGCGCTGTACTTCCTGAAGCATGTAGTCCTGAACGGCACGTACACCCTTAATCTTTAAGATATCATGCGGGTTTACGCTACCTTCGGTCAGTTCGTCACCGGCCTCAAGTACCTGTCCGTCCATCACCTTGATTCTGGAACCGTACGGGATGAGGTATGCCTTTGCTTCACCGGTCTCGGAATTACTGATTACAACCTCACGCTTCTTCTTGGTATCCTTAACGGTAACGGTACCGCCGAACTCAGCGATAATTGCAAGTCCCTTCGGCTTTCTTGCCTCGAACAATTCCTCGACACGCGGAAGACCCTGGGTAATATCGTCACCTGCTACACCACCGGTGTGGAAGGTTCTCATGGTAAGCTGGGTACCCGGCTCACCGATAGACTGTGCTGCGATAATACCGACTGCTTCACCTACCTGTACCGCCTCACCGGTTGCCATGTTTGCACCGTAACACTTTGCACACACACCGATGTGGGAACGACAGGTCAGTACGTTACGAATCTTTACTGCTGCGCTTGCGCCCGCTTCCTGAATCTTCTTGGTTGCAACAATACGTGCTGCACGCTTCGGCGTAATCATGTGGTTTGCCTTTACGATCATATCGCCGTTATCGTCATAAATCGTCTCACAGGAGAAACGTCCCGTGATACGCTCTTCTAAGCTTTCGATTACTTCCTTACCGTCGTTGAATGCCTTAATCCACATACCCGGAATCTCATCTACGCCCTCTGCACGACAATCTACTTCGTTGATAATCAACTCCTGAGATACGTCTACAAGACGACGGGTAAGGTAACCGGAGTCTGCAGTACGAAGTGCGGTATCGGAAAGACCCTTTCTTGCACCGTGTGCGGAAATGAAGTACTCGAGTACGTCAAGACCTTCACGGAAGTTAGACTTAATCGGGAGCTCGATGGCACGACCGGAGGTATCTGCCATAAGACCACGCATACCTGCCAGCTGCTTAATCTGCTTGTCGGAACCTCGCGCACCGGACTTCGCCATCATGGAAATGTTGTTGTACTTATCAAGACCATCTAACAGCTCGGTGGTGATTTCGTCATCGGCACGCTTCCATGTATCGATAACTTCCTTATAACGCTCTTCCTCGGAAAGGAGACCTCTGCGGAAGTTCTTTGTAATCTGATCTACCGTTGCCTCTGCCTGTGCGATGATTTCCTTCTTCTTCGGCGGAACGGTCATATCGGAAATGGATACGGTCATTGCCGCTCTGGTAGAATACTTATAACCGAGGGACTTGATAGCATCCAACGTTTCAGCGGTCTTTGTAGCACCGTGAATGTTAATACACTTCTCTAAGATAGGCTTTAACTGCTTCTTACCTACCAGGAAATCAATTTCCGGAAGAAGGGAATTCTCCGGCTTGGTACGATCCACAAAACCGAGATCCTGCGGAATGATTTCGTTGAAAATGAAGCGGCCGAGAGTGGACTCGATGGTCTTCTGCTCGCCGGTCACCTTATCCTGACGACGTACCTTAATCATAGCGTGAAGGGTGATTTCACCGTTCTCGTATGCAAGAATTGCTTCGTTTACGCTCTTGAAGCACTTGCCCTCACCGAGGTCACCCGGCTTGTGCAAGGTCAAGTAATAAATACCAAGAACCATATCCTGGGACGGAACCGCTACCGGACCACCGTCGGACGGCTTTAACAGGTTGTTCGGAGAAAGCAGGAGGAAACGACACTCTGCCTGCGCTTCTACCGAAAGCGGAAGGTGTACTGCCATCTGGTCACCGTCGAAGTCCGCGTTAAATGCGGTACAAACCAGCGGATGAAGCTTAATTGCCTTACCTTCTACTAAAATCGGCTCGAAGGCCTGAATACCTAATCTATGAAGAGTAGGAGCACGGTTAAGCATAACCGGATGCTCACGAATTACCTCCTCAAGTACATCCCATACAGCCGGATGCAAGCTCTCTACCATGTTCTTGGCAGACTTCATGTTGTGGGTGATTCCTCTTGCCACCAGTTCCTTCATAACAAACGGGCGGAACAGCTCGATTGCCATTTCCTTCGGAAGACCACACTGATAAATCTTCAGTTCCGGACCTACTACGATAACGGAACGACCGGAGTAGTCAACTCGCTTACCGAGAAGGTTCTGACGGAAACGACCCTGCTTACCCTTTAACATATCGGACAAGGACTTTAATGCACGGTTACCCGGACCGGTTACCGGTCTGCCGCGACGGCCGTTGTCGATTAAAGCATCTACTGCTTCCTGTAACATTCTTTTCTCGTTGCGGACAATGATATCCGGTGCGGACAGATCCTGCAATCTTCTGAGACGGTTGTTACGGTTAATAATTCTACGGTACAAATCATTCATATCGGAGGTTGCGAAACGACCACCATCCAACTGTACCATCGGACGTAAATCCGGCGGAATTACCGGAATTACGGTCATAATCATCCACTCCGGCTTGTTACCGGACTCACGGAATGCTTCTACTACCTCAAGGCGCTTAATGATTCTTGCGCGCTTCTGGCCCGTAGACTCACGAAGGCCCTTCTTTAACTCTGCGGAATCAGCCTCAAGGTCGATTGCCTGCAACAGTTCCATAATCGCCTCGGCACCCATTCCTACACGGAAAGAATCGCCGTATTTATCGTAAGCTTCGCGATATTCCTTTTCGTTTAAAACCTGCTTGTACTGAAGGTCGGAGTTACCCGGATCCAGTACAATGTAAGATACAAAATAAAGAACCTTTTCCAATGTTCTCGGGGAAAGATCAAGGATCAGACCCATACGGCTCGGGATACCCTTAAAGTACCAAATATGGGAAACCGGAGCAGCCAGCTCAATGTGACCCATACGCTCACGACGTACGCTGGATTTGGTAACTTCAACACCACAACGGTCACAGACAACGCCCTTATGACGAATCTTCTTGTACTTACCGCAGTGACATTCCCAGTCCTTGCTCGGTCCGAAAATCTTCTCACAGAACAAACCGTCTTTTTCCGGCTTTAAGGTTCTGTAGTTGATAGTTTCCGGCTTCTTTACCTCGCCGCGAGACCACTCTCTGATCTTTTCCGGGGAAGCCAAGCCTATCTTAATCGCATCATAGGTAATATCCTTCATGCTGTCATTCATCATGTCCATCGGCATTATTTTGCTCTCCCTTCATTATTCATCATAATCTGCATCGTCCATGTCGTAGTCATCGGACTCATCCTCGTAACTGTCCTCATCATAAGTGAAGTTACCGTCTTCGTCTGCGGAAACACGACTGAAACCTGCTTCTTCATAACCTTCGTCGTAACGGAAGTTGTTGTCACCCTCCATTAACGGCTCGATTTCTGCATCGCCGTAATCGATATCCTCGGTCATTACCACCTCGTTGCCGTCCTCATCAAGTACGGTCACATCAAGTGCTAAGGACTGCAACTCCTTCAACAATACCTTGAAGGACTCCGGAATACCCGGCTCAGGGATGTTGTCACCCTTGATAATTGCTTCGTAGGTCTTACCACGTCCGGTTACATCATCGGACTTCACGGTAAGGATTTCCTGTAAGATATGAGCCGCACCGTATGCCTCCAGTGCCCAAACTTCCATCTCACCGAAACGCTGACCGCCGAACTGAGCTTTACCACCCAACGGCTGCTGCGTTACTAAGGAGTAAGGACCGGTAGCACGTGCATGGATCTTATCATCTACCAGGTGATGGAGCTTTAAGTAGTGCATGAAACCTACAGTAACCGCACCGTCGAAATACTCACCGGTACGTCCGTCACGAAGACGAACCTTACCGTCGCGGTTAATCGGAACACCCTTCCACTGCTCTCTGTACTCTAAGTTGTTTCCGAGGTACTCCATAACCTCCGGATCCAAGATATCCTTATACTTTGCCTGGAACTCTTCCCAAGAGGTGTTGGCATAATCGTTTGCCATCTCAAGGGTATCCATAATATCATGCTCGTTTGCACCGTCGAATACCGGCGTTGCTACGTTAAAACCAAGAACCTTTGCCGCAAGAGAAAGGTGAATCTCAAGCACCTGTCCGATGTTCATTCGGGACGGTACGCCGAGAGGATTCAGCACGATGTCAAGCGGACGACCGTTCGGAAGGAACGGCATATCCTCTACCGGAAGCACACGGGAAACGACACCCTTGTTACCGTGACGACCTGCCATCTTATCGCCGACCTGAATCTTTCTCTTCTGTGCAATGTAAACGCGAACGGTCTGCTCAACTCCCGGAGGAAGCTCGTCGCCGTTTTCTCTGGTAAATACCTTAGCGTCTACGATAATACCGTACTCACCGTGCGGAACACGGAGAGAGGTATCTCTTACTTCTCTTGCCTTCTCACCGAAAATTGCACGGAGAAGTCTCTCTTCTGCGGTCAGCTCGGTCTCACCCTTCGGGGTAACCTTACCAACCAAAATATCGGTAGCACGAACCTCTGCACCCACACGGATAATACCGCGCTCGTCGAGGTCCTTTAACTTATCCTCGCCGACACCCGGAACATCACGAGTGATTTCTTCCGGTCCTAACTTGGTGTCACGGGACTCGATTTCGTACTCTTCAATATGAACGGAAGTGTAAACATCTTCCTGAACCAGTCTTTCACTTAAAAGAACTGCGTCCTCGTAGTTGTAACCTTCCCAAGTCATGAAGCCGATTAACGGGTTCTTACCGAGCGCCAGCTCACCGTTAGAGGTAGACGGACCGTCAGCGATTACCTGACCTGCCTCTACTCTCTCGCCCTTATTTACAATCGGACGCTGGTTAATACAGGTACCCTGGTTACTTCTGGTGAACTTAGACAGCTTATAAGTATCCTTAGAGCCGTCATCGGTCTTAATTACAATCTCAGCGGATGCCGCACGCTCAACCACACCGGCATTCTTAGCAACCACACAAACACCGGAGTCCACTGCGGTCTTCATTTCCATACCGGTACCGACAGCCGGAGCCTCGGTCATAAGAAGCGGTACTGCCTGACGCTGCATGTTGGAACCCATGAGTGCACGGTTTGCATCGTCGTTCTCAAGGAACGGAATCATGGCCGTAGCTACGGAGAATACCATCTTCGGGGATACATCCATCAAATCAATCTTCTTCTTTTCGAAGAGCAAGGTCTCTTCTCTGTAACGACCGGAAACATTTGCGTTTACAAAGTATCCGTTCTCGTCAAGCGGCTCATTTGCCTGTGCTACTACGAACTTATCTTCCTCGTCGGCGGTCAGGTAAACTACCTCCTCCGTTACACGCGGATTCTTCGGGTCAGACTTATCAAGCTTACGATACGGAGCCTCTACAAAGCCGTACTCGTTGATACGAGCATAAGATGCCAAGGAGTTGATAAGACCGATGTTCGGACCTTCCGGGGTCTCGATCGGACACATTCTTCCGTAGTGGGAATAGTGTACGTCTCGAACTTCGAAGCCTGCACGGTCTCTGGAAAGACCACCCGGACCTAATGCGGAGAGACGACGCTTATGGGTCAACTCACCTAACGGGTTGTGCTGGTCCATGAACTGGGACAGCTGGGAGCTTCCGAAGAACTCCTTCACAGCAGCCGTTACCGGCTTAATATTGATTAAGGACTGCGGGCTGATGCTCTCTAAGTCCTGGGTAGACATACGCTCACGAACCACACGCTCCATACGGGACAAACCGATACGGTACTGGTTCTGTAAAAGCTCACCTACCGCACGGATACGACGATTTCCGAGATGGTCGATATCGTCGGAATTACCGATGCCGTACTCTAAGTGAATGTTATAGTTAATGGAAGCTAAAATATCTTCCTTGGTAATGTGCTTCGGAATGAGCTCGTTTACGCTGCGCTTAATCTCTTCAAGAAGCTCCTCGCCGGTATAGGTGTCCATTAACTCCTTCAGCACCGGATAGTAAACCTCTTCGGTAATACCGAGCTCAGCCTTGTTGCAATCAACAAACGCATTTAAATCAACCATAAGGTTGGAAAGAATCTTAACGTTTCTCTCTTCGGTCTGCACCCAAAGGGACGGAACAGCCGCATTCTGCATGCTAACCGCAAGCTCCTCGGTAATAATCGTACCGGTCTCCGCAAGTACCTCGCCGGTGGTAGTATCCACTACATCCTTAGCAAGGGTAAGACCAACGATACGGTTCTTGAACGCAAGCTTCTTATTGAACTTATAACGGCCTACCTTTGCAAGGTCATATCTTCTTGCATCGAAGAACATGCCGTTGATAAGCGGCTCTGCGCTTTCTACGGAAAGCGGCTCGCCCGGACGAAGCTTCTTATATAACTCTAATAAACCATCCGTATAATTCTCGGACGGGTCCTTTGCAAAACTTGCCATAATCTTCGGCTCTTCACCGAACAAATCGATAATCTGCTGATTGGTTCCGATACCGAGAGCACGAATCAGCACCGTAATCGGCACCTTACGATTTCTGTCTACGCGCACGTAAAAAACATCATTGGAGTCAGTCTCGTACTCCAACCATGCACCACGATTCGGAATCACTGTACTGGAGTACAGAGTCTTACCGATCTTATCGTGACCGATTGCGTAATAAATTCCAGGGGAACGAACCAACTGGCTAACGATAACACGTTCTGCACCATTAATTACGAACGTACCGGTAGCGGTCATGAGCGGCAAATCACCCATGAAGATGTCATGCTCTTTGATATCGTCCGTCTCTTTATTATGGAGTCTTACTCTCACCTTTAACGGTGCTGCGTAGGTCGCGTCACGCTCTTTGCACTCTTCGATGCTGTACTTCACATCATCCTCGCAAAGCTGAAAACTTACAAACTCAAGATTCAGATGGTCACTGTAATCCGAAATCGGAGAAATATCTCTGAATACTTCGTCCAATCCTTCTTCCAAAAACCAGCGATAAGAGTCCTTCTGTACCTCAATGAGGTTCGGCATCTCCAGTACTTCCTTCTGCTTGGAGAAGCTCATGCGGACACCCTTGCCTACTTGCATCGGCTTAATTCTGTTCTTTTCCATGAACGATTTCACCCCTTGGATTATTTTTGGTCTGATGGAATAAAGAATTTCGCTTGCGAAATTCTTGCGCCGCTTTTGCGTCGCATTTATGCGACAATTTACTATTGCAAAAGCGTGCGCATCCCGCGGAGCGTTTTTGTGATAGGAAATTTTATTTCCTATCATAAAAAACTCTTTCTTTTTCCGTCAGGATGTGCTATAATATACTTGTATGGGCACACCACACCACAATAGTGCATTTTTCATGATAACATAATTATGTCAAGTTGTCAAGTTATTGAGACAACTTTTTTTATTTCAAAAAAACGCATTTATTCAGACAAATTATTCCTTCTGATAAAACAGAACGAAGCCCGCCGCAAGATGCGGCAGGCTTCGAGGAAATCACCTACAATTTATTATTTCTTCTTTACCGGAATCCACAGTTCACAGAACACACCGCTTCTTCCCTTTTCAAAATAGATTTCATAATCAGTTGCTTCTGTTGCTTCATATCCCATCTGCGGCAAGAATTCTTTGTAGAACTTCGCCCAAGTATCACCGATACAATCCCCATCCTCACCGATACATTCAAACACAACATAAGTTCCCGGCTTCACATCCCAGATGCGATACCCTGCTTTTTCCATCTCTGCGAAATCAAACTCTAAGGTATCTTCATCCACCAAGACACCGATTCCGTATTCAAACGAATCCTCTCCTTCTCTCGTCGGAGAACACAACCCATACAGGTCCCTCTTTCCGTCCGGGCGCAAACCACAAATCGGTCCTATCAGATTTTTGTCATTACACTCTTCCCAAAAATCAGGAATATCATGATTGTCCTCGTCATTGATGATTTCATTGGAAAAGCTTCTAACCATTGCAATAAACTTCTTTTCCTCTGTTTGTACAATTCTGTAATCCATACTCTTACCGCCTTCCACAGTTATTTTGATAACAAGTGGATTGAAAAGTACGAGCTTTCCGGATTCTTCTCTGGCAAACTTCGGCGCAACTCCGTGAAATCTTGTAAAAGCCTTTGTAAAACTCTCCGGTGTTTCATAACCATACTTCAGCGCAATGTCTGTTATTTTAGCATCGGTTTCCACAATCTCCCGTCCCGCCAAGGACAACCTACGTTTCCGGATATAGGCATTGGCCGTCATCCCGGTCAGAAAGCTGAACGCCCTATGAAACTCGTAGCTCGAAGTGTGCACCTGTCTCGCTACGTCCTCATAGTTGATTTCCTCCAAAAGATGCTCCTCCATATACGAAATTGCCTGTTGCATTGCTACGATCCACTCCATACTTTTATCCTCCTGTTGAAGACTATTATACGAGCAATTCGAGACGGTTACATTTCCCAGTTTGCGAAGATCTGTCAGGTGGTAATCTCCCCACTATATTACCCCTGTACCTTTAACAATAAAGCCTCTTGTAGCACCTGCGAAAAATTCACTCCCTTTGCCATTGCTCTATCATTAAGCCACGCCGGAATCGTCAATGTTTTCTTCACCGCCTTCGTCTCCTTGTACTGATCGATATTACACGACACCAAAGAAGTAAATCCATCCTCTGTAGAAAGCATCTCCATATCAGACGGCACCGCAATCGGACGTTCCTGTTCGAGAAGCGTCAAAATATATCCCGCCAAAGCCTCTTGCGCACATGCCATAGTCTCGACCACGGAAGAACCGTAGCTGTGGCATCCCGGCAAATCCGGAAACTCTACCCAATAAGAATCCTCTTCTTTATGAAATAACGCCGGATAAACAAATAACATAAACCTCCGCCTCCTTTTCACTCAATACTATTTTAATCCTGTCTCTTTCAAAATCTTGCTTAGCAACCCAACCGGAACATCTTTCCCATGTATCGGCGCTGTCATAGTCTGCTCTCCCTTTTGAAGAATATGATGACTCCCGGTAATTCGAATCAACTTCCATCCGCTCTTCTTCAGAAGCTTTAGTAAATCTTTATCCCTCATAACTCACCCCTTCCATCATAACACGTATAGTACGTATAGTCAAGATTATAAAGCAACAATATTCTTCCCCTTCTCTTAAATGGAAACTACGGTGCGAAACCACCGGAACTTAGATAACATACTAAGAATATCGATTTGTATGCATGGGATACAAGAACAATTTTATCTGTCAGAATCAGTATATCATGGTTTATTGATAATAGTAACAATCATTTTACTATCCTGCATTTTCGAAATCACATTCCATGATATTAAAAAGAAAAAGCCCACCACATTCTGCGACAGGCTTCTTCAAAATTCCCTAAACGGCATTACCTTTTTTCAATCACTCTTGAAAACAGCATTCCCAACAAGCATCCTACAAACCCTCCACCGATTGGAATGCAAAGAAACATTGCAAAATACTGATTCTCAGCTACCACACTGGGAGAACTCGTTCCAAAAGCTCCCAGATAAGTCATCAAACAAAACAGTAAGCCTGCAATGGTGATTGCAATCGGCACACACTTCACCGCAAAACGTTTCACCTTTGACATAACCATCTGAATCACGCCGAAAAGCAACGCAAAACCAAGAAAAATCATTACGCTTGCCATAAAACTACCTCCGTCAAATTGAATTTGAGCGTTGCCGAGCCACGTTGCCTGAGCAACGGAAACGCGCAACGAGAGGTATGCACCGATACAGATCACAAGAACAGTTGATACGATACTTAACACTGCCATACATAACATCCTTCTATAATGTCCTTTCAGTAGCGCAAGCATATTTTCCTCTGCTTTATCCCTATAATTCTTATCAACAAGTCTTTCTCCCGAAAGCAATTCATTTACAGAAATCATCAGAATCTCACATAAAGGCATCATCAACGAAACATCCGGAAGTCCGTTACCGGTTTCCCACTTGCTGATTGTCTTATCACTGATTTCAAGAATATCCGCAAGTTGACGTTGTGTTAAATTCTTTTCCTTTCGCATTCCCGCTATAAATTGTCCGATCTTGATTTGATCCATAGGTGCTACCTCCTTTCTCTGAGATTATTCTAAAGCAAGATTCCCCTGTTTTACACCCACGCTCCGTAGAATCTGCCTAAAATTGTATATCCACGTACCGTAGACAAGAAATACTCTACAACAAGTTCAGATTTCATCTTTTTTCATTATACCTAATTTTCATTCGTTACACAATTTAAAATCAGTCGTAGCACTCGTTACTTTTTTCTTCTCTATGTTAAATCAACCAGTCGGGAAACCGGTGCCCTTTTCTTAGAAAGGATTCGAGTGTCAAAAGACTCTTTGAACGACAAAGAACTTCACCCACCTATAAAAAAGAGTTTCTTGAAATTATGCGTAAGATGTTAGTCATTCTTATTACTCCGTTCATGTATCAGCAACGCTCAGACAGGAGGTCTGAGCGAGGTCGCCATAAGGCATGGATGCCGCATAAGACCGGTTGCGTCACTCTATCGCACACTTATCGGAGTAATTAGAAAGACTTCATCCGAAGCCCATGACAAGAAACCTTTTGTATAGGTGGGTGAAGTTCTGCCCTTTCATTACCTTTTGACACTCGAATCCGCCATATAAAAAAGCCCACCGGTTTCCCGACGGGCTGCTCCCTACGAGTTGACCGCCGCTTTGCGGCTCCGTCCACACCTCGCGACAAAGTCGCTCGGTCGCGGACGCGTTCGCATAAAAAAGGAGTTGCCGGAAAACAAGTTTTCCGCAACTCCTTCTATGCTCACTTTGTTAACTCGAAAATTACTTTAAGGTAACCTTTGCGCCAACTTCTTCAAGCTTCTTCTTGATGTCCTCAGCTTCTGCCTTGGAAGCGCCTTCCTTAACTACCTTCGGAGCGCCCTCTACAAGATCCTTAGCTTCCTTTAAGCCAAGGCCGGTGATCTCACGAACAACCTTGATAACCTTAACCTTCTCAGCGCCAGCCTCAGTAAGCTCTACGTTGAACTCGGTCTTCTCTTCCTCTGCTGCTGCAGCCGGACCAGCTGCTGCTACTACTACGCCTGCTGCTGCGGAAACACCAAACTCTTCCTCGCAAGCCTTTACTAAATCGTTTAACTCTAATACGGTCATGCTCTTAATAGCATCGATAAATTCCTGAGTCGTCATTTTACATTACCTCCATTGAAATTATAAAAGTTATTTGTGTATTGCGGCTTTGCCGCGTCTGTAATCTGCGTTACGCCGCAGGTGCGATTGCTCTTGTCCTTGTGACCGGGGCAATACCCTTACGCTGCATTATGCTGCCTCGCCGTTCTTCTCTGCAATCTGCTTGAGAACTCTTGCCATGTTGGTAATCGGAGACTGCATGCTGCCGAGAAGCTTGGAAATAAGTACTTCTCTGGACGGGATGGTAGCAACCTTCTGAAGACCTGCTACATCGTAGTAAACGCCTTCAACTACACCGCCCTTGAACTCGAGCTTCGGAGCCTTCTTAGCGAACTCAGCAAGAATTCTTGCCGGAGCCACTGCATCTTCGATACCGAAAGCAACTGCGGTCGGTCCCTCGAGGTGCTTAGCAAGCTCAGCGAACTCGGTGCCTTCGAATGCGAAGTTGAGGTATGTGTTCTTGTATACCTTGTATACAACACCGGCCTCTCTTAATGCCTTACGAAGTGCGGTGTCTTCCTCAACGGTAAGACCACGGTAATCAACTAATACCGCTGCACCGGCCTTCTCTACGTAGCCCTTAATCTCGTCTACGATCGGCTTCTTGATTTCAACCTTTGCCATTTTTTTACCTCCTTATAGAATACGGCTTGCGCCGGAATCCAAAGACGAAAAAACAAGCAATTTATATAAACTCAATCCTCGCGGAATGTTTCCGTTCCATCGGAACAAAAAAAACTCTCTGCGAAGACGCAAAGAGTCAAACAAATCATAAACGCTTGATTCCTCGGCAGGCGGTTTCTCTTACGCCGGATACTCCGGCACCTGCTGTCTTCGGTCTGAACTGATTTTATCCACAGTCCATCTGATACTATAGCATAGAATTATTGGGTTGTCAACAACTTTTTTCATTTTTATACTCGTTAGTTCTATGTCCTACGTCATAGTCCGTTAGATTGATGCTTAATACCATGATTAAATGCAGATATTCTTCTCTTCATGGTATCCGACTTACATCTATTTTCCCTCTTACCATGATAGATGTTTTCTTTCTTGATTGTCATGGTACATTTTTCTCTTTGTCAATTTCCTTTGCCATGATAACGTTTCCTTTTGGTTAATCTCATGGTACAAATCCACTCATTTTCTTACCAAAACAGACATTTTGCAATTCTTTTTGCTGATATCCGTTATTTTATACCATGATAATTCTCCCTCCACCCTCATATCATGGTAATTAAATTCATGTCCTTTAAAATCGTACCATGAAACAGCACTTCTTTCACCGCCTCATGGTAAATTTCAATAATAGCAAAAAAAGCATACCATGACACCCTCCCTTATCTTTCTTATCATGGTAAAATCGGACACTTTCCCAATTCAAAAAATCAATTACCTCAACTACGAGATTCCTATAAAGCAAGGAATACTCAACTCTCATAAAAGAGTCAACAAAGAAGCTGCCACATTTACGACCTTCCGTCGAAACATGGCAGCCTCTGACATAACACATTTATTTTTGTGTCAACCATTAAAGGACTTTTTTGATATGCCTAATCAAAAAACTAAGTTAGCCTAACTTTGCGGTGTTCACCTTAACACCCGGGCCCATAGTGGACGCAAGTGTTACACTCTTTAAATACTGACCCTTCGCAGATGCCGGCTTTGCCTTAATGATTGCACCCATAATCGTCTGGAAGTTGTCTGCGAGCTGTTCCTCGGTGAAGGATACCTTACCTACCGGAACGTGAATAATGTTGGTCTTGTCAAGACGGTACTCAATCTTACCTGCCTTGATATCGTTAACAGCCTTGGTTACATCCATGGTAACAGTACCAGCCTTCGGGTTCGGCATTAAGCCCTTCGGACCAAGAACACGACCGAGACGACCAACAACACCCATCATATCCGGGGTAGCTACCACTACGTCGAACTCGAACCAACCGTCATTCTGAATCTTCGGAATGAGATCCTCTGCACCAACGTAATCAGCGCCTGCTGCCTCTGCCTCGTTTGCCTTATCGCCCTTTGCGAAAACTAATACTCTAACAGTCTTACCGGTACCGTGCGGCAGAACTACTGCACCACGTACCTGCTGATCTGCGTGACGACCGTCTACACCGAGTCTGATGTGAGCCTCAACGGTCTCATCGAACTTAGCGGTAGCGGACTTCTTAACTAAAGCAATTGCTTCATTGGAATCGTACTGTGCTGCCTTATCAAAAGCCTTCACAGCATCGTTATACTTCTTTCCTCTTTTCATTGTATTAACCTCCTAGTGGTATTTGCGGAATGAGGTGCTCATATACTTTGACGCAACCTGTTTTTGCATAGGTTTTATGTCAGCTCTCCATGCGAACTTGCTTGCATCTTATATGAGAAATTCCTCCCACATCATCTTACAATCTGCGGATACTTATATCCGCACCCTTACGGGACTTAGTCATCAACTACGGTGATACCCATGCTTCTTGCAGTACCGGAAATCATGCTGATAGCAGATTCGATATTTGCTGCATTTAAGTCAGGCATCTTAAGCTCTGCAATCTTCTGTACTTCGCTTCTCTTAATGGTAGCTACCTTCGTCTTATTCGGGGTAGAAGAAGCCTTCTGAAGCTTACAAGCCTTCTTTAACAGAACCGGAGCCGGCGGAGTCTTCGTAATGAAGCTGAAGCTCTTATCCGCATATACGGTAATAACTACCGGGATAATCATGTCGCCCTGATCTGCGGTTCTTGCGTTGAATTCCTTCGTAAACTGTACGATATTTACACCGTGCTGACCGAGAGCCGGTCCAACCGGCGGTGCCGGAGTTGCCTTGCCGGCAGGAATCTGTAACTTAATGTAACCAGTAACTTTTTTTGCCATTGTTGTATACCTCCTAAAATGTGGTGTTATCGGGGTTAGGCATCTCACTTACAAAATTCGTGATTTCCGGAGTGCCCTTCAGCCTTCGGCTTTTGGCTGATTCCTCCCACTGCGCGGACTATTTCCGCATTGTACTTTTGTACTTACTTGTCGACTCTTACGTCTTCAAATCCAATCTCGACAGGTGTTTCACGACCGAACATGTCGATACTGATGGTAAGACTCTTCTTCTCGCGGTTAATTACACGAACAACACCCTCCGTATTTTCCCATACGCCGGATACAACCTGTACCGTGTCGCCAACCTCAAATTCATAAACAACCTCTTGCTCACGTTTCAGTCCCATGTTCCGCATTTCTTCTTCCGTGAGCGGTACCGGCTTACTTCCCGGACCTACAAAGCCCGTTACGCCTCTGGTATTACGCACCACGTACCATGTGTCATCATTCATAAACATGTTGAGCAACACATAACCCGGGAACATCTTTCTCTGTACCGTCTTCTCTTTGCCGTTCTTCACTTCCACTACATCTTCCAGCGGAACGGACACTTCGAGAATCTGGTCCTGAAGCTTTCTGTTTTCGATTGTTTTTTCGATGTTTGCTTTTACCTTATTCTCATAACCGGAATAAGTATGCACAACATACCATCTTGCCTCTGCCATATCGTCACCTTGTCCTTAATTAAAGAATGAAGTTTACGCCATACTCAATTGCCATGTCAACCAATGCGATAACAAAGCCGAGAAGCACGGTAATGACGATAACAGCTGCCGACTCTTTTACAAGGGTTTCCTTGTCAGGCCAGGAAATCTTCTTAAACTCAGACTTGAGGCCCTTAAACCAGCTCTTCTTAGGAGCTTTTTCCTGTGCAGTGTTTGCAGTTTCTCCCATGTTTCACTTTCCTTCCTGTCTGTCCCACATCAACCGATGCGAACAAACCGCGCTTTGACCGAATTACTTGGTTTCCTTATGCAGCGTGTGACTCTTACAGAACTTGCAGTACTTCTTGGTTTCCATTCTGTCAGGATGATTTTTCTTTTCCTTCATGGTGTTGTAATTACGCTGTTTGCACTCAGTGCACGCTAATGTAATTTTTACTCGCACGACAATCCACCTCCGTAAATTTTTTTAGCTCTAATGGCTAAGTCTGTTTTTAGGCATAAAAAAAAGACCGCTTCCATAGCTAGTCTAATATAGCATAGAGAAAAGCAGTCTGTCAAGTGTTTTTTTATTTCTTTGGGTTTGGACGCAAAAGTGGGCGGAACTCTTCCTATATTACGTCCGCATCCCAACGCTTTGGATTCGCCGGACAGGAGTTAGCTTTTACCGCGGCACGGGATTCTACAAAGCAGCCGCACAGTCCACACATTGCTTCCGCAAAATACTCACACTTCTTGCACGAGTTAAGACGTTCCTCGTATACTTCCTCCGAGCAACGCAATGACCGGTCCATACTGTCGATACGTTCCAGCATCGCTCGGTAGGTTTCTTCCGAAATCCCCTGTCGTTTCATCTCTGTAATAAAGCATTTTCTGCAAAACTTCGGCGGATTATTGTTTGGCTGTTGCATCCTACACTTCGCCTCCGGACATTTCTCCCTTTAACTGCGCCGGCGTCATGGAAACATCGCCGCGCACAATGCCGCGAATGTTCTTTTCTACCTGCTGTCTCGGAAGCATCACCTGATGCTCACACCCCATACACTTCATACGAAAGTCCATGCCGACGCGCATGAGTTCCCACTCCTTGCTTCCGCAGGGATGCGGTTTCTTCATTTTTATAATATCTCCGACCAAAAGGTTCATAACTACTCTCCTTCCTTATTGCGGTGCATGGGACTCTTCAAAAATGTCCGTTGCCTCCGCCGCAAAGCGTTCTAATTCCGCCTTGTTCCGTTCAAACTTACAATTCTGTGCATAGGATAAAACTTCATTATAGTAGTACTCTTTTTTCTCCGAGCTACCGTCCAATCCCTTTTTCTCCGCCCGATGCCACAGTTTCAGATTCTCCAGCGCCACTGCCGCTTCGGCAATTTCCCGATACACCTGAAAATATTCGGTATCCAATCCGTATCTGCATAATCTTTCGTACAAACGCCCGTAGTCTTTCTCCAGATATTCTCTTTCGCAAAAATTAGCCATACCTGCACCATCCAACTTACGCTCCGGCTCGTGTTTTACCAACTCCCAGGCCAAGACTCCCAAAAGAACTACACAGGAAACCAGCCCCGCAAGTAAAAACAACTTCATTGTAATACAGAGCTTCGGATTTTTATCAAACAATCTACTTCTACTCATTCCAAGCCCTCCGTTCTCTCAAAGTATCCGCCAATTCGTGGTTGTCCACCTCCGGGTAACAGGAGGATATTGTAAAAGGTTCCCATTCTTCATCCGTAATACCGAAGGTCCCGTAGAGAAATGCATAAACCTCTTCCCGGTAATTTGCAATCATTTCCTCATTTTCCGGGTCCGGCTCCGCATAGATGCCGACCTGCGGACCGCATACATCCGACGCATGTCCCAGCAACAGTTCCAAACAATAATTGTCGTCCGCTACCTTTTCCTCCTCGGACAAACTCATAAACTGCAACTTTTCCGCCTGAAAATACGCATACTCCCGTGCCAGAATCGCTGCTTGGGAATACTTATACTGCTCTTCACACAGAAGGTCCTTCCCCGACATATAATTGTACAATCCCAAATAATCCTCCGCCGCATAATAGCTTTCCAGCTTATGATTTATTACCGGATTTCCGCCTTTTTTATAAATCTCGTGACCGCTTCCCCACGCAAGGAAAAAAACAACAAAACCGACCGCACATAATCCGATCAGTAAAAAACATATTACAATCAAACGGTTCAACAAGCGGTTAACCACATAGGGAGTAACCCGCTCTTTATAGTCTGCCTGCACTTTCTCGTATTCCTTTTCCGCCTCGCTCTTTTCCGCAAACCAAAGCTTTCCCAAAAGATTGGCGCGACCACAATACGGACAAATCAGTTCCTTCGTCTTATAATTACCGGCACAGCTTTTACATTTCATAGCGCTCCTCCTATCGTGCCAAAAGTTTCTCGGCCAGCTCCGTCAACTCCGGAAGTTCCTCCGTCACCTCAGAAAAATCTCCGAAGTACTCCGCAATCTCCTCCTCCGTAATTCCGGTTGCCTCTTTCATCATACGGTAAATTTCATTACGGACATACAACATTCCTTGCGATTCTCCGTAACGAAACCCTGCCTCTTCCGCCTGCCAAATCTCATAAAGCAAATCCTGACTCCTGCTAAGCTCACCGGCCAATTCCTCCGCATCCAGATATTCGGTATCAATATATTCCTTCACATATTCGTAACTATTTTCCTGACTGTCCAGCCAATGATATACGCGCCATACATTTCTGTACTTTTTAAATTGCTCCCCGTAAGTATCCTCCAGCTCATCCAGGCAAACACTCATCCCTTCATAATCCCCGGCCGCATAAAAGGCTTCCAGCTTCGCCAGCTTCTTTTCCATCTTTGCCACCGACCGGTCACCGAATATTCGTGAAAGCACAAACACCGCCAACAGCAACACAAGAAAGCCCGCCGTCGCAAAAAACGCAATCCGGCTGACCTTATGATTTACCTTCTTCGAAATACGTTCCGGACGAGTCTTTAATTCCTCCGCCTGATCCAAAATGAAATTGACCTCGTCTCTGTGTTCCTCCGCTGCCGCCTCTTCGTTCTCGGTATTACAATACGGACACAACAAAAGCGTGTCATCGATTTCCGCTCCGCAATTCTTACATATCATTCGTACTCTCCCCTTACTCTGTGCTGTATATACAAGCAAAAAAATGTGCAGGCATCGCTTCCGCTTTGCCTACACACAGTGTATCATGATTTTTCTTTTGTCGCAAGAAGATTCTTTAAAGCGGATTACTCAACCAGCCTAAGTTCTTCAAATTCGCTGTAATTCACGCTCATGTCCCGGTAAATGGCACTCCAACTTCCAAAATCCTTTACCTCAATCAGATACGTTCTTGGCACACCACCCTTGGCCTCCACCATAAATTCCGTCGTACCGTTCTCTTCGTATTCCTTTTTCCATTCCTCTGGATAAACAACGACATAGGAGTCTCCAATCACTTCATAAACATCGCCGTCCCCGTCCGTATCGGAAAAGTCATGCACCGGAATTGCAAGAACCTCCGTCTTCTTCTCCGACTTTAAGTCATCTATAAACCACTGAATTCCCTGCGCACAGGCCCTTTGAAATGCATTCTCGGTATCAAGCTGCTCCACGCATCGTTCCAGCTCGGATAAAAATTCTTCGTGTCCGGACTTTCCTTTCCGAAAACGATCCGAGAAACACCTGCTCAGACATTCGTATAAGCTCCATGCATAGTCCTCTTCCGTATTGCATCGTATAAATGTATTTTGAAATTGATTATACGATGTGGTACCGATTTCAAAATACCATGCAAAAATCGGGGCGTCCGACGTGGAACTGATTTCACATATCATTTTGCCGTTTTCGTCTTTTCTTATATTTACTTGACTCCAATCATCCTCCTCTAAGCGCTCTTTCGATACCGATACCATTTCCGCACCGATTACGACAGACTCGCCCAGTCCGAACAGCTTCCGTACCGCCCCATCCGTAGCCGCATCCACCGCCACGGTCCCGCCGGCAAGCACCACCAGACCGCACAACACTGCCGTTGCCACCTTCATGGCCTTCGGAAGCATGACACGCTTTCTTTCCTTACTCTGCTCTACCATCTTCTCCACCAGGGCCACATCCGGTCTTACCTCCTGCATCAATTCTTTATAATCCTGTTCTAACATAACATTTCCTCCTTTACACATGAAGAAGTCCCAACACGACCTCCTCTTCCAACTGCGCCTTCAGCTTCTCTCTGGCTCTTGTCAACTGTACCCGCACCGTAGCTTCCTTCCGATGCATCAGTTTTGCAATCTCAGCCGTCTTTAATCCTTCGAAATAGTACAGATGCAACAACAGCCTTGCATCCGCGGAAAGCTTCTGCAATTCCCGGTAAAGCTCCTTTTTGCCTTCATCCGCAAAGATACGCTCCTCCGGTGTTTGAAGACTGCTTTTCTCACCGTTTCCGGGCAAATACGTTTCTGTTTCGGTCTCTATCATCCACTCCCCTGACACTTCCCGTTTCCTTACCGTGCCTCCGAGAAACTTTCTTGAACAATTCACCGCCACTTTAATAAACCAAGCCTTGGCATGCTCCTCATCCCGAAACTCCGGTGCCTTCTTTATATAACGAAGAAACACTTCCTGATAAATATCGTCCGCATCTTCCTTTGTCCCGGCCCTTGCAAAAGCAATCCGGTACACCATATCGGAATATGTGCGTATTGTATTCTCCGGAGTCATGAAACCTCCCCCTCTCTGCAACCTCTATGTTCGCGAACAAAACTCGGAAATTCCCAGTTTCACCTATAACACCCTGTAATAAAGAAAATGTTACAAGAAAATAATGAAAACTTTTATCTGCCCTCGGAACTACTCTCGTCCGGAAGAAAATTTCACATATAAAACTATCGAGGGAGCCGTTGGCGAAGGCCCCTTTTCGGTCTCTTTCACCATTTTGGCAAGGTCGACCGATAAAAAGTCCTCAAAGGGACCGAAAAGGGGCCGTGTCAAACACGACCCCCGACATTTACATCTTGTAATTTTCTTCCAACTCCGGAAAGGTGAAGGTAATCTCCGTTCCCTTCCCCAGCTCACTCTGAATCTCAATGGTTCCCCCATGCTTAATGGCAATCTGCTTTGCAATGGCAAGCCCGAGACCGGAGCCCTTCGCATTTTGGCGAAGTCTGGATTTGTAAAACTTCTCAAAAATATACTTCTGGTCTTCTTCGCTGATTCCGATTCCCTCATCCCGAATGGACACCGTAATCTGCTCATCACAGGTTATCCGGATATACACCACAGAATTTTCCGGAGAAAACTTTATCGCATTGTCCAGGATTACAAGGAACATCTGGCGCAGGCGGTCGTAATCTCCCAACATCATAATCACCGGCAGCTCTGTATATAAGTCCGCCGTAATATTCTTTTCTTTTCCGATGGTTCCGGCAGTCTTTCTCAAATCCTCGAAAATCTGCACCAAATTTACCGGTTCTTTCTCTACCGCAAAATCCGGATTCTGCATTTTGGAAAGAAGCAACAGGTCTCCTACCAGACGCTCCATTCCCTGGCATTCACCCAACATACGCTCGTAGGAGTGTTGTATCTTCTCAGGCTTTGTCACCACTCCGTCCACCAGACTCTCCGTATACGCACGCATTACCGTAATCGGTGTTCGGAGCTCGTGAGATACATTGGCAAAGAAGTCAAAACGCATCTGTTCCAGATTTCGTCGTTCGATTTCGTTCTCTTTTAACTTTTCCGACAAAAAGTCCATGGTATGGGCCAACTCGCCGATTTCATCGTTCTGGTCCACATCCGTGGTCACTTCATAGTTCCCGTCTGCCAATTCCAGCACCGTACGACGAATCTTTAAAATCGGATTGGTCAGCGTACGCACATAAAACAGTGCAGTGACAATCGCCACGCCCAGTGCAATGGCACCGCTGACGAGAATCAGTCGAAAACTGCTGTCCACCACCGCTTTTTGATTCTCCACACGCATATTCATGATAATACCGCCGGCCACCTCGCCGTTCACTCCCGTAACCGGCATGCCGATAGTAATCATATCCATCTGATGAACTTCACTGAAGTCGGAACGGGATGTCGGAATATTGTGAAAAACATTCCCTAAAATATCCCGATAACCGCTCTGATACGTATCTACCTCCTCAAATTCCTCTCTGCTGATTGCCATTTTATTGGTCAGAGGGAACAAGGCATCATCATTGGCAATGACCCAAACCTCTACCTGTTCGATTTCTCCCAACATAATCAGGTAATCCTGCCAACCTTCCCAATTCCCTGCCATAAAGAAATCGGAACAGCGGTTTGCCACACTCTCTGCCTTCGCTTTTGACTGTTCTCTGTAATCCTCCATAATGGTCTTCTCGTACAGACGCATGTAAATCACACCTAAGACCACCGCAAAAAGTAACATAATTACGGCAAACCAAAAACCGGTTTTTATAAACAACAACTTATGATATTTTTTCTTTTCTGCCTGCTTACTCATCCGGTCACCTCATTGCGGCAACACTTTGGTTCCGCTTTATTCGTTATTATCCGTCAGTTCGAATTTATAGCCTACGCCCCATACAGTCGCAATATCCCAACCCGGATGTTCCGCCTTGTCTAATTTTGCGCGAAGACGCTTTACATGAGAATCCACCGTTCTTGTGTCTCCCACGTAGTCATACCCCCACAAGCTGTCCAGCAAATTGTCTCTGGTGAATACTTTCTTCGGATTGCTGGCAAGGGTCCACATGGTCTCGATTTCCTTTTTGGTCAGGGTAATCCTCTGACCGCCGATATGAAGCGTATACTCTTCCAGATTAATTTCCAGGTTTCCTATCTTAAGTATATTTTCGTTCTTTTCGCTGATTTTCTCTCTGTCCGCACGACTCATCCGACGAAGCACCGCACGAAGTCTCGCCATAACCTCATTCGGAGAAAAGGGTTTTACGATATAGTCGTCCGCCCCGATGTCCAGACCCATGACACGTTCAAAATCCTCTCCTCTGGCCGTAATCAAAATAACCGGGGTATCCGAAACCGCCCGGATTTTCCGGCACACCTCGTAACCGTCCTCCTTCGGCATCATCACATCCAGCAAAACTGCCGCCGGTTCATGCAACCGGAACAGACGTAAGGCCTCTTCTCCGTCTGCCGCAACAAGCGGCTCATATCCTTCTTTTCTCACATACGCTTCCAAAACATCCGTAATATCCGCGTTATCATCCGCAATTAAAATGTACTGCATGAACATTCCTCCTTACACATCGGGAAGTTTTCTCCCTTTGTCCTGTAAGTTACCCTCTCTCCTATTATACTTTTTTTCTTTCCTTAGCACAAGTCGAATTTCAAAGAATAAGCAGGAAAAATCTTATAAAATTCTTAATAACTGACACCATTCTGACAAAAAATGCTGTTAGAATGTGGCACAGGATGTGACGCAAGGATTTACGTAGTAATTGATTTGGAGGGCAATGCGATGAAACAGAAACGTTTCACAAAAGGTATCATTACCCTTGTCTTTCTGCTTTCTCTCTGCTTCTGCTCCTTGTTTGCCAATGCGACCACCGCATATGCCGGCACAAGGGACCCGAAGCTGAATGTAAAGACGAAGGCAATTGTAAAAGGTAAGGACTATGCCCTTAAAGTTTATAATTTATCAGAAACACAAACCGTTACGTTTTCCTCCGAGTCCCCGAAGATTGCTTCCGTGGACGAAGACGGTGTCGTAACCGGTCTTGCCGTTGGTACAACGGTGATTACCGCAGTCGTTGATGACTCAGCTTCCGCCGAACCGGTGAAGCTGCAGTGTAAGATTACAGTCGGCCCGCCGGCGCTCTTCGTAATGTTTTCCCGGCAATCGGCCGAATTGGAAGTCGGTCAGCGAACTTTGATGTCCTGGATGATAGCCCCGTTAAACACGGTGGAACTTCCTAAATTTTCAAGTTCCGACCCACAGGTGGCTTCTGTCAGTACCGGCGGTGTGGTAACCGCAAAGTCCGCAGGTACCGCATACATATTTGCGCAAATTGACAACAGTCAGTTCAGCGTCTGCCGTATCACGGTAACCGCTGCCGAGATTGACCCTGTCGATGAAATGTCTTTTGAACCGGACTCCCGTTCAAAGACTTCCTTTATAGATTTTCTGATTAATTTAAACGCAAATTTTACAAACGGTGATAATACCTCCGAAAATACGGGTGCCGGTGCGGCACAATAATCTTTGGCACAATGAAAGGGCTTCGCAGTATGCGGAGCCCTTTTTTTCTAGCCGATTACGTCACTCATGTTGTACATGCCGGCCGGCTTGCCTGCAAGGAATTTCGCTGCCTGGAGAGCACCGTTTCCGAAGATTGCTTTGGAATATGCGGTGTGTTTGATTTCAATAACCTCGTCGGCTCCCGCAAAGATTACCTCATGCTCCCCTACGATGGTGCCGCCCCGGACTGCAGAGATACCGATTTCCTTTTTCTCGCGCATCTTGCGTTCTTGGGAACGGTCAAATTTATATGCATACTCGTTATTCAACACTTCATTCATGGCATCCGCAATGGCCAGTGCCGTTCCGGACGGAGCATCCACCTTACGGTTATGATGCTTCTCTACGATTTCCATATCAAAATCCGCAGCCGCAAATACCTGCGCCGCTGCTGCCACCAGCTTAAGCAGCGTATTTACGCCGAGAGACATGTTAGCGGAACGAAGAATCGCCACCTTCTTGGAAGTCTCCTGTACCTGGGCAAATTCCTCTTCGGAAAGTCCGGTGGTACAAAATACCATCGGCATTTTTTTCTCAACGGAAAAAGCCAGACGCTCGGAAAGCTTCGCCGGAGACGAAAAATCGATGATTACATCCGCCTCTTCCTTACATTCCAAAATACTTTGATAAACCGGATAATCATAATTTTGCGTCGTAACAAAATCCACGCCGGCAACAATCTTTGCCTGTGTATCTTCTGCAGCCAAATCGGAAATCACACGTCCCATCTTTCCGTTGCAGCCGCACATAATAATGCGTACCATAGCATACCTCCTGTATGTAATATAATGTAAACGCCCGGTTTGTCGTTTACCGGACAAACCGGACGCCTCTGTTTTCTGCTATTTTCCCTTACTGAATAAGACCCAGATTCTTCATTACAGCCGCAAGCTTTGCCTTATTGGCATCCTCCATCTCGGTTAACGGCAAACGAAGCGGTCCCACTTCCATACCCATCAGATTCAGGGCGGCCTTTACCGGAATCGGATTTACCTCGGAGAACAAATTATCAACAAGCGGCAAATACTTTAACTGAAGGTCAAGACTTCCCTTTACATCCCCTTCAAAGAACTTTGCACAAATGTCGTGAGTCTCCTTCGGCACCACATTGGAAAGAACGGAAATCACACCCTTACCGCCTGCGGAAAGTACCGGAACAATCTGGTCATCGTTACCGGAATATAAATCAATATCCCCCTGACACAAATACATCGTCTGCATGGTTGTGCTGATGTTTCCGGTAGCGTCCTTAATACCGATAATGTTATCTACATTTTTCGCCAACTCCGCTACGGTTGCCGGCTGAAGAGTACAACCCGTACGGCTCGGTACATTATAAAGAATCGCCGGAATGTTTACTGCCTTTGCGGTCTCCGTAAAGTGAGCAATTAAGCCCTTCTGGGTAGCTTTGTTGTAATACGGGGTAACCAAAAGCAGTCCGTCTGCTCCCGCCTTCTCCGCTTCCTTGGACAAATAAATCGCAGTTTCGGTACAGTTGGAACCGGTACCTGCAATAACCGGAATTCTCTTTGCCACCTTATCCACCGTATAGCGGATACACTCCAAATGCTCCTCATGACTCAAAGTAGACGCCTCACCGGTGGTTCCGCAAATAATGATAGAATCCGTACCCCCGGCAATCTGGAACTCCAACAACTCGCCAAGCTTCTCAAAATTAACCTCTCCGTTTGCCTTCATCGGTGTTACAATCGCAACACCCGCACCTGTAAATAATGCCATATCGCACCTCCGTTTTGAAATACGCTATACAGGCAGTGCTTCGCACTTAACCCATACCTCGTGCCAAAGGCACTCGGTCGTGGGCGCGTTCGCATGACTTCTGTTTGCCGGAAGCCTCGCTTCCGCAACCGTACGCATGCTCACTTTACCTGCACGCAAAATAAAAGAACCCTCTGACGACGGTTCTCGAAGAATACCTGATTCGGTAAGTACCCCGCAACCTTTCCGGTGCGGAAATTTCTTCGATAGCCCTCCATCAAATGAATGATGACAGTCCCGCGGCTGTTAACCCCGGCCCCAGCAAGCAACTCTCAGGTAGCTACTTACTTCGGCATCTCATCCTTTCCCCTACGTTCTCCTATGTCCTGACATATCCCGCAGTGTACTGATAATCAATGCGCCTCTATCACAATACTTATTGTATATCCATAGAATATACCAGAAGGCCTGTCTTGTCAACTGTTTTTTTGGATTCATCAAAAAGAAATCGAACCTACACAAAAAAAGACCGTCCGGCAGCAGTCCCGAACGGCCTCTTTCAATCCTCACATTAATATGTACTTCCTTTTCTACTCAATCGTTTGAAACCTCAACGTGTCATTGTCTTTCTTATCACACCAAAGTCTCCATTGTCCTTCCTCAGCGTTATAAAAACGGAATGTAACATAATTCCCGTCATTGATAATCTCAAAAACGCCTTCCTGTACATCATCTTCCGTATATTTCACTCCGCTCGGGGAAATAAACATAAACTCCGGGCGTGACTTGGTATATTTGAATTTAAGGGCAAAATCTCCCGGCTGTTCCAAGTAATGAATATCCGACTCTTTTACATTGTTTACTTCCGGTGCCGGCTTTACTTTCGGCCCTGCATCTTCATCCGGTATGCGGTCTGCTTTCGCAACAGAGGAAATATCTACCCAGACAGCAGGTCTGACACCCAGCGTTTCATAAATCAATTCCCCGTATTCCACTTCCAGTCTTCCGAGACTGCTGCAACACGGAGCCCAGTCATTATACTCTCCGTCCTGTCTCAACCACCAGTCAACTGCACCGGTACTGTCACCAAAACCTTCGCCTGTCACGTAAATTTCGCTCTTCTTTGCATATTCGCTCGGATACGCAATCATATCCTTTTCACTCAGATATTTTTCTACCTCGGATGCGCTCAGTAAAAATACATTACACTCTTTTTTCTCCGACTTGTCCACCTGAATCTCTACCGGCACAATACACTTCTTCTCCCAGGCATAAAACAGGGACTCGTAAAATTTTTCATTCAGATGATTCATAAGCGGATAGGTTTTATTACTTCCGGCAACACCCTCCGATATCGCATATCTGTTTCCTTCCAAAACATCCTTACTTAAAAGTAACGCCTTTCCGTCCTTTACATCCAAAACCTTCCAAAGAACTGCCTCTATGTCTCCGGCAATATCCGTATCCTGCTCGTATCTTCCGAACGCAACAAGGTCTCCTTTTTTTGCCGTTGCAAGGTCGACAGTCTTTACCGAATCCTCTTTTGGAGTTACGGTTGCACCCGGATCAACGGTTACCCACATTGCCGGACGCACAGCCAGCGTCTCATCAATTCTGATAAAACCGGCGTTGTCTTCTATCTCTCCGTATTGAAAAACAACACTCACCTGGTCCTGATAATATCCCGGTGTACGGAGCCACCAACGGCAGTTCTGCGCATACCACTCTTCTCCATCATAATTCGATGTATTTATGGAATCTGTGCGCTTTCCTTCTTCAAAGGCATATGTTGTCAGTGATGCCGTTCTGTATTTACGGGAAATATTGTCACCCACATAGGTTTCTCCCTCCGCAACCTTATACTTCGGAAAAAGTTTCTCCACCTCATCTGTACTCAGCAGGAATATACGGTCTTTCGTATCTTTTCCGCCGGTCAATCCCGAATTATATTCCGCATGATTTTTCAAATTCACAACAGGAATTTTTGCCTTCTCGTCTTCCGTAAAACCTGTTTCATAAAAATAATTATTTAACCAATAACGAATGCTGCTGGTTTCCCAGGTTATGTCTTCTTTCACCTCATGATACTTTTTCGAGTCAAGACCGTACTTACTGAGTAGCAGCACTCTTCCGTTTTCTTTCGCCAGAACCATCCATTCGATCGGTTCCTTCCCGTTGACCTTTTTGGAATCCTGCTCGTAAGCTCCGAACAGAACCAGATCCCCTACCTCAGCCTCTTCAAGGGAAACCGTTTCTTCCCAAAGCTTTTTCGGTTCCTCCGGCACCTCTGTCGCTGTCGGCTCCGGGGTTGCGGTCGGTACGTTCGTTGCAACCGGCTCCAAAGTCGCTTCCGGAATATCCGTTGCAACCGGTTCCGGGGTTGCGGTCGGCTCCGGGGTTAATGTTACCGTCTCCTCCGGATTTTGTACTGATGTTTCTTTCCCGTCGCTGTCACCCTTACAGCCTGCCATAGCCAGTAACAACGTTGTCAAAATAATACCTGCTAATAATTTCTTTTTCATCCATTCCTCTCCTTTGCTCATATATACTTGACACTGCAACTATATCATCCTTAAGGAGAGTTTTCCACCATGTACACCGTACACTTTCCGCAACTCCCGTTAGCAATCTCCAAGCAACTTCTTCGTATACTCTGCCTTCGGCCGCAAAAACAAATCCTCTGTATTGCCGCACTCCACCACGCGTCCATCCTTCATCACCAT
This sequence comes from uncultured Clostridia bacterium, assembly GCA_937895705.1. Taxonomy (GTDB): domain Bacteria; phylum Bacillota; class Clostridia; order Lachnospirales; family Lachnospiraceae; genus SIG307. The sequence continues at coordinate 116,295 of CALBKM010000034.1, forward strand.
CACCCGGTCGCAGATTTTCCGTACCACTGCCATGTCGTGGGAAACAAATACATAGGTCAGACCGTGCTCCTTCTGCAGACGGAGCAAAAGCTCCAGAATCTGCGCCTGTACCGTCACATCCAGCGCCGATACCGGCTCATCCAAAAGTACCAGGTCCGGCTTGGTAATCAGTGCCGCCGCAATGGCCACACGTTGCCGTTGTCCGCCGGAAAGTTCGGACACATGACGATTGATAACATCCTCCGGAAGTTCCGTTTCCGAAAGTATCTCACGCACTCTTTCCTCCCGTTCTTCCTTCGTAAGCTCTGTATTCAACCGCAACGGTTCCTCCAAAATCCAGCCTACCTTCTTCGCCGGATTTAAGCTGGTATACGGGTCCTGAAACACCATTTGTACATCGATTTTGCCGTTCTTTTTCCAAATTTCACCTTCGTAATGGGCCAACAATCCGGACACCGCCTTCAGCAGGGTGGATTTTCCGCAACCACTTTCGCCTACAATCCCGAAAATCTCTCCCTGTTTCACAAAAAAGCTTACCTCGGATACCGCCTGTTTCAACTCCGGAGCCCGGAACAACCCGTTGGAACGCCGGAACACCACCGAGATCTTCTCTGCGGAAAGAACCGTATCTTCCGAAATATCTTCGCCGGATTCTTCCTTCGCACCCTTTACCGCAGCCTTCATCAAATTTTTCGTATACTCCTGCTCCGGCTTTTCAAATATTTGCTCTGCGGTACCTTCTTCCACCACGATACCGTCTTTCATAATCATAACCCGGTCGCAAAGAGCCCGAAGCACCGACAAATCATGGGAAATAAAGATTACCGCCGTGTTTCGCTCTTTTGCGTGACAGCGGATCAACTCTACAATTTCACGCTCCGTCACTGCGTCAAGCGCCGTAGTGGGCTCGTCGCAAATCAGCAGCCGTGGCCGATTAATCATTGCCATGGCAATCATGACGCGCTGTCTCATTCCGCCGGACAACTGATGGGGATACTGGTTCATCAATCGTTTCGCGTCCTTTAACTCTGCCCGGGTCAATGCGGAAATTACCGCAATTTCACGCTCCTCCGGCGTCATTTCGGTGTGCAGAAGCAACGGCTCCTCCATCTGCTTTTTTATGGTCTGTACCGGATTCAGGGATGTTAACGGTTCTTGAAAAATCATGGTCATTTTACTTCCCGATAATTCCTCCCGAAGGCTTTCTTCTCTTTTTTTCTCCCTCCGCTTTGCCTTTCCGCCTTCGCCTCCGCAAAGTCGTGCTCCGTCAAAACAAATCTCGTCGCAGGAACGCAATGCGGATTCCGGCAAAAGCCCCATAACAGCCAACGCCGTCATACTCTTTCCGGAGCCCGATTCTCCCGCTATGCCGAGAATTTCTCCCTCATTCAGAGAAAAGGACACGTTATCTACCACCGTCTTGGTCTTCTTTCCACCGGCAGGAAAGGATATTTTCAAATTCCGAACCGTCAGTAACGACTTTTTCATTGCTTCCGCAATCTCAGTAACCGCTTTAGTCATGCTTCTCCCCTCCTTCCAGGCTGAGAAGTCCCACTCCCAATACGCTGAACAAAATCATCAGTCCCGGGGCAATGGCATTCCACGGAGCCCGGAACAAGTACGGCTGGGCCTCCGATAACATCCGGCCGAGACTGGCATCCGGCGGTTGTACTCCAAGACTCAAATAACTCATGGCCGCCTCCGACAACACCGCATTGTTAAAGCCGATGGCCAGAGCGGAAAATAAGCTGCTCTTGATATTCGGTAAAATATGCACAAACATAATCCGCAAATGGCTCGCACCCATGAGTCGTGCATTTTTCACGTAGTCCAGTTCTTTTTGTACTACAAACCCGCTGCGTACCACACGGGCAAAGCTCGGAATGAACAAAATACCCAGGGCCGCAATGAGCTGCACCGTACCACTGCCGAACACGCCCACAAATACCAGCGCCAGCAAAATACTCGGAATCGCCGCCACCGCATCGTTAAACCGCATCAAAATCAAATCGGCCTTTCCGCCGAAATAACCGGTAAAGGCTCCCATAAGGCAACCGCCCACGGCACCGATGGAAACCACCGCAAGCCCCACCGCAAAGGTAGTTCCGGCGCCCTTCATAACACGGGAAAGTACATCCCGGCCGAAATTGTCCGTACCGAATAAATGAGCAAGGGAAGGAGAAGCGTTCTTTAACGTCGCATCCATGGCATTCGGATCGCAGGGTGTATAAAAACAGCCCACCAGCGAAATCAACGCTGCCAGCACCACCAACACCATACCAACCACCCGGTTCATTTTCCATTTTCCGTCTTTTTTCAACCAACCGACGATGCTCATCCTATCCCTCCTTTCCGTATTTTCCTTGCTTTTTCCTTATCTTCCTTCCGATTTCTATTCTAATAGTTCCGCCGGACACTTTTCCTCCGGCATACCTTTTCTTTCACTTGTTATAATTCCTTAATACGCGGATCCAAAAATCTGCAAATCAAATCCGCCCCATAGTTTAACAACACAACCACCGCCGTGGTATACAACACAATGGCCCGCACCACCGGAAAATCTCTTGCAGAAATAGACACCGCCAGCAAGCGCCCCACACCGGACAAATTAAACACCTGCTCGATGACAATACTTCCCGCCAAGATCTCTGCCATTACCATGGTAAGAAAAGTAACTACCGGCACCAACGCATTCCGTAACACGTGTCCCCACAACACCCGGCGATTGTTGCAGCCCTTGCTCCGTGCGGTTCTGACGTAATCGGCCCCCATCTGTTCCTTTAAAGAGCTTTGCAGAAAGCGTACCGACATGCCGATTTTCGGCACAGCCACCGCAATGGCCGGAAATATCATAAAGCCTAAAAAACCGAAAAAATCTTCCTTTGCCGGCACGTAAGCCCCCGGTGTAAACCACCGGAGCACAATTCCGAACAAAAGCGTAATCAACATTCCCAGGAAAAACGGCGGTACTGCCATCATAGTCTGGGTCAGGAATGCCACAAGACCTTCCCCTGCTTTTGTCTTCGTCCGTGCCGTAAAAATGCCGAAAGGCACGGAGGTCCCCACAATCAGTACAAAAGACAAAAGTGCAAGACTGATCGTCACACCGAACCGGTCCGCTAACAACTCGGACACCGGAATTCTGTATTGGGTAGACTCTCCGAAATCCCCCCGGAGAGCGCCAAGAAGAAAACTTCCGTAACGCACGGGAAGCGGACGGTTCAGTCCCATGGCTTCGCGAAGCGCATTAATTTCCTCTTCCGTGGCATCGATACTTAAATTCGCCACCGCTGCATCCGACGGAATGACCTCAAATGCAAGGAAGGTCAAAAATGCCGCCAGCAACAGCGTTACCACTAATGCAATTGTCTTTTTTACAAAATAGCGCATCTCTGCCCCTCCTTTCTTTTCATGGGCGCGGTACCCTTCTTACGCTTTTGGGAAGTCTGCTTACGGTACAATCCGTTGATAGGTACATTCCGTTTTTGCAAGTCGCAACGCCCGATCCACCGCGCCTTTACTGTGCCGGCTTGATGGACGCTAAATCTAAAACATATACCGGGTAGAATAAGAAGTTCGTAAACTTCTTGTTGACTGCTACCAGTTTCGCACCATCCTGCAGGTACACGCTGGCTGCGTCCTTGGTTAAAAGCTGCTGGATTTCCTTATATAAGGTTACTTTCTCGCTCTCCATCGTACTTCCGATGGCTTTTGCAAATAAATCATCAAATTCTGAATTTTCGTAGTTTACGAAGTTATTTTTTGCGGTAGATGTGTAACGCTTCAGCACATCACTCGGTGCCAATGCGGAATCCAATGCAACAATCGTAGCCTCGTATTCTCTTGCACGGTAAACATCCGTCAACCACGCGGACCACTCGATTAACTGAATCTCCGCCTTCACACCGACTTTCTTGTACTGTTCCGTTAACACCTGGGCCGTTGCCACATGAATATCATAGTTGGACGGTACCTTTACGGTAAAAGTAAGCGGATTGCTTTCGTCATATCCGGCTTCTTTTAACAGCTCTTTTGCCTTTTCCGGCTGATAGGTATAATAGTTCTCCAAAGTTTCGTCGTAATATACGCCGAAGTTCGGGAACATATTGCTGCCGATGATATGGCCTCTGCCGCCGGATACAATGTTTAACAACTCTTCCTTATCTACCGCATAGCAAAGTGCCTGACGCACCTTAAGATCGGCAAACGGACCGAAATCGTTATTTAAGAACATAGCCTGCACTACGTTTGTAGAGCCCACCTCCAGATTATAATCCGCAGGAAGCTGTGCCGCCTGCTCATCCGTCAGATACGGAAAAATATCGATGCTTCCCGATAACAGCTCCATAAACGCCGCATCATTGCTGGCACAAATCTTAAACGTAACCTTCTCCAGATAAGGCATCTCTCCGTAATAGTCGTCAAAACGCTCTACTACAAAACTTGTCAAAGGGGTGTAGGATACAAACTTGTACGGGCCTGTTCCTACCGGTGCACTCTCCTGTTCGGAATAATCCTCCGGAATAATGAAACAGGTCAAAAATCCCAAAAGTTCCGTATTCGGCTCGGAAAGTTGCAAAACAACAGTGTCTTCTCCTACCTTTTCCACGGCAGAAACAACAGAAAGCGCCGATTCCACGACAACCTCAGGATCCTGAGCGTCGAGCAAACCGGCGCAGCGCTTAATCGAATAAACCACATCATCCGCAGTAACTACCTTGCCGTTGTGGAACTTTACGTTCTCACGCAAGGTAAAGGTATACGACGTGCCGTCCGGGGCAATCGTATAGTCTTTTGCTACCGCAGGAACCAATGTCCCGTCCGAAGCAGGTTTTACAAGCCCTTCGAACACATTAAACAAGACTTCATCGGTTCCTGCCGCCACTGCTTTGTGAGGGTCAAGACTGTCCAAATCCTGTGTTATTCCTACTACCGCGGAAATTTCATCCTCCGAACCTTTCTTTTCCGTTCTGCCGCCCGTGCATGCGCAAAGTGCGGTGACGGAAACAAGTAGTGCAAGAAATAATGCTTTCTTTTTCATGGTACTACCTCCGTTCGCGGACACAAATCCGCTTTATTAAATTTTTACGTACCTATCATATACCATTTCTTTTAAAAAAACAAGAAAAAAATTTGTGAGTTTTTTATGAAATTCTTCAAAACCTCTTTATTCTTGTCCAAAAATAGTGTAAAATAGGGGCAGACTAATTTTAAAGGAGGGTTGTCGCAGTTTCTATCTGCGATAAAATGAAAATGGAACAAAATAACGAAAAGAAAATGACCAAGTACGACCGCAAGGTCTTGGCAAGACAAACTGCCGCAAAGCAGGAAAAGAAGAAAGATGTTCTTCGTATTGCTTCCACCGTATTCATCATTGTCTGCATTGCAGCATTGCTTATCATCGCTCCGCTGGTAAAGAACAGACAAACTTTCAAAGAGTACTTTAAAGTAAACGATGAATCCGTTTCGGAGCTGGAGTTCTACTTCCACAGAAATTCAATGATTAACAGCAACGCTTCGATTTTACAGTACTTCGGTATGAGCACCGTGGAAGATCTGGAAACCATGGTTTACGACGAAGAAGTGGGAACCACCTGGGCAGAGTTCTTTGCTGAACGTACCGCTCAGTCCATTTTGGAAAACAAGGCTCTTATCGCTGATGCAAAGGCAAAAAATGTTTCTCTTGAAGTAGATGAGGCATACGATTCCTATATCAAGGAAGCAAAGGCTGCGGCAGAAGCAGAGAATATGACTTTGGATACCTATTTCAAAACCGTTTACGGTGCATCCGAAAAGCAGTTAAGACCGATTATCAAAGATAACCTGACCGCACTTTTGTATTCCCAGCAGTTGTCCGGAACCTATGAAGCCACCGACGAAGCCGCTCAGGCCGAATACGACAGCAACAAGAAAAAGTACGACTCCGTTGACTACCGTGTATTACCGTTTATGGCGGAAGTAGAAGAGGATGCTCCGGAAGGCGATGTTGTGGCTGCAATGGATGCCGCAAAGGCAAAAGCTCAGGAAATGCTTGACAAAGTAAAAGCGGGTGAAGATTTCGAGACTCTGTGTGCTACTTACGCCCCGGAAAATAAGCGTACGGACTATGCAGATGACAAAACCGATCTTTCTCTCGTTACCGGCGCTTCTTCCTCTTACGAATATGACCCGTACCTCGACTGGTTGTTCGACGAGGCTCGTAAGGAAGGCGAAACCACGATTTATACCGATGAGAGCAACAACGTACACTACGCTCTGTTATTCGTAAAGCGTTATATGGGTGAATCTGTTATGGATACCATTAAGAAGAACTTAACTTATGACGCCGTAACCGAATACATCGCAGAGATTTCCAAGAACTTCAAGATTTCCGATCCGGATGATAACATCCCGAATCTCTAAGATTTGTTTTCAACCAAAAGAGGCGCGCATGCAAAATGCGCGCCTTTATTTTATTCTTTTGTTCTGATGTACTTGATTTCCTCTTTTACAGTTCTTCTACATACCGTACCCGTTCCACCTCACTGAGCATCTGCAATATCTCTGCATGAGGCTTCTTCTTCGGTAGACGAAGCGTACACAAAACGGCAGTTCCTCTGTCCTCCACACCGTTTGCCCGCGTCATTTCCAAATCACTGATACGGAAGCCTTGTTCCTTTGTAAACCGTACAAACGCTCCCACATCCGCCATCTGTTCGAACTCCACATACAAATTGATGACTTTTGTGGATGCCATTACCCAGTCATCCAAACGCTGCAACAATGCCATAACTACAAAGATAAGTACACAGCCTACCACAGCGCCCGTATAAAATCCGATTCCCAGCGAAAGCCCGACACACGCAGCCGCCCATAGTCCCGCAGCCGTAGTCAGACCCTTTACACGGTTTCTTCCCGTCACAATAATTGTTCCGGCTCCCAGAAAACCGATACCTGAAATCACCTGGGCACCCATCCGGGCCGGGTCTGTCCCTTCGTACAGTTCGGTTATATACAAATTGGTAATCATTACAAGTGCAGCCCCCATACATACCAGCATGTAGGTTCGAAACCCTGCCGGCCGCTTTTTCCGTCCTCTTTCCACGCCAAGAATTCCGCCGCATAATAGAGATAATACCAAGCGTACCGTTACCGAAACCGTATTCAATTCTTTTAATACCTCCGGAATATACCCTTCCAAGCTCATTCCTCCTTTATTTTACATACCAGTATTCCGCATGAGCGGCTCCGACTCCTCTGATTGATTCCTCCTGCGGACATGTTTCCGGAAAGTTCTTTAGTGCATTTTTCACCGCATAAGAAGTGCTGTCGGTCCACTTTATCACGCGATACTCTCCCCGCTTCGCACTTGCGGTCGCCTCTGATACCTGCTCCGCTGTCAATTCGCTGACGCTTAGGAACCCTTCTGTCGTCAGAAGCATCTTCTGTGCCTCACCGGAAATTCTTGTGAATCCCAGGCGGTCCATATACGGAAGTTGTTTTCCGTTCACATCTACCTTCCAGTAATACGGATTCCGTACAAACTCATAATAATCCCCGCCTACATTATTTTTCCCTTCTTCCGTTGAAAGACAGTACGGGTTTAAGGTCGGAACTCCTGCCGTGTTCCATGCGTTGACCACAGTCCCCCGTAACATTTCCGATACATTTGCAAAGCCCATATCCTTCGCCTTTGCATTAGCGGCATCCTCTCCCATAAACTCCGGCAGAAGATTCACGTGATAGTGTTCCGGTGCAAAACAGATTCCTCCCCGCTCCGTCAGCTGTGCCAAAAAGTCCGGTTTCGAAGACGGAAAGAATACTTCAAAGCTATATGCATCCAACTTTTTAAATACCGCACGTTCCTTCTTTCCCGCTTCGTTTTTCACAGTAAAACACTCCCAAAGCGGTTCTCCGAAGGTCTCCTTCAGACATAGTTTCTCATAAAAGAAAACGCAGTCATCCGCGGTAAACAATACTCCGTCGGACCAACGCAAACCTTCCCGGAGAACAATCGTATATTTCGTAAAGTCAGAATTCACCGCATAGGATTTTGCAATATTAGGCGCTATTGTTCCGTCTTCCGCATATCGGAATAACCCCTCCGACACCAGCGCACCCGTTATTTTATCCGCATTCTCCGCTGCAAACTGCACAGACTCTCCATACTCTCCCGGCTCATATCCGCTATCCGTTACCACATCGGTACGGACAGGAAGACGTTTCTCAACCGCCGGTAATTCCCTTGCCTTGACCCGGTCCTGTAACATTCCGGCTTCGGTATAGGTTTCGTACGAACCCATCGGTTTCTCCGGAGTCTTTCCTTCGTCCTTCCCTATACTCGCTTCCGGTGTTGCCGTCACATCTCCGGCTTCTTTTTTATCTTCTTTACAGCCTGTAACCGCACACAGCAACATCACCGTAAAAAGAACCGCTGTAATTCCTTTTTTATTCATCAGCCTCATTCCTGCCTCCTACCATAAAATTTATCTCACCTAATAATACCGAGCTCAACTACATAATCCTTTTTTTACAAAACAAAGAATCTCGCCTGCGAGATTCTCCGCCTGCGGCGGGTCGCTTCAAGCGACAACTTCCAATCCGCCGCAGTGCGATCCCGCGGAGCGTTTTTTTGCTCTATAGGAAATGTAAAATCTCCTATAGAGCAAGGAAGTGTCCCAAAAGTCCTAAGACTTCCGGGACACCTTAGTATTCTTGTCTACTCTAGTAACGGAACGCCTGTAATGCTTCCTGAAGCTTTCTTGCCTCGTCGTTAAGTACCGTAGAAGCCTGGGACAAATCTTCCACTGCCTTTAACTGAAGATCTACCATGTTCTGTACTTCCTCGGAAGCCGCCGAGGTCTCCTCGGAAACTGCCGAAATACTGCTGATTGCATCTACCGTTACATTCTGTGCTTCCCCGATGCTCTCTACACCGTTGGCAATATTCACAAGACGCTCGGACATTTCTTCAACATCCTCACCGATATTCTTAAACAGAGAAATCGCATTCTTTAATGCCTCGCTCTGAGAAGCTACAATTTCTTCCGCCTGAGCCACCGTCTGCACGGTTCCCTCCGTTTGTACTTTAATACCGTTTACGATACCCGCTATTTCATTTGCAGCTTCCACGGACTGCTCCGCAAGTCTTCGAATCTCATCCGCGACAACCGCGAAACCGCGTCCCGCTTCGCCCGCACGAGCCGCTTCGATAGAAGCATTGAGAGACAACAGGTTCGTCTGTTCCGCAATGTCGTTAATAACACCGATAATCTTTCCGATGGAAAGGGACTCTTCCGCAAGGGCATCCATATCCACCGTAATGCGTTTTGTAATGGTGGCGGTTTCTTCTCCCTTCGCCTCAAGGACTCCGATTGCTTCCATACCGTTTTCTACAGCTGCCTTTGCACTCTTAGCAAGCTCGTCAATGGCATCCGCATCAGCCTTAACCTCACTGATACGCTGACCGAGTTCTTCACTCTGTATCAAACAACGTTCGGAATCTTCCGCCTGCTGAACAATACCGTTTCGAATCTCCGTAATAGAGGAGGTAATATTTTGTGTCGCCGTCAACAGCTTCGCAGAAGTATCCTCCACGCCTGCCGCGGAACTTCCCACATTATCCGCCGCCACGGAGGTCTGTTGCACCATCCCCTTCATGTTGGTAACCGTTTTATTTGCACATGCAACCAGCGCTCCGAACTCATCTCTTCGTGTGGATCTCATCTTCGCCGTCAAATCACCGCGTGCCACCTTATCAAGGCCTGCCATGGTACGCTTCATAGCCTTTGCATAAGAGTTTGCAACCCAGATACCCAACAATACGGAACATGCCGCTGAAATCACTACAACCACAACAGCAAGCACTTTAATGGAATTGGCACTTGCAATAATTTCACTTCTCGGAATCGCACCGCAAAGCATCGCACCACTGTCGCCGATCGGATTACAAATAATCAGATACTTATCTCCGTCGATTTTCGCATAACCGCTGGCCGTCTTACCGGCACCTACCGCAGACTCATATACCTTCTTGTCCACAAAAAGCGGCTTGTCGGAACGTCCGTCCGGTGTCAGGGTAAGCTCGCTACCGTCGGAAGAAATAATTCCGAAGATACTACCCTCGGCAAGTTCGATTCCTTCCAAGGTGTCCATTAACATCTGTGTCTGAATATCCGCAGATATATAACCGAGTTCTTTTCCTAAAGAGTTCACCATCTTTGCGGTAACCGCCATAAAATAGCTATCCTCGGAAAGATTTAACTGACTGTCAACAAACGGATGTTGCGAGGTCCACTGATATTTCTTTCCGGAAGCAAGGAAATTCTTTCCGTCCGCACTTGCCTCAAAGGCAGTTGCCTGATCCCCTTCCGCAAACTTTCCGTCAGATGCATAAGACTGTCCGTAACGGGAAATCACCGCAATGTTGCCGATAATGGTTTCGTTCTCGCCGCCCAAGGTGCCGACGGTAGCCTTAATCGCATCTATCGCATCCTTCTCCGCTTTGGAATCTACTTTTAAGTTTCCCGCATAATACAGGGAAATATCACTGCTTGCATTAATCTGGTCCAGTTTCGACTCCACCGTATCGAATACCAACGCCAAATGCTCTGCCTTCGCATTCATGGTAGAACCCGCAGCCTGTTCGTAGTTAGACTGCAACGCATTGGAAGCACTGGTAGAACATACCACGCCAAGAACGATAATAAACACAAGCGGTACACAGAACATTACTATGAGTTGCGTACGAATACTCGTCATTTTCTTCTTTCCGTTGGCACCGACAGTATTTCCCTGAAGCTTCTCCGTCATCTGCTTTAAGGAGGACCCCAGCTTTGCCCGCAGGCTGTTCATATCCTGCTCTTTTTTCTTCTTGGAACCCTTTATCTTTTCTGCAACGGCATTTGCCAATTTCATTTCTGAGATCTTCGGAAGTTTCGGCATTTTCGGGAGCTTTCTTTCACCCTCCTTTGCCTCTTTCGGTTCTTTTACTTTCGGCTCCTTCGGCACTTTCGGTTCCTTTACCTTCGGCTCCTTCGGTGCTTTCGGTTCCTTCACTTTCGGCTCCTTCGGTGCTTTCGGTTCCTTCACCTTCGGTTCCTTCGGTGCTTTCGGTTCCTTCACCTTCGGCTCCTTCGGTGCTTTCGGTTCCTTCACCTTCGGCTCCTTCGGCGCTTTCTCCTTCTCCTTTACCGCGCCCTCTTCGGAAGGCACAATTGTCTCTAGCTCCTTATCCATTTCGTAAACCTCCTTGCTACATTCGGTATGCGATTTTATCTTTTCAAACCGAGTCGGTTTCTGTATCAATCATATCCTAATTATACTCTATTTTGTCAGAAACTTCAAGTAAAAAAAGAAATTGTTATAACATTTTGCATGGAAAAATGAAGAAAAAAATAAAACTTTTTTCAAAATGTACTTTTCTTTTTTGCAAAAACACCGTATAATAGAATCAGTATCATAGAAAGGAGCATTCCAATGAAAAAAGTATTCAAATTTTTTGCTGCATTAGCGTCCATCGCTGCGGTTGCCGGCGGCGCATATCTTGTTTATAAAAACTTCTTCGCAAAAGAAGAAGACGATTTCGACTTCGACGACAGTTTCGACGATGACGACGATACTGCGTCCCGCGAATACGTATCCATCAATATCACAACGGACGAAACCGAAGAAGAGGACGTTCCTTCCGAGGACGCCGATGTTGTGGCTGACGTAACCGCAGAAGAGGCTGAATAATTGCGCATTTTCCTATCACATCAAAAAAGGAGCTGTTCACACAGCCCCTTTTTTATTTTCCTCTTTACTTTTCATATAAGGACACATTCTGTCCGAAAAAAATCCACAGTCTGCCGTCTTCGGTCTGAAACCCTGCCACCGCATCCAACGGTTCCTCGCAATCTACCGTATACGTTCTTCCCGATTTGCCGGCAAGAACATACGAATAGCTTCCGTCCTGCTGATATCCCTTATCAAAATCACACGCCGCCAGTCTGCGCAACAGTTCCTCTTCCCAATAATCTTCTCTCTGTACAAACTCCCAATAGTCTGCTTCGGAATCCGTAATTGCGAATCCCAACTCTGTGAGCGCCGTTAACAAGCGTTCCGACACATTCACCGTTCTGCCGGTCAAAGGGGTGCGGGTTTCTTCATTCAAATCCGCCGCATCGGGATGTCCGTCCCGTTCGCTTTTGGAGTACTGATAGTCCCCCCGTCCCGCACCGTCGTCTGTATCATCCCTCCAGGCTACGGCATCGCTTTCCGACTGTTCCGACGGATATACCGCACTGTCCTGCATAAAACCGTTTGCTCCGGAGTTACTGTACGTTCCATCCGCAGTGGCCTCTTTCCGTGCGTCCTCGGCCGCAAACTTCTTGCCGCTAAAGGTACGTACACCTACCGCAAGCACCAGCACCGCTGCCGCTGCCACGCAGGCATACCGCATAAACGGATATTTTCTCTTTCGTTTCTGTTCCAAAGAAACCACACCGGAAGCGCTTTCCGCTTCCACGCGTCGTAATGTCTTTTGAATCAATTCTTCACTGACACAAAGTCGGTCGGACTCCAGAGCCTTATCTAAAAGTGCATAGAGTTCCTCATCCTGCAATTCCTTATCATCCTGCAATAATTTGTCCATCCTATGCACCTCCTTTCCATTCACTCTCGAGAATAACGCGGAACTTATCCCTGGCCCGGGACAACCTGCTCTTCACCGTTCCTTCACTGAGTCCCAGCACCTTCGCGGTCTCCGCTACCGAGCGTTCCTCGAAATACAAACACACCAGCACTTCCCTGTACTTTTCGGGAAGCAAAAGTAACGCTTTCCGAATCTGTTCGCCGTCCTGTCTGCGTTCGATTTCCTCCGTTGTATCCTCCGTCGGAATCTGCGCCTCCTCATCTTCGGCAAACATCGTCACCCTGCGTGTATATGCACTTTTTAAATAATCCTTGCATGCATTCACCGTTATACGTAACAGCCACGTTTTCACGGAACTGTCACCCCGGAATTCGTTTAAATTCGCATTTACCTTAATAAACACCTCTTGAAAAATATCCTCGGCCGTATCATAATCCTTCACATAACTGTATGCCATGCGGAGCACATCGTTTCCGTATGTGCGCATCAAATACTCCAGGTCATATTTCCCTTCCGATTCCTCAGTCTGCAGCGGCCGGATTTCCGGGTCTGCTTTTTTGTTCATACGTTACCCCCTATCAGAAAGACGAAGCTCCGATTCGTTCGGTTCCCTTTTTCTTAATAATTTTTTAATTCTTTGCAAACTCCGTCAGCTTCAAGCCCTCGTTACGCTCCAATACCGTACGAATGCTCCACTCGTGGGTAAAGAGTAAGAGTGGTCTGTCCTTTAAATCCTTCACTCTCTTGGAGTCCGTGGTAATATTTAACTTTGCCACATCAACACCGTCATTTTCAATCCAGCGGATATATTCGTAAGGGAGCGGGTCCATTCGAATCTCCACTCCGTATTCGGACTCTAAGCGGAACCGCAGTACGTCAAACTGTAACACACCTACCACGCCCACAATAATTTCTTCCATACCGGTATTAAATTCCTGGAAAATCTGAATGGCACCTTCCTGGGCGATCTGGGACACGCCCTTGATGAACTGTTTTCTCTTCATGGTATCCACCTGACGAATCTTCGCAAAATGCTCCGGTGCAAAGGTCGGGATACCTTCATATTCAATCTGCTCACCCGGGGCACATACCGTATCTCCGATGGAGAAAATGCCCGGGTCAAAGACACCGATAATATCGCCGGCATAAGCCTCTTCCACAATCTTTCTGTCCTGGGCCATCATCTGCTGCGGCTGAGACAAACGAATCTTTTTCCCGCCCTGTACATGATTTACTTCCATGCCCGCTTCAAACTTACCGGAACAGATACGCATAAAAGCGATACGGTCACGGTGTGCCTTGTTCATATTTGCCTGAATCTTAAACACAAAGGCGGAAAACTCATGCTCCAAAGGCTTTATCAAGCCTCCCTTCGCATTACGCGGGAGCGGAGAAGTGGTCATCTCCAAAAAGTGCGCAAGGAACGTCTCCACACCGAAATTCGTAAGAGCCGAGCCGAAGAACACCGGCGTCAGTTCACCGGCACTGACCTTCTCCAAATCAAACTCACTGCTGGCACCGTCCAAAAGTTCAATCTCATCCACCAGGTTCTGATGATTCTCTCTGCCGATAATCTCATCTAAGTTGGCATCCCCGAGGGTTGCCTCAATCTTTTCCACTTCGTTCTGACCGTTGTTTGCGGCGATGAAACGGGTAATGGTCTCCGTATCTCTGTGATAAACACCCTTAAAATTCTTACCGGACCCAATCGGCCAATTCATCGGACAGGTGCGGATACCAAGAACATTTTCAATCTCATCCAAAAGCTCAAAGGTATCTCTTGCCTCCCGGTCCATCTTGTTTACAAAGGTAAAAATCGGAATATGACGCATGACACAAACCTTGAAAAGCTTCTTGGTCTGTGCCTCAACACCCTTGGAGGCATCGATGACCATGACAGCGGAATCCGCTGCCATCAGGGTACGGTACGTATCCTCGGAGAAGTCCTGATGTCCCGGGGTATCCAGAATGTTAATGCAATACCCGTCATAGTTAAACTGCATTACGGAAGAGGTAACGGAAATACCTCTCTGCTTCTCGATTTCCATCCAGTCGGAAACCGCATGCTTTGCGGTCTTCTTCGCCTTTACGGAGCCTGCCAGATTGATGGCTCCTCCGTATAACAAAAGCTTCTCCGTCAGTGTCGTTTTACCGGCATCCGGGTGGGAAATAATCGCAAAGGTTCGTCTTTTATTTATTTCATTGCTGTGGTTCATAACTGCCTCCTGCATATTATTGTCTTTGCTTTTTTTACTTCTTTTGGGTTTTCTTTGTACATGCCCGATTTCTAAGCTTTTCTTATCTCAGGGTATACAACGACATCTTATTTTACATGATTTTCCTGTGATATGCAAGGGGAAACCTTGTCTTTTCCTCACCCTTATGCTAGTATAAACTCAAGTCAATAATACTTTTCTTATAAATAAACATTGTTGTGTCCGGGAGGTGCCTATGAAACGTCTTTTACTTTTTCAACCAAGTGTGGAAACTCTGCACTTTTTCTCCGACCGATTGGCGGAGGAATATGTGAAGCTTGGCTATGAAGTGCGTCTTGTCCGCATTCACGAGCCGTTTTTCGGCACGGAGAAGGTGACCGATTTCATCAAGGATCATGAAACCGTCATGATTACCTTTAACTTTCACGGCATCCAACGGGAGGCCATTTTCCATACACCGGAGGGAGAACTTCTCTGGGACAAGTATGACGTAGCCTGCATTAATATCATTGTGGACCATCCGTTTTACTATTACGAAGAATTACAGTACTTACCGAAACGCTACCTGCAGATTTGTATCGACGGCGACCATACCGATTACATGAAGCGGTTTTATCCGGAAATTGTTCTGGGAGAAACCATGCCTCTGGCCGGTTGTGATTACCGGGATTCTTTTGGTGGAGGAACTCCTCTTTCCTTACGGGAGGATGTTACTGACCCGGCCCGGCTGATTCCGAACCTGACCGGAGCGACGATTCCGTTTCTTCCTATCAAAGAACGTTCTACTCCTGTAGTCTTTACGGGTTGTTATACGCAACCGGACTTTTTCTTGCCTTACATGAGCCGTAACGGAGCGGAGTACGATGCCTTTTATCACGGGATTTTAGACGATTTGCTGGCAGACCCGGACCAGTGTATCCATACGGTTTACCTGCGTCATCTGAACAGAGAATTGCCGGAACTTTCTTCCGAAGACTTAAAGAATGTCATGAACAAAATGATTTTTCTCGATTTATGGATTCGTTTCACCTTCCGGGGCAAAGTCATACAGACTCTGGCGAATGCCGACATTCCGGTACATTGCATCGGTGCCGGCTGGGAAACCCTTTCCGTAAAAAACAAAAACAGACTCACCTACACGGAATACTCCGATACGGCAGTCTGCTTAAAAGCAATCTCCGAGGCAAAACTTTCTTTGAATGTCATGCCCTGGTTTAAACGGGGTGCCCATGACCGCATCTACAGTTCCATGTTAAACGGAGCGGTATGTGTCACCGACAAGAGTCAATACTTAACGGAACACTTTGGGGACGGCGAACTGCTCCGCTATTACGATTTGAAAGAACTCTCCGCACTGCCTGACATCGTAACAACTCTTTTGGAGCAACCGGACACCATGCAAGCGATGGCGGACCGGGCACGGGCGTATGCAAAGGAGCATCTTACCTGGAAACAGTATGCGGAAAAACTGATACCGTACTTTTCGGAGGTATAACCCGTTTAAGAACTATATTTACTCTTAAGAATGGGGCTGTCATCCATACGACAGCCCCAAAGTTCTTACTTCTCTATTTTTGCGGAAATCTCTCCGATGACTCGACGAATCTCATCTTCCTCCAACGGCTTGGTCAAAAACTCTTCCGCGCCGGCTTTCACCGCCTGCATCAGGTTGTTTTTTTGGCCCGCGGCTGTAATCATAACCACCTTTGCATTCTCATCCTCGTGCTTAATCAAAAGCAAGGACTCCAATCCGTTCATTACCGGCATGGTAATGTCCATGGTTACGATATCCGGCCGCAACTCTTTATACTTTAAAAAACCTTCTTCACCGTTCACTGCTTCTCCGATGACTTCGAGGCCCATCCTTGTCAACACATCGGTTAACATCTTTCTTGAAGTTTTGGAATCATCTACCACTAATACAGTAATCGCCATCTCACTACCTCCAACCATTCTTATTTGTAACAACAAAATTCACCGTCGCATCGCCGATACCGAACGGCATCACAAGAATATTTTCTCCGGATACGGTGGCATCGTTCCCCATTTCCGGCGGCATTAATTCCAGAGTAATTCCCTTGTTGCTCTGTGCTGTTGCAAACAAACCGCTGATACAGTTCAGCAACTCTCCCACGGCATCCTGTACATCTTCATCCACAACGGTAAAGGTTTCCTTTGCAAACCCGGAACCCAGACGACACAAACCGTTCGATACATCCGCAAAACACACCTTCCAGGTATTTGTACCCGCCAGCTCCTGAGATACCGGTTTTACCAAATCCGCCGAATTCATCAACGCACCGTTCATCGGATATGCATAGCGGTCGATACAACGAATAATGGTCTTTAACGCTACTGCAACGATTTCTTCATACTCTTCCGCTCCCTTCGGAAGGAATAACGGAATAATTTTTTCCACATCTCCGCTCTTAATCACTTCCAGTTCGGTGTTCGTGAATCCGTTTTCCACCTGATAACTTCTGAGCACCAGCTGAATCTTATCCATAGTAACAATGCCTTCGTCTACCAAGGTCTGTGCAAAAGTCAAAAACTCATTCCCCTGCATCTTTAAAAGGCTTCCCACCTGAGCTTCCGTCAAATACCCCTTCTCAACAGCGATATCTCCGAACCGCTTATCCATAGTCTGTTGCATCCGATTAATCGCATCCGCCTGATCCAAAGTCAGCATACCTTCCGACACCGCAATCAACCCGAGCTTAACTCTGATTTTTTCCTGTACGGAAATCACATGCGCCAGTTGCTCCTTAGTCATAACACCTTCTTCTACCAAGTAATTACCCAATAAATAGCTAATCATCAAATGCCCCCTTTTACATTATTTCACGATCGATATTACTATCTATCATTATACACTATTTTTTGACAAATTTCCACTATAAAAACAAATTAATTTATAATTTTATATTTTCGTTCATTTATCTTGCGCTTTTATAAAAAAGAAGGTATACTTCTCTTAAAAGCATTGGTATTATACCGGAAAGGACATTTTATGGCGACGATAAAACCGTTTTATTGCATCCGTCCGACGGCGGAACTGGCTCATCGCGTTGCGGCATTACCTTATGATGTATACAACCGTAACGAAGCAAAGGCTGTTGTTGCAAAGGACTCCCTCTCTTTTTTGAACATTGACCGTGCGGAAACCCAGTTTCCGGATGATGTTGACACTTATGCGGACTGCGTTTACTCCAAAGCCGCAGAGCTTTTAAACGCCCGCATCGCCGACGGTACTTTTGTTACCGACACCACGACAAACTACTATATTTATGAGCTTACCATGGACGGCCGCACCCAGACAGGTATCGTGGCTTGTGCTTCCATTGACGACTACATGAACAATGTGATTAAGAAGCATGAAAATACCCGCGCCGACAAAGAAGAAGACCGTATCCGTCACGTAGATACCTGTAACGCTCAGACCGGTCCGATTTTCCTTGCATATCGCAGAAACGAAATCATCTATTCCGTTGTGGCAAAAACAAAGAAAAATGCTCCGCTCTATGATTTTACTTCCGATGACGGAATCACTCACAGAGTATTCGTTATTTCCGATCCGGCAGACGTAGCTGCCGTATCAGATGCCTTCGGCACCATCGACAGCATTTATATCGCCGACGGTCATCACCGTGCCGCTTCCGCGGTTAAGGTGGGCCTAAAACGTCGTTTGGAGAACCCGGGCTTTGACGGCACGGAGGAGTTTAACTTCTTCCTTTCCGTTCTCTTCCCGGAGGATGAATTGAAAATCTTACCGTATAACCGCGTAGTAAAGGATTTAAACGGTCTTACCAAAGAAGCCTTCCTTTCCCGCATTGCGCAGGACTTTAACGTTGAAGAATTAGGAAAAGAGGCTTTCCAGCCGGAAAAGAAGGGAACTTTCGGCATGTACTTAGACGGCACCTGGTACTGTCTGACTGCAATCGGCGCTTTGCAGCAGATTACCGATCCGGTAGAGTCTCTGGATGTTTCCTTATTGCAGGATTATCTCCTGGCTCCGGTCCTCGGAATCGGTGACCCGCGTACCGACAAACGTATCGACTTTATCGGCGGCATCCGCGGTTTAGGAGAACTGGAACGTCGCGTTGCGGAAGACATGACCGTAGCCTTCTCCATGTATCCGACCTCCATTCAGGAGCTGTTCGCCGTATCGGATGCAGGGCGCTTAATGCCTCCGAAATCCACCTGGTTCGAGCCGAAGCTTCGTAGCGGACTTTTTATTCATAAGTTGAGTTAAAATTTCGTTTTTTCTTCTTTCATACGAACGATGAACAAAACAGGACTGTTGCACTGATACGAAGTACGCGGTCCTGTTTTACGTATATAGGTCTAGAAACATTTGCGATACCGCGACTGCAAATGATACAGCACCCAGCAAGACGCAAAAACAGGGCCGCCGCATACAAGCGACGACCCCGTTTCATTTGCGTTATTTTTTGTTATATTTATTTTAGTCGTAAACACTGGACCAAATCTTGTAATCTACGTTTGCGTTCTTTCCCTTATACTCGAAAAGCTGACTCATGGTTACGAACTGATAACCCTGATTCTTTAAGCTCTCGATAATGGTCGGAAGCGCCTGAACGGTAGCACTGTTACCCTGGAAATCGTGAAGCAGGATAATCTGACCATCCTTTACGCCACGAGTTACGGAATTTGCAATCTGGCTGGAGGAGCTGCTACCATCCCAATCGTTATGCATGGTACCCTGAATGAATGCCATGTCGATTGCACTGTACATCGTGTTGTTTACAGAGATGTACGGCGGACGGAAGAACTTCGGAGTCTGTCCGGTGTACTGCTTAATCAGGTTATTGGTCTGATTAATCTCGTTCTGGATAGAACCGTAATCCATTCTGGTCATATCGCTATGAGTATAAGAATGGTTTGCAAGCTCATGACCGGAAGCGTTCTGTCTCTCAAGGATAGAACGAGTGTTACCGTTAATGTTCTGACCGATTAAGAAGAACGTAGCCTTAACATCATATCTGTCAAGGATATCCAATACCTGAGAGGTAGTGGAAGTCGGACCGTCATCAAAGGTTAATGCAACCATCTTTCCGTTCGGATTGATGGAGCTGCCGCTGTTGCCGGAATTTCCGCCGTTACCTGCATTGCTGCCGTTATCGGTATCTACAGAGCCTGCCGGGCTGATGGTTAAGCTGTCGATGAAAGCATCCCAGGTACCGTCATCTGCGGTTACCTTTAACTCAACCTTCTGGTTGCCGGTTCCGTGAGATACGTTGGAAATGGTATACTCAGCGATGTTTGCATCACCATAGTAGAAGGTACCCTTACTCTGGCCACCGATGTACAACTCAACTCTTGCCATGTTGTCACCGTTGGATGCACCTCTTAAGGTGAAGTCATGAGTTCCCTCAGCAAAGTACTGAGTATAGGATACTGCATCGTCGTTTGCATAAAGTGCTACACCGTCAAACGGAGAGCTTACATTACCGGTGTACTGACCGGACTTGGTCATATCCTCACACTGCTTGGTGTTATCGGTAGAACCGGTGTTACCGCCGGAGGTGTTGCCACCGGAAGTATTGCCACCACTGGTGTTGCCGCCCTGGTTACCGGTGTTACCACCGCTGGTATTGCCACCGGAGGTGTTACCGCCGGAAGTTGCGCCACCGTTGATGGTTAACTTATCAATGAACGCATCCCAGGTACCGTCATCTGCGGTTACCTTTAACTCTACCTTCTTGTTACCGGTTCCGGTAGATACATCCTCGATTACATAATCTGCTACATTTGCATCGCCGTAGTAGAAAGTACCCTTATTCTGGCCGTCGATGAAAAGGTCGACTCTTGCCATGTTATCGCCGTTGGATGCACCGGTCAAAGTAAAGGTGTTGGTTCCGCTGGTGAAGTTCTGGGTATAAGATACTGCATCGTCGTTTGCATATAATGCTACGCCGCTGAACGGAGAGCTTACGTTGCCGGTGTACTGACCGGACTTGGTCATGTTCTCACATTCCATGGTTGCACCGGTATTGGTGGTACCGCCGGAGGTGTTGCCACCTTGGTTTCCGCCGGAGGTGTTACCGCCCTGGTTGCCACCGGAGGTGTTACCGCCCTGGTTGCCGCCGGAGGTGTTGCCACCCTGGTTGCCACCGCTGGTGTTTCCGCCGGAAGCTGCGCCGCCGCTGATGGTTAACTTGTCAATGAATGCATCCCAGGTACCGTCATCTGCGGTTACCTTTAACTCTACCTTCTTGTTACCGGTTCCGGTAGATACATCCTCGATTACATAATCTGCTACATTTGCATCGCCGTAGTAGAAAGTACCCTTATTCTGGCCGTCGATGAAAAGATCGACTCTTGCCATGTTGTCACCGTTGGATGCACCGGTCAAGGTGAAGGTGCTGGTACCGCTGGTGAAGTTCTGGGTATAAGATACTGCGTCGTCGTTTGCGTATAAAGCTACGCCGTTGAACGGGGAGCTTACGTTGCCGGTATACTGACCGGACTTGGTCATATCCTCACACTCCATGGTTGCACCGGTATTGGTGGTGCCGCCGGAGGTGTTGCCGCCCTGATTGCCGCCGGAGGTGTTGCCACCCTGGTTGCCGCCGGAGGAACTGCCGCCGTTTACGGATACGCCGTTACCGCCGATAATAAGTGCATCTGCATATAAATCCCAGCTGCCCTCATCTGCGGTCATTCTTAATTCAACCTTCTGGTTTCCTGTGCCGGTAGATACATTCTTAATGGTGTATTCTGCTACATTTGCATCACCGAAATAGAACGTACCCTTATTCTGGCCGCCGATATATAAATCAACCTGTGCCAGATTATCTCCGTCGGATGCTCCTCTTAAAGAGAAGTCATGGGTACCGGAAGAGAAGTTTACAGTCGTAGATACTGCGTCATCATTACCATATAATGCTACGCCGTCAAACGGGCTGGTTACATTACCGGTATATTCACCGGACTTGGTCATGTTCTCACACTCGATTACGGTTCCCTTGTTGGTTCCCGGTGCGCTGCTTGCTCCATCGTTAGAGGAGCTACCGCCGGAAGAACTTCCGCCGCTGCTTCCGCTGCCGCCTACGGTAATATCGAGCTTGTAAACATCTGCCCAACCGCTGGACTGATATCCTTCTACGTTAAATGCTGCCTCGTACATGAGACCCATCTTCATTCCCATACGCTCCCAAGCCTTGAAATGCTCGGTTACGGAAATGCTACCGCTGGTACGCTTGCTCTGACGTACGCTCCAGTACTGCTGGAACGTGGTGTTACCGTCGATGGACGGCTGATTTACACGAGTGGTCTCGTATACATCATATGTAGCACCGTCTACGGTGATGGTTCCCTTGGAGTTTGCCCCCGGCGGACGCCAGGTTCCCCAACAGTCTACAATGTAGTACTCTACGAGCGGATTTCTACACCATCCGTATACACAGAGGTAAGAATTACCGTTCGGCTGGTAGTCTACACCATAGTTTACAGTAATGTTACCGAGCTGAGAGTAGGTCTTGGTACAATCCCACTTTACACCCTTACGGAATAATACATTTCCGATGTTCTCCCACCAACACTCGAAGAGACCGTTGCCCTTCAAAGTCATGCTGGTGTCGCCGTAGTCTTTCCACAGCTCATATGCATAGTTACCCTCGTAACCAGTTGCGTTGTTGTACAATACGGTGGCAGCTTCTGCCTTAGATGCCGGTACAACAACCTGCAAGCATAATACTAATGCAAGCAGTAAACCCTTTAGTTTTTTGCTCATTGCAAAAATACCTCCTTTCTCGCAAAACTAGATTACCATTTTTTGTACAATTTGTAAAGTATTTTTTAACAAATTTTATAAAAATTGTTCGCTTTTTACGACAACCATGTCAAAAGTGCACGAATCTGCCCACTATAAACAACAACATGTATAGTTATTGCAGTTTTCGCCTATACATTTTGTTAAAAATGCCATATCCGCTTCCGTTTCATCACATAACACAAAGGGCGCCGACCCACTCGGATCAACGCCCTTCTCAACCTTGTTTACATGTTACAAATATTTACCACTTCAGGTAGTCAAGATAAGCATCCCAACGACCGTCGTCTGCGGTTACAATTAACTCAATGGTCTGAACTCCGGTTCCGTGAGAAACATTCTCAATCGTATACTCTGCCGGATACTGGTCACCGTAGTAGAAAGTGCCCTTATACTGACCGCCGATGTACAAATCAACTCTTGCCATGTTGCCGCCGTTGGAAGCACCTCTTAAGGTAAAGTTGTGCGTACCGTATGCAAAATACTGATCAAAGGAAACCTTATCGTTATTTGCATATAAAGCAACACCGTTAAACGGATTGTTAATATTGCCGGTATACTGACCGTCCTTGGTCATATTCTCACACTGCATCTGCGTATTGTTAGTGGTTCCGCCGGAGGTGTTGCCACCCTGATTTCCGGTGTTGCCGCCCTGATTGCCGGTATTACCGCCCTGGTTACCCGTGTTGCCGCCAGAAGAACTTCCGCCGCCTACGGATACACCGCTACCGCCGATGATAAGGCAGTCTGCATATGCATCCCAGGTACCGTCATCTGCAGTTACCTTTAACTCTACCTTCTGGTTGCCGGTGCCATGAGATACATTCTTAAGAGTGTACTCAGCCACATTTGCATCACCGTAATAGAAAGTACCCTTATTCTGACCGCCGATGTATAAATCAACTCTTGCCAGGTTGTCTCCGTTAGACGCACCTCTTAAGGTGAAGTCATGGGTGCCGGAAGAGAAGTTCACAGTGGTGGATACAGCATCATCATTTGCATAAAGCGCAACACCGTTGAACGGATTGCTTACACTGCCGGTGTACTGACCGGACTTGGTCATAGCCTCACACTCAATTTCGGTACCCTTGTTGGTTCCCGGTGCGCTGCTGGCGTTGTCACCGTTTCCGGAAGAACCGCTGTTACCGCCAGAAGAACTTCCGCCGCCGTTGCCGCCGACAGAAATATCAAACTTGTAAACATCAGCCCATCCGCTGCTCTGATAACCTTCAACAGTAAGTGCAGCCTCATACATGAGACCCATTCTCATACCCATACGCTCCCAAGCCTTAAAATGCTCGGTTACGGAAATGGTACCGCTGGTACGCTTCTGCTGACGTACGCTCCAGTACTGCTGGAAGGTGGTGTTACCGTCGATGGACGGCTGATTTACTCTGGTCGTCTCATACACATCGTATGCAGCGCCGTCTACATAAATGGTTCCCTTGGAGTTTGCCCCCGGCGGACGCCAGGTTCCCCAGCTGTCTACGATGTAATACTCTACAAGCGGATTTCTGCACCATCCGTATACGCAAAGGTAAGAATTACCGTTCGGCTGATAATCCACGCCGTAGTTTACGGTAATGTTGCCAAGCTGGGAGTACGTCTTCGTACAATCCCACTTTACACCCTTACGGAATAATGCATTTCCGATGTTCTGCCACCAGCACTCAAACAGACCGTTACCCTTTAAGGTCATGCTGGTGCTACCATAATCTTTCCACAACTCATACGCGTAGTTTCCTTCATAACCCGTCGCATTGTTGTACAACACGGTTGCCGCGTCTGCCTTTGCAGCCGGAACAACCACCTGCAAGCATAATACTAATGCAAGCAGTAAACCCTTTAATTTTTTGCTCATTGCAAAAATACCTCCTTTCGCAAACTCAGATTACCACATTTTTGTGCACTTTGTAAAGGATAATCTATTTTTTAACACACTTTTTTGTGACTTTTGCACAAAACTTTTATACAACTTTTCCGTATCTTTTTCGTTTACTTTACAACTTCACCACATAATTATTGCTCTCTTTTTTCCGTTTTCGTACCAATACAATTATTGCGGTATTTATTCGCAAAATATACATCTTATAATTATAATAATATTCATCAGAATATTCACTTTTTTTGTTTTAAAGGACTGTATAACTTTTTTTGCACATCAAAAAAGAGACTGTCGCATCCGCCTGCACAGTCTCTTTTATCCGTCGCTATTTGTTATTCCAGTTCAAACGCTCCCGTATATAAACGATAGTAGGTTCCCTTCTCGGCAATCAGCTTTTCATGATTTCCGCGCTCGATAATATGGCCATGATCCAAAACCATAATCACGTCGGAATTCTTAACCGTAGACAAACGGTGGGCAATAACAAATACCGTCCGTCCTTCCATCAGGGAATCCATACCCTTTTGTACAATCGCTTCGGTACGGGTATCGATAGAAGATGTTGCTTCATCCAAAATCATAACCGGCGGATCCGCCACAGCAGCTCTTGCAATGGCAAGAAGCTGACGCTGTCCCTGAGACAAATTCGCTCCGTTTCCGGAAAGCTCCGTCTCATACCCCTTCGGCAGGCGGGTGATAAAATCATGCGCACCGACCAACTTTGCCGCCGCAATACACTCTTCCTCCGTAGCATCCAGTTTACCGTAACGAATGTTATCCATTACCGTTCCGGTAAACAGATTGGTTTCCTGCAGTACAATTCCGAGAGAGCGGCGCAAATCCGCTTTCTTAATCTTATTAATATTAATACCGTCGTAACGGATTTTTCCGTCCGCAATGTCGTAGAATCGGTTAATCAAATTCGTAATGGTGGTTTTTCCCGCACCGGTAGCGCCTACAAAAGCTACCTTCTGGCCCGGCTCCGCAAACACAGACACGTTATGCAGTACCATCTTATCCTCTTCGTAACCGAAGTCCACATCATCGAGACGTACATCGCCCCGAAGCAACGTGTACGTAACGCTTCCGTCCGCCTGATGGGGATGCTTCCACGCCCAGGTACCGGTACGCTTTTCACTCTCCGTAACGGTTCCGTCCGGAGCCACCACCGCATTGACCAAAGTAACATAGCCGTCGTCCACCTCCGGCGCCTCATCAATCAAATCAAAAATACGCTCTGCACCCGCAAGACCCATAACAATGGAGTTCACCTGCTGGGATACCTGGCTGATATTTCCGGTAAACTGTCTCGTCATGTTTAAGAACGGCACAATCATACTGATGGAAAATGTCATTCCGGAAAGGCTCACATTGGTTGCATCGGAAAGCAAAAACGCTCCGCCGGCCAATGCCACGACAACGTACAATACATTACCTATATTATTTAAAATCGGCATCAACATATTGGCATACTGATTCGCTCTCTTGGAATCCTCGTAAAGGGCATCATTGATTGCATCAAAATCCGCACCGCTCTGCTTCTCATGGCAGAATACCTTAACAACCTTCTGGCCATTCATCATTTCCTCGATAAAGCCTTCGGTACGTCCCACCGCTTTCTGTTGACGGACAAAATACAATGCGGAACGACCGCCGATTGCCTTTGTTACCATTGTCATAATCAATACACCCGCTATGATAACCAGTGCCATCCAGACGCTGTAATACACCATAAGGAAAAGTGCGGCAGATATGGAAACCACAGCTCGGATGAGGCTCGGTAACGACTGTGATACCAGCTGGCGCAACGTATCTACATCGTTGGTATAATGGCTCATAATATCGCCGTGGCCGTTTTGATCGAAGTACTTAATCGGCAAATTCTGCATGCGGTCAAACATTTCTCCGCGCATCTTCTTTAAATACCCCTGGGTGAGAATCGCTCCCAGCTGTGCGGATACAAACTCCGCCACAATAGACAATACATAAAAAAACGCAAGACAAAGTACCCATTTCAAAATTTCGCCTTTGGCTCCTGCCCAGTCCCCGGTTCCGGAATATTTCTCAATTACCGCAATAACCTTCTGCATAAATGCCGCAGGTATGGTACTGATAATTGCCGAAAACACAATACAAACCACAATCACCGGCAACAACACCGGATAAAACTTGAACAGCATTACAACAAGGCGCTTTAACATACCCTTATTCATCTTCGGTTTCCCGCCCGACATTCCTTTGGCATCTGCCTGCTTTAACATTTCTTCCTTCTTATTCGGCATCGTCGTCACCTCCCTTATTCTGTGAGGTGTATACCTCTTGATAAATCTCATTGGTGGCAAGGAGCTCCTCATGGGTACCTACCGCAGCAATACGACCGCCGTCCATAATTACAATCTTGTCCGCATCCTGTACGGAAGATACTCGCTGCGCAATAATAATCTTGGTGGTTTCCGGAATAAACTCGCGGAACGCCTTACGAATCAATGCATCGGTGCGGGTATCCACCGCACTGGTGGAGTCGTCCAGAATCAAAATTCTCGGCTTCTTCAAGAGTGCTCTGGCAATACACAAACGCTGCTTCTGGCCGCCGGATACATTGGCACCGCCCTGCTCTATGTAAGTATCGTATTTGTCCGGGAAGCTTTCGATAAACTCCGACGCCTGGGCCAGACGACAAGCCTCCATAAGCTCCTCATCGGTGGCATCCGGATTTCCCCAGCGAAGATTTTCCTTAATGGTACCGGAGAACAAAACATTCTTCTGCAGCACCACTGCCACCTGGTTACGAAGGGTTTCCAAATCATAATCCCTTACGTCCGCACCGCCTACCTTTACGGAACCGTCCGTCACATCGTACAAACGGGAAATCAACTGGATCAGAGAGGTCTTGGAAGAACCGGTACCTCCTAAAATACCCACCGTCTCTCCGGACTTAATCGTAAGATCGATATCAGACAACGCATAGCGGTCTGCGGTTTTGGAATATTTAAAATTCACATTTTCAAACACCACGGATCCGTCCCTTACCTCATATAACGGGTTCACCGGATTGGTCAGGGAAGTTTTCTCCTCCAGCACTTCCACAATACGCTCCGCAGACTCTGCCGAGATGGTCAGCATAACAAAAATCATGGAAAGCATCATCAAGGAGCTGAGCACCATAAAGCCGTAGGTAACCATGGACGATATCTGTCCCACGTCCATAGCCACGCCCTTCGTGGAAATAACAAGGTAAGAACCGAAAGACAAAACAAAAATCATATTCACATACAGACAAAACTGCATAAGCGGACTGTTTAATACTACGATACGTTCTGCCTTTGTAAAATCTCTGCAGACATCCTCTGCGGCAAAGTTAAACTTTTCCTTCTCATACTCCTCGCGAACAAAGGACTTTACCACCCGCATCCCCTTTACATTTTCCTGCACGGACTCGTTCAGGCGGTCATATTTACGGAATACGCTGCGAAACAACGGCATTGCCTTCTTTGCCACCATAATGAGACCGAAGGCCAGAATCGGTACTACCACCACAAACATGAGCGCCATCTTTCCGCCCATAATAAAGGCCATCACAATCGCAAAAATGAACATGAGGGGACTGCGAATCGCAATACGAATTAACATCATAAAGGACATCTGCACATTGGCAACATCCGTGGTCAAACGGGTTACCAAGGAAGATGCCGAAAACTTATCGATGTTCTCAAAGGAATACTCCTGAATCCGATAATATAAATCATGACGCAGATTTTTTGCAAAACCACAGGATGCCTTAGAACCGGTAATTCCTGCCAAACCGCCGAAGAACAGTGACACGCAGGCCATGGCAAACAATACCAGACCGTGCTTTACAATGACCGAAAACTCACATCCGGCCTTTATCTGATTGACCAGCTCCGCAACAACGAACGGAATCAAACATTCCATTACCACTTCGCCGACCATGAGGATCGGGGTCAGTATAGAGACATTTTTGTACTCCCTGACACACCCCATCAACTTTTTAAGCATACCAAACATAGCGATGCCTCCTTTAAATTACATGCAGCACCTTGTGACTGTACACCCCACCACAAGGGCGCAGTTCCGGGCACCGTCAATCCGGTGCCCGAATCCGTATCTTGCACTAATTACCAAGTGTAACACACTCTTTTTTCAATTGCAATGCACTGCGCCAAGTTTTTGAAAAAAGATGAACTCTTCCGTTTCTACTCCACCGGCGGCACCGGAAAAGCCGTAGTATCATCGGTCACAATCCTCGCACAATCGTTGTTTTGTGTCATGCCATCGTATCCGCCGCCGCACCCGCAGGAGCAGCCGCCGTCATCTGTCGTCGGCAGTTCTCCCAAATCCAACGGTTTAATCGCCAAATTCAGCAACTCTCCTGCCACAAACCGCATACATTGGGAATTATCCGGCGCCAAAATACTTCCTTTCGGCACATCGATTTTCCCGGCACTTTCCACACGATACCCCGCAAAATACAGACTTTGTAAAATCAGGGTCAATCCCACGGTTGCGGTACTGTCATCGGTGCTGAAATCCAACAACTTTGCAAGTCCGTAAAGATTAATGCCCTGACGGACAAAGTTCGTTTCTTGACTGAATCCGATAAAATTAATCACCGGTACCGGTTCCGTTCCCGTCGTATCGTAGGAGAAACCGTACGGTGCAAACAATTCCAGTTCCACAGAGGACGGATTGGTATCCTCATCATACGTCGGTGCTGCTGTATTTGCCGGCAGATAAACCGCCGTCGGGAAGATAGTATCCACATGTCTTCCTGCCGCGTCAAACAAATCCATCGCAAACAATACGGTAATCTCGGACAATGTTACCACATAGCAATTCGGGCGTCCGGAAAGTGCCTCTACCTGCACTCCTTCTTCTCCCAACACATAAGTGGCGTCGATTACTTTAATCGATGCAGCGGTTACGGTAGGATAGGTTGCGGCAATATCCACACCCAAATCAAACGTAGCGCAAAGATTAATACCGATTTCATCATAAATAAGCGGTGCAAACAAACTTAGCACCGAAGGTTCTCCGCATACCGGGTTCACACACACATCCGTACAACCGGCATACAACCGCTGCACGGTATTGCTGACAATACGCGAACGGTTGGAACATTTACATTTTGCCATAGTACACATCCTTTACTTTTTTCTATATCATACGTTCTAATTTCCGCTTTGTGACCATAGCAATAATAAAAAAAGCGGTAAATGTCATGGAACTGTTTCCTTTCGTCGAATCCGGCACGCCTCTGCTTGTGTCCGCATCCGAAAACGGTCTTTTTTTACATCCGGTACGCAACGAACGCTTCGGGCATCCGTTTCTTCTTTGCTCCGGTTATAAAAGCGGATTATCCGGCTGTGTCTATAACAATTCTTTATATTACACCTACATTAACAAAGAAAACTCCCTGTTACTTCGACGCCTCCGCGAGTCCTCGTTACTGTTCCGTTTGGACAGCACCGACGACGTCTCCTACCGGGACCCCCGATTAATTGTTTTCCGTAACACCCTGTTTCTTTTTTATCTTGAAGAAACAAAAGGGTCCTACCGTTTGAAACTGTGCCTCCCGTTTTCCGAAGCAGAACTTCAACTCCCGGATCTTCTCCGGACTGCCTGTTCGGAACCTCCGTTACTCCTCCTTCAGACTGCCGGTCAATACCTGTACCTTTTTCTTACCGCAAAAGATTCCTGCGTTTCCTATCGCTACTCTCCCGATACTTTTGAGCTTCTGCGTCCGGAAGAAGAACTGCATTCCGAGCTGCAGTCCTCATGGAATACCGAAAAAGCACAACTGGAACATAATTTGCAAACCACACTGACGCAATTGGCAGAATGTAATCAGAACCGGCTTCGACTCACACATGAACTGGATCTCTCTGCCCATCTTCTGGAACGCGCAAAATCCCAATACAGCGAACTGATGCGGGTTGCGGAACAATATAAACAGGAAGCCGCAAAATGGTACGGAAAATACACCGATAGGAATTGACTTTTTGAATACATTTATAAAAACCCTTGACACATAAATGCACCCGTGCTACAATGAGCTCAATTAACATAGGAAAAGCGTTAACGGAAAAGAGTAACGCGGACACCGCATCCAGAGAGAGCATCATTTGGTGGAAGATGCTTATGTAGACCCCGCGCGAAAACCATTCTAGAGCTGCAACGCCGAAAGGAGAGTAAGTGTTGCCGTACACCTGCGTTAAAGGTTAGGATTTGTTGGAATCCGAAGTGAAAAATTAAGGTGGAACCGTGCATAGAGCACCCTTAAAAGATGCAATATCTGTATCTTTTAAAGGTGCTTTTCTTATGTTAATCGATCCTATAAACCTATTTTTAAGAATAACCACCGATACCCGAACCGCGGGACGGCTCGGGTATCGGTGGTTATCACAGAAAGGAAGATGCATATGAAAATCTACAACAAAAACGGTATCATCGAAGAAGCAAATTTTGACAGCGACTTAGGTGCGCAGGCTTTGCGCCACACGGCGGCCCACATCTTAGCCCAGGCGGTGAAACGCCTGTATCCGTCGGCCAGATGTGCCATCGGTCCTGCCATCGCCGACGGATTCTACTACGATTTCGAATTCGATTTCGAATTTTCCGACCGGCACTTTGAGGAAATCGAAGCAGAAATGAAGAAAATCGCAAAGGAAAATCTGCAGTTACGACATTTCGTTTTATCCCGGGAAGAAGCTCTAAAACTCATGGCGGATAAAAACGAACCTTACAAAATCGAGCTCATCAACGACCTGCCGAAGGATACGGTATTACAGTTTTATCAGCAGGGAGACTATGTGGAGCTCTGCGCAGGCCCGCATGTCTGCTATACCAGCGCCGTAAAAGCCGTGAAACTTCTGTCCGTTGCCGGCGCTTACTGGCGAGGTAACGAGAAAAATAAAATGCTGACGCGAATTTACGGCACGGCATTTCCGAACAAAGACCTTTTAGATGCTTATCTGAACCGCATGGAAGAAGCCAGAAAACGCGACCACCGTAAACTCGGCAAAGAACTGGGACTGTTTGCCCTGATGGAAGAAGGTCCGGGACTTCCGTTTTTCCTTCCGAAGGGCATGATTTTAAAGAACCTCCTGATAGACTATTGGAGAAAGATTCATCGCAGAGAAGGATACCTTGAAATCTCTACGCCGATTATGCTCCACCGTTCTCTTTGGGAAACGTCGGGACACTGGGAGCACTACCGCGAAAACATGTATACGACGGTGGTGGATGATAAGGATTTTGCCATCAAGCCGATGAACTGTCCGGGGGGCATGCTTGTCTATAAAATGGAGCCTCGTTCCTATCGTGACCTTCCGATGCGTATGGGCGAGCTTGGCATCATCCACCGTAACGAAAAGTCCGGTACGCTCCACGGTCTTATGCGGGTACGCTGTGCTACGCAAGATGATGCCCACATTTTTATGACGCCGGACCAGATTTCCGACGAAATCAAAGGTGTGGCACGACTCATTGACGAGTTCTATACGCAGTTCGGCTTTTCCTACCACGTGGAACTGTCCACGCGGCCGGAAAACTCCATCGGCAGCGACGAAGACTGGGAACTGGCAACCAACGGCCTGAAAAACGCACTGGACGATTTAAAGCTTCCGTACGTAATTAACGAAGGGGACGGCGCCTTTTACGGCCCGAAGATTGATTTCCACTTGGAAGACTCCATCGGCAGAACGTGGCAGTGCGGCACGATTCAGTTGGACTTCCAGCTTCCGCAACGCTTTGAGGCAGAATACATCGGTGCCGACGGTGAGAAGCACCGCCCGATTATGATTCACCGTGTCGTTTTCGGTTCCCTGGAACGCTTTATGGGCGTTCTGATCGAGCACTTTGCCGGAAAATTCCCGCTGTGGCTGTCCCCGGTACAGGTGAAAATCTTACCGATATCAGATAAGTTCATCGCCTACGCAAAAGAAGTAGAAGCCTCCTTAAAGCAGGAAGGTCTCCGTTGCGAAATTGATGAGCGTGCGGAAAAAATCGGTTATAAAATCCGGGAAGCCAGAGACTCCCGTGTACCGTACATTATCATTGTGGGCGAAAAAGAGGCTGAAAGCGGCGCTGTCTCCGTCCGCAAAAGAGATGAGGGAGACTTAGGCAGCATGGTACTTTCCGAATTCATAGAACTACTGAAAAAAGACGGCATTTTCCTTCCGTAACCACAAAAGTGATGCCGCATACGTGAAAATACGCAGCGGCACCGGGTGTGGCAAACTCTTGCGTGGCCCTCACGGTTGTACAAAAAAGTCGGTCTCTTATATTTCATAACTGTAAAAACACAAGAGACCGACTTATAACAATCGGTAAGCAAGAAATGGGGCTGCGCACTCACACATGCGTCAGCCCCAAAAGTTTATTCGTACTTAGAAAACAGACCCAACAGTTCCTCCGTCTTATCCTCTACAAAACTGGATACGGTCATGGTAACCGCATAATCACCCAGACTGTAATCAAACAACTGAATTGCGTAATATGCCATGCCGTTCACATCACACGCCACATAAATCACATCACGCTTTTCCCCACAGAAGGTTACTGTCTTTTTGTACATCTCATGTACATTAATTCCTGCCTGGGCATAGGTTGCGATTAACACATCCTTCTGGGCAGTCAGCATTCCGTCTACAAAATCATCGTTGCTCATGCTGCCAAATGCCAAACGCTCCTGAGTGCTCATCTTCTGGTACATGATGTTCATGGTGGTCATGTCTTCCGCATTCTCGGCACTCATGTCCGTAATCACCTGAAGATTACTCATCATATCCTCTGCGGCAGTTCCGGCAAACAGTTCTTCCACATTCTGCGGAAGCTCCTGAAGTTCCTCTGCGGTATAAAACTCCCAGTTTTCATCCAGCGTACAGGAAATACCCATATACTCGTTTACGTAAACACCGCCCTGTACGCGACCAAGGGAAGTCGTCTTTCCGGTCTCTTCCGGAGCTTGTGTTGCCTTCGTTTCTTCTTCCTGTGCTGCTTCCGTCGGGGTTACATCGGTATCGTCCTTTTCCTGCTCATCGCTGACTGCCGGAGTAATCTTTCCGGAAATATCCTCCGCATCCTTACCTCCGCATGCTGCGAATGCCATAGCCATTGCAAGTGCCATTACCAATCCTGTTACTTTTTTTCTCATTGTAGTTTCTCCTCTCTTTTATTGAACGATGCACCATCTTGGTGCGTCGTCTGTTATTTACTGTTATTATGATACTATCATTTAGATAATATGTCAACCCCTAATTTTAAATTTCTTAAAAAAATTTAAATGAGCTACGCAGGTATCTCTGCGTAGCCCTAATCTCTTATTCGTACTTTGAAAACAATTGCAGCAAATCGTCCGTCTTATCTTCCAAAAAACTGGAAACAGTCATGGTCACCGAATAATCACCGAGGCTGTAATCAATAATCTGCGCGATATAATACGGCACACCCTTCATTTCACTTTCCGTGTAGAGCACATCCCTCTGTTCTCCGCAGAACATTACACTCTTCTTATACATATCCTTAACATCAATACCGACCTGTGCATAGGTATCAATCATAAAAGACTTCTGCACAACCAGCAAGGCATCCAAAAGTGTGGAATTATCCATAGCCGCAAAGGCCTGACGTTCCTGTGCACTGATTTTTTGATACTGGATATTCATTGTGGTAAGTTCGCTTACGTTCTCGGCGCTCATATCCGCAATTACCTGCAGGCTGTCCATCACTTCTTCCGCATCGGTTCCCTCAAACAGTTCTTCCACATTCTTCGGAAGTTCCTGCAATTCCTCTGCGGTATAAAACTCCCAGTTTTCATCCAGCGTACAACTAATTCCCATATATTCGTTTATATATACACCGCCTTGTACACGACCGAGAGAGGTGGCCTTATCGCCCTCTTCGTCCTCTTCGCCTGCAGTTTCCGGTTCTCCGGTGGTCTCCTTATCTCCGGCATTCTCCTTATCCTCGACAATTTCCTTGTCTTCGGTAGTCTCCTTGTCTCCGGCGGCATCCTTATCTTCGGTATCGTCTTTCTCCCCGGTAGTTTCCTTGTCTTCGGCAACATCCCGGTCCCCGGTTACATCCTTGTCCTCCGCCGCCTTTGTCGGTGTTGCGTCATCTTCTTTTTCGTTGGTCACTCCCGGAGTAATCTTTCCCGCCAACTCGTCCGGGTCTGTCCCACCGCAGGCCGTAAGCATTGTTGCCACAGTAAACATCGCAACCGCAAAAAAAACTTTTCTATTCATCACTGTCGTTCTCCTCTCAACCGTTTCATCTCTATATTCTTTCATATGTTATATCAAATATTTTTCCCATAATGATATAAACATTGGTCAGATCATCCTCTCGCACAGCCACATAATCTCCCGGTCTTCCGTACATGTAGTTATCTTCATCCCACATCGTGTACAATTTCAGCGCCCTGGTCAACTGCCTTGCATGAATCGGCACTCCCGCCTTCGGAATACATCCTTTTGCCAGCGAAAGCAACTTTTTAACCTTCAAATCCTCTTTTACGATTACCATCGGCTCGTATTCCGCACAAATTTCCGGACTCCGCTCCGTAACCTCGTAAGACATCTCGAATTTCTCTCTTCGTATCGGATATACTTCACCGAACATACCGAACATCAAGTAGATATCCTCGTTCGCCGTTACATTCAAATCGGCTTCTAACGTCCGCACACACAACTCCGTTCCCTTCGGATATATATCCAAAGTCGGAAGATAGCCTACGACAAGCGGACGCTTTTGATACAACGGCAAATCTGCCGTATCAAGCGGCTTATCCTTTGCATACAACACATCAAAACTGTTGTAATACTCTACAATCCGGGCTACCATATAATCTCGCAGATTCTCTTCCGGGACTTCCGCAATACCGTCATTCGGAATATAGCCACCCGCCTTCTGCATGTGGCCGCCGCCGGAACCGATTCCCGCAATAACAAACTCCAAAAGTTCTGCTGCTCGCACAGACGGCACACAACTGCGTACCGAAAGTTTCAGACCCGACGGCATCTTACAGAACACCACACAGGTGTCCACACCATCCGCCTGTAATAACAAATCGCTGATAAATCCGAGAATATTCGGATCACAAGGCTTTGCCTGCACCACCGCAAAGCGAAACTCTTCCCGATAATAGTAATGCTTCAGTGCATCTCCCGCAATCTGCATCTCTTCCAAGGAAAGATTGGAGTTTTTCAGCAAGGTAAATACACCGGCATCATACTTTGCAAAATCCCGCAAATCCTTATCTGCCGGATGATTCAGTTCACCGAATGCATTGGTATCGGCATATAACCCGTAATACAGTGCCGTTGCCACACCTGTCGTTTCATTAATGTCAAAGCCTTCCCCCTGTAACAGTTCCGCCACAACAGACGCACAGCTGCCGTAACCGCTGCGTACCTCCATTAAATCCGATACGGTTTTGTTACACATATGGTGATCGATTACCGCCACCTTCTTGGCCGGAAACTTCGTCACATTTCCTTCCCCGTACACACAGTCCACCGTCACCAGAAGCTCCGCTTCCGGAATCTCTTTTACATACTCTAACGGAATCTCCAGATACTCTGTCATAATCACCAGATTCGGCTTTGTTATTTCACTCTTTCCGCCGTAAATCAGCCGAACCTCTTTTCCGCATTTTTTCAAATAGGTATACAACGCGAACCCCGAGGAAATGGCATCCGCATCCGGAAAATCATGACATTGAATCACAACGGACGAATAGTCCAACAACTGTCTTAACTTCATCATTTCCTCCCTACTTCATCAGCCGGTACGGATTCTGTCTGCTACCGTCACCATTCCAGTTGCCTTCTTCCGTGCGAATACAAATCGCCGGACGCACACCAAACCCCGCTGCCGCCGCATATTTCGTTGCAAATGTATCTTCCGCCAGAGAAATATTCACATAATAGATATCGCAAGCACGCTCTTCCGCCGCCGTTGCCGTAGCCCAAATATAGTCCGTTGCACCGGAATCCTTGTAACCCCGGTACCAAGTCGTCTCATCCGCTGCGATAGCTGCCTCTGTCGGTGTGGTGGACGGGTTTAATGCTCCCGCCAGCGCATATTCTCTTACCTGGTCCTTTGTAAGCAAAAACACGCCGTTTCCGGATTGCTCAATAAGAGACGTCTCTGCCTTTGTAAAATCCGTCAAAAATCCGGTCTCCGTACCGTACGCATTTCCGTTCTCATCCGTTGCCCTGTTCTGAGGAGCCTTTCCCGGATATGAAACAATCCCGTTTGCATTTAACCATGCTCGCAAATCCGAGGTCTCCCAGTCATTACTGCCGCGAAACTCCCGTATCTGTACATCCGTGTAAGTATCTTTCATTGTTTTGTCGTAAAAATTTCCTTCGCTGTCCCAGCCAAAACTTCCGCTTTCCGCGCAGTCAAAAGGACGTATGGCAAGAATCCGGGTAGCCACAAGAAGGGTACCCTCCTCGTTAACATCCACCACCTGCCATTCAATAGCGCCTTCCCCGTCTTCTGCAACCGCTCCGCCCGGCATATAACTGCCGAAGGATACATAGTCGCCCACAACAAATGCCGGATTCTCGTTCTCTTCTCCGGACGGATTCCCCTGTGAGCCTTCCGCACCCGGTTGATTTACCGAGCCTGTCGGCGTCCGGTCCTCCCTCCCGTCACGACCTTTTTGTACCGTACCCAGCACAATCATCACCGCCAGCACTGCCATCACACCTGCCAAAATTCCCAGTCGTTTTTTCAGAGAAATCTTCACATGCGGATTGATTCCTTCCGGTTGTTTTACCGAATCCGTTACAGACTTCGACCCGTTTGCTACGCCTTCCTGCATTTTTCCCGTGGCAGTCTCTTCTTTCACCATATCCAACTGCCGTTCCAGAGCTCCCTCCAATTTTCCCAATGACAACTCCGAAACTTCTCCGGCATCCAGCCACTGAATGGACAGTAAAAAGTACTCCATGGCCTTTGACGGTACCGTGTCATCCAGTCGATATACCACAATCGGCAACCTTTTGCTGACTGCACGTTCTACTTCCCGGAGTACATGCTGGGACTCGTTAGCCGCTTTATCAAACACCAATACAAAGGCATCACTGTTCTCGATGCCCTTAACAATCTCTTCTCCGTAATTACTCCCCGCCGGAATATCCCGCGGTGCAATCCAGCATTTCTTTCCTCCGGCCTCCAAAAAGGCACAGATACGTTCCGCCGTTTCCTGCTTTGCCGACGCATATGATATAAAAACCCTCATAAAACCTCCGTTATGTACTCTGCAAAATCAAACAAAAAGAGTATACCACACTATACCTTATTATTTCCAATTATCCACTGCGCCGTGTTCTGCCGCAAAGCAAGCCTTGTAACTTTCTACAAACGCATCAAAACCGGCTACATCAGCCGCATCCGGGGCCAGGGTAGTACCGGTCTGACCTGCGAATACCCTGTCATTTAAGTATGCACTTAAGCTCTCGCCCTTAGCCTTGTTTGCCATGTACGCTGCCAATACAGCCATACCCCACGGGCCGCCTTCGCTTGCGGTGTCCATTACGGTTACGGAAGTGTTAAGCGCCGCTGCCAAAAGCTTCTGACCGACCACCGGAGTCTTAAACAAACCACCGTGACCCATAATGCAGTCTACCTTTACGCCCTCTTCCTTAATCAAAATATCGTTGCCGATCTTAATCGTTGCAAGAGAAGATAAGATGTGGGTTCTCATAAAGTTTGCCAGGCTGAACTTTGCATCCGGCTTACGCACAAACATCGGACGTCCTTCTGCGAAACCGGTTACCGGCTCTCCGGAAAAATAGTTAAAAGAAACCAGTCCGCCGCAATCCGCGTCACCTTCCAGTGCCTTGCGGTACAGGGTTCCGTATAAATCGTTCATATCTACGCTCATACCGAAGGTATCCGCAAACTCCTTGAACAGATTCACCCATGCATTCAAATCAGAGGTACAGTTGTTACAATGTACCATAGCTACCGGCTTACCGTCCGGGGTGGTTACCATATCGATTTCCTCGTGTACCCCGTCTAAATCCTTTTCCGTAACAATCATGGAGAAGATGGAGGTACCTGCGGATACATTACCGGTTCCCACCGCTACCGCATTGGTTGCCACCATACCGGTGCCTGCATCACCCTCCGGCGGGCAAAGCGGAATACCCGCACAAAGCTTACCGGATACGTCCAACAGCTTTGCACCCTCAGCCGTCAAAGTACCTGCCGCTTCACCTGCGTTAAGGCTCTTCGGAAGAATATCGGCCAGCTTCCAGGAGAAGCCTTCCCCTGCCATAAGCTCATCAAACTGAGCAATCATCTTTTTGTTGTAATCGTTGGTGTTTGCATCAATCGGGAACATACCGGAAGCGTCGCCCACACCCAGTACCTTCTCACCGGTCAGCTTGTAATGAATATAGCCCGCAAGCGTGGTGAAAAATGCCACATCCTTAACATGCTCTTCCTTGTTTAAAACTGCCTGATACAAGTGAGAAATGCTCCATCTCTGCGGAATATTAAAGCCTAACTTTTCGGTCAAAATTGCACTGGATTGTGCCGTAACGGTATTTCTCCAGGTACGGAACGGAACCAGTAAATTGTCGTCCTTATCAAATGCCAGATAACCGTGCATCATTGCGGAAAAACCGATGGCGGAAAGATTCGTAACCTCCGCGTCGTACTTTGCCTTTACATCCGCAACCATGCTTGCGTAACAATCCTGCAAACCGCCCCAAATATCCTCTAAGGTGTAAGTCCAGATACCGTCTACCAGACGATTCTCCCAATCGTGGGTACCGAGCGCCAGTGTCTCGTGATTCTCACCGATTAAAACCGCCTTAATTCTGGTGGATCCAAACTCGATACCAAGCGCTGCTTTTCCGTTCAAAATAATTTCTTTTGCGTTCATACCATATCTCCTTTTTCCTTTACTCGAAACAAAACATTTCCTTAATTATACCTCTGATTTACCGTTTAAGCAACCCAAATCAACGCATGCTTATGTTAATTACTTTTTCTTATCTCTCTTTACAAGAAATCTGACTCCCCGCTCATCTTTTATAAAATCCGACGCGGCACCTTCCTCCCCGCCTACGATATTTGACTTACTCAGACCGTAAGCGGTTCCTCCCGCAGCATTGATTAACCCCAGCACAAGACCGACTCCGATTGCTACTATTACTTTAATCATTTGTTATCCTCCCTGTCATTGATATACGATGTCATATTTGCTGTAGACATACGATACTTTCCCAGCTTATATTTCTTATAACCGGAGACGCCGCCCGCCACCATAAAGCCGGTAATTGCCGCCAATATCAAAAATGCCGGATACATTCCCAGACTCAGAATACCGTAGGTTGCAAGTATGAAAGCAGGACACGCAATCAGCGCATTTTTAAGGAACTTCTTTACAATCTGCTTTTTTTCATAGGGAAGGTTCGCCACCACTTTTCCTGTCTGTCCGTTTACAATCACCGATTCTCTTCCCGTATCGTATTTCAAATTCACAAAATACGCCGGAAACAACGCATATTCCACTTTTTCAACTTTATACTCTTCATGCACATCCTTCATTACATAATTGGACAATGTTCCGACAGTCATTTTATTGACTCGGTCACAACTATCCAGAATCACATCATCCAGGTAATCCCGACACCGTTTCACATTCGCAGTTTTAAGTGCCTCTTTCGGAACATCGAATCTGTCCGCATAATAACCGGACAGATATGCCACATCAAACTCTGTCATCTCATCCGTATGGAACGGTTCCAATCTTCGTGACATCTCATTGTTCAATTGTAAGGATGCATCCAATGTCATCTTAAAACGGCAGTAAGCATCCCTTATATATTCAAAGGTACCGTCATTATGCGTATGCGTCTCTACCACCATGGCTCTCCGCATATAAGTGTCAAACAGCCAGTAAGGCATATAAATCGCATGCACCTTATCCACCGTCAGCTCTCTGATTTTAGAAGGAATATAATCCCCTTTCGAAAAATGCTCTTTAATGGAACTTAGCGCCTGCTCCTGGGTCAGCTTAAACGGAATGATCCACTTTGGGCGGACCTCCTTTGACACACGTTCAAACACAATGGTAGACGACCCGCAGAAGCTACAAAAGGTAGAGGCTTCTGTTCCGGTCAGCATCAGCTCCGCTCCGCAGGTTCTGCA
This sequence comes from uncultured Clostridia bacterium, assembly GCA_937895705.1. Classification (GTDB taxonomy): domain Bacteria; phylum Bacillota; class Clostridia; order Lachnospirales; family Lachnospiraceae; genus SIG307. Next base: position 157,004 of record CALBKM010000034.1, read on the forward strand.
ATGATAAATATTCGTCTCCATATACTCATCAAAATCATCCGTAATCTGTTCAGGCTCCGGGTCCGGCTGTTTTTCCTTCCTTGTCGTAAACATCGACACTGCATCGTTCTTACTGTTTTCCCGGTCGTAATCCTGCCTTCCTTCCAACTCGGAAAATTCCTCTTTTGTGACTTCCCATCCGCAGGATAAACAAACCATTTTTGCCCGCTTCGGGTCATACATCACCTGTCCCACACAATTCGGACACACTAAACTCATCCTTCAGTCCTCCGTATTCATAGCTTTTCTTTTTCCTATAAATTTAACCAGATACCCTATTCATATTCGTAATTCGGTTTGAGATAAACCGCTTCATTATCCTTAATTTCTTTTTTATATACCTTTTCGCCCCAATCACTTCTACTTACTTCTTCAAACGCAACAGATACATCTCCGATATCTACTTTTAAGTCTTCCGCAACAACATCTGCAATCTTTTTTGCCAGGTTCGTTTTAATCTCATCATTTCTACCCGGCCATAACTTTACAACAACATGCGGCATACCATTTCCTCCTTGGCTTAAAACTTTCCTAATTCTTAAACCGTAATCCAATACCGTTTCATCTTACAATCGTCAACATCTATCGTCTTCTCATAAACTCCGCAGTTGGCAAGTATCGTCTTTTCACTGGCTTCATTTCTGACATCACAGGTAACAAGAAGTTTTTCTATCCCCATTGATTTTGCATTTTGTATATTCAAACGAAGCATTTCCTTTGCATAACCTTTTCCTCGTTCCGAAGGACGCACCGAGTATCCGCAATGCCCGCCCCATGTTCCGAGAATCGGATGATTGATATGATGACGCAAATCAATCACACCTATCACTTTGTTATCATCCTTTCGTACCGCCAAATATGTATGAGACGGAACCGTGGTTCCTGCCTCTCCACAGGTTTCTTCCCTTTTTCTGAGTTCACATATCGTTATCCACTCTTTGGCAGACTTACATTCATCAAGGGATAAACAACCTGCAAATTGATCTTCATTCTCTGCATCACATTCTAAAATCTCTTGACGAAAGCTCCATATATCATTCGCATATTTCATTTGAACTTCTACCAATTCAATCTGTCCCATTCGAACCGCCCCCTAAAACCATCTCTATACAACTTCTACAAAACAGATTCTAACACACCAAAACTCTCTACGCAAGCCTTTCCATCCCCCGAACTATCGCCTTCGCCCTCTCTCCGCGCGGTGACTTGAGCGTGGCAGATTTTTACAAGCGTTCGGTAACTTTCCCTCACCACCAAGAAAGGCCCCGACTACATAGGTTTGCTTTTCCCGAAGGGTCGCGCTTTTAGCGCAGTCGAAATCACCTTTTAGAGCGGCTTAGGCTTGAGGACGCCCCCGAAAAGACTTAGCCGCTCTTAAAGGAAGTTCGACGGAGCGTTGCGACTTGCAAACATATGTAATCGGGACCTTCATAGGTGGTGTCAGAAAACAGCCCACGCTTGTAAAAATGGGAACACCACGCGTTTACGGTCTCTCTAACTGGATTTTCTCCTCCTGCATGGAAACCTTCACTTTATTTCCGGTCAGTTCCAGCTTATCCAACAAATCTCTCGGAATCTGCACGCGGCCCGCACGGTCCACAATAGCATATTCCTCCTGGGTCTCTGCGATTTCCTGCCAGTTTACGGCAGAGGCGTTACTCATATTACTGTACTCTTCCTTTAAAATGCGCTCACTACTGATCTTACCGTCACGGATCGCAACCACTCGCTTTACCTTCTTCGCAAGGGTGGTGTCATGGGTAACGATCACGATGGTCTGACCCTTTTCCTGATTTAACCGTACAAACAAATCATAAATATAGTCCGCCGTCTTACGGTCAACGGAACCCGTCGGCTCATCTGCCAGGAGAAGCTTCGGCTCGTTTGCCAGCGCAATCGCAATAGCGATACGCTGCTGCTCACCGCCGGAAAGCTGCTGCAAGCGGTTGTTCTTACGATGGGACATGCCTACAAGTTCAAGCAATTCTAGTGCCCATTCCTTTTTGTCCTTACGGTTGGTCAGTTGCATCGGCGTCATAACATTCTCCAGTGCCGTCAAATACGGAAGCAGGTTTCTGGCATTGTTCTGCCATACAAAGCCTACCGTATCACGCTTATACTCCACCAGCTGCTTTTCGTTCATGGTAAACAGGTTCTTACCGTCTACAAAAAGCTTGCCCGCACTCGGCTTATCAAGGCCGCCGATCATATTTAGGAAGGTAGACTTACCGCTACCGCTGTTACCGATGATGGCTACCAGTTCGCCCTTTTCCACCGTCAAATCCAACCCCTGCAGTGCCAGCACTTCCAAATCCTTCGTTTTATAGATTTTTACCAGGTTATCCGCCTGAATCATAATTTCTTCTGCCATAGCCGTCCTCCCTTATTCCTGTGCAGCATCGGCGTTTTCTTCGCCGGCCGGCTCCGCAGCCTCTGCAACGGTCGTTTCTTCGTTAGCCGGTTCTGCAGCATCGGCATCGGTCCTTGTCTCGCCCGCCGGTTCCGTAGCACCCGCAACCGTATCTGCTTCGTCGGTCTTTACCGCGCCGTCTTCCAATTCATAGGATAGGGTACCCGCGGACATGAGCCCCACATCATGGGTGGTCATGACAATGGTAACATCTTCCTTTTCTACCAAATCACGGAACAACTTCATCACAGCCGCTGCCGTAGCGGTATCCAGCTCTGCCGTCGGCTCATCCGCAAAAATAATCTTCGGACGATGGGCCAGCGCTCTGGCGATTGCCACACGCTGCTGCTCACCGCCGGACATTTCCTGCGGCATATGCTCCATACGGTTTCCGAGGCCCACAAGCTTTAAGCACTCTTCCACACGTTCCTTTCTTCCTTCCGTAATTCCTGCCAAACGAAGAGAAAACTCTACGTTTTCATAGGCACTCATCATCGGAATCAGGGACACGGACTGAAAAACAAAGCCCACGTCCTTTCTGCGAAGTTCCTCGCGCTGCTTCTCGGAAAACTCTCCGATATCCTGTCCCTCAAACAACAGTGTACCGCTAGTCTGACGGTCCAGTGCACCCAAAATATTCATCAGTGTCGTTTTTCCCGAACCGGAACGTCCCTTTAAAATCGTCAGAGACTTCTTCGGAATCTGAATCGTAATATCCTTTAATGCATGAAACTCTCCGCCGGTCACCGGGAAAATACGGTTTAACTCTTTTGTTTCAATCATGTACTCCATAGTATTCTCCTTTCACCCCTTAGTCTTCGCCCAGCTTCAATGCATTGGTAATCTTCATTGCCGCAATGTTTCTTATCAGCACCGCAATACAGATACAAAGCATAATCGCAATTACTACAAACAGCTTCACCATATCCGCACTGTCCGTAATCAGCGTCTGCGGAAGCACCTGTTTCTCCGCCGCATAAGCAATCTGAATCATCGGCACATAGAGTTTGGAGGCAACCGCACCCACAAACGCACCAAACAGAATGGACAAAATGCCGGAGAAAATCTGCTCGTTAATGAGCATATGTAAAATCTCATTCTTTCGCATACCCATTGCACGGAATACACCGAACAAAAGCTCACGCTCTCTGATAGAGAGAATCCAGTAAATCAAATATCCTACACCACACAAAAGCAGAATAATGATAAAACTCAGAGTCAGAATACCGTTGGTCCCCTGGAACAAAGTATCCGTACGAATATCCGCCAGATTACTCTGCAAGCTTTCGATGGCGGTAAACTTGTAATTATTATCCTTTGCCCATGCATAAAAGAACTCCGCATCTGCTTCCTTTGTCTTTAACCACACCTGATACGGACGAATATCAAATCCCTCTTGTACCTGGGAAAGATGGGCAACGACCAAATAGTTGTCATTCGTTACGATTTCGCCCTCGGACACCACCTGCTCCGTCGGTACATAACCGGACCAGTACTTTACAAAGCCGTAAATCGTACCTTCGATTTTATTGCCCTCTGCGTTTTCGTAGGTAATCTTGTCGCCCAGCTTTTTCCCGTGCTTTACGCGGAAGTTATCGGACACCAACACCGCTTCCGCATTGGTAGACAATACGTTCAAATACTCTCGTAACTGGTACGGGTTCAGGTTCTCGTCGCCCACAACCGTTTCGCCGTATTCTTTGGTGTTGATGGCAAACACTTCACCGACACCCAGAACTTCCTTGCCTTCTTTAAACTGCACCTCCTGACGGAATACACGGGCTGCGCTCTCTACACCCGGAATCTCACCGTACTTAGAGAACTCCGGTTCCGTATAGAACACCTCGGTACCCGGATGAGTCTTTGCATAAGCCTCATTATTTTTCCACTGCTCCTGTACCACCAGATTGGTACCGGTAAGATAGGTGGTATTCTGCTCCGCATTGGCAATGATGGTCCGTGCCACCGTAGCATTGAAAATACCCAACGCCACTGTCAGTATCAGGAACAGCATAACAAACTGCTGCTTCGCACCGGTTCGAATGGTTTGTAAAAATGATGCATAACCGGCCGGACTCAGGTTCTTCTTGCGTACCGTAAATAACAGCTTAATGAGAAGCGGCTGAATACGCAAAAACAGTAAGCCCACACCGAGAATAAACAAAGATGCGGAAAAATACAGCAACGGGTCCAGCGGTTCTCCCGCCAGTACGCTCTCCTTCAAAGCATCCAGTCTTCCGGAAAAATTATAGAAACCGTACAATGCCACACCGGTTGCGATTACATCCAGATACAACTTCTGCCAAAGCTTCTTTTCGGAGCGTGCCTTCTTACGCTTTACATGCACAATGGACACACCGCTGTACTTAAACACCGGAATTAACGTAAGAAGTACCGATACCGCGATTGCAACTCCCGCATAAAGGAATACCTCTCCCGACAACCTTACCGGCAAGCTTCGTCTCACTCCGAACTCCAAAAACGCAGTGGAAGACCCTATGACTTTGCACAAATAAACGCCTAACGGCAAACCTATAACAAAAGAAATCCCCGCCAAAACAAGGTTCTGCATAAAATACAGCCGAATAATCTGTCCTTTTCCCGCACCACGGCTCTTAAGCAGTGAAATCTCGCTCTGCTCCATGGAAAGCATCTGACCGGAAATCATAAACAGAAACGCAGCTAAAAGTGCCAGCACCGGCACCTGTAAAATCAGTAACGTCGCATTGATTTTCTTCTCTTTTCCTACAAACTCTTCCAATACTTCTTCATAACCGTCGCAGGAAATCATCTTACTGACGCTCTCCAACTCCAGAAGACTGTCCACACGCTCTTTTGCAGCCCGAGCCTCTTCCTGCGGCAAGGAATTGCAATCTCCGATCACATACCAGGTAGCGTTAAACTTATAACCGTCCATGCGGTCTCCCCGGAACATCTTGTTAAATAACGGCTCCGAAACAAATACATCCGTGTCATAGCTATCCGGCGAATTCACCCAGTAAATATCATTTTCGTCGCTGTTTTTAATCACACCTACAATGCGTACGCGCAACGGCTCACCTTCCAAATCCTTTATGGCGGTGAATTCCATTACCTCACCCAGTACAAATTTCTGCTGAATCAACGCCGCTTCCGTTACTACCGCTTCCAGACATCCGTCCGCCGCCAATTCATCGGAATACATGTCTCCGGCTATTACAATACTGTGACTCCTCAAATCCGTAAGGGTACCGATTTTAAGGTCACGTTTTGCACCTGCTACACGCTCCAAGGTAGATGTCCCCGTAGAATAGGACAGTGCAACATTCGCCACATATTGTAACTGCTTTACTCCCAACTCATCGCACACACGGGTGGAATATTCCTCCAATGCCAGAAAATCTTCCTTAAACTCGCCTTTCCGGGCAGTGGAAGACATGGTAATCATTCCGGCATGTACCCCGTTTTTCTCTGCATAGGCGTCAAATTCATCCGCCAGCATCCGTTGCAGAGAAGCATCTTTATACATCGGATATCCCGCAGCAACCGCCACCAGAAGGACATTACCGATTAACAGACACAAAGCAAGCCATTTTTTGTGTCTGAGTTTTTGCAACATAAAACGAAACATGGAATCCTCCTATTACTGAACCAAAATTTGTGCGCCTTCTTCCAGACCGTCAATCACCCAATAAGTTGTTGCGTTTTTACGTCCGAAAGAAAAACCGACTGCATGCAACCCATACTCATCCTTCACCTTCACCATCTGCGTACCGTTGGCCGTGTAGGTGGCAGACGCATCCAAAAGCAGTACGTCCTTCATGTGAATCGTTTCAACCGTTACGGAGATGCCGGAACCGTCATACAAATACTCGCTATCTTCATCCAGGCGGATGTATGCCGTAGTTCCCGCCAAATCCTCGGATATCATTGCCGCCGAAGCCGTAATTACCGTTCCCGTACCGTGACAGGTTACACCGTTCACCTTTGCGGTAATCTTTACTGTTTGACCGAAACGGAACTGCTTATTCTCATTCGGCACTTCCAGCAAGCGCTCCTTCGGATCCGCCACCACAATGGTATAGGAAGAAATCTGGGTTCCGAACCGCAGAGTCTCCTGCTCCAATAATATTCCATCCTCTTCCATTACAATCTCTGTAGTATTCAACGCTTCCTTCATCTCTTCCAGACGTTCCAACGCTTCCGTATACGTCGCACCGGTTTCTCCCCGTTCTTCCATACGCTGAAGCTGACGTTCCATGGAAGCCAGCTGAATCTCGTCAATCATGACATAAATCCGGGCAATCGGGTCACCCGTCACCTTATTCTTGGTTTCCAGTCCCACTGCCTCCAGATAATACGTCTCGCCGTACGGAAAGCTGTAACGAACCGTCCTTTTCTTCGGATACATCACCGTAGCGGCCACGGTAGATTCCATCACAAAATCACCGCGTCGCACGGTTGTATACTTCTGCGTTTCGGATTTTGTATTTTCCAAAGCATCCGTATATAACGTTTCGGAGGAGATCTCCTTCTGTATGGTTAACCCCGGATTTTCAGCCTGCTGCTTCGCATCTTTCTCTTTTTCCTCCGAAACATACTGTCCCGGTTTCATTTGTCCGTTCCAGTCGGAAAAATTCCAATCCTTCCCGGCACCTTCCGGTATTTCTCCTCCTGCAGGAGCCGCCGCACAGGTTCCCATCAGAATACATACCGTTAACGCAAGTACGACCTTGCCTTTTCGCTTAATTCTTAACATATACCCGGTCTCCTTCCTGCAGCCCTTCCGCGATTTCCACATATACGGTACCCGAGTACCCAAGCACCACATCCTTGCGAACTCTGGTATCTTCTTCCATCAAATATACATAAGTACCGGTACTGTCTCTGTATACCGCATTGCTCGGTATGGAAAGCACCTCCGGATGATAATTGCCTATCATGCAAATTAACACAAAGTCACCCATAACGGCATCTCCGGTATCTTCTACCGTATAATAGGTATACGCACCTTCTTCTTCCATCAATTCTTCCACATAGGTAACCTCTGTCTCCTTGCCGTCTACAATTGCATATACTCTTTCGTAGTTTCCGAATTCCGACGGCGGGAGATAGCTTCCCACTGTAACGTACAAACGGTCTGTATCCGCAACCGCAACAACCGGCTGACCGGCTGCCACTGTGGCCCCTTCGGATAAACACGCGGTAACCACACCGTCAAACGGTGCATAAATCTGGCTGTTTCCTACTTTTGACCTGGCATCTTCCCAAGCAGCCCAAAGCTCCGGTTCCTGAATCTCCCACAATTCTTCCGCCTGGGCAAGCAAAAGCTCCTGCCATTCCCGTTCCTCACGGGTCAAACCGGTAGCCAATTTCTTATTTACCGCCTTTACCGTATCCACATAAACCTTTTTCTCCGACAGATACTTATTCAAAGCATTACTCGCCGCAGTACGTACGCTGTCTTCTTCCTGCTCCGCCAGCAAATCTCCCGCCTTTACCACACTACCGATTTCGACATAAAGATTCGAAATTCTTCCTCCTGCATCAAAGGTCAGTTCTTCCGTATACGGGGCCAATTCCGCATCTCTGGTAGTCACCGTATACAAATCACGATACATCACGGTCTCGATATCTACCACAGCCTCTGCCGGTGATAATAATTCTATTTTATTCTGCATTGTATCTCTCGCACCGCATCCAGCAAAACACATTGCTGCCAGCGTTGCAACCGTCAGATACAATCCGACTGATTTCCTTCTCATACAATCCTCCTGTTAGCGCAAAATAACTTCGTCGCCTTCGGCAAGTCCGCTTAACACTTCTACTTTGGAATCCGCCTCCAAGCCAACCTCTATCTGCTTTATCTGACGATTTCCTTCTTCATCAAAATAATACACATACGCTCCGTCTCCCGCATAATGTACCGCGTTCTTCGGAACGCTGAGGGCATTCTCCTTCTCCTCAAGCACCAAAGAATACAGAACTCTCTGTCCCAGTGCCATATCATATTGCGGAACCTTAAGCTCAAAGCGCATCACACCCTGTTCTTTATCGGTTTCCTTCAACACGGTTTCATACTTTATACCGGTACTCGATTCAAACACGTAGGTCCCGCCTTTTGTAAAATAATCGGCATATTCGATATCGTCACACAAAAATGCACACTCCGCACTGTCACTGACCGTCATAACTTTACTTCCGGCCCAGGAAATAAAGCTGCTTCCGGTGTCTCTCATATAGGTCACGGTGCCATCCATCCCCGCATAAATCTTACATCCTTCGATCCACCGGTATAATTCGTCATACTGTAAACGTGCTATGTAAATGGAGTCCTCGATGTCCTCAATCTTTCTCTTATACCCTTCTTCCAGAACATTCACGCGATTCTGATATTCTCCGGATGACATGGCGGTTCTTCTTCGGGCCAGCTGCTTAAGCTCCAGATCCTTCTGCTCCCGTAAATGCTCTATCTTCATTTCCTGCGTCTTAATCTGATACCCCAGATTTGCAAGACTGTTCTTCTCTTCATCACAAAACAATTCCGCCAACAAATCTCCCTTTTTCACGGAATCCCCCAAAGAAACATATACGCCCGACAAACGTCTTCCGTCCACCGCAAAGGACAAATTCTCCGCCTTTACCTGCTGGTAGTTTGCCACCAGCACCTTCGTCTTTTGAATCTTATCCTTCTGTACCTGTGTCATCTCGTAGGAACTTGTTCCGTTCCCCGACGTCAGAACCGATGACTTATCATCTTTCTTTGTCGAACCGCAGCCGCAAAGAGCAAGCGCACAGGAGAACAATAACACTCCTGCGTAAAACCTTTTCCTTCCCATTGTAACCTCCTAATCACTGTTCCTTAAAGCTTTCCCCCAAAAACACACCCAATGTGTATTTTATCACAAATCTACGCCTGTTTCCACAATAAAAAGCAAACATATTTTGTACTTTTTGTGAACTTTCTACAAACGAAAAGCCCCGAAGAGCGAATTACTCTCCGGGGACAACTTCCGCAAATGATTTATTTACTTTTCAAATAAAGTATCAATTAATTTATAGCCTTCCGGATACAGGATTCCGGAAGCCTTTGCCTCTTCCTCGTTGTAGAATCCGATACGTCTGCGCTCCATGGTACTGTCGTAAAGTAAGAACGGTACTGGGTCCGAAGTATGAGTACGGCAACGAATCGGAGTCGGATGGTCCGGCATTACAAGAAGACGGAACTCTTCTCCCGCAGCCTTCATACCTTCCACCACCGTACGAATCACCTTGGAATCCAAAGACTCGATAGCCTCTAGCTTATTCGACAAACTTCCCTGATGACCCATTTCATCCGGAGCCTCTACATGAACGTATGCAAAATCATAACCGTCCTTGGTCAGCGCATCTACCGCAGCCTGTGCCTTACCTACATAATTGGTATGAAGCGTACCGTCGGCACCCGGCACTTCAATCACCTTCATGCCCGCACCGATAGCGATACCCTTAAGCAGGTCTACCGCAGAAATCATAACACCGCGCTTACCGGTCTTTTCTTCAAAACTGTCAAGAGCCGGTCTGGTTCCTGCGCCCCAGAACCAGATGGAATTTGCCTTATGTAAGCCCTTCTTGGCACGCTCTATATTTAGCGGATGGTTATTCAAAATGTCGTAACTTTTTTCCATCATCTCACGAAGTTTCTCTTCCTTCGGCAGATAGTCCCCGATTACTTTGCCGAGAATATCGTGCGGCGGGGTAAGCGGCACAACCTGACCCTTATCCCAGATTAAAAGGTGTCTGTAACTGGTACCTACATAGTAGCTGTAGATATCATCCTGTAACTCCTTCTTCACTGCCTCTAACAGAACAGCCGCATCCTCTGTGGAGATTTCACTGGAGCTGTGATCGATAATGGTTCTCTCGGCGTACGGTACATCCTCCTCGGACACCGTTACGATGTTACAACGAAGCGCAATGTCCGTGTCCTTCATCGGCACGCCGATGGAAAGTGCTTCTAACGGAGAACGTCCGGTATAATACTTCTTCGGATTATAGCCGAGTACCGCCAGATTTGCGGTATCACTTCCCGGGCTCATTCCCTCCGGAATGGTTGCGGACAAACCTACCACAGACTTTCCTGCCAATTCATCCATCATCGGGGTATTTGCATGTGCAAGCGGAGTCTTTCCTCCGATTTCCTCAATCGGCTCATCCGCCATACCGTCACCTAAAACTACAATATACTTCATATCTATGTCCTTCTTTCCTTAAGCTTCTACGCGTATACGATTCTTTACGGTAACCTTCTTACTCTGCTCCGTAAATGCCGCCTCGGTTATCTTCCCGGTTAAGAATGCAAACTCACCGGTTACACCCTCTGCCTTTACTTCCTTTACATCACCGAAAGCTGCCACAGCTGCATCCTTCTCTTCCGCCGGTACACGTACAAAGAATACATTCTCTGCCTCATCACAGGAAGAAAGCGCCAGCTTCTTATTGCTCCAAAGGGTCATAATGTTAGTACCCACATGCTTTGCCGCATCCACGATATCCGCAACCACCGCACTTGCGGTCGGGAGCTTACCTGCACCGCGGCCGTAGAACATAACGTCTCCCAGCATGTTACCCTTTACTAAGATTCCGTTAAATACATCGTCTACACTGTACAACGGATGATGCTTATTAATCATACGCGGCGCTACCATTGCAAAGAACTTATCTCCCTGACGATTGCCCATGCCGAGAAGCTTAATGGTGCAGCCGAGACTCTGTGCATACTTCATATCCTCTGCGGTAATCTTCGTGATACCTTCGGTGTAAATATCCTCGAAATCCACCTGCTTACCATAGGCAAGAGAGGTTAAAATCGCAAGCTTACGACACGCATCATAGCCCTCTACGTCGGCCTCCGGATTGCGTTCTGCGTATCCCAGTCTCTGTGCCTCCTTAAGCACCGTATCAAAATCGGAACCGAAGTCACGCATCTGGGTTAAGATATAATTGGTAGTACCGTTTAAGATACCGGTAATTTCCATGATTTCATCTGCGGTCAGAGACTGATTTAACGGACGGATAATCGGAATACCGCCGCCTACGCTTGCCTCGAATAAGAAATTTAACTTATTCTGCTTTGCAATCTCCAAAAGCTCTGCGCCGTGTTTTGCCACCAACTCCTTGTTGGAGGTACACACACTCTTACCGTTCTCCAGGCAAGCCTTTACATACTTATACGCAGGGTCTACACCACCCATTACTTCCGCTACAATCTCTACTTCCGGATCGTTTAAAATATCCTGAAACTCATGGGTAATAATATCCTGTACCGGATCTCCCGGGAAATCACGCAAATCAAGGACGTGCTTTACTTCGATTTCTTTGCCCGCACGCTTTGCGATACTGTCCTTGTTCTGGTTCAAAACCTCTACCACACCCGAACCTACGGTGCCGTATCCTAACACTGCTATTTTCATATCGTTTTCCTCCGCTTCGTTATTCTCTTCCCAATATCTTAATATAGTGTACACCTGAAATCGCTTCCATGCGTTCTACCAACACCGTTGCTTCCTCTGTTTCCGGTCGCATTTCTACGGAAATGGTAAGGGATGCGATGCCGCCGATGGGAATTGCCTGATGAATCGTCAGGATGTTTGCATGACTCTTGGCAATCTCTCCCAGTACCACAGACAACAATCCCGGCTCATCGTCCATCTGAAGCATAAAGGTAATGGTCCGTCCTCGGTTATTTTCGTGGAACGGAAAAATATCATCCTTATATTTGTAGAATGAGCTGCGGCTGATTCCAACCGCTTCCGTCGCCTCCTGTACCGTAAGCACCCGCTCGGAATCAAGGAGACGCTTTGCTTCCACTACCTGTAACAACACCTCAGGCACTGCTTTTTTCTTTACAATGTAAAATTTCTCTTCTGCCAAAGGGTATTCTCCTTTCGTGTTCGCGCCATAAAAACAATTGTCCGTATCAAGGAGATATGATACCACACTTATTCGGAGAATGCAACCTCTTTTTTTAAACTCTCTTTCCCTGTGTGTTTTTACTATACAAGAAAAAGAGGCCGCACACTTTCAAATGTCAGCCTCTTGCAAAAAACTTTACTTCATTAATTTCTTTACTTCTTCGATTGCACGTTGCAATTGATTGTCCTCGGAAAGCGGAACCACCGGCATCTGTTTTAATTCTTCCGCAAGTTCCACCTCCACATCCGGCGTAATTCCGGTTCCGTGGATATTTCTGCCCATCGGTGTATAATAGGTAGAAACCGTCAGTTTCACCGCACTTCCGTCGTTTAACGGAATCACGCTCTGTACGATACCCTTTCCGAAGCTCTGGGTACCCACGATTGTTGCCAACCCGTAATCCTGCAACGCACCGGAAAAGATTTCGGAGGCACTGGCGCTGTATCCGTTAATCATTACCGCCATCGGAAGTTCCCCCACACTTCCTTCATGGGCATAAATCTCTTCTTTGACATCGTACTTATCCAAAGTATAGACAATCAAATCCTCTTCTTCCAAAAACAAATCCAGCATATCGCAAACCGTTGTCAGAAGTCCACCGCCGTTGTCACGGATATCCACCACAAGTCCTTCCATCCCCTGGGCTTTCAAAGCATTTACCGCAGTCTCAAACTGCTGGGTGGTAATCTCGTCAAATTGCATTACGTAAATATAGCCGATGGAGTCATCCAACATCTCATAGGTTACCGTTTCCACTTCTACCAGATCACGTGTAATGGACAGTTCCACATATTCGCCTGCGGACGCTCTCCATACCTCCACTTCTACCAAAGTCCCTTGTTCGCCCTTCATATGTTTCACCGCCAGATCGATGTCCCAGGCAGATACATCTTCTCCGTCAATCTTTGTCAGAATATCTCCCGGAAGCATTCCGGCTTTATATGCCGGGCCATCCACAAACGGACGCACAATCGTAATTACCTTTGTGGATGCATTCTGACTCACCAGCGCTCCGATTCCGCAATAAGCGCCTTCCATCTCTTCCATCAGGGCCGCATATTCTTCTGCGGAATAATAACAGGAATACGGATCCCCCAGCGACCAAAGCATTCCGTGATACATTCCGTCGTATAGCGCTTCCTCGTCCGCCTCGTCCAGATAGTACAGATCGATCAACGCTTTCAGTTTATCGGCCTTCTTCGTAAACGCCTCTTCGCTTTTTGACTTGTCACCACTTTCGGTGCCCGCAAACAAATCCCATAAATTACTTCCCAAGTCATCGGTATCTTCCTTTTCACCTGCAGAACCTGCATCCGGATACAACATTCCGCATCCGGTCATTCCGAAACATCCCACGCAAAGAAGCAACGCCATTCCGATTGCTCCGATTCTTTTTACCCACTTTACTTTCTTCATCATTTCAACAACTGCTTCCTTCCATCTTATTTACGGTTTCACATATTTACACGGATCCACCGACGTCCCGTTAATTTTAATGGTAAAATGTAAATGAGGTGCTGTAGACCATCCCGTAGATCCGCACTTCATAATAACCTGCCCTTGTTTCACATAATCTCCGGTCTTTACCAACAGTTTCGACGCATGCAGATAATGGGTGGTCACTCCGTTTCCGTGATCGATTACCACATGGTTTCCGTTCATGGAAGTCCATGTAGCCTTTGTTACCACACCAGCCAACGATGCCACGATATCCGCACCGTATGCTCCACCGATATCGATTCCGCTGTGATACTCTCTTTTTCCCGTAATCGGACTGATCCGATAGCCGAAGTAGGAGTAAATATTCGGATCCCCCGGGAACGGCCAAATCATATTATCCACCGAGGTTTCATCCGTCAATCCCAGCTTCTTTAACTCTTCTTCTCTTCTCTTTCGTTCTTCCTCTTCACGCCGGAGACGTTCCTCTTCTTCCCGCCGTTTTCTCTCCTCTTCTTCTCTTCGAAGACGCTCTTTTTCTTCCAAATCGGCGATTTCCAGTTCTTTACTCTCTATCTCCTCGTAAAACTCAAAATACTGCTCCTCCGTCACCCCGAGAGAGGCAGTCAATTCATCCATATATACTGCTTTATTGGCAACCAAAATCGATAAATTCTCGATTTGCATCTCCTGTACGTTCTTCTCGGCATTTAACTCCACCAACGCCAGTTCGTAGGATTCTTCCTTTTTCTTTACTTCCTCGCAAGACGCTTCATACCGTTTTAACAGGTTGTCATCATATGCCGCAATCTGGGAACGGTACTCCACCTGATTCAGCAAGTCTTCCAGACTGTCCGAACCGGTGAGAATCTCCAAAAAATCGGTGTCTCCGTTCTCGTACATATACTTAATCCGGGCTTTCATGATGGCATATTGGCTTTCTTTCGCCGCAACCGCCGCATCCAGTTCTGTCCTCGCAGTCGCAAGTGCCTCTTCACACGCCGCAATGCTTTGTAACAATTCCTCCATTGCCGCATAGGCTCCCGCCAATTCTTCATCTACCCGTTTAATATACTCTTCCGTACTTTTTTTATCCGCTTCCAAAGCCGCAATTTTATCTGCAGCCTCTTTTCGCATCTGTTCCAGTTCTTCTTTTTCCTTTTTTGCCTTGTCAATCGCCGATTGATAGGATTGCCCTGCCAATGCCTCGGTTCCGTGTCCCGTCGGGAGCACGGTAACCAGTACCGTCATCAGCCCTATATAACATATTCCTTTTCTCAGAATCCGCTTCATCCGGCATCTCCTTTCCCATATACTTTTCTCCCGGTACTAACGCAGGCTGATTTTCTTTAACTGCTTTCTCGTGCTGGTGGTACTGCCGAACCAACCGATTAATACACCGATGAACAAAAGCAACGGCGTAAGCTTTGCAAACACTTCCTGCTCACTTAAAAACGACATTTTGCGGAATACACTTTCAAACTCTCCGGATAAGTATTTGATTACTCTTCCGTAAATCAAATGCAAAATCCCCACCGGTACCAGCGCCCCCAGTATACCCAGCAATACACCTTCCACTACAAACGGAAAGCGGACAAAAAAGTCTGTGGCACCGATTAGATTCATAATAGAAATCTCTTCCTTTCGCACGGAAATACCGATGGACACCGTCATACGAATGAGAAATACCGCCACCGCTACCAGTATCACGATAATCGCCACGGAAACAATGGTAATCATCCTACTGATTCCTTCCATGCTCTCCGCTACACCGTCCATTGCATTCACCTTACGCACACCGTCCAGTCCTTCAATGAAACGCACCAGCACATCCTGCATGGAAACATCGTTCATATACACCTTATAGGAAGCGGAATCCTTAAGCGGATTATCCTCCCCAAAGGTTGCCGCCAGTTCCTCGTTTAAGTGGTCTCTTTTATAATTTTCCCAAGCCTCTTCCGCAGAAATAAACACCACGTCAGCCACTTCTGCCCGTTTACTGATTTCCACTCCGATTTTCTCGATTTTATCCGCAGGACACCCTTCCTCAAACAAAACCGTCACACCTACGTTTTGCTCTGCGCCCTTCATTATATGGTTGACATTGGAGGTCACGAAAAAGAACAAGCCCAGAATAAACAAGCTTGCCCCGATTGTCCCGATGGAGGCCAGTGAAAACATTCCGTTATGAAAAATACTGCGAATTCCCTGCTTTAAGCAGTAAAAAAGCGTTCTAATACTTTGCATAGACATACCCACCCTTCTGTTCATCACTGATCATTCGTCCGTTACGAAGAGTGATGACACGTTTCTGCATCATGTCTACCACTTCATGATTATGCGTTACCACAACCACCGTTGTACCGCGACGGTTTACTTCCTCCAGCAAATGCATAATTTCCCAGGAATTTTTCGGGTCCAGATTTCCCGTAGGCTCATCCGCCAGCAAAATCACCGGATTGTTTACCAACGCCCGGGCAAGGGCTACTCTCTGCTGCTCACCGCCGGAAAGTTCCGACGGAAACGCCTTAAACTTCTCACTCAGTCCCACCAAAGAGAGCATTCTCGGTACGCTACGCTTAATCTCCGCCGGACCAACCTCAATTACCCGCTGTGCAAAGGCCACATTTTCGTAGGCGTTACGGTCCTTAAGGAGCCGGAAGTCCTGAAATACCACACCGATACTGCGACGGTATTTACTGATTTGATGGCGGCGCAACCTGGAAAGCTCCTTTCCGGCCACAAACACCCGTCCTTTCGTCGGCAGGATTTCGCGCAACATCAAACGAATCAATGTGGATTTTCCGGAACCGCTGCTTCCAACAATGAAAACAAACTCTCCCTTCTTGATGCTGAAGCTAATATCTTCGATTGCATGAATCCCTTTTTGATAATCCTTGGACACGTGGTCAAAATGAATCACCGGCGCCTGTATATTTTGCAAATCTTTATGTAAATCGTAGGTCCCTGCCATACGCTCCCTCCTCTTTTATAATCCGAAAGCCGCATCTTACGGTGCGGCTTCGAAAACCTAAAACTCCATGTTTTCTACATATTTCATGTACTTTACTACCATCAGCGCCATCTTAAAGGTAATGGCATCCTCAAAGGTACGGAGATCCAGATGCGTCATCTTCTGCAACTTATCCAAACGATATACCAGTGTATTGCGGTGGATATAAAGCTGACGGGATGTCTCGGACACATTCAGGTTGTTTTCGAAGAACTTGTTGATGGTAACAATCGTTTCCTCGTCAAAATCCTCCAAAGACTTTCCGTCGAAAATCTCCCTGATAAACACCTTACACATCGGAAGCGGTAACTGATATACAAGGCGGCCGATACCGAGATTGGAATATGCCACCACATTGCGGTCGCTGTAAAAAATCTTTCCTACCTCCAGCGCCATCTTTGCTTCCTTATAAGAACGGGACACATCTTTAATTTCATTTACAATGGTACCGATGGCAATATTGACACGAGTCATAGCCTCGGTGTTTAACGTATCCAAAAGCACCTTTGCCGTCTTCATCATGTGCTCGTAATCCTCGTTTAATTTAAGTTCCTTCACAAGGATAATATTCCGCTCATCCACTGCAGTAATAAAGTCTCTGCTCTTTCCCGCAAACAAACTGCGCACGGTCTCGAGGGCATTGGTATCCTTCTCCTGCTTCGTCTCGATTAAGAATACGATACGACGGGCATCCGCCTCAATATGAAGCTTCTTTGCCAGATTGTAAATATCTACGAGAAGCAGGTTGTCCAATAACAGATTTTTGATAAAGTTATCCTTGTCGTAACGTTCCTTATACGCCACAATCAAATTCTGAATCTGGAACACCGTCATCTTACCGATCATATAAACATCATCCGTGTCGCCCTTTGCCAAAACAACAAACTCCAGATGACTGTCATCGTATACCTTAAAAAACTGATAACCCGCCAAAGACTGGCTCTCCGCCGGCGAATCCACAAATGTAACCGCCGCTTCGATGCTCTCCTGTCCCGGCTCCAGGGTAGTAGCCAGAACCTCTCCGTCGGTTCCCAATACACAAAGCTCCACTCTGGTAATAGCCTTTAAACCTTCAATTGTATTTTGTAACACCTGATTCGAAATCATATGTCCTCCTTCTACAACAAACTACTTCCCCACTATTGTCAGTTTATCATTCGCGGTGCTAAAAGTCAACCGAAGAGGAAAAAAATAATTGTGAAATAACTATGCCTGCACGCAAAGAGACCGTCGTTTCCGACGGTCTCCGTAAAATCATATTCAATTAGTGAGAAATAATCTGCTCGGTCTCCTTATCGAAGATATGTATCTTCGTTAAGTCGAAAGCGATGGTGATGGTATCACCCGGTCTAGCGGTGGTACGCGGGTTAACACGTGCGGTTACCGGAATGGTCTCATCAATATCGAAGTACAGGAATACTTCCGCACCGAGAAGCTCGTATACACGAACGGTTGCTTCTAAGCTACTGTCCTTGGACATAGCGATGAAACTCTCTTCGTCCTTGATGTCCTCCGGTCTGATACCGAGAACAACCTTCTTCGGATGCTCTTCGTTGGTGTAGCCACCGTCGATAAGCTTCTGAGCTCTCTTCTCGGTAAGCTTAATGGAATGGTTACCGAACTTAAGAGAAACAGCGCCGCCTTCTTCTACTGCCTGACAGTCGATGAAGTTCATCTGCGGAGATCCCATGAAACCTGCAACGAAGAGGTTCTGCGGTCTGTCGTAGAGATTCTGCGGAGTATCTACCTGCTGAATAACACCGTCCTTCATAACTACGATTCTGGTACCAAGGGTCATTGCCTCGGTCTGGTCATGGGTTACGTAGATAACGGTAGTCTGTAACTTCTGGTGAAGCTTGGAAATCTCGATACGCATCTGTACACGGAGCTTTGCATCCAAGTTGGAAAGCGGCTCATCCATGAGGAATACCTTCGGATTACGAACGATTGCACGACCCATTGCTACTCGCTGTCTCTGACCACCGGAAAGAGCCTTCGGCTTACGATCCAGTAAGTGCTCGATGTCAAGGATTCTTGCAGCCTCGCTAACGAGCTTCTTAATCTCTTCCTTCGGGGTCTTTCTTAACTTAAGACCGAATGCCATATTGTCATATACGGACATATGCGGATACAATGCGTAGTTCTGGAATACCATCGCGATATCTCTGTCCTTCGGCTCTACGTCGTTCATAAGCTTATTGCCGATGTAAAGCTCACCACCGGAGATCTCCTCGAGACCTGCGATCATACGAAGGGTAGTGGACTTACCACAACCGGACGGACCTACGAAGATGATGAATTCCTTATCCTCAATTTCAAGATTGAAATCCTTTACAGCCACAAAGCCGTTCGGATAAGTCTTGTTGATATTCTTCAACGATAAACTTGCCATTTCATTTTCCTCCTAAAATATGATGTAATACACTTTTCTCTTCCACAAAAAAAGCACATTAATATAATACACTATTCACAAATAAATTACCATATCTCATTTAACCAAATTCTGCACCTCGTTTTTGTTACATTTGCACAGTTCATTTTCCCTTTGATTCTGAGTTTTCCCCGTTTTGAACTGTCTCTTTCCGTTCCCGGCAGGTATTGTTTTGCACTTTGGGCCACCTTCGCAAAATTATCTGTCTGTTTATCTTTTCAACTCATATTCTCCACAAACAAGCAACGTACATCCGGACAAAGCTCTGCACCCTCCGTTCTCCTCTGTCACGATGTAGCTGTGATATAAGAATAAGGACGTATCCTCCTCGGTCTTCTCTCCCGCTGTCACATCCACCAAACCGTCTTCCGCCGCCGTTACTGAACCTCCCAGTACAATAATACCGGTTCCGATGTTTCCCACCAGAGACTCCCCTTTCTTTAACTGCACCCGTTCCGATGTTCCGCCGGCACCAGTAAGTCGTTCCTCCAGATAACTCAGTGTAACAAGCGGATCTCCCGATGTCCCCGGAATTTTGGACGCCGCCCCCGCAGAATGTCCGGTAAAAAACGCCCCAAGTACAAGCACTGCCACTCCGAATATACCGATCAGTTTCTTCTTCAAACCCATACCGTTCTTCTCCTTTACCGTATATTTTCGTCTTCCGTAAAATCTCCCGCCTTAATCGCCGTCACCATAGCCTGCACGCCGGAACGGTCCGGCTGATATTCCTCTGCCAGTGCCTTCCCTGGAAGCACTCTGTAATATATCTTTTCAATATCCTGATAGCTTTCCCAGTACAACATCTCGTCCCGCAGCGTGTCATTGGTAACGGAATGTTCCAATGCATTGGCAACGGTTTCCTTTACGGAGACACCGGTCTTAAACTTTCTCTTCCCGTCTGCCTTTTCCGTCATCTCTTCAAAAGCCGCCTCTTCCATTACATAACATTCCTTCGGTCGCAACGAAAGCAACGCTTCTCCTGCCTCCTCTGCCGCCATGCACCAGGTCTCCTCCGAAAAAATCCGGCACAGATCCGAGATCATAAATAGCTCCGGCAATTCCGGATTGTGCACACTTAAAACCTCGTATCCTCCCGCGGGCAATTCCACCTTTGTCGTTACAGGCACCTCAACAAACACAAGCGTATCCGCCAAAAAGTCCCCATACCTGAACATAAACTTCTTTACTTCCTTCGTTTCATCCACCACAACCAAAACCGACCATTGAGAAGATGCGGGCACCGGCAAATCCGCTTCCGGCGTCACCGTCTGAGGCGTCTCTTCCGGCGCAACCTCCCGCACGGCAAACACCTCCGACAGTACCATATATCCTCCCAGCCATATAAGGCTGACCAATGACGCATATAAAAACACTTGTAATATCAAGCTTCCCTTTTTCATTTCTCCCGTCTCCTTCCGTTTCCTTCCTCAGTATAACAGAATTTTCCGCAACGCGCAATGCGGTGGTTTACGCTTTTTCTTGCCTGTTGCTCCCTGTTCATGTATAATAATAGTATTCGTACCATAGAACGGAACTATTCTTTTCATATACAGATGCGATATAATCCGCATCGGAAACGGAGGATACTATGTCCCAGAAAACAGTTTTAATCACCGGTATTTCCCGGGGAATCGGGCGTGCCTGCGCCCTTGCCTTTGCAAAAGCGGGCTATGCGGTTGCAGGCTGTTGTCACACCCGATCGGACCTTTTGGATACATTGTCTGCGGAGCTGACTGCCCTCGGCACTCCCCATCTTCTCTTGCAGGGTGAATTGCAAAATTCCGCATTTCCGACATCCCTCATAGAACAAACCGTTGCACGCTTCGGTCATCTGGATGTACTTATCAACAACGCAGGCGTATCTATGATACGAATGCTTACCGACACGGACGATTCTCAATGGGAGCATGTCATTTCCTCCAATTTATCCTCCGCATTCTACTGTTCCCGTGCAGCCATTCCTTATTTTTTGAAGAACCGGGAGCGCGAAGACATCTCCCCGCAGGCACCTTACGGAGTCATAATAAACGTTTCCTCTGTCTGGGGGTGTTCGGGAGCTTCCTGCGAAGTAGCTTATTCCGCTTCCAAAGCCGGTCTGAACGGTCTGACCGTCGCCCTGGCGAAGGAGCTTGCTCCCAGCAATATTGCCGTTAATGCACTGGCATGCGGCGTCATTGACACCGATATGAACCGATGCTTTTCCGACGAAGAACGGGCTGCTCTTGCGGAGGAAATACCGATGGGGCGTTTCGCTACACCGGAAGAAACCGCGGAAGCGCTTCTTCTGCTTTCCCGCATGCCGGCTTATCTCACCGGCCAGGTCATCCGGTTCGACGGAGGCTTCCTGTAAAGAAAGACGCAAAAAGGACTGCACATATTCGTTTGTGCAGTCCCGTTTTTTTATCCTTGCTGTTGCATTTCCTGCTGTCTTTGCAGCTTTCTCTGCCGCTTCTCTTCGTACATACGCTCGTCACTTATTTCCAGTGCTTTCGCCAGCGCAATCTTCGAAGAATCCTTTACCTCGTACAAACCGCAACTGATTTCCGCATCATACGGCTGCCCGCTTTGTTCGTTAATTCGTTGCAATTCTTCCCGGATTTTTGCAATAATCTCCTGACCTTCATTCGGCCGTTCCACCCGGGCCACAAACACAAACTCATCTCCGCCGGTACGGGCACAGGTCACATCTTCCCTTCCCTCCGCCGCAGCGGTCAAAGCCTTTGCGATTCTGCGCAAAGAATCATCACCTGCGGAATGGCCGTACAAATCATTGGTGGTTTTCAGATTATCCATGTCGATACTGATCACCGCCACCCGTTTTCTTAAATATGCCGCATCTCCGTATACCTTACGAACCTTTTCTTCAAAACCGCGACGATTGGCGATTCCCGTCAGGGTATCCTCCTTATACATTCGCTTAATGTCGTTCATGGCATTTAATCTCTCATGGAGGAAATAGTTTTCCAACGCCACCGCAAAATTCATCGCCCACGGTTGCATGAATTCGTTAAAATGTCCGAAATCATCATAGGTCGTAGCCACATACCCCAGGTTATGATTTTTATAGTGCAAAGGTATGAAATAGAAGCTGCCGTTTTCGATATCACTCCGTTCCTCCTCCGGAATCAGCTCCTTACGGTCGAACTTCTTCTCCATCAGATGCAACGCATTGTTGGGAGTTTTTAAAGCCCGCAACACCATCGTATTGGTGTATTCCATACGCATATCACCGAGATTCCGTTCTTCTTCCGTCAACTCTTCCGATGCATCACACAAGCAAATCCACATATGTTTGGTATTGTTATAGGAATTGTACTTATGTACCATACTGAGCAATTCTTTTTCGTCCGTAATTCCTTCCAGATCCGCATTCATGAAAACCGTCTGGTAATTGATTTCCTTCCGTTCTTCCAGTTCTTTGGTCAGGCTGTACCATTTATTCATTACCTTATGGCGCTTACAACCGCAACTTCCGCGATACTTGTCCTGAGTAGAAATCCGCTGTAACTTATCCGGTTTCATTCCCTGATCCACCTCATCAATGATTTCCACCGCACGAATCGCCATTTCCTCAAAATTCACAGCTACCGTGGTAAGAGGGGGTTCGCAATGCTGCGCTTCCATTAAATCGTCAAACCCGGATACGCAAATATCCTCCGGCACCCGGATGCCCCGCTCCCCCAACTCTCTGCATACAGCAAGCGCCATATAGTCGTTGGCACAAACAATGGCCTGCGGATAGGTGTTCGTTCTGCCGGATAAAAAGTGATCCACGGCCCCTTTGGCTTTTGCCTTCCAGTAATCTCCGTAAAACACCATATCATCCGTTACCGCAATTCCGCATTCATCCATCACTCTTTTATAGCAATCAAACCTCAATCTGGCATCTTCCAGTTCCATGCGCCCCGTCATAAAACAAATATCACGGAAATTATGTACCTCGACAAAGTGACGAATCATCTTCTCCATGGACACATTTTCATCCACCATTACATTGTAAAATCCTTCTACCGGAACACGTAAGGAAACCACCGGGCATTTCAACTCTCGCAAACGTCGTATTATCGATTCCTCACTGGCCGGAAGATTCAGCGAATCCAGTGCAATAATCATACCGTCAAACTGCGTATAATCCGGCAACGAAAAAATCTGCTGTTCTCCTTCCCCGTATAACAAATTATCCCCGCGGGAATTAAACGTCGTAAAAAAACACACATCATAACCGTACTCTTCCGCTTTTTCGCTGATTGTCTTACACACTCTGCTGGAAAAATTGTTGGTTACACTTCCGATTAAGACACCGATTCTCTTTCGTTTCATCCCTCATCACCTATCCTTTCTATAATTTGTATATACGCTTCCCTAAGCTTTGCGTACAACTCCGGTATCCGCAAAGACTCCTTATTCTTAATCGCCGCCAGCAATTCCATTGCCGCCAACGCTGCTCCGTCAAATCCGAAATTGGCCAGATTTCCCTTCAGACGATGTACCGTACCGTAGAGCACCGTTTCGTCTCCGTTCTTTACAGCCGCATCCATTTCCTCAATAATCTCTTCCTTCGGAAACAGCAATACGCATTCTTCCCATAAATCCAACCGGCCCGCCATTCTTTGGAGCAATTCCGTCCTGTCTCCCAAAAAAGGCTGCATTCTCATGTATAATTCCGACATCGGTCCGTTCCCTTCTGCTTTTCTGGTTTAATTATACTCCCTTTTCCGCTGTTTGTCTATTATTTCCGTCCTTTTTCGTTCCTTTCTCCGCCCTTTTGGCATATATTAAGACAAAACGTTTAAAAGGTACCTTTTCATGCTCCCGTACATTGATTTACACTGTGACACTCTCTATAAGCTTTCCTCCTCTCCGGAGCTTTTTTTCGCTCATCATACGCCTCCGGCTTCCCACGTTTTCTATAACGGGCTATGTTCCGCCGGCGCGCTGGTGCAGTGTTTTGCATGTTTTACCGATTTGGATGAAGTCTCCCCCGCCGGATCCGACTCCTGTCTGCAGACACAGTATACCTGTTTCTCACAAATCCTCTCCGCATCCGGCGGACAACTTACTCACATCCGGACTTCCGCCGAACTTGCGGACTGCATCCGAGCCCGCCGCATCGGCGCTCTCCTGACGTTAGAAGAAGGCTGCCTTTCCGAAACACCGGCAGCTCTTTTACCCCGGATCTTCTCCATGGGTGTGCGGATTGCCACACTGACCTGGGACTATTCCACCCTTTTGGGAACCTCCGCCGCAAATCTTCCCGTCCCTGCCGCCGTGAACCGATTCCGGGCACCTGTTCCGGACTCCGCCTCCTCCTGCCGGGGGTTGACCAAGCAAGGGCTGGAGTTCGTTTCCGAAGCGGAACGGCTGGGGATTATCCTTGATGTCTCCCATCTGTCGGACGAAGGCTTCCGGGATCTTGCCGCCCACAGCAAACGTCCCTTTCTTGCCAGCCATTCCAACGCCCGTTCCGTTTGTAATGTGCCACGGAACCTCTCCGATTCCATGTTACGCACGCTGGCAGACCGGGGCGGACTTGCGGGACTCTGCCTCCACGAGCCGTTCCTTTTTCCCTCTTTCTCTACTCCTGAAAATGTTGCAGAAGCTCTTACTGCCCATGTCAAGCACATCCGTTCCGTAGCCGGTTCGGAAATTTTAGCACTGGGAACCGACTTTGACGGCACACCGGGAAACCGGTTCATTCCCGACGTTTCCTACCTTCCAAGATTGGAAACCGTATTAAAAAAAGCCGGATTCTCCTCCGATGAAATTGAGAAAGTGTTTTATAAAAACGCGTTACGGTTTCTCATGGAGAATTTGCCGTAACACAGAACCTCGTTCGGTCTTACAGGCCGGCCGTCTCACATTTTCTGTCTCTATCCTATCAAATATCATACTGTTTTTCTTGACTTATTGAATACAAAACTATTTCCGAAAGATAAAAATCAAGGGAACGCTTCCCCATGATTTTACCGCAAAAAAGGCAACAAAAAACCGTCTGAGTAACTCAGACGGTTTCTGTTAAAATGTAATGCGGAAAAAGGGACTTGAACCCTCACGGTCGGGGACCACATGATCCTTAGTCATGCCTGTCTGCCAATTCCAGCATTTCCGCATATTACTACGCACCACTCAGCTTGACTTGCATACGGTACGATGCAGTTGAGGGGACTTGAACCCCTACCCACGTACGTGGACATGAACCTGAATCATGCGCGTATGCCAATTCCGCCACAACTGCGAACTGCCCTATTATACTAACACCTTTTTTTCGAATTGTCAACAACAATTTTAATTTTTTTTATTTTTTACAAAACGCACCGTTTCTACCGTTTTCCGAAGAACTTTTTACCGCCCCGCTTTGCCTGCTTTTCGTTGCCTTCCTGCTCATCCTTCCAGTCGAAATACTCTCCGTCCAGTTCCTCACTGCTCGGTAATACAGGCTCTACTACGCCTTCGCCCTCCACTGTGGTTTCTTCCAGAGACTGGCTCGGAGCATACTTTTTCTTCTTGCTCTGCTTTTTACCGAAGCCTTCCGGCACCTTCGGTTGCTCGTTTACCTGTACCACAATCGGTGCGGACAGCTTCTGGTTCAGTTCGGACGCAGCCTCCGCTGCCGCAAGCTCCGCCTTCTCCGCCTCGATTTCCGCCTGACGCTTTTTCTCTTCTTCCGTCAGATTCTGCTTCTTTTCCTTTTCTTTATTCTGCTGTTCGATTAAGCGCAAATACTTCTTGGACTCCATCATCAGGCTCATCTGCGCCACCATGCTTTCCTCGTTCTCCTGCAAATATCTCAAACTGTCTTCGTAACTGCGAAGTGTCTCGTTATACTCCTTGCGCAGATTCTGACAAAGTTGCTCCGTTGTTTTGCGCATTTCCATAAACATCTCTCTGGCATACAGCAAAGACGCGGCATAGGTATCTTCTGCACGTCCCTTTGCTTCTTCCTTAATTTGCGCCATCTTGCGTTCCTGTTCCGCCAGTCCCCGCTCTCTGGAGGTCACGGTAGCTTCATACTGCTCCCGTAAATCATAAACCGTATAATTTAACTCTTCCAGTAACTGAAAAATCCGTTTCTTCGGCACAATCAAATCTTCCGATGAGTATGCGCTTTCTTCGCAATTGGACAACATCAAGTAAATCTGACGCATAATCTGTTCTAACTTATCCTGCATAACGTCCTCCTCCGTAGTTCTCTTCTATCTATTAATTCAAATAAAAAACGTATCCTTCCTTCTGTTCTTCTCCTACCGGACTGTAAAATTCCACACGAATCCGGCTCGCCGAGTCACCCGTTCCGCAGTCGTATATGCGCCCCTTCACCCGATAATCTCCGGCCGTATACTCGTAGCTGTAATCTCCTATACTTTCCCAGCCGATTACGCAATCCGGATAAGTAAGTGCCAGTTCCTCTAAAAACGCATCCACGGATACCCCTTCTTCTCCGATCATCGAAAATGTCGCATTCCGGTCCGATGTCGAGGTATAACGGTACTCGTATCTTCCCGGCACCGCAATCAGTTCCGTGTCATCAAACATCCCGGAAAAATAAATCTCTCTGTACCCAAAAAAGTCGTCCGTCCGCTGCCAGCCGTTTTCCATTAAGGTGTCATACTCGGGACTGGCCGTCGGCTCCGGTAACGGTGTAGAGGTCACCGGTACATCCGGTGTCAATCCCGGTTCTTCTGTCGGTTCCGGCCCCGGAGTATCGGTAAGCCCCGGTGTCGGAGATGTAACTTCCGGCGTCGGCTTTGCTTCTGGCGTTTTTATCGGATCCGGAGACACTTCCGGCGTAACGTCCGGTTCCGCTGTGGGCGTCGGCGTAATCCCTTGTGTCGGTGCGGCTTTTGTAGGCTCCGGTGTAGGCGTCGGCGTCATAACACCGGTCACCGTAGGCACGGGAGTTTCCGTCGTTCCGGGTCCTACTGTCGGTTCGGCACATCCCGCAAATCCTAACAGCACGGCAAGAAAGAGACCGGAACATACCGCTCTCTTTACTGCTGTAGCTTGTAATACTTTTTTTAACATTCCGGCCACCCCCTCGTCCCTTTTTCTTTATTGTATCGCATTCCCTTGCCACTGACAAGGGATATTTTTTCCTTTGTTCCGCCTTTCCGCAGACTTATTTCACAAGCATTCCCCGATAGGAAGTTCCTGCGATTCCGCCGAAAATACCGAACCAGTCAAGCACGGTAGCCCCCGTATCCGCAAAACACTCTCGGGTCCCCAAATCTGCACCTTCCCGGACAGCCGGTCCCGCTGCCACCAACGGCACATATTCTCTGGAATGGTCCGTAGACGGGGTAGACGGGTCGCAACCGTGATCCGCCGTAATCAAAAGCAAATCCTCTTCCTTTAACTTTGCAAGCAGCCTCGGCAACTGTTCATCAAAATAACTGAGGGCTTTTGCATAGCCTTCCGTATCGTTACGATGCCCGTACTTCGAATCGAAATCTACAAGATTCACAAAACAAAGTCCGTTGAAATCCTTATCTCCGTAAGCAATCATTTTCTCAATGCCGTCTTCGTTTCCCGAAGTTCTAACAAACTCCGTAATTCCGCTTCCTGCAAAAATGTCGTTAATCTTTCCTACGCCGATAACATCATAACCGCTTTCCGCCAGAATATTCAACATTGTTGTCTGCGGCGGTACAAGAGAATAGTCGTGGCGCCTCGCTGTTCTCACAAACGGCCACTCTCCTTCAAACGGTCTCGCAATTACACGACCTACACCGTACACTCCCTGACACAGTTCTCTGGCAATTTCACAGTAACGGTACAACTCCTCAATCGGCACCACCGCTTCATGCGCCGCAATCTGGAACACACTGTCCGCAGAGGTATACACAATCAACGCCCCTGTTTCCATGTGTTCTCTGCCGTAGTCACGGATGACATCCGTACCGGAATAAGGTTTGTTACATAACACCTTCCGCCCTGTCCGTCTGGAAAATTCGATTATCAGCTCTTGAGGAAAACCGCCCGGAAACGTCGGAAGAGGATTTTCCGATATCACGCCCGCTATTTCCCAGTGTCCGATGGTGGTATCCTTTCCCTTAGACGCCTCCTTCAGTCTGCCGTAAGCGCCCGATGGCGTTCCGTTTCCGCATTTTAAATGTTGCACCCCTTCAATCTCAAACAGTCCCAGCTTCTCCATGTTCGGCATTGCAAACTCACTGCTTGCTGCAGCCGCCGCCAAGGTATTACTTCCTTCGTCTCCGTACAAATCCGCATCCGGCAATGCTCCGATTCCCACACTGTCCAGTACAACCAAAAATACCCTTCGTCCCATAATTACCTCCGTATTATTTTCCTTCCGATAGTTTTTACCCGAAAAGTTTTCTTTATACAATTATTAACTTTTTCGAAATTTAGTTCCGTCATCTTGTTTCGGCAAACAAAATATGATAAAATACATACCGTTATTTATCGTTATGACCGATTCAGGGTTTAAAAGGAGTATGTTCATGAAAGCATTTTTAAAAAAATACCGCCATGCCTTGCTGATTCTTACATATCTTCCGTTCTATCTGCTCTGGTTCTTCTTGTTGGAGCAGCATGTAACCGAGGATTATTCCGTTATCGAATCTCCGCTGGATTCCTATATCCCGTTTAACGAATATTTTATCATTCCGTACTTGCTGTGGTTCCCATTTATCGCATTTTCCACACTGTATTTTATTTTTCTGGACAGAATCGAATGCTATCGCCTGTGCGGTTTGTTAATTGCGGGCATGACCGTCTTTTTACTGGTTTCCACCTTCTACCCGAACGGCGTAAATCTGCGCCCGGATCTTTCGGAACTGGGCCGGGACAACTTCTGTATCGACCTTGTGGCTTCTTTGCACAAAGCAGACACTTCCACAAACGTCTGCCCGAGTATTCATGTATATAACTCTCTTGCGGTGTGCCTTGCTTTTTTGGTTTCTCCGCACTCAAAGGGAAAACGTCTCTTCAAAACCGGAGTTGTCATTCTGACTGCTCTGATTTGTATGTCCACGGTGTTCTTAAAGCAACACTCCGTTATCGACGTATTCTGGGCATTTGTCCTGATTGCGGTTGCCGCTCCTTTTTTCTACGCGCGCCGTGCGCCGAAAAAGGAACGGAATATCTGTCCAACCGCCGAATAGTCCTAATTAAATTTAAAGATTTTACGGGCAACTTCATATCCCGCCTTAAAAAAGCTCTGACCGGCCTTGCTGTCCGCTTTTGACGATTGTCCCAGTATCGTCATACTGATTCTGCGATACAGCTTCTTATCATAGGCTTTCAAATACTCCCACAATTCCTGCTTCTTTGCAAGATTTTCTTCCGTCCCGCTCTTTAACAGGTAAATGGAGGAAATCGTCATCATGATACACAAATACTTTATCATGTAATTCCGTAATTTCTTCTCCTTCACCTTCCAGATATCATGAGATTCAATCATCAGCTTTGTCACTCTGACCTGCTGATCGATCCGCTTAATCATGTTAGCTTCCGTCACGGACTGGTCGTCTCTTCCGATAAAATAACGATACAAATTAAGATCCATATAATACATACTCTTCACCGAAGGCAACGGTTGATATACAAAAATATTATCCACATAGAACGTGTGCTTCGGCAGACTGAGTCCGCACTTTTTCAAAAGCTCGGTCCGGTAAATAACGGAATGCATAAGAATATACTGTCCCTGACGGAAATGTCCGGTATCCGCCCAAGTAAACAACTGTCCCTGAGGCAATGCACTGCGGTACTGAATGACCTTTTTCTTGGCTTCTCCCACCTTCTCGTACACATAGTTTGCCACAAACATATCCGGTGCCGAACCGTCTTTTAAAAGCTCCCTCAGCTTCTTTAAAATATCCGCCAAAGCGTCCTCTTTTACCCAGTCGTCACTGTCCACCACTTTAAAGTACAAACCTTCCGCATGGGCAAGACCGGTCATCACCGCATCTCCGTGACCTCCGTTTTCCTTATGCACCGCCCGTACAATTCCCGGATACCTTTCCTCATATTGCTTTGCAATAGCCAGCGTATTGTCGGACGAACCGTCGTCCACTACAATAATCTCCATATCGTCTCCGCCGGAAAGCAATGTATTAATAGCCTTTTCCATATACGCTTCCGAATTGTAACACGGTATTACCGCCGAAATTACTTTCATAAATCCCTCTTTCCGTGCACCCTTTGCACTATCGTTAATAAATAAAGCTGATGTAAATCTTTCCTCCGTCAGTAAACATCTCTTCTGCTTTTTCTTTTCCTACAGTCACGCTGCGGCCTCTCACCGGGTCATAGTAAATTACGTCTCCTGATGTATATGCCGTTATCACTACCGCATCACCGGATTCTTTCAGAGTAAGCACCGGTTGCCCCTTCCAAACAAAGTAAAGCACTTCATCCAAGGAAGCCCCCGTAAGTACCGCCACATCGGCGTTTGTATATTTCTTTAACACCTGCTGAAACGGCATTTTCGCCTCTTCCTCCGAAACCTCCGCCGTAAGCCCTTTGGCGGACAACATCATCTGTAATGCAGCCCGAACGGAATTTTTCTCTCCGGAAGCTTTCACTCCCGCTACCTGGGTCACGGATGCTGCATTTGCCTTGGTTCCTCGCTCCCAGACAATTTTACCCTTCTCGTTGATTACCGTTCCGGCTCTTTCGTCCGCGGTCACCACTGCGTCTCCCGCCGTTTCGTAAATACCGTCTATCATACCGTAATAGTATGTATAATACGCGGTATTATTTTCCTCCATTTCGTTTATACGCAATGTAGTATCCTCTTCCATTACGGTATAAAACACTTGCTCCTCTTTCGGCAATTCTTCCATCACAAAATCTTGAGGAAAAGAGATGTAATATTCGGTCAGCATCCGTTCCGTCACACGGGAAGCAAGA
The DNA here is from genome assembly GCA_937895705.1 of uncultured Clostridia bacterium. Lineage (GTDB taxonomy): Bacteria > Bacillota > Clostridia > Lachnospirales > Lachnospiraceae > SIG307. Next base: position 188,147 of record CALBKM010000034.1, read on the forward strand.
GAAATCTTTCCGGTGTCGTTTCTGTCCTGATTCAAAATGTAATCACTCTGGGCCGTATCATATCCGCCGTCTTTGTTCTTTTTCAGGCGTTCCAGACGAATGACGTTTCCTTCGGCCTCCGCCGAACCAACAAAATATCCTTCCTTTTCATACACCTTTTTAGATTGTCCGATGGAATTTTTAATTTCTACACGATACATAGCATAAGTCATGCGACCGTCTTCGTTCTGATATAAATCTTCGATTCTTCCGTAGCCGTAAATGAGGTTTTCCTCCGACCGACCCAACAGTCTGATATACTCTCCCTCTTCCGGTTGCACGGTAACACTTTTTCCGGTCTCCGGATACAACAGCGACACCTTATCCGTCCGGCCGTGCTCCTGGTACGCCATAAACCGCTCACTGACGGAATATACGTAATCGCCGTCCCGCACATCTTTTGCCAGCTGTACCAGTTCCTCCGTAATCAGGTTGTAGGAATAAACGCCTCCGTTTACCATAAAGTAAAACACATCATAATCGTTAAAATAAGCAAAGCCACCCAATTCTTCCTTTAAAATCTGATGCGTGGTATTCACCGGAACATACACCAATTCCTGAAGACGCCGTTCTTCCTTAAAGTAGCGATATACAAATAACCCCACCCTTCCTTCATACACGCCTCTGTTCATGTAGCCGCTTACAAGGAAGGTTATGTTTCCGTTGTCCTCAATCTTTAACACCCGGATATCGTACTGCTCCTTCTGACCGCACATTCTCTCAAGGGAACCGTGGGCGGAAGAGAACACCGTAGCCAGGGAATTTTCCGCAAGATTATAGCAATACAAAGATCCGTTACGGACAAAGGCAGCCATGCTGTGGTCTGCGTTTGGATACAATTCAATCTCCTCTGGGGAAGCAATACCGATCTTTAAATCGCTTTGGGAAAGACTGGCATGTGCCACATCAAACAATGCTTCCGTATGGCGTTCATAATTCAGCAAATGAACCACATCACCCAAATACCGGATACGAAAATATTCTTCCACAAAATAGTTTTCCGACCCGTAACCCGCATCAACGGACACACAGTACCGTACCGTCGCAGTCATAATCTCTTCGTAAAACTCCGTTACGGAAATTACCGGTTCCGTCACCGTTACCGGCATCAAATCTCCCCAGGAAACCGTCTTATAGCTGTCGTGAATATCCACGTGATGAAAGCTGTTTGCCGATGCCCCGGGTTTTGTTTCCAGATAAGGGATAATCGCCTCGTTGGCTTTCGGATCCGCACTTCTTGCATTCTCTCCGAAGGTTCTGATAAACGCCAGCTTTTCACCAAGCTTCGGAGCCTGATACTGTTTGATCCGGAAATAATAATACATGCGCTTTCCGGTATTACCGATTAAGGTAATCTTAACCGCATATTCCGTAGCTTCCTTTAAATCCGCTTTTAATTTGATACGTACGATTTTGTATCCGTCCTGTTTTTCAAAGGCATTAATCGTCCCGGAATCCACTTCCGCTTCGCTGGACACATCCAGCACTTCGTATTTCAACCGCCGGATATCCGCCTCGTACTCCTTAATCTTTAACTCAAAAATCCCGGTTCCGTCAATGGGAATCATGTCTTCCCTGTTTAAAACAGTACTCAGATTAGAGCTGTACCCTTGCAGACAGTTTATTTCCTCTCCGCAGGTCAGCACCGACACTGTAGGAAAAGATGCCGTCCCTCCCGGCACCGTCTCCGCTTCCCCTTCAAATATGGTTTCTCCCACGCGACTTCCGAAGAAAAGTACCGCGCCGCAAAAAACCAGCATTAAAAATATAATCCGATAAACTCTTCTCATCCTATTCGTTCTCCGTCAACAACCGGTAAAGTGTAGGTTTGGTATTGCAGTAGGCCAGCACCTCTCTCATACTCTCTTCCACACGTTCCGGTAACTCATTTTGTTCTATCTTTTCCTTCTTCACCGCACGAAGCAAAATATTCTTCGGCGTATGTTCCATATCAATAAACTCCAGCAACTGAGTTTTGTAGCCGCAGGCCTCCATCACATTGGCCCGGAACGCATCCGTCATCAAAGCGGACATCCGCTCCTTTACAATGCCGTACCGTAAGAAAGACTGCAACGGTTCGCACTCCATCTGACGATTCCATTCATGCTGACAACACGGCACGGAAAGAACCACCGAAGCTCCCCAGCGAATCGCCTTATACAACGCATAGTCCGTGGCGGTATCACAGGCATGCAGCGTCACCACCATATCCACCGCAGTCACTCCGGTATACTCTGCGATATCTCCGCATAAAAACTCCAGTTTGTCATACCTGTAAGCTTTTGCCAGGCGATTACAATGCGCGATTACGTCCTTCTTTAAATCCAAACCGATAATACGTACTTCGTACCCTTTTACCGTAACCAAATAATGATACAGCGCAAAGGTCAGATAAGACTTTCCGCATCCGAAATCCAGAATGGTAAGTTCCCGGTTTTTCGGAAGTGCCGGAAGAATATCCTCCACAAACTCCAGAAAACGGTTAATCTGACGAAACTTATCGTACTTCGCCTTCACCACGCTGCCTTCCTTCGTCATAACTCCCAAATCGATTAAAAACGGTACCGGAATTCCTTCCTCCAGTAAGTACTTTTTCTTTCGGTTATGCTCTCTCGGCACCACCGCGGCAGTTCCGTCCTGACGCTTTTTACACTTAACGGTAGCGGTTCCCTTTTTTCCGATCAGAATCGTTCTCTGATGAAATACGGAAACAAACTCCGCCTGTTTAAAACAACCGGATTCCAACCACTGCTCCGCTCTTTTTGCGACTTCGTCTTCTTCGCAGTTTACGTGAAACACCTGATTCCCGCGATATTCTTCTATCTGGTACTGTTGTTTTTTTCCGATTACCACCGGATGCACTTTCACCTTGGAAAGCTCTGCCGTTTTCGGTGCATTGCTTAACACCATCCGCTGTAATCCTTCTTCCATACTTTCCTCGATTGCGTCACTTACCGTCCGTTCCATCTTTGCACCTTCCTCGCAAACTTATCCACTTTTCAGTATAGCATATTTTAATTGAATTTCAAGCCTATCACGCACGTTTTTCACCCATTGGAATATATTACAACAACACAAACTTTAAGGCAGGGCCTTCTATGCCAAATACTTATTCCGGGAGAGATTCTTCCACAGAACCGTTGCGTCGTTTCTATCCGCCCCAAGGAGCAAAAGAAGACAACTCTTCCCGTTTTCCTTCCGTACCCGCCCGTAAAAAAAGTGACGATGCCGCATATCTTATGCATCGTCACCCTCTCTTATTGCAGCATCTCTACGAAGCCTGCGATACGCTGTTAACCGCATATCCGAAAAACGCATTCATTTTCGATGCCTGCCCGGACTACTTGTCCCTCCGGCTGATGAGGGACCGTCTTCTGCGAGAAAACGCTTCTCTTACCGAGAACTATTTACAGGCAGGGTGTCCCATTGAATGGCTGAATCTTCTTACCGACACCGTAATCTCCGATGTACTGTGCCGCATGCGGGCTTCCTACCGCAATCCCAACGGCGACGCCAATACCACTTCCGTGCGGTCCGCGTTACGATCGTAATAAATCGCTACCTGTACATTGATTTTCTTCTTCTCCACTATAATATATTCTTCTACCGCACCGGTATACGCATATACCGTATAATTCGCATTTTCACGGTTTTCGTACACCGGTTGCGCGTAGAGTTCCCCTAACAACCGGTCGGTCAACTCATCTTTTTTCGCCAAAGGTATTTCTCCGTTATAAATACCGCACAGTTCCAGAGTAGTCTCCACTTCGCAAAGCCCCGTTTCCTCCGCTGCCTTTCTCATAGTCTCCCGGAACACTGCGGTAGCTGCCGCATTTTCTCCCGTCAATGTAATTTCCGCACACAAATAATAAGCATCTTCCTCCGTCAGATATACGATTTTTAACAGAGAACGTGCCTGCGCCGCCTTTTTTTCGTATACGTACTCCCTTCGGCCGTCATAATTTACCTCTCTGAACTCCCCTTCCACTTGCAAACCGATTTTTTCTCCGAAATGCGCCAAAAGCTTTTCTTCCGAAAATCCGTACGGCGGCGGCAGATAGCGACCGGTCATGGTTACTGTCCCTTCGCTTTTTTCCGGCGTTAATACGGAAAATGCCCCTTCGATACTCGCCTGTGCCAAAAACAATCTTTCGGTAATAATCTTGAAAGAAACCGCCAGTAAAAGTACCGTCATCAATCCCATCGTTACTCTTTTCTGTCTCTTTGTTACCTTCTTAAAATCAAGCATAAAAAATACTCCTCTCTGTCTCACCTTATGTAAGACCTCATATAGAGGAGTATTTCCATATTCTGCCGTCTCATTCCGTTTTATTTTTCGGATCCGCGCATTTCAATTACCGGGCCGCCGCATCCCCGCACATAATCGCCGGTAATGGTTACCTTCCCGATGGAATCGTCCTTCGGAATCTCATACATAATATCCAGCATGATTTCCTCCAGAATCGCACGAAGGGCGCGGGCTCCCGTATCCTTCTCCAGGGCTCTCTCCGCAATGGCAAGAAGAGCATCCTCGTCAAATTCGAGCTTCACCTCATCCAAGGACAAAAGGTGTTCGTATTGCTTCAAAATCGCATTCTTCGGCTCCTTTAGCACCTGAATCAGCTGTTCCTTTTGAAGCCCCTGCAATGCAAAAACCACCGGCAAACGTCCCAGAAACTCCGGAATCATTCCGTATTCCCGCAAATCCTCCACCGTCACTTTGGAAAGCAACATGGCATCGTCATCGTACTTATCCTTAAGCTCCGCACCGAACCCGATCATTGCGGTCTTGTTTAAACGCTTCTTGACGATCTTCTCCAAATCAGGAAAAGCACCGCCGCAAATAAACAGAATATCCTTTGTATTAATCGTGGTCATGGGAACCATGGCATTCTTATTGGTGGCCCCCACCGGCACCTCCACTTCACTGCCTTCCAACAATTTCAACAAGCCCTGCTGTACCGATTCTCCGCTGACATCCCTGCTGTTGGTGTTACGCTTTTTTGCGATTTTATCGATTTCGTCAATAAAGATAATACCGTGTTCCGCCCGTTCCACATCATTATCCGCCGCAGCCAGAAGCTTGGAAAGAACACTCTCCACATCATCACCGATATATCCGGCTTCTGTCAGCGTGGTAGCATCCGTAATAGCCAACGGCACATTTAACAGACGGGCCAGGGTCTTTACCAAGTACGTCTTTCCGCTTCCCGTAGGTCCCAACATGAGCATATTGGACTTTTCCAGTTCAATGGTATTGCTCTTGTCCGCAACTCTTTTATAATGATTATACACCGCCACGGAAATCACTTTTTTTGCGTGGTCCTGCCCGATAACATACTCATCCAGCTCCGCTTTGATTTTATGCGGTGCCTTCAGATTTTTCAAATCAAGCGCCGGTGCGTCATCCTCCTTATTTTCTTTTTCCGCAGGTTTTGCCTTTTTCTTTACCTTCGGCATCTTCATAAACTCCCCGCCCATGCGGAACATGGAAGGGTCAAGTGCCAGCATTTCCATATACGGAAAATTGTTGCCGTTAATGGAATCAAAGGTCTTTTGCAGACAGTCGTTACAAACGCAGAAATCGTTGGGAAGCTGAATCATTTTTCCCGCAACGCTTTCCGGTCTCCGGCACATCTGACAATATTTTTCATACCCGGATTCTTTTTGTTCCGTTGTCTGCTCTTTTGTCTCTTCTTTTCTATCTCCCGGCAGATTCTTTTCTTCCTCCATCTTCTTACCCTTTCTTACTAATAAGCATTTTTATTAATAAACCCTTTGAACACCGTCAAAAACAATATTTTAATATCCAAACCCAAGGTCCAGTTCTCGATATAATGCACATCGTGCTCGATTCGTTTACGAATAGAGGTGTCTCCCCGGTATCCGTTTACCTGGGCCCAGCCGGTAATTCCCGGACGAACCTGATGCTTAATCATATAACGAGGAATCTCCTCCTTAAACTTCTCCACAAACTTCGGACGTTCCGGGCGCGGTCCCACAAGACTCATATCACCTTTTAAAACATTAAGCAACTGCGGCAATTCATCGATGCTGGTTTTCCGTATAAACTTTCCGATTCCGGTCACTCTGGCATCGTTCTTTGTGGTCCAGGCATTCACTTCTTTGGACGCCTCCTGTACCACCATGGACCGGAACTTATACATTTTGAATTCCTTATTATGCAGCCCGACTCTCACCTGAGAAAAAATCACCGGACCCTTGGACGTAAGCTTCACCAACAACGCCACAACTAACATCGGCACGGAAAACAACGCCAACGCAAACAAAGCTCCCACGATATCCATGGTCCGCTTTATTACACGGTTTACCAAATTACTTAACGGCACCTTACGGATATTGATTACCGGCAGACCTTCCAAATCCTCGATATACGGCACCGTCGGTATAATATGATTATAATCCGGGATAAACTTTGTATGCACACCGGAGTATTCACAGGCCGCTACCAGACGTTCCAGTTTTTCGTATTCGTCAAGGGACAGCGTAATCGCAATTTCGTCATAGTCCCGTTCCTTCAAATACGAAGAAAGATCATCCATACTGCCCACAACCGTTACTTTTTTGTATTTGGTTCCCACTGCCATCGTATCATCCAGAATACCGTGGATATAGTACCCCCACTGCGGATTCGCCAGAATACGGTCTACATAAGCCTCTGCGGCACGACTGTAGCCCACAATTAAAATGTGTTTTAAATTCTTTCCTTTTCTGCGTAAGCCCTCCAAAAGCTTCCGCAACAGAAAACGGAACACACTTTCCAACACCACATTGGTTCCGTAGAAAATCGCAAGAAAGCCTCGGGAAATATCCATTTTAAACAAGAAAAGCAACACAATAAACGCAGCCCCGCTGATGATATTCGCTTTCAGCACCAGCCACAGCTCCCACTGCATTCCCTTTCCTCTCTTCGGTGCATACAAACCGCTGCACCAGTAAATCAGTAAATACACCGGTATCACAACAGACAGAAATCCGGCATAAGACTCAATTGTATAGTCGCCGGCCTTTTCCATGTTCAGCCATTCGAAACGAAGCATATATGCCAGCATATACGCCAACAGAACAAAGAGACCGTCCGTCACAATATGCAATTGATTCAATGCTTTTTGGTTATCTTTAATCATTTCATTCTCCTAAATTCTCTTCCCCATATATGTTATCTTACATGATTCTTGCAAAAACCTCAACAAAAATTTTTGAAATACGGTATTTCTTCACCGATTCGTCACAAAGCCTACACAAACCCGTGGTATACTAACGATACGAAAACATCATAGGGAGGTTAACAATGGATTCTGATTTTAATAACAATTTAAATAATGAAGTTTCTTCTGATATCGATACACTTACAACTACCGATGCTGTAACAACCACCGTTACAGACTCTGCTGTCGAATCCCCGGGGGGCCCGGCACTGGACACCGCGTCTGATTCTGTAAAAATTTCTACACAGGCTTCCGATTACACGCCTGTGGAAGCCTCCGTACCGGAAACCCACATTGACTCGTCACAGACTTCTGCGCCGGAACCGGTAAAAAAGAAAAAAGAGCATCGTTTTGCAAAAAAACTATTCGGTTGCATCGGACTGGCTGCATGCTTCGGACTCGTTGCGGGGGGCGCCTTTTTCGGCATAAAATACGCTTTATCCCACATTTTTCCGGACGAAACAAGACAGATGGAAGGTACCGAAGATTCCCTCGATTATCTTCTTTCCAAACCGAATATTACCGTTTCTTCCACTCAACTCAGTGAAGTCGGTTCCTCTGATGCCACCGAAACCGTTGCAGCGGTAGTGGAACAGACCATGCCCGCCATGGTTTCGATTCAAACCGTCAGACAAATCACCTCTTACTTCTGGGGTCAGCCGATTTATGACGAACAGGAAGGCGGCGGTTCCGGTATTATTATCGGCTCCAACGAAACCGATCTGCTCATCGCTACCAACTATCATGTTATCGAACAGGCCTCGGAACTGAAAGCGATTCTGGCAGACGGCACCGCCCACGACGTTGCGGTAAAAGGGTCTGATGCGGATGCGGATTTGGCCATTTTAGCCCTTCCGCTCTCCGTTTTGTCTCAAGAAACCCTTGACAGCATTGACATTGCGGTACTGGGAGATTCCGACAATGCCAAAATCGGCCAGATGGTCATCGCCATCGGTAATGCCTTAGGCTACGGTCCGACCGTTACCGTGGGATACCTCAGTGCCAAAGACCGTGAAATCACCATTCAGGGAAACGACATGATTTTGCTCCAGACCAATGCTGCCATCAATTCCGGCAACAGCGGCGGCGCACTGTTAAATACAAAGGGGGAAGTTATCGGTATCAATAACGCAAAGCTTTCCAGCACCGATATCGAAGGCATCTGCTTTGCCATCCCGATTTCCGTAGCCACCCCGATTTTAGATGATTTGATGACCCACGAAATTCTTACCGACGATGAAAAAGGTTATCTCGGCGTTTCCGTATTGGAGCTGGACTCCGCAGTTTTCCGTGATTATAACTGGCCGGAAGGCGTTTACGTCTCTGCCGTCACAAAGGACAGTGCCGCAGAACGTGCCGGCATTTATCAGGGCGACATCATCACTCATGTGAACGACAAAAAGGTTACGACTCCGAATCAGCTGATTAATGAGGTAACATCCAACCGACACGGCACAGTAGTGGAAATCACCTTACAACGCATTGTCAACGGTCAATTCAACGAGTTCACCTATTCCGTTACCTTGCAAAAAAATCCGGAACTTTTGAATTCTCCGGAACAGAATCCGAACTGACTCCACAGAACAGTTCCTTCATAAAACCAAATGCCGCAACGAACCTTCCCGGTTTGATTGCGGCATTTTTGCTCTCTCTTCTCTCTTCGTTTTCTGTTTATTTGGAAACCTTTTTTTCAAAATGTTCCGTTACCTCGTCCACCGGGCCGTCTTCCACCACATGTCCCTTCTCTAACCAGATCGCTCTGGTACACAGCGAACGCACCTGTGTCAAATTGTGGGATACAAACAACACCGTAATCCCTTTGGAAAACATTTGCTTAATACGCTTTTCGCTTTTCTTACGAAACTTCACATCTCCCACGGAAAGCACTTCATCCAAAATCAGGATATCGGGCTCCACCATGGTCGCAATGGAAAATCCCAGACGGGCACGCATACCGGACGAATAGTTCTTCACCGGCACATGAATAAAATCCCCCAGCTCCGAAAACTCCACGATTTCATCGTACTTCTCCTTTAAAAACGCCTTGGAATACCCCAACATTGCACCGTATAAATAAATATTTTCCGCACCGGTATACTGCGGGTCGAATCCCGCACCCAGTTCCAACAGAGGCACCAGCACTCCGCTTCGCGTTACCGTTCCTTCCGTCGCTTTCAACACACCCGCAACGATTTTCAGTAACGTACTCTTTCCGGCACCGTTCAGCCCCAGAATCGCCACACGCTCCCCCTTCTTTATATCAAAGGAAACGTCCCGTAACGCCCAGAACTCTTTGTAGCGCATCTGTCTCTTCAGAATACGTATCACATATTCTTTCAGATTATCTACCTTTTGTTCGCTCAGGTGGAACTTTACACCCAGATTTTCCACCGAAACTATACTTTTCTCTTCCATTCCTTATCTCTCCGCATTTACAGGTATAAAATAAACTTATCCTGTTTTTTATAAAACGCAAAAATCCCCACCGCCAAAGACACCGCACCGAATCCGAAGGCATACCACATGGCCGCAAAATCCATCGGCTGACCGAATACCGCATTTCGGAAATTTACAATCACCGCATAAAGAGGATTCAGTTTAAAAATCCATCCGTTGTTCGAGCTTACCACATCGCCTACCTGATAGAAAATTGCACTGGCGTACATAACTAACATCAACGCAACGCCCCACAAATACTCTACATCCCGGAAGAACACCGCCATGGTGGCTAAAATCAGACCCACTCCCGCCGTCATCAGAAGAATCTGCAGAAGCGGTATAAAAATCCAGAACAATTGTACCGTCGGATACACGCCGCGAGCCACCGCCACTGCGGCCAGCACAAGCAGGGAAATCAAAAAGATAACATATCCGGATAACACCGAAGAAATCGGATACATATACTTCGGCACATATACCTTCTTTATCATACTTGCATGGGAACGTACCGACTTAAGTGCCGCCTTGGTACCGTTTGAGAAAAACGAATACAACAAACGTCCCGTTAAAATATATACAGGAAAATCCCTGGTTCCCCTTCCTAACAATTTCGAAAATACCAACGTCAGAACAATCATGGTAAGTAACGGTTCCAACATTGTCCATACAACTCCCAAATAAGAATTGCGATATTTCAACTTAATATCTTTTTTTACCAGTTCCACCAGTAAATTACGATATTTCCCAAAGGTCTTAAAAACCGACATTTCTGTCTTATCTCCTATCATTGTTTCTTTATAACCACTTCCAATTCGGTATCATCATCCCAAAGGACCTTGGACGGAAGCTCCAGACAAAGCGGAACCTTATATGTACCCTCTGTCAATCCACCCAGATTGACATAAGGCTTGATATAATCTATGGTAATCAACGGTGCCCGTGCTTTTTTACACTTAATGTTCACCGTAATATCCTCTGTCTGTACCAATTCCGCCGTCAGACCTTCGTCAAGATTCCAAAGTTCGATGGAAGCAATCGGAATATCTACCTTGCGCTCCACAAACGGTGTAATCGTCACTTTCACCGCAAGCACCTGGTTATCCACCACACGCAGGCTGGTTAACGAATCGTCCAGCAAAGAGCTGATCGGTACATTTTTCTCTATGGTTCCGGTCTGTTCCGTTACATCCACGTTCATTTCAAGGTAATACCCCAGTTTGTCCAAATCTTCTTTCGTACCGGCCACCCTTACGGTTTCCGGCTGAAATGCGATATTTTCCGCCAGAAGCTCATATCCTTCTTCCAGCTCGCCCACCGTATTTAAACGCAACCTCATCTCTTTAGACGCCAGAATCGGAACATTTACCGTCACTTCATCCGACCCCAGTTGCATGGCAAGCTTCGAAGACGCAATCTTGTCCCCGTTCATATCATACACTACAGGCGCAGCCGTTGTCGTAAAATCAATGCTTCTGCCACTGACATCCACTGTCAGTACCACTTCTTTAATCTTATCCAGCACCGTCTTTGCACCGGAGATCTGAATAATATTCGGGCTCGGAAGCGCATCGCCCACGTAGTATCCCGTCATCGGCTCTCCTATCGTGTCAACCGTAAAGCTGAAACGCTCCGTAATATAGTCATCAAACAACAGCTTCATTACATTTTCTCCGCTGTTTAATACCGTCACATCCGGATAAGCCGGTACAGACGCCTTAATCAATACGGTATCCATAAAGGATACCTCGGACAAATCCGCTATTGCTTCTATATCATCCTCTGTCAACTGTTCCAGCACCGAACGCCGACCTTCCACTGCTACATCCACCGTATCACCGGAAATTACTTCCAGTACTTTTTCCCGTTCCAGTACCTGTTCCTCATTCAACACCTTCACCGGAACATCCTTGAAGATCTTACTCTCCACCGGGTCCTGGGAATTAATAATCACGAACCAGAAAACAACGGCAAGTCCCAAAGAGAGCAGCTTTAATCCGAAATTGTTCATTAACATTTTTTTCATTTCTGCTCTCCTCCCTTCTTCCACAGAGATCTTTTCTTTGTCGCGGAGGTTTTCGTCTTATCCTTTTGAATCTCCTGCAGCTTCATCCGAAGATAATCCGCATCGATATTACTGATCAGTGTACCGTTTCTCGTCAACGACACCTTTCCGGTCTGTTCGGAAACAATAATCGTAAAGCTGTCGGTCACTTCACTGATACCCACTGCGGCACGATGTCTGGTACCCAGTTCTTTGCTGATTTTCATATTTTTGGACACCGGTAAATAACAGGTTGCAGCCACAATACGGTTTCCTCTCACAATGACCGCACCGTCATGCAACGGTGTGTTATGTTCAAAAATATTAATTAACAACTGATTTGTCACGATTCCGTCAATGGCAATCCCTGTCTCCTCATACGCACCGAGAGACACTTCCTGCTCCAGTACGATTAATGCACCGGTTTTATGTTTTGCCAGAATAAAAGTTCCCTTCACCAGTTCCTCTATCGTTTTCTCGGAAAAGCGCTCATCCTTCTCCTTGTTCTCCGAAAACAGGCGCAAAGAAGTTGTAAAACTTTGCTGACCCAACTGTTCCAACGCCCGCCGGATTTCCGGCTGGAACACGATGATGATGGCAGTTATTCCGACGCCGATGGTATTATAGAAAATCCACAAAATCACGTCCATCTTTAAAATGGACGCAATTAACCAGAACACCAGTAAAATCATAAGTCCCTTTACCGGCATCCAAGCCTGGGTTGTTCTGACCCACTTTACCACATGGTATACAACAAATGCAATAATTATGATTTCCAGAACATCAATCAAATCGATTCCCGGAATCCGCATCCATTTTGCACCCTTTGAGAAAAATTCTTTCAGGCTATCCATACCTATCCGCCCCTTGTATCTTATTTTGCCGTTTTACGGTCTGCCTTCGTAACCTGCACCTATAAATTATCGTCTTCTTCCGTATACTCTTCCGTTTCTTCCCCTAATTCGTAACGTTCCTCATCCGAAATCTCCTCCCCGAACAATCCCTCCGGCACATCTTCCTGCAAAGGTTCGCTCTTTGCACTGATTTTCTTTACGCTGCGCTTCGGTACCGTCAGATTAATCTTCGGCACCGCCTTTACATAATAGTAATAGTCATCATCTTCAAACTGTACACGCTCCACGGCCGTATAGTCCAACGCCAGACGGAAGAACTGGAACACCAGCGCAATCAGCATGGACCCTACCGTTCCGAACACCATGGAGATGATGTTCATTTCGGTATGCAACACCACGTCCGCAATCAAATATCCGAGAATACATACAATCGCTCCGATTGCAATGGAAATCTCGAATACATACTCCATACTGAGCTTGCGAATGAGGTACATTACGAGAATGATTACGAAAAACACGCCAATGTTCACAAGCATCTGCTTATCCGCAATCAAACGGTCGATTACATCAATATACAAAAGCAAAATATCTTCGATGGCCATTGTATCTCCCACCAGTGCAACACTGCTGATAACGACAAACAGACGATATACGATAATACCGCAGGCTGCCGGAATAATTGCGGTCGGTGTAGCTATCAACCCCAAAATGATCGGAACCACATACGGTATTTTCATTAAAAACAAAATCGGGACCGCCAGTACCACATAGCCGTATTTGCCGGAAAATCTTGCGATAAAACAATATAATATGGCCATAAGAACAGCCACAATAATCGCCAGCAACGGAGAGGCCACATACACATGCGCCAAAGACACCGCCGCCGCAAGCAGCACCAGTAACACCGGCGGAGTGAACGTTCCCAAAAGCGCCAACAACAGTTCTGCCGGCAAACTCATAAGCATTTCCTGGTGACCGATGGCATTGTTAATACTGCGGAACACAACAAACGCTATTATAAACTTAATTACCGGCTCCACCACCAGCTGAAACTTCTGTAAAAAGCGCAAAACCTGCGCACGTAACTCAAGTATTGTCACTATCATAACCCAAACTTCCCTCCTCCGCGCTTACCGCTTCTCCGTCTTCTTCCCTATAAATGCTGCGTAATCTGCGCAACATACGGAAGTACTTTGCAAGCTTTTTTCTGGACGCGCGGTATTTTATCATATATCCGATCATTCCAAGGGAACCGTACACCGCAAGAATAATAATATAGATTCCGGTATACCGGGACACCATCCCTTTGTAATCCAGGGTTACTGCCTCTCTGATCAGATACTCGGAATGATAAATGATCAGCAACAACAGGATCAACAGGTATCCCACTGTCACCGCCACGATGGATTTCAGTACATTTAACCTGACATAATCCGTACGAAAATATTTACTGATCCGGACATCTTCCTTCCCTTCGGTCTGCTCGTATATGGCAAGCCGGGTCATCAACCGGACTTTTCTGTTGTTCAGCATAAAAACCTCCCTAAACTCTTCCAAATGAAGGCTATAACTCCCCCATCTTATCTATTATATGATTATATCACATCTTTTACGCTTTTTCGAGAACTATTTTCTATTTTTGCCACATTAATTTAAAGTATTCCGGACAAGGTTTTTGCTCTGCAGAAAATTGCACAGTTTCCTCAAAAAGCAAAGGAAGCGTTTTCCCTTCGGGAACACACACTTCCTCCGTATTTACTCTTCCATTTGTTTGCGATTCCTTATTCGCTCGCCTTTTGTATTAATTCCTTATAATAATATGCGGAATCTTTCGGAATTCTTCTCCGTTCCGGGTCGTTATAGTCCACAAATACAAGTCCGAAACGAGGACCGTACCCCTGTGCCCATTCAAAATTATCCAACAACGACCAGTGATAATACCCGCGTATATCCGCGCCCTTCTCAATAGCTCTGCTAAGGGATGTGAGATAGCGTTCCATAAAATCAATCCGGTCCGGGTCATGAACACGTCCGTCCAGGAATATACGGTCATTACAAGCTTGGCCGTTTTCCGTAATCACAATCGGAAGACCGTAACGCTCGTACAAATACAGGAATCCGTATTCCATTACCTTTTCCGTTACCGGCCAGCCGACGGAAGTCCGCGGAAATCCGGTATAACGTTCTACATAACCGTTCTTATTAAACTCGGAACCGTTATAAACATTCACACCGATATAATCAATCGGCTGGTGAATCACCTTCATATCTTCCTCGGATAGAGTCAGTAACTTCGCACGATTTTCCCCGAGACATACCGGATCCAAAAACCAATGATGGGAAAACAGGTTCTCTCCTTCCTTGTCAAAGGTTGCCGCCTTTGCCGCCTCGTAATCCTCCTTAGAATCGGTGGACGGATAACAGAGAGTTCCGGTGGATGCCACAGAAATTTTCGCTTTCCCGTTGGCCTTCCGGATTGCAGACACTGCCTTACCGTGACACAACAACAGATTACGCATTACCGGTCCCAGCTCTTCTTTCGGATGAACCTCCCCCGGGGCATGGACACCGGAACAATAGCCGAGATTCAACACAATCTGCGGCTCGTTTAATGTGGCATAGGATGTGACACGGTCTCCGAAGTGTTCTGCCACAATAGTGGCATACCGGGCAAAGGCATCGGAAATGCCGTCCCAGAAAAATCCTCCCTTCTGTTGCAAGGCCTCCGGTAAATCCCAGTGAAACAGTGTCACATAAGGCGTAATTCCGTTGACCAGAAGTTCATCCACAAGGGCATCGTAAAACAAAAATCCCTTCGGGTTTACTTCGCCGTCTCCGTCCGGAATAATGCGCGGCCAGCAAAGAGAAAAACGATAACTTTTCAGTCCCATCTCTTTCATAATCGCCACATCTTCTTTATATTTGTGATAATGGTCGCAGGCAATATCCCCGTTCTCGCCGTTTGCCACCTTCCCCGGTGCATGAGAAAAAGTATCCCATACAGAAAGTCCCTTCCCGTCTTCCTTTACGGCACCTTCAATCTGATAAGACGCCGTGGCGGCTCCCCAGATAAACTCCTTCGGAAACTTTATACTCATATCCGCATCCTCCTTAAATAACCTCTACTGTTTATTCATTTGTTTTACCGCCGGCGCAATCGAAAGTTCCACCGGCACATAAGGAATCAAGGTCGCCTGTAACGCATGGTACAGGTCCGATTTACCCGGCCATACCGTACCGATTACACGGTTCTCACGGTCCATCTGATGAAACCAGGAACCGTTCTTTTTATCATGTACCGTCTCATCCAGATAGCACATAAACGCCCCATAGTCTGCGGCATATTTTTCCTTTCCGGTTACCCGGTACAGTACCGCGGAAGTATTGATTGCTTCCGCCAGGGTCCAGTGCATCCGGTCATGAACCACGGGCATCCCTTCCCAATCGGTGGTATAAACAAGCCCCGGCGCTCCGTCCCGGTTCCAGGCATCCTCCACCGCTCTGTTATATAAACGTTCCGCAGCCTCCACATACTCCGACGCCGCCTCCGGATTATCTTTATATACGGACATCGCCCACTGGGTAATCAGTCTTGCCCATTCGATTCCGTGGCCCGGTGTCGCACCGTAAGGTTTAAACGGATCATCCGGTTTTTCTTTATTACAATCCAAATCCGGAGTCCAATTTTTCGTAAAATGTTCCGGAATTCTCCAGTCATTTCCGCGGGCCCATACAAGCACATGTTCAATAATCCGGCCGGCCCTTGTCCGGTACTTCTCATCTCCCGACACATCCGCCACTGCAAGAAACGCCTCTACCGTATGCATGTTGGCATTCAGTCCACGGTAATCGTCAAGAACAGTAAACTCCGTATTCCATGTGTCGCGAGACAAGCCCTCCGTTTCATCCCAGAAGCGCTCATCATACAAAGCGAGCGCTTCCCGTAACAAAGGCTCTGCCGTTTCACATCCTGCCAGATACGCCGAAGACGCAGCCAAAATCACAAAGGCATGGGCATAACACTGCTTATCGGGCAATACCTCTCCGTTTGCCGTAAGCCCCGCATACCAACCGCCGTTTGCCGTATCATGCAGTTCTCCCGCAAGGCCTTTTACCGCAGCAGCTACCAGCTCCCTGCTGCCTTTGTGGGACAACATTACACCGATACTGTATACATGTGCCATCCGGCTTGTAATCCAGGTTTCCCGGTTCCGTTCCTTCCACGGTGTTCCGTCATCTCCCAGGTAATAGGAGCCGCCCTCCGGCGAAGGGAATCCGTGTCCGAAGACAAAAAGTTCTTCCCGCAAGTCCTTCAAAAACTCCCGGTTTTCTTTTGTATCGATTTGATATTTTAAATCAGTTACACTCATCTCGGTATGCCTCGTTTCTAACGGTTATCTGTCCGCACCGTTTCCGGTCCGTTTCTCTTTATCTGATATCGTAGGTACTGCGTACCCGAAGTCCGTCAGCGCTTCCGCGAAGAACTTTCACTCTCCGCTCTCCCGGCTCCATATCAAAATAATTGTCCGAAAGTAACAGATCTTCGCTTTCATTCAATATTTCCACATCTTTTGCATAAGCTTCCGCGGTTACTATTACTTCATCGCCCTCCGGACGAACGGAAAGCTTCGGCTGTTCAAACTTATAGTATTTCGGCTGACAGAACAGCACGCTGCCTTCCCCGAGAACTTCTTTGTTCTCCTTTAAGGTATAAGACACATGGTCGTCGTAAAGCTCTGCCTGCATAAGAGGAACCTTTTCAAGCCACACCGCAGAAAGGGCCGGAACATGCACTTTGGTCGTACTGCTTTCTTTTACTTCACCGGTTGCTCCCCGAAGCTGCCATTCCACCGTCACCTCTCTGTCCCGCATGGTTTCGTTGCTGACATTAAAGCGTACCGATTTTATCACTTCGTAAGGCTCCGCATTCGGATTGGTATCCTGAGTGAGAATGCCCTCTTCCTCGCAGGATAAAAGCACCGGCGCAAAGAAGCGCTTTGCATAGTAGTGAAGTGCCTTCCATCTTCCGTAATAGTCTACGGAAGACCAGCTTGCTACCGGCCAACAGTCATTTAACTGCCAGATAACCGTGCCCATACAACGTCCTCTCCATCTGCGGAAATGCTCCACGCCGTAACGGATTGCCTGGGCCTGCAACAACTGGGACGCATAAACAATCCGGTCAAAGGACGTCGGGTACAGGTAAGTCTGAGCCATATAATTGGAAATCTTTCCGTTGGCCGCCGCATTTCTCTGATGCTTTTCCATCACATAGGAGTAAATGTTACGGTCTTCCGGAAGTGTAAAGGTTTCAATGGTTTTCACCGACGGAAACGCCTGGAAGCCGAACTCGGACAAATACCGGAAATGGAACTTCCGATACTCGGTAATCGGCTTGTTTCCGTGCCAAACCTCCCAGTAATGCACATCGCCCCGATTCTCATCATTCGGCTCGTCAAAGCACCCTCCGCTGGAAGGGCTGGCCGGCCAGTAAAAAGTCTCCGGATCATATTCCTTTAACACCTTCGGCAAAATGTACTCATACATCTTTACGTAATCGCTTTGTTCCTTCGGAGAATTCACCCATTCTCCCTGCTTCACAAAAAGCTCCATCTCATTATTGCCGCACCAAAGTCCTAAAGACGCATGATGACGCAACCGCTTAATGTTATCCTTAAACTCTGCGATAATATTCTCTTCAAACGCCTCCGACAAATCATATACCGCACAGGCAAACATAAAATCCTGCCATATAATCAATCCCAACTCGTCGCAGGCATCATAAAACCAATCCTCCGGATAATATCCTCCGCCCCAGACGCGGATGCTGTTAAAATTCGCCGCCTTGGCATCCTCCAGCAACCTTCTGGTTCTCTCCGGATTCGTTCTTGCAAGTAAATTATCCTCCGGAATATAGTCACCGCCCATGGCAAACACTTCCACGCCGTTTACTTTATGAGCAAACTTCTCCCCGTACTCATCCTTTTCCGTAGACATCGTCATGGTGCGAAGACCGATTTTTCTTTCCCAAACATCTATAACTTCTTCTCCGTCACACAGAGTTACCTTTACCGTATACAACGGTTGTTCTCCGAATCCTGCCGGCCACCACAGCTTCGGATTTTCAATCCGTACCGGAGCAACACCGTCTCCCGTTGCCACCACAATACCCTCCGGATCCGCCACTTCCACTTTCACGGAAAGTCTGCGAAGCTCCGGTTCTGCTTTATAAAGTACCTTGTTTTGTCCGCCGTATACAAAAGCCTCCGCCGAAGCCGATTCCAGTTCCACACGGGTAAATAAATCTACTGCTCCGTTCTCGTGCTTCTGCGTTACATAGGCACTATCGATCCGGGCAATATCATAGGCCACCAAAAATACCGGACGCCACAGTCCTACGCCGGGCAATCTCGGGCCCCAGTCCCAGCCGAACATACAATGCGCCTTCCGCAAATATGGGAACCCCCGCATCGCATCGGAAGTACCGTCTAAGCGTTTCCTTGCATACTGCTCTCTGATAAATTCTGTCGGAGAATAAAACTCAACCGACAACGTATTGTCGCCTTCTTTTAGCATCCCCTTTACATCATATTCCCAAATCCGGTGCATATTGTCCGCATGCCCCAGTTTTTCACCGTTTAAGAACACATCCGCCAACGTGTCGATTCCTTCAAAGCGCAACAACACCCTGTCTTTTTCACAAATATCGCATCCTGCCGAAAATACGGTTCTATATTCGTATTCCCGCTCCGACAGTTTCAGCGCGTTAAGCTCATTATCCCTATAGTACGGATCTTCAATTTTCTCATTTCTTAACAGATCCGAATAAAGGTCACCCGGCACAAAAGCCGGGATATAGGTATCCCAGCTTTTGTCCTTCATCGTCCAATTTTTATCTAACGAAACAATAATCATCAAACACCTCTCTGCGTAAACTTGTTGATTCAATGCGCGTCTCGCATTTATTCATACTCAAACCGATTTACAATCTCTCTTAACTCATTCATACTCTCTACCGTATTATTGGTTAATGCATAGTTATCGCTGGTAGCACTCACTACTTCTGCGGTCTTCTCTGCGATATCACTCACTCCTTCCGTGGTCTCATTCACTGTCAGGAACACATTCTCTACCGCATCCGATACCTTCTGAATGGATTCGGTCAACGCCACAATCTGTTCGGAAATATTATCCATGCGTGTCTTAAAGGTATCCGCATCCTGGCGATACTGGGCACCGGTCTGATTAAAGTTGTCAAAATCCGCCAAAACGGTTTCTTCAAGGAAATTACTTGTATTTTCCATGCTCTCGGTAATATTGTTTACCGCACGATTTACCTCGCCGATAATACCGTTAATGTCACTCACCGTCTCCAAAGATCTCTGGGCCAGCTTACTGATTTCCTGGGCCACTACCGCAAAGCCCTTACCGGCGTCACCGGCTCTTGCCGCCTCAATACTTGCATTTAAGGAAAGCAAACTGGTCTGATCGGAAATTTCGATAATGGAGTCTGTCAATTCATTAATCTTAGCCACAGCACCCAGGCCTTCCAGAGCCGTTTCCGTTTTGCTGCGAATCTGCTCGTACAAACGCCTTGTCTGTTCGATGGCAGTTTGGGTGGAACTCTGCATTTCTTCCGCACGTCCCGCCACCTCTTCGGAAAACTGATTGCTCAACTCCGTTTCTTTTTCAATCACTTCCGCTTGCGCTCTCATATCCGTCATGTAACGGTTCATGTCCTGAGTCATGTTACTTACCTGCTCGGTACTTGCCGCCAATTGCTGCGTTGTTGCGGAATTATCCGTACAGAAAACATGTACCTGATTACTGGAGGCCTCCAGCTTTTGCATATTTTCGCCCACGCTACGGTTGGTACGGTCGATACGGGTAACCACATCATACAGGTTATTACTCATCTCCCGAACCGCTCGGCTGATTACACCGGTTTCGTCTTTTCTTTCACATAGCTTATCCATATCTTCCGGCAACTTAATCTTTAACTTAGCCGTGTCATTGATTACTTCCGTCACCTGGTTTAGCGGCTTAATAAACCGCCGGATCACAACCGTGGAAACCAAAACAATAATAACCAAAACCACCAAGGCAACCCCTAACGCTTTCAAGGACATTTCCACAATCGGTCGCGTCAATTCGCTTCCGCTTGCACAAATAATCATAATAGATTTGTTGGCAGTAACATAGTAGCTGGCATACATTGTCTCCCCGTCTTCTTCAAACTCCATGCAAAGATTGTCGGGAATCACACCTTTATTAATCGAGCCCACCACGTCCGTAATTGCCGAGTTCCGGTTCGGCTTGCCGATGTAGGACTCATCCGCATGATAACGAACAATACCGCTCATGTCTACCACATAATAATAGAAATCTTCCAAACCGGTGATTTCCATCTTTCCTAAAATCGCGGTAAACTGTTCTGTTGTCAGGCCTGTATACTGCTTAATTCCGTCATTGATGTTTTCCTCTTCCTTGTCAATCAGTTTACCGTAGGAAGTCGCCATATTTAACATTTTACCGTAAGCGGAATCGATGACCAGATCTTTTACATAAGACACCATAATCAAAATAGTTACCGCAACGGCAACTACCACACCCAAAATCACCAATGCGCTTACCTTGGTCTGCATGGAATGAAGCTTCCCTATTTTGTCGATTTTACCCATACCCGGGGTTTCTCTCTTTTTCTGTTTTACCTTCGGCAACATCTGCTTCTTATCGTTCTTCTCTTTTACTTTCGGTACTGCCTTTTCCTTCTTCATAGCCCCGTTCCTCCTTCGTCTGTTCTGTCCTTCCGAACTTTCAACCGGATATATTTTGTATAATTACGCATATTTTTATTTATGTTTGTATTCTACCACATTTTCGCAGAAAATGATAGTCTTTTTTTGTTTTTGTCAATAAATTTAAACAGATATTCATACAAACAAAGACTCCGATAACAGTTGCCCGTTATCGGAGTCTTTTATACTAACATACTTCCCCTATTTACTTCTCTTTTCTGGAGGTAATCACACCCTCTTCATCCGCGGTGTAAATATAGTCCAGCACTTCAAAATCTTCGTCGCGAGCAATGATTCCGTCTTTGTCTGCCCAGTATACGAACACTTCGTTAAAGTCGATATCCTTATCCGCATTCATATCTTCCGGAGCAACAAGTACATACTCGCCATCCTCGCTTTCTACGATAAAGGTGTTCTTCACAATCTTTCCGTTCTCACCGGAAAATACCATGTAAATGTTGCCGTCTTCATCTTCGAATACGGTGAACTCGTTCTCTACCGGATTGCCGTCCTCATCGTATACGTAGCTGTCATCGCCTTCGGTCTTGATTTCCTTACCGTCCTCGTTATTGAAGTCGGACAACGGAACTTCTTCATCCTCAATCTCCGTCTCCTGAGAGTCCCTCCACTCTTCGTAAGCTTCTCTCATCTCTTCTTCCCAAGCACGCATATCTTCTACTCGTTTTAAGGAATCTTCGTAAGCCTTTGCTGCCTTGTCTGCTGCATCCTGTGCATTATCAGCTGCGGTCTGCGCATCCTTCTTTGCCTGCTCTGCCTCCGCAAGCACACGCTCTGCTTCCGCAACTACGTCATCACTTACCTTCGGATTTTCCTTTAATGCATCTACGTTATCCTTTGCGGCCTCTACTGCGTTTACCGCATCCTCTACAGCTGCTTTCTTATCGGCAACTGCCTTTGCTGCCTTGTCTGCTGCCTTCTTTGCCTCTTCCGCTGCCTTTGCTGCCTCTTCTGCCTTCTTTGCAAGCTCTGCAGCCTTTTTTGCAAGCTCCTGAAGCTTTGCTGCTTCTTCTGCTGCCTTTGCTGCCGCTTCTGCTGCATCTGCAGCATCATCTGCTTTATTTGCGGCATCTGCTTCTGCTACGGCCTTCTGCGCAGCCTCTGCATCCTTCTTCGCCTGCTCTGCTGCTTCCTTTAATGCCTTAGCAAGATTATTTACTTCGCTCTGCTCATCCTCGGCTGCCTTCTTTTCTGCCTCGGCCTGATCCTTTGCAGCCTGTGCTTCCTGGGTTACCTGTACGGCATTGTTATAATCAGTCTGTGCCTTCGTTAAAACTTCATTTGCACTCTCTAAATCTTCCTGTGCCTTATCTGCTGCTGCCTGCGCATTGTTTGCCGCAGTCTGCGCATCCTGCTGTGCCTGCTCTGCATCCGTCACCGCCTGCTGTGCCTCCGCAAGCTTCCGCTCCAATTCCACTTTCTCCTTTGCGTAATCGGAACCTTCTTCTCCGTTTTCGCCGCCATAGTATGCATCATACGCATCCTTCAGCTTATTATACTCCGTCTTTGCATCGTCCAAATCTCCGAAAGCATCCTTTAATGCATCTTCCGCATCCTGCTTTGCTTTGTCTGCAGCATCATACGCTTCCTGCTTTGCCTTCTGCTCGGTCTGTGCGGTGCCCAATGCATCCTCTGCATCCTCTAATGCTTCTTTTGCATCATCGTATGCTTTCTGTGCATCCTTGTAAGCCTGATCGGCATCGTTAAGTGTTGCACCTACCTTCTCATAACTACCGTCTGCCTTATCGTCGGTCTTTTCGTAAGAAATACGCTCTACTTCACGAGAGGTGGTCTCGGTGTAGGTTACTTCAATTTCTCTGTTATTATCAAAAATATAAGACTTTGCGCCGAATAAAATTGTGGAAATATAGTAGAATCTTTCTGCATATTCGTCATAGAAGAGTTCACGATCCGCACCGAAAAGATTTTTACCGATAATCACAAGATTATCTTTTCCGAGATACTGCTTTGCATCCCTAAGAGCGCCGGTTGCATTTTTCTCCTCCGTAACATACTCCACATCCTGAGTCACCGTCTTCGTATACTCATAAACCTTAACGCTTCCGTCTTCCTTTTCCTCTACTGCATAGTACTTATCGTCAGCCTTGTAATACTTATTTCCGTTCTCGTCTTCTTCCGTTCCCACTTCCGTAGCGTTGCACTCGTTCTTAATTACGGTCTGAATCAGCTCTTCCTTCTTTTCCTCTGCGGTAGCCTCATCCTCTGCATTGCTGATTTCCTTCTCGAGCTCTGCTAACTTCTGATTGTACTCGGTGTTAAGCTCGTTATAAGCGTCTTCCTTCTCCTGTAAAAGACCAGCCGCTTCAGACTTTGCGCTCTCTGCAGCAGACTTATTGCTTTCCGCTTGGGACTTTGCGGTATTCGCTTCTTCCAAAGCCTTGTTTGCCGCAGTCAAAGCTTCGCTTGCCTTATTGAACGCTTCTAATGCGTTGTCATATACTTCCTGCGCGCCGGCATTATTACCGTCACCGGACTCCAGATTCTGCTTTGCCTCTTCCAGTGCCAGCTCTGCATCTTCCTTTGCAGCCTCGGCTACTTCTACTGCCTGCTGTGCGGCAACTACCGCGTTGTTCTTCTCCGTTACAACCCGCTCTGCATTTGTCACTGCATCGTTTGCATCCTTTACTGCCTGCTCGGCATTTACTACTGCCTGCTTTGCATCCGTTACAGCCTGCTCTGCGTTATCCTTCGCAGTCTTTGCGGTTTCTTCTTCGGTCTTTTTGTCTTCTAACTCTTCCGACTTATTATAGAACTCTTCGGTCGCATCCTCAACCTTCTTCTGTGCATCATTCTCAGCCTTCACCGCATCCCCGGTTGCTTCACCGGCCTTTACTGCAGCATCTTCGGCTGCTTTAATTGCTGCATCCTCGGCATCCTTTGCTACTTTTGCCGCATCCGCTGCTACCTTCTTTGCATCTGCTGCTACCTTTGCAGCCTCCTGTGCCACTTTTTGTGCATCTTCTACAGCCTTCTTTGCATCTGCTGCCGCCTGAGCCGCTTCTGCTGCTGCCTTCTCTGCGGCTTCTGCTGCTGCCTGTGCATCTGCCGCATCCTGCTTTGCCTGATTATATGCATTCTCTGCATTCTTAGCATCGGTTACTGCGTTGTCTGCGTCCGCAGCCGCACCGTTATATGCTTCGTTTGCTTCCTTTTCTTCCTTCTGAGCAGCCAATAACTTCGTATAAGCATCTAAAGCTGCCTGATACTCTTTCTGAGCTTCTACTGCCTCTGCGCTTGCATTGTCTGCTGCTGCCTGTGCTGCCTCTGCAGCCTCACCTGCTTCCTTTGCAATCACGTTCGCCCTATCGCTGTATGCAGCATTGTTCGCACGATTTAATGCATCCTCGGCCTTATCTGCCTCTGCAACAGCCTCATCCTCTGCAGCTTCCGCATTTCCCTTTGCAACATCTGCGCTGTCCTTTGCTGCTTCGTTCTCCTTTAACGCAGCATCAGCCTTGCCCTGGGCATCGGTTGCAGCACCCTTTGCATCGGTTGCCTTATCTTCCGCAGCCTGTGCCTTGTCTTCGGCATCCTTTGCTGTTTCATCTGCCTTAGTTGCATTGTCCGCCGCATTCTGCTTTTCGCTCTCTGCGGTTTCCTTTGCTTCTCCAGCGACCTCAGCCTTATTGTTTACCGTCGGCTCTGCCTCCTTTACCGCATCCTCTGCAGTATTCTTTGCGTCCTCTGCTGCCTTCTGTGCATCTTCAGCATCTTTCGCTGCTTCCTCTGCTGCTTTCGCTGCATCCACAGCTTTCCGAAGCTCTTCACCGGACTCCGTAAGCTTTGCTTCCGCGTCCTTTAAATTCACATTCTTTTCCGTATCCAAAACATCCAATACGTTTGTTCCGTTTTCTTCCGCAAACGCGTTTACCGGTGCTCCATACGCTGCATTGCTCATTATCAACGCCATGGCCAATACGCTTGCTGCTACTCTTGCTGCAATTTTTTTGCTTTTTCTCATGTCGATTCCTCCGAACAATAATACAAGTACATCATCTGGTTTCTACCCTCGATTTAACCTCAGTATAATAGTTCGGAGTTACATTTCGAGTTACATTTTGAAAAAAACGTTCATTTGTTAAATTTTTTCTTTTTGAGATTATAACTTTCTTTTTACCTGTTCCGCATTTACCGCATAGCCTACTACGGTTTCCGCAGTTATCACACCGTCCCGGTATAAACGAAGCAATGACTGGTCCATGGATATCATTCCTTCCGCTGCCGAAGCCTGTATTACATTATCAATCTGATAATTCTTACTGTCGCGAATCATGTTACGAATCGCGCTGTTCATGTTCATTACTTCAAAGGCAGGCACCATACCGCCGTTCTTTGCCGGCACCAGCTGTTGCGAAACCACCGTATTCAACACCATGGACAGCTGAATTCGAATCTGCGTCTGCTGATGGGACGGGAACGTATCGATGATTCGGTCAATGGTGTTCACCGCGCCCTTTGTATGTAACGTAGCCAGCAAAAGATGACCGGTTTCCGCCGCTGTCACCGCTGTACAAATGGTCTCAAAGTCTCGCATCTCTCCCAACTGGATAATATCCGGAGCCTGACGCAGGCACGCCCGCAACGCGGAAAGATAATTATCCGTATCGATGGCAATCTCTCTCTGGCTGATTAAACAAGTATTATTCCTGTGCAAATACTCAATCGGGTCCTCCAATGTAATGATATGCCCGTTCCTCGTATGATTTATTTTATCGATAATACAGGCCTGTGTGGTAGATTTTCCGCTTCCCGCCGTTCCCGAAAACAGAACCATTCCATGCTGTTGCTCCGCTACGCACATTACCTCATCCGGAATCCCCAGTTCCTTATAAGAAGGAATTTCAAATGCCACAATACGGATTACCGCCGCCAAAGAGCCTCTCTGGCGATATGCGTTGACACGGAATCTTGCAAGTCCTTCTATTGCAAAAGAGAAATCGTCGTCTCCCATATTATCAAACAGCTCTTTCTCACGGTTTGCAACACAATATAATCCCGTAATCAGCTCCTGTGTCATATCCGGCGTCAGTTTTGCCGAATCCATCGGCAAAAGCTGTCCGTTCTTTTTGTAACTGACCGCACCGCCGGCCACCACAAAAACGTCCGAAGCTCCTTCTTTTACCGCCCGCTCCAAATACGGTACAATCATTGCCATACTAATCCTCCGTTTCCGGAGTCCACACGTTCAAATACTCCTGCGGGCTCCACTGTTCCGTCACCAATACCTTCCATTGCAGCACTTCATATTTCTCTGCATTCACGTAAACCACCACACTCAATGCCTGTGTATCCGATACCGGACACAAATACGCATACCTGTCGTTTTCATACACGACTCCCTCCGGAATTTCTCCCCTTCGCAGTGCTCCCAATATTTCTTCCGCTCGGCAGTCAGCCAGATAATACTCCCCGATTGCCTGAACGGAGGCATCCGCCATCCGCAAATCCGCTTTCACCGTACTGAGCGCCAACATCGCAAATACAGTCAGACAAAGTACCGAAAAAATAACCAGCAGAGAACTCCCTCCCGTAAACGGCAACCTTCTTTTCTCCTTATTCATTCTGCACCTCCTGCCAGCTTACCGGCAGGGAAAATAAAAGTTCCCCGTCTTTTGCTTTTGTTACTTGTATTTCCGCCGAAGTTACATATCCGTCGCTTTCTCCGCATACTAAGCGCAGCTCATAAGCCACCGCTTCCGATTCGTTTTCCCACGTTTCGTTATAATACAGAAGCAATTCTCCGTTACCGGCCTTGCCGAGATACATGTCCGCCACAGCCTGCAGGTCTCCGTGCTTTGCCTTCACACTTTCCGCAACCGTCTGACTGACATTTACAGCTCTGTCCCGATCATACAGACCCTTTGATAACGTATCTGCCTTCACAAAGGCCTGTACGCAAAGAGTGGCTGCCACCGCAAACACAAGAATCATAACGGCTTGTTCCATCAAGGCCAACGGCGACTTACTTTTTTGACTCATTTTGCACCTCCCCGTTACTCCGAACCGATAAAGAAAGCTTGTGTACCTCGCCTTCTTCATCCCCCACGCTTATCGAAATCAGGTTCCCGTCCTGTTTCACGGAAAAAGAAGTGGCTTTCAACACTTCCTGTCCGTCCTCCGGATCCAGTTCATCATCCTCCGCACATAAAAGTTCCCTGATATAACCGTCATAAAAATATATTTTTGTATAATAAAATTCCCCCTCTGCACTCATTCCGAGATACAGAGTTGGAATTTCATCCGCTTCCGTATTATTTTTATCCGCAAAAGAACCCGCCTGCACACAGTCAGACGTATCCCCGTGTCGCAGTTTTGCCGCAATATACTGCACTCCGGTTCTTGCATTATACGCTTTTGTGTCTCTTTTTACGATTTTCTCGTAGGAAGAGGTTCCCAACAACAGTACCATTAAAATACAGCCTGCGAACAGGGTGAACAATAACAGCACAAAGGCACTGTCGATTTCGTGTTTTTTTGCTCTGTTTTTCATCTGTTTTCCCTTTAATTCTTTTTCGGTATTACGGTTATCTCCGGCATTATATTGTCCGCAAATATTTCATAAAACACATCATACCGGTCACGGTCCACAATCAAACCGTAATGCTCCTCCACATATTCCAGTGTGGCGGGATACACCCCTTCGATTGTATAACAGTTTACCACCGCTTTTTTTATCGTATCCTGTACTCTCTTTTCGTTTTCCCTTTGTTGTCCCTGTTCCACCCGGCCTACCGCCGCCAGTACATAGCAAAGAATACCGATTACAACAGCCGGAACCAACAACATTTTTAACGTTTCCGTAAATGCATTTCTGCGCTTTCTCACCATTTTTCACCTATCCGATCGAGGTCATAATATTCATTAACGGCAACATCACCGCCAACAAAATAATGCCGACCAACAAAGATGCCGCAATTACAATCGTCGGTTCTACCTTACTTACCAGATTTTCCACGGAATTCCGCGCCTTCTCTTCCAAACGACGTGCAATCTCTCCCATCACCGAATCTGCGGTACCGCTCTTTTCTCCCAACGCCAGCATCCTGCAATACATCGGTTCCAGCACCTTCGTCTCCCGGAGCGTTTCCGGTAACGTCTGACCGTCTTCCAGCAACTGACGGCATCGCTCGTACCGTTCCGCTGTTTTCGGCTCATCCTGCTGAAAAGAAGCCGCCAAATCCAGGGCATCCTCCGTCTGGAGTCCGCTGGACATCCCCATACACATTGCCGCAGCAAATCTGGAAACACTGATTTCCTTTGCAATACGCCACCCCGAAGTCAGTTTTTTACCGACGGTCAGGGCTCCCTTCCGAAGGCCCTTGTGGCAATACACAATCACGCCCGCTGCAAACAACACCGCAATCACAATGCCGATTACAGGCAGCGCACTTTTTAATCCCTGCCCCGTCAACAATAAGCCTCCCGCAAGTCCCTCCATGGAACCGCCCAGCTGCTCATAAACTTTATTAAAAACCGGTAACACCTTTACAAGCAAAATCCCGATAATCACCAGCATCAGCCCAAGCAAAACAAGCGGATACGTAACCGCATTCTTTATCCGGTCTCCCAACTGCTTTTGTCCGTCGTAATAATCCGCCATGGAACGAAAGGCCTGTTCCAAACGTCCGGTACTTTCCCCTGTTTCGGTCATATGAATGACATATTGCGGAAACGCACCGGTTTCTTTCATTGCCTCGGATATGGTCTTTCCTTCATCCAACAAATCCGTCAGCCCCGTCAACACGTTACGACAGTTCTTGTCCGTCTCATCCTCTGCCAGAAGATGTACGCCGTCGGCCAAAGAAATACCTGCATGTAACAGCAACGACATTTGCAAACAAAATACAGATATGTATTCGGTTGAAAATTCATTCTTTCTCATACTCTTCCTTCTTCCGCCGCCCAATTTAATATATGTACTTCTGGGTATAATTCGTGGAATCCCCGATATATTCCTTAAATTCCTCTTCGGACTTCGCGGTATCCGCATAAGTCGGGTCCATCAGACACCATTGTTCTCCGTCGAAGTAAACCACACCGGTAATCCAGCCGCTCTCCTTGGTATACACACTGAGCCATGCATGGTACGCGGAACCGCTGTAACCGATGACCAGCTTTGTCGGCACACCCTGACTGCGCAACATCGCAACCATGGTGGACGCGTAGTCAAAACAAATGGCCTTTCTGGACTTATATACCTCATCCAGATTCGGAACATATCCGCTCTCTACCGTTTTTGCCTTAATCTTACTGTAACTGAACCGCTTAATGGTCCATTTATAAATCTCGTTTACTTTATCAAGCTCCGTCTCCGCTCCCTTACAAATCTTTGCGGCTTCTTTTACACATTTCGTTTCTTCCGTGTAATCCACATACTGATTCGCCGTTAAAAACGGAAGCATCGGATCTTCCAGCGTCACCTTAACAGTCTTGGAACCCATCGTAGCGTAAGAATTCCCGGACACATTCCGGAATACGGACACCTTGTACTTTCCGTCACCTTCCGTCAACGGAAACGCCGCCCATTCCTTCGGCGTCAGCGTATACGTATAGGTGGTACCTTCCGGTCCCTTCACCTGAGCCTTCAGCTTACTTTCCGTATCCTGCAAATACTTTACCATCACATATCCTTTGGAGGCATTGGAATAATCGATTACCATTTTGTCGTTTTCCTTCACGGCAGTCCCCGCCGCCTCCGGAACCAACACCTTGGAATCCGCTTCCCCGGCGCCCGTCACGCAAAGCAGTCCGTATCCGGACAATGCCACCGCGCAAACCACCAATAATCCTATTGCCGCTTTTGTCAACTTCTTCATAGGAGTTCCTCCTTTCGTTAATTACCGCCTTCCGTAACGGAAACTACTTTCTTTACATAACTGGTCAGTTTTGCCGGAGAGTGTACATATTTTTTAAAGTATGCTTTTTTCACTCTCTCCACTACCATCTCCACATCCGCTTCTTTCGCATTCGGCAAAAGCAAAACAAACTGACACGGAGAACACATGGATACAATATCTCCCGAGCGAAGATTTTTGCATAAAATCTCTTTCAAATTCGCAACACAGCACGCCAGACTTCTTTTGGAAAGAAGTCTGTCCTGAATGTCCGTAATATCTATCATCGCAAGACAGATTTCTTGTTTGCTTCGCATGATTCCCTCGGAATAGGAATGATACAACTCCTTGAAGAAATCAAATTCACAGTACATCGCCTTCCTGTTGGTATCACGCTTTTTGACAAGCTCCGGAATCTCATCGATGTCTACCAGTTTCGTACTCAGGGCATACATTGCTTCGTAATAAATCGACTTTGCTTCCTCCGAAGGCTTTTCGTCGAAATGTTCCGCCATCATATCGCTCAGCTGTTTGTATACCTTCATAACTTCTTTATGTTGTTCGATACGAAGAAGATATCTCATCTGATATACATAAAGGACTTCTTCGTATTTTTCTACCTCTTGTGCCCGTCGTAAAATCTCGATGGCCTCTTCGAAGCAATTCTTCTTCTCGCATATTTCCAGCATGGAGCATACCACTTCCAGATACAGGTTGTGGTAATACACCTGTAACGGAGTCACCCACGGCATCTCCGCAAACGAGTTCAGAAACTCTCCCCGGTACAACTCAAAGGCACTTTTATAAAAACCGAACTGTTCTTCCTCATCTTTCGCCTGTCTGGCAAGTCTCACAAAACAGTCAAACTCCTCCACGTCGCAAACGAGAGTATATACCTCCCCCACGGAATACATCTTATTGCGACAGCATAAAAATTCTTTGCCGAACTCCTCGTCATACGCCTCCGCCAACATTCCGCGGACACGATGCAAAGCTGTTTTTAACACCCCGGAGCCGGATTCCGTCCCGTTCCATATTGCGGACAAAAGTGCCTCCTGGGATACCCCTTTTTTCCGGAAGTAAATGATATACGCAAGAATCAGCCACAATTTCTGTGAGCGGTTATCCATATTTTTAATCACATGACCGTTATATTCCAATTCCATCGAATGAAACATCCGAACATGAATTACCTGCTTTTCCATGTGGCTCCTCCTTCCGTAAACATTCGCCGTTCCCTCTTAGTACGCTCCTTTTCTCTGCAACAGAGAGAACGCCGTCTTAATCATAATCTTAAAATCAAGCCATATACTCCATTTATCGATATACTCCGTATCAAGCTCCACAATCTTGTCAAAATCGGTAATCTGACTGCGACCGCTCACCTGCCACATTCCCGTAATTCCGGGCTTAATACTCATTCTGCGCCAGTGAGAACGCTCGTATTTCTCCACCTCATCCAAAGTCGGCGGTCTTGTCCCCACAAGGCTCATACTTCCGAACAACACGTTAAAAAACTGCGGAAGCTCGTCGATACTTGTCTTACGAATGAATTTTCCCACCTTTGTAATACGCGGATCTTCCTTTATCTTAAACATCATACCGTCTTTTACTTCGTTTTGTTCCTGCAGCTTTGCCTTCAATTCCTCGGCATCCACGCACATACTGCGGAACTTATACATCATAAATATATTCCCGTTAACACCGGCTCTCTTTTGTTTAAAAATAACCGGTCCCTTGGAATCAAGCTTAATCGCAATCGCCGTGACAAGCATGATCGGAGAAAACAGAATAATTCCGATCAGACTGCCCACAATATCCACGATTCGTTTCAATGCTCTGGAAGCATCATCCAGGCAGACTCTGTGATATGTCACTACCGGATACGTTCCCACGCTGCTGACATAACGCTGGGCTCCGTGGGCCTGATACAGCTTTACGATAACACGGACGGAAACACCCATATCCAGACAAATATCGATATACTCCTGCACATCTACCATATCGCTTTTACGATGCATAATATACACCTGGCCGATGGCATGCTCCTGTAAAATCTTTTCCAGCTCCGAAACGCTTCCCAAATACCGGTCATCCGGATTCTCGTCCATACTCACATATCCGATTAACTTTATAGAGGTGTTACTTTTAAACAAATACTTCTTAAACGTACCGAACCGGTCAATGTCACCCACCAGCAACACACGCGGCGCATTAATCTTAAAATGTGTGGCAATAAAACGAACCACAAAGGCACCGATTACAATCAAAATATACGAAGCCACCACATAAGAAACATAAAACCGTATATCAAAGGAATGCTTGGAAACATAGTCTATCACTACCAAAGCAACCGGTACCAAAGCAATGAGAAAGGATTTTGTAATGGTACGAAGGGTTCTGTCCACATAAAAGAAAGTGGTAACATTGTATGTTCTCGCATCTTTATTCGCCATCACAAAAATTAACATAAACACCGCAGCAACCGGTCCGTACATCTCCAGGGACTCATACGGGTTCAGTCCCGCAATCAACGTTGCCACCAAAAAAGCCGCAACCATCAAGCAACAATCACTGACTATATGTATTAAATTAGTACTTACATTACGATTAAACCTACCCAAGTTAATCGCCTCCTCTTGTGTTTTGCGCAATAAATCTCTGTTATAATTATATCACCTTCTTATTAAAAAGTAAATAGCCCCGAAGCACACAACAAAGAGGCCCCTTTCCCCGACGAAAGGAGCCTCTTTCCATAATACCATATTATTTAAAGCATTCTTACTTTTCCAGAGTTACCGTTACTTTTGCATCCTTCGGTCCTGCCGGTTTCTCTGCCTTCTCATGCGGCGGTACCGGACCCGGCTTCTTTGTCGGTTCCGGAGTAACTAAAGTTACATCCTTGTCCTCATCCTCAAAAGTAATGGTCACCTTGGACTCTTCCTTTTCCTTCTCGTGCGGCGGCACCGGCTTTTCCGGGGCAGGCTTTTCTTCCTTCTCATGCGGTGCCTTCTTTTCCGTAACCTCACCGGTAACGGCATCTACGATATACTCGTAATGGTCCTTATCCACATGGAAGTGAATCTTAAACTCCGCACCGTCCTTCTTGTTGTGATACTTAATATCACAAGAGGTCAGATCCGCCATCTGCACTCCTGCTTTTTCAAGTGCAAGATTCAACGCCTTGTCTGCGGTTATCTTGGAATCCGTCACCGTACTGTCTTCCGGCGACTCAACTTCGGTATTATCAAACATTTCCTTACGAATTACACGTCCGTCTACGGAATCCAGAATATATACATAATCAAACAATCCTACGGAGAATTCAACATGATACTCTCTGTCCTTTGCAAGATAGGAAAGCTTTGTGAGCTTCGCATCACTGCTGCTTACTCCCGCATCCGCATAGGCAAGATTCATTGCCTGAATCTTTGTAATTTCCTGTACCGGAACCGGAGTCGGCGTTGCGGTCGGCACAGGGGTCGGAGTGGCGGTCGGTTCCGGAGTTGCGGTCGGTTCCGGGGTCGCGGTCGGTTCCGGAGTTACACCCGGTTCCGGCGTTGCGGTCGGTTCCGGAGTAGCAGTCGGCACAGGCGTTGCAGTCGGTTCCGGCGTCGCAGTCGGCACAGGGGTTGCGGTTGCTTCCGGTTCTTCTTCCTTCGTAATCAATTTAAACTCGCAGGTAATAATTGTACCGTCTACCGCGTTGATCTTATACTCGTATTCCATGGTGTCGCCTACCGTAAACTTTACAATATAAGTAAACACTCCGGCAGACTCCTGAATCTTCTGACCTACAAAGGAAAGATCCCCAACGGACACATTCGCATCCTTTAACGCAACCGAAAGCGCATCATCCTTGGAAATCAACTCTACACTTTCCGCCTCCATAAGATCCCACAATTCGGAGATGGAAAAAGTTACCGCCACATCCAGGTCGATATTCATATTTTCCGATACCTGCTGTGCCAGATTCAGCTTTCCGACAGAAATCCCATAGCTGTCCGCAAGCTTCTTCGTTTCGTCATCCTTGCCGCACAACTGGGTATTTACTCCGCCGATTAAATCCTTTTCATCAAAAATACTGCTGATTTCGCTTGAAACTTTCTCTCCCAATGCGCTTGCGCGCTCCGTGTCGTCATCCTCGACACAAATATTCACCGCATTATACACTTCATCCAGATATCCGTTCTTTAAAAGCGCCCCCATAATCGCATTTAACGCAATATCCAAATCCACATTTTTCAAATCCATACCGTCCAGCACAACCTTTGCATCCTCGTTCAATGCCACTGCGGACGTTACCTTGTCATGCTTGTTTACCGAAAGTTCGATAC
This sequence comes from uncultured Clostridia bacterium, assembly GCA_937895705.1. GTDB lineage: Bacteria > Bacillota > Clostridia > Lachnospirales > Lachnospiraceae > SIG307. The sequence continues at coordinate 222,757 of CALBKM010000034.1, forward strand.
TCGGGTTGACATCAATGGATACAATGGTTGCCGCCTCTGCAACACCGGTCTGCTCCGACTGCTTGTTACGGAACATACCGATTCCGAAAACCAGAACCAAACATGCGGCCATTGCCACAAGACTGATTACCGCCGGATTCATACTGCGCTTCTTTGCCTTATAACTTGCGGCTTCCACAAGATACTTATCATCTACGTTATCGATAGCTTCCGCCATCTTATTTTTCTTCATAGGAAGTTTCCCCTTTCTTCTAAATAATCCTTTAGTTGTTTTCTCAAGCGTGTAAGTCTTACCGACACATTTTTCTCCGACAAACCTACCTTCTTTGCAATCTGCATATAGTTATCATAGAACCAATATCTTCGAACGAAGATTACCCGGTTCAGTTCGTTCAGTGAATCCAGAAAACTTTCGATTGCGCTTGTCAATTCCTTCAATTCCATCGTTCCCTCTACACTGTCCGGAGACACCAAAAACTCTTCCAGTTCTTCCACCGCTACATCATAAGAACTGTTTCGCTTTTGAGCATGATTCTTTTGATAACGGGTCAGTGACACATTTCTTACTATTTTAAGTACATACGTAAGCAACGGGTCCGGTCTCGTCGGCGGAATGGCATTCCATACGCCGAGATAACTATCATTTACACATTCTTCTGCATCGAAGTAATTGTCCAGAATGTTATATGAAGTCTGCAGACAGATCTTGCCGTACTTTGCTTTGAGTTCCTTAAGCGCATCTTCGGACCTCGTGAAGAACAGCTCGACGATCTCTTCATCTAACACCTGTATCACCTCCTTCATTTATATACTAAGGATTATTTTGGGAAAACTACACTTTTATTGTAACTTTTTTTATTTTTTTTGTAAAGAAAATAAATTACCCTGTTGACTTTGTCACACTAACG
>CALBKM010000035.1 GCA_937895705.1 uncultured Clostridia bacterium
ATTGTGAAGGACTATGATAAGCATTATTTAAGATGGACACCGCAACGGTTCCGGGAAACCATTGAGATATCTCATTTGTCCATCTATGCCTTTGACCAGGATAGTCATCACAGCTTTGAGTTTTACAACGAACAAAAAGAGCTGGTTGAGGAAATGAATAATCGTTTGGGTTATAATTTCACGGTAACTTCTGCAAAGAGAAACGGAAACAAACTTCTTGTTAAGATTAAAAACACCGGTCTGGCACCTGCATTTTTCAATATTAAGCTTGCTGCGGAGCTTACGGACAAGGACGAAAACAAGCTGGGCAACTTCGGGGTACCGGTAATAATAGAGAAGGGGTCTTTCCGAGATGAAGAGGAAAGGACTTTTTTGTTCGAATATGACGGAACGGTTGAGGATGATACATTTATTTGTCTGGCGATGTATGACAATGATAATTATCTTGTTGCAGGGAAAGACCCTACCGTAAAATTTGATAACAAAAATACTTTGCCGAATAACAGATTATTGTTGGCGGAAATTCGCGAATCCGGAAGGGTGACAGCGACGCCTGTTCCGACAGTGGTGTCAAAGCCGACAGCGACGCCTGTTCCGACAGTGGTGTCAAAGCCGACAGCGGCACCTGCACCGACGGTGACACCTGAGGGAACAAAAACACCTACGGCGACACCTTTAACATCAGCAACATCTGCACCCTCGGCAACGGCGAATCCTAAGGTGACACAGACACCGGAGGCAGCTGAGGACCCGGAGGAATCGGTTGAGGTTGTCACAAATGCTGAACCCGATATTACGAAGAAACCGATAGAATCTAAGCCTTCTCAGTCCAAGAAAGATTTTAAATCGTGGGTTTTGGCAGGAATCGGTTTTGTAACTTTGTTGTCGGGTTTCATGGTGGGCCTTTGGAAAAAGAGAAAATAAAAAGAGAAAGACTCACAAGCTTACTTTGATACTACTATAATGCTATGTCATTACAAATGTTTTGACATAGCATTATTTATTTGTTATTCTTATAGTAGCGAAAGGAGGTGCCCCGATGGAGGAACAAAAGAGTAAAATAGCGGTTGCGCTGGAATACGAACCTTCCGAAGAGGCACCGAAGATTGTGGCCTCCGGCCGCGGTTATGTGGCAGAGAAGATTATTGAACGTGCCGAGGAGGAGAATGTACCGATTCACAAAGACGACAAGCTGGCAGGGACGTTGTCTAAACTTGAAATCGGCGATGCCATACCGCCAGAGCTTTATGAGGTGGTGGCGGAGGTGCTGCTGTTCGTGGATAAGGTGGATAAAATTAAAGGGAAGGTTAAGGATGCCTTGTAATGCGTTGTAATTTTGGGAGGAGTTAATGACAGAGAAGAAGGATTCGGAGCATAAATCAACCGATTGGAATCGTCGTCGGGTGGGAACCGAGCAGGAAACCAAGGTACAGGAGTATTTGAAGAAGCTGGATTATGAGATTGTTGCCCGGAACTTTTATACGAAGCATGGCGAGATTGATTTGATTGCGAAAAAGGACGGTTATCTGGTATTTATCGAGGTGAAATACCGTGCCGATGAACGGTACGGAGTGCCGGAAGAAGCAGTGGATTATCGGAAGCAGAAGAAAATCATTGCTGCAGCGCAGTATTATATGTATAAGAACCGGATCCCCTTTGATACACCGTGCCGGTTTGATGTGGCAGGGGTGACAGGGGATAAGATACGAATTACGGAGAATGCGTTTTGGATGTAGGTTGTATTTGTTGCGGATCAGTTATGGAATGATAAGTAGTTGAAAGATTATATAACGGAATAAAATGATAGGAGCGGAAGAATGAACCTGAAATTAGAAATTCTTTCCACAAAGGAAATTGGTGTTTCGGACACTTTGGTCCCGTTTTTATATTTTAAGCGTCTGGCGGCACATCCGGGCGTAAAACACGGCTGTTCTACAAGAGTAGGCGGTGTCAGTACAGGGTGTTTTTCAAGTATGAATCTCGGTTTCGGCCGTGGAGATGCGGACGAAAATGTCCTCACGAATTATGACAGGCTTTGTTCAGCTATGGGCTTTTCTAAGGAGCAGGTGGTATTGCCGGACCAGGTGCACGATACGGTGGTGCGGAGGGCAACCAAGGCGGATTGCGGCAAAGGAATCGTAAAAGCACGGGATTACGATTGCGTGGATGCCCAGATTACCAACGAGCCGGGAGTAGCATTGGCGGTGTTCGGCGCGGACTGCGTGCCGGTGTTTTTCTATGATCCGGTGACAAAGGCTATCGGTACGGCCCATGCGGGCTGGCGCGGGACCATCGGGAGGATTGCCGAAAAGACGGTACAGGCCATGGAAAAAGAGTTCGGTAGCAAGCGGTCAAATATCGAGGCTTATATCGGGGTATCTATTTGCGGAGAGTGTTATACCGTAGGCGGTGAGGTGGCTGAATTGTTTACGAAGGAGTTTTCGCAAGCTACTACGCAGACAGAGGAACAGAAGAAAAACGGCACTTGCCAACTGGATTTGTGGCAGGTGAACCGTATCATATTGGAGCAGGCAGGAGTAAAACCTGAGAATATTGTTATCGGAGGTGTTTGTACCAAATGTCATTCCGATGTGTTATTTTCTCACAGAGTACAGGGAAACGACAGAGGAAGTCTGGCGGGATTTCTCATGCTTGCCGAGGAGTAGCTGAGAAGCGACCCGGAGAAGAAGCGGTAACCGGAGCATAGAAAAAGGTTGCAAATAGTTGAAAGAAGACAGTAGGTACAGAAATAGAAAAGTTGAAAATTGCAGAAAAAAGCCTGCAGAAGTTACACAGAAAAAGAGGTTCGTATGGCTAAGAAATTACAGGAACATAAAATCAAAGAAGTTCTCCCTGGCAGTATTGCCGAGGAACTGGATATTGAAGCGGGAGATGTGTTGGTTTCCATTAATGAACAGCCGATTAAAGACGTGTTCGATTACCGGTATTTGTCGGAGGATGAGGAAATTGTCCTTCTAATCAGGAAACCGGACGGCGAGGAATGGGAATTGGAAATCGAAAAGGATGCTTATGAGGATTTGGGTCTGGTATTTGAGGACGGGCTCATGGATGAGTATCGTTCCTGTAGGAATAAGTGCATCTTTTGTTTCATCGATCAGATGCCAACCGGAATGCGTGATACACTGTATTTTAAGGACGATGATGCAAGACTTTCGTTTTTACAGGGAAACTATATTACGCTGACCAATTTGTCCGAAGAGGATATGGAGCGGATTTTGTTTTATAAATTGTCTCCGATTAATGTGTCCGTGCATACCACAAATCCGGAACTTCGCTGTAAAATGCTTAACAACCGTTTTGCGGGAGAGGCACTGGATAAAATCAAGCGCTTTTATGATGCGGGCCTTGAGATGAACGGGCAGATTGTGCTTTGTAAGGGCTATAACGACAAGGAAGAGCTGGAGAGGACCATTCACGATTTGACGGCGTATTTACCGCTGATGCAAAGCGTTTCCGTGGTGCCGATGGGGATGACAAAGTTCCGTGAAGGCCTTGCACAGGTGGAACCCTTTACGAAGGAGGATGCGCTGGAGGTCATCGGTACCATAAAGAAATGGCAGGACATTATACAGAAGCATTACGGCACCCGTATGATCCATGCCAGTGACGAATGGTACTTGCTGGCGGGACTGCCGCTGCCGGAGGAGGAAGACTACGAAGGCTATCCACAGCTTGAAAACGGTGTGGGTATGATTCGTTTGTTAAATGTAGAGGTGGACGAGTATTTGACGGAATGTAAGGGAGATGACAGAGTTCGGAAACTGACCCTTGCTACCGGCGAGCTTGCGGCTTCTACGATAAAAGAGCAGGTAGAAAAGATTCAAAAGAAATATCCGAACATTGAGGCAAACGTAATTGACATTCGAAACGATTTCTTCGGAAAAAGCATCACCGTGGCCGGATTAGTTACGGGACAAGACATCATTGCGCAGTTAAAAGACAAGGAATTAGGGGATGTTTTGCTTCTTCCGGAAGTGATGTTACGCAGCGGTGAAGATGTTTTTTTGGACGATTTAAAAATTTCCGATGTGGAAAAGGCTTTACAAACCCGCGTGGGTATTGTAAAATCAAAAGGAGAGGCTTTTGTACGGGCCGTAATAGAGTAGTTGATTTTTGAAAGCGAGGATAAATTCCTGAAATGAGTAATCCGATTGTAGCCATCGTGGGACGCCCGAATGTAGGTAAGTCCACGTTGTTCAATGCCCTTGCGGGGGAACGTATTTCGATTGTAAAAGATTATCCGGGGGTGACCCGTGACCGTATTTATGCGGATGTAACCTGGTTGAATTATAAGTTCACCATGATTGATACCGGCGGTATCGAGCCGGAGACCAAGGATAAGATGCTGACCTATATGCGGGAACAGGCACAGATTGCCATTGATACGGCAGATGTCATTGTGTTTTTAACGGATGTTCGTATGGGCCTTGTGGATGCGGACTTTAAGGTGGCTGACATGTTGCGCCGTTCCGGGAAACCTGTGGTTCTTACGGTGAATAAGGTAGATGATTTCGAAAAGATGCAGGCGGATGTATACGAGTTCTATAACCTCGGTATCGGCGACCCGATTGCGGTGTCCGGTGCGTCCCGCCTCGGTTTCGGTGAACTCTTAGACGCCATTGTGGAGTATTTCCCAGAGCCGGTAGATGGTGAAGAGGAGGAAGAACTTCCGAAGATTGCTGTGGTAGGTAAGCCGAATGTAGGTAAGTCCTCCATTATCAATAAGCTGACCGGTGAGAACCGTGTCATTGTATCGGATATTGCGGGCACCACCCGTGATGCCATCGATACGGTAGTAAAGTTTGAGGAAAAGGAATATATTTTTATCGATACGGCGGGACTTCGTCGTAAAAATAAGATTAAAGAGGAAATCGAGCGTTTCAGTATCGTGCGTACTGTCAGTGCGGTGGAACGCGCGGATGTAGTTGTGGTGGTAATCGACGCTACGGAGGGTGTGACCGAGCAGGATGCAAAGATTGCGGGAATTGCTCATGAGCGCGGGAAAGGTATCATTATCGCGGTGAATAAGTGGGATGCGGTAGAGGATAAGGACGATAAGACGATTTATCGTCAGACGGAACGTATCCGCGAGATTCTGTCCTTTATTCCGTATGCGGAGATTGTGTTTATTTCCGCAAAGACCGGACAGCGTATGACGAAGATTTTTGAGAAGATCGATCTTGTCATCCAGAGCAGAACCCTGCGTATTCAGACCGGTGTACTGAACGAAATCCTTATGGAGGCTACCTCTTTACAGCAGCCGCCGTCCGATAAGGGTAAGAGACTTAAGATTTTCTTTATGACCCAGGTGGCTGTAGGTCCGCCTACCTTTGTGTTGTTTGTAAACAGTAAGGAGCTGATGCATTACTCCTATCAGCGTTATATCGAAAATAAGATTCGTGACACCTTCGGCTTCGTGGGAACTTCTTTGAAATTCATTATCAGAGAACGCGAGGATGCAACGAAATAAGTAAAGCAGAAATGGCAGGATAAGTAATATGATTTGGCGTATTGCGATTTGTTTGATTTTAGGTTATGTGTTCGGCTGTATCTCAACAGGGTATATTGTCGGCAAGTTTCAAAAGGTGGATATCAGAAACTACGGAAGCGGCAATGTGGGAACCACAAATGCTCTTCGTACGCTGGGAAAGAAAGCAGCGTTGATTACGCTTTTGGGCGACGTGTTCAAATGCGCAATTCCGGTAGTACTGATTAAATTCGTCTTTTTTAAGGATGTTCCTTATGCGGATTTGTTGGGATTGTATACGGCGCTCGGTGCGGTGCTGGGGCATACGTTTCCGTTCTATTTGAAGTTTAAGGGCGGTAAGGGAATTGCGGTACTTGTGGGCACGATTCTAACCTTTGACTGGCGAATCTTTTTGATTTGTGTCGCAACATTTTTTGTGATTCTTGCCATTACCCGTTTTGTATCGTTGGGGTCTTTGGTGATGGAAGTATTGTTTGTTATCTGGGTGGCGATTACCCGTCCGGGGGACTGGCATATGCTGGCGTTAAGTATTGTGTTTGCGGTACTGGCGTTCTATACACACAGAGAGAATATCAAACGTCTTCTTTCCGGTACCGAGAATAAAATCGGACAGAAGGTGAAAATCGATACAACGGAAGAAGCTAAAGAGAAAGAAGTATAATCGGTAATTTGACCCGGGCGGAGTATAAGTGAACCGGGACGGCATGTATGGAAAGAATGAAAGGAAAATGCGTTTATAAAACGCATGGGATAGGTGGACGGTATGAAAAAGGTTACGGTATTGGGCGCCGGTACATGGGGGGTCGCACTTACCATATTGCTGGCGAATAACGGTCATGAGGTGACTCTTTGGTCGAAGTTTGAAGCGGAGACCGGTGCTTTGGCGGCAAACCGCAGCGAGATTAAGAATCTTCCGGGCGCTGTTTTACCTGACAGCGTGAAGTTGACCAATGATTTGGCAGATGCTGCGGCCGGCGGACTTGATATGATTGTAAATACGGTGATTTCTCCTTTTGTAAGAGAAGTGTCTCATGCAATTTCTTCGTATATCAAAGAAGGAACCGTTATTGTGAATGCTTCAAAGGGAATTGAACACGGTACTTTATATACTATGACGGATATTATTTCCCAGGAAATTCCCCAGGCGAAGGTGGCGGTGATTTCCGGACCGAGTCATGCGGAGGAAGTGAGTAGACATATTCCTACGACAGTAGTGGCAGGAGCTGCCGAGAAGGAAGTTGCCATGTACATTCAGGATATGTTCATGAATAAGTATTTCAGAGTATATACCAGTCCGGATGTTCTGGGAATCGAAATCGGCGGTTCTTTGAAAAATGTCATCGCATTAGCGGCGGGAGCCATTGACGGCCTCGGCTACGGTGATAACACGAAGGCAGCCTTGATTACCCGCGGTATTGTGGAAATCGCAAGACTGGGCGAGGCAATGGGTGCAAAATATGAAACCTTTGCAGGGCTTTCCGGTATCGGTGATTTGATTGTAACCTGTACCAGTACCCATAGCAGAAACCACAACGCCGGCTATCTGCTGGGTCAGGGAAAGTCTTTGGAGGAAGCAAAGCAAGAGGTCGGTCAGGTGGTGGAAGGCGTAAACTCCGCTCAGGCAGCACTGGCACTTGCGGAAAAATACGGCGTGGAAATGCCGATTGTGGAACAGGTCAATGCGGTTCTGTTCGAAAACAAGGAGGCGAAGGAAGCCTTAAAGGACTTGCTTGTACGTGAAAAAGTAACGGAATATAGTTCTCTCAGTTGGGAATAACAAAACCCCCCTTTGGCATATACTGTAACAGCAGAGCCAAGGGGGATTTTTTATGGAAACGTTTGATCTATACAAAGACATGAAGCTTCGTACCGGCGGAGAAATCTACATAGGTGTTGTGGGACCGGTCAGAACAGGAAAATCCACGTTTATCAAACATTTTATGGATGAGATGGTACTACCGGTGATGACGGAGGAGGCGGAACGGGTACGCGCAACCGATGAGATGCCGCAATCCGCTCAGGGACGTACGATTATGACGACAGAACCGAAGTTTATTCCGAAAGAGGCTGCCAAAATCACCTTTCCGGACGGTACGGACGTAAAAATCAGATTGGTAGACTGTGTGGGGTATATGGCTGAGGGAGCAGCCGGACATATGGAAGGCGAAAAGGAACGAATGATTAAAACACCTTGGTCGGAAACGGAGATTCCTTTCACAAAAGCGGCGGAAATCGGAACGGGAAAGGTAATCAGAGAGCATTCCACGGTGGGAGTACTGGTAACGGCGGACGGAACCTTCGGAGAGTTAAGAAGAGAGAACTATGCAGAACCGGAGGAACGGACGATTTTAGAGTTAAAGCGTCTCGGAAAACCGTTCATTGTGTTATTAAATTCCGCAAGACCGAAAGCCGCGGAAACTTTGGAATTGGCGCAGGAACTGTCGGAGCGTTATGATGTGACCGTTCTTCCTACGGACTGTACGAAACTCGGAAAATCCGAACTGATTACGGTGTTGGAGGAATTACTGGCAGCATTTCCGGTCAGTGAAATGCTGTTTCGTCTGCCGAAGTGGGTAGAACTTTTAGATAACACCCATGAAATAAAAACAGAAGCAATGGAACATGCCAAGGAACTTCTGTTACGGAATCGTCGTATCAGGGATGTAAGGGAACACAGAGAGATTTCACCGGGAATTTATTTTGAACGAATTGCTCCTGCGACTATCCGGATGGAAAACGGAACCGTAGAGTATAATCTGGAACCGAAAAAAGAGTATTATTACGATATGTTAAGCAGGTTGTTGGGGTGCGATATCACGGGAGAACGGGGCTTTTATAAAGAATTAAAAGAACTGGCGAAGCGACGGAAAGAATACGAAACCATTGCAAACGCCTGTGAGGAAGTAGAGCGAAAGGGTTACGGTGTTGTGCTTCCGGAGGAGAATCAGATACAAATTTCTACACCGGAGTTGATTAAGCAGGGTGGAAAGTTCGGTGTAAAGATTCGAGCGACGGCACCGTCCGTACATATGATTCAGGCGGATATTGTTACGGAAATCGCACCGATTGTCGGAAGCGAGGAGCAGGCAAGAGATTTGATTTCCTATATGACGAATCATGAGAACGAGGACGGATTACGTACCGCCAGCATTTTCGGAAAGACGGTTGACCGGCTTGTGGAAGAGGGAGTGAATGCGAAAATAGGAAATATTAACGAAGAATGTCAGTTGAAACTACAGGAGTCGATTGAAAAAATAATAAATGAAAGCAGCGGTGGGGTGATTTGTTTCATTATTTGAGTCGTTTTTTTGTTAAAAACGCCTAAAAATGCTTGATATTTCAAAAAAAAACAGCGACAATGTTGACAAAAACAAGGAATCTTGCTATAATTACCCATGGAAATAAATTTAATAAATATGTAACATTTTTATAGAGATTGTTTGTTGGAGGTACATTTTGATGAAAGCGAAGCACGGAGTATCGATTGCTTTATTGCTCGGTATTGTGATTTCAGTTTTTGGAACCGGCACAACGGCACAGGCTGCGGTTGTTACCGGAGGTAATGCAATAGGTGGGTTTTCGGTTGTGTCCAATGAGTTTTTTGTAAATGCAACCGAAGGAAATAAAGAAGATACAACAGAGCTTTTTTCCAAGGTGGAAGTACCGGAAGGAATCGCATTTGCGAACGTAACGGATGCTTTGAATATACGAAAGGGTCCGGGAACAAATTATTCCCGTATCGGAAAGCTCGGAAAGAATGCTTATTGTATTGTTGAGTCCGTAGAAAACGGCTGGGCAAAGATTACATCCGGTAAGGTGAAAGGATATTGTTCCACGGAGTATCTTATCATGGGCGAAAAGGCTGTGCAGATGGCCGAAAACCTCGGTACCCTGACTGCTACCGTAAACAGAGGAATTCGTAATCTGAATGTTCGTTCCGCTCCGGATACGACTGCGGATAACGTTATCGCAGAAATCAGCGGCGGAGAGAGTTTTAAGGTTGTTAAGGAAGTAGTTATAAACAAAGACGACCCGGATGCAAAGACCTTCGTTCAGATTGAATGGACCAGTGATGCTGTTAAGGATGCGGAAGCTTATGTAAGTTCCGAATTCGTTACCGTAGCTTATAAGTACAAGGAGGCTGTTGAGAGCAGCAGTTACGGAGACGGTGTTTCCCAGCTTCGTACTAATCTTCTTGATTATGCGCAGAAATACCTCGGTACCCCTTATGTATGGGGCGGAAACAGTCTGACCAGGGGTGTTGACTGTTCCGGTTTTGTACAGCAGGTATTTAAAGCATACGGCTATAAGACTCCGCGTGTATCTAAAGATATGGCAAGAACCTACAGTACCGTATCAAAATCCGAGGCAAAAGCCGGTGATTTAGTATTCTATCACAATTTAAAGACCGGTGTGGTAGACCATGTGGCAATTTATATGGGCAACGGCAAGATTATTCACGCTCGTAACGGAGTTGAAATTTCCAATGTAAACTACCGTACTGTTTATAAGTATGCAAGAGTAATCTGGGATTAATTTTTAAAATAGTAATAATAAACCGTACATGACAAATCATCATGTACGGTTTGTTTTTGTCCTTTTATGTGACAAAACTTGACACTATATTTATGTGAGAGTATAATTATTTAAAGGGAAAAAATGGCTGTTTATTTGTATCGGTATGATGACGGTTTGCAGGTAAAGGAGGAGGGTGAAAATGGTCAGAAAGAGATTATATTGTATCATTTTGTGTTTGGTGACCGTTTTGTGCCTTTGTTCCGTTCATGAAAAAAATGTATATGCGGACCAGTCCTATCAGACAGCGATCGGAAAAGCAAAGGCGGAAAAAGAAGCTCTGGAGAAGAAACGGAAAGAGGCGGAAGAACGGATTGCTGAACTGGAAAAGGACAAGTCCAGTACGAAAGAGTATATTAAGCGTATTGATGATGAATTGACGGCAGCTTATGATGAAATGGAGCGCCTGGAAGTATCGATTGCGGTATGTGAGGATAATTTAAAGGCGGCGGAGATTGCGTTAGATGAAGCAACTGTTTCCAAAGAGTCCCAGTACGACACGATGAAGGCCAGAGTGAAGTATATGTACGAAAACGGTGACATCAGTTTCTGGGAAATTTTGATGGGGTCAGACAGCCTGGAAGATATGCTGAATCAGATTGAATACCGGTCACAGATTGCTAAGTATGACGATGAATTGTTAAAGCGTTACGAGTCGGCTTGCCGGGAAGTAGAGAAAAAAGAAGAAGAGTATGCGATGCAGTTGGTGGAACTGAATGCGGAGCGGAATTATCAGCAGCTTGAAATCGATAATCTGAATACATTAAGTGCCAACAAAGCACAGTATATGGCGGAGCTTTCGGCGGCTCTCGGAATTACGGAGGAGCAGTATTTCAATTATTATGAAGAGATAGAAAATAAAACCATAGAAATTGCCGAACTGGAAGAAAAAGAACGTATCCGGAAGGAAGAGGAAGAGAGACGAAAACGGGAAGAGGCCGAGAAAAAGAAGCGGGAAGAGGAAGAAATCAGGCGTCGTGCGGAGGAACAGGCAAAGCTGGGACTTACGGATGAAAAATCTCCCGATAAGATGATCTGGCCGTTTCCGACAGACCATAGAGTGTTTTCTTATTTCGGAGGACGTACACATCCGATTACAAAGAAGTGGGCGATGCACTACGGAATCGATATCGGAGGAGCTTACGGGGCGGACATTGTAGCGGCGTTGGCGGGTACGGTTGTAACGGCGAAATGGACCGACCAAAGCGGAAATTATATTGTTGTAGATCACGGAAACGGTTATCAGACGTACTATTTGCATGCCTCCAAATTGCTTGTCAAAAAGGGTGATTATGTAAAGCAGGGACAGGTGATTATGAAATGCGGTTCTACCGGATGGTCCACAGGTCCTCATCTGCATTTCGGTGTAAAAGTTAACGGCGTATATAAAGATCCGTTAGATTATGTTGTACCGTAAACAGGTTGAATTTCAAGAGGGACTCACAGACGAAAGTGTGTGAGAACCCTCTTGTTTTTCTTGACTTTTACTTTCTATACGACTATACTTTATCTTGTATAATTGTATCAAAAAGTGAGGTTGTGTATGGAATATATAGTAATCGGTGTAGTGGTGGTGTTACTTCTTGCGGGAAAGGGAATATACGACAAAAAACGATATAAGCGAAAGGTCAGACAGATGCTGGCGGATGATTTCGGAACGGTATCCGATGAGGAATATACCGAGGAAAAAATGAAGTCTTTGCAGAGTTATTTTCAGGCAGTAAAGAGAGAAGCTTACGACATTGATAATATTACCTGGAACGATTTGGAGCTGGACGAGCTTTTTATGGTGATGAACCGTACCGTCAGTGCCATGGGTGAGGAATATTTATACGCCATGCTTCGTCAGCCGCAATTTGATGAAGCTGAAATGCAGGAACGGGAGCGATTGATTTCTTTTTTCTTGAGCAACGAAAAAAAGCGAATCGATGTACAGGAGGCTTTGTACCAAATCGGAAAACAAAGAAAGTATTCCGTATACGAAAGCATGAATTATATTAAAAACATTAAGAGAGAGTCCAATCTGCCTCATATTTTGGCAATTTTGCTGCTGATCGGTTCTCTGGTGTTTGCGTTTATAAAACCGGCCATAGGTGTGATTGCCGCAGTGGTAGTTGTTTCGTATAATCTGGCCTCGTATATGAAGCGCAAGGGCGAATTAGATGCGTATTTGAGCTCCGTGACTTACCTGATACGTTTGTTGTATGCTACGGAGGATTTGACGAAGCTTGAGATATCGGAGCTTTCCGGATATTTAGAGCGTATGAAAGGGCTAAACAAGCATTTTGCGGCTTTCAAACGCAATTTCTGGATTATCGGAAGCCGTAAGCCTACCGGAGATATTCTGGATATGCTTGTTTCTTATCTGCGGATGCTGTTTCATATCGATCTGATTAAGTTTAACGGAATGCTTAAGATTTATGATAAGTATGTTGATGAACTGAATGAACTTTATGAGGTGGTCGGATATTTGGATGCGTTATGCGCGGCGGCATCTTTCCGGGCACTTTTGGGAGAAAACGGTTATTGTGTGCCGGAGCTTTTGTCTGAGAGCCTTCCGGCTAGTACGGACGGAACTGCCGGAACGGAATCTACGGATATTGACGATTCTGGTTTTTCCGGCAAGGTTTGGACTCCGGTATTCGAGGCAGAGGAATTGTATCATCCGTTGTTGGATGCTCCGGTGGCCAATTCCATCAATACGAACCGGAGCGTACTTTTGACCGGTTCCAATGCGTCGGGTAAGTCCACCTTCTTAAAGTCGGTGGCTATAGGTGCCTTGTTTGCCCAGACGGTTCATACGGTGCCTGCCAAGTCGTACCGGGCGTCCTATTTTCAAATTTTATCGTCTATGGCGCTTCGGGACAATATGCAGGGTAACGAAAGCTATTTTATTGTGGAAATCAAGTCCTTAAAGCGTATTTATGAAGCGGCAAAGGCACCGGTTTGTACCCTTTGCTTTGTGGATGAGGTACTTCGGGGAACCAATACGGTGGAGCGTATCGCAGCCTCCCGTGAGGTGCTTTCCGGCATTGCGGGAACCGGTCGTACCATATGTTTTGCGGCAACTCATGATATTGAATTAACGTATTTGCTGGAATCGGATTGTGACAATTACCATTTTGAAGAGACGGTAACGGACGATAGGGTAGAGTTTGATTATTTATTGCATGAGGGACGAGCAACCTCACGAAATGCCATTAAACTTCTTCGGATGTTGGGATATCCGCAGGAAGTGATAGAGCGTGCGGAATCGTCGGCAGAGTATTTTTTACAGTCGGGTGAGTGGAAGTAAGAATGTTTGAGGACCGGGGGTGGAAGCATCCCGGATGAAGATTAGATTTGGGAACTGTGAAAGGAGCCATTATTATGAAGGTTACTATGTATACAGACGGAGCGGCAAGAGGAAACCCGGACGGACCGGGAGGGTACGGAACGGTGCTTTCTTGCATAGTAAACGGAGAAGAGCATATCAGAGAATACTCCGGAGGTTATGTCCGGACGACCAATAACCGGATGGAACTGATGGCGGCGATTATAGGTTTTGAAAATTTAAAGAAACCTTGCGAAGTGGATGTGTATTCCGATTCCCAATACCTTGTAAAAGCCTTTAACGAGCACTGGTTGGAGGGATGGATTAAGAAGGGATGGAAGCGGGGCAAGAATGAGCCGGTAAAGAATGTGGATTTGTGGATGCGCCTTTTGGCAGCTATGAAACCCCATACGGTACAGTTTTTCTGGGTCAAGGGACATGCCGGGCACCCGCAGAACGAACGGTGTGACGTTCTGGCCACCTCCGCTGCCGACGGAGAGAGTCTGATGGTGGATGAAGGACTGGAAGAATAGGGAATGTTAAACAGAGGAGCAGGCAGATTTGTGTTTGTCTGAATGAAATCATAGAAAATGCCCTTTAAACAACGTGCCGATAGTGAATCGGTTTTGAGTGCAATTAAAGGGCTAGGAGGAACCATGGATAAGGCTACTTATGATAAATTAACGCCGATGATGCAGCATTACCTTGATACCAAGGATGCTTACGGCGATTGCATTTTGTTTTACAGGCTGGGCGATTTTTATGAGATGTTTTTTGAGGATGCGGTAACGGTATCCAGAGAGTTGGAGCTTACCCTGACAGGGAAAAGCTGTGGCTTAGAGGAGCGTGCGCCTATGTGCGGCGTACCGTTTCATGCAGCAGAGACATATCTGAATCGTTTGGTTGGAAAAGGCTACCGTGTAGCGATTTGTGAGCAGGTAGAAGATCCGAAGCTTGCGAAAGGCATGGTAAAACGTGAGGTGGTCCGGGTAGTAACACCGGGCACAAACACAAACCTCCAGAATTTAGATGAAGGAAAGAACAATTACCTCATGGGCATTTTTTACAGCGGGGATTCCTTTGGTATTTCTGCGGTGGATGTAACCACCGGCGATTATTATGTGACGGAAGTGGACGAGGCGAGAAAAGCGGCGGACGAGCTGACGAAGTTTGCTCCGTCGGAGCTGATTTGTAATGCATCCTTTGCCATGAGCGGCGTAGATTTGGAGGACTTTAAGAGCCGGTATCATATGGCGGTGGAGACGCTTGAGGAGCGGTTCTTTGACGGTGGTGCCTGCGAACGGTCTTTGATGAACCATTTTAAGGTAGGAACTTTGGCGGGCTTGGGACTCAACGATTTCCCACTGGGCGGTATTGCGGCCGGTGCGGTGATGCAGTACTTAAAAGAAACCCAAAAGACCTCTATGGAACATATTACTCAGATTCAGACTTATGTAACCGGAAAGTACATGATTTTGGACAGCAGTACCAGACGGAATCTTGAGCTTACGGAGACGCTCCGAGAGAAGCAAAAGAGGGGGTCACTGCTTTGGGTGCTTGATAAAACGAAAACGGCTATGGGTGCACGTTTGCTCCGTAGCTGTATCGAGCAACCGCTTTTGGAGAAAGAGGAAATCAACGGCCGTCTTTCTGCAGTAGAGGAATTAAAGGAAAACGGTATTACAAGAGCAGAGCTTCGGGAGTATTTAAATGCGGTGTACGATTTGGAACGTTTGCTTAGTCGTGTGACCTATCGTTCTGCCAACCCGCGGGATATGCTGGCGTTTCAGACCTCTCTTTCCATGCTTCCGCCCATTAAGACGTTGCTGACGGATTTGGAAGCTCCGTTATTAAAAAAGATTGATGAAGAACTGGATACCTTATCGGATTTAAGCGCCTTAATCGAGGCGTCCATTGACCCGGATGCGCCGCTGACCGTAAAGGAAGGCAGCATCATTAAGAGCGGGTATAACGAAGAGGTGGACCGCCTGCGCCTTGCAAAGACCGAAGGCAAGGGTTGGCTTGCAGAGGTGGAGGAACGGGAGCGTGAGGCTACCGGCATCAAGAATTTAAAGATTAAGTTTAACCGGGTGTTCGGCTATTATTTTGAGGTAACCAACTCTTATCAGAATCTGGTACCGCAGACCTGGATCCGGAAGCAGACGTTGACCAATGCGGAACGTTATACTACGGAAGAGTTAAAGAAGCTGGAAGAAGATATTTTAGGAGCGGAGGACAAGCTCTTTTCCTTAGAATATTCCTTGTTTGCGGAAATCCGTGAGGCGGTGGCTGCAGAGGTGGTCCGCATTAAGCAGACCGCAAAGGCGGTTGCTTGGCTGGATATGTTTGCGTCATTGGCGACGGTGGCGGAAAAGAACCGTTTTGTACGACCGGAAATCAATAAAGAAGGCGTGTTACATATCGTAGGCGGCAGACATCCGGTGGTAGAGCAGATGATTCCGAATGATATGTTTGTGGAGAATGACACCTACCTGGACAACCAGGATAAGCGCATTTCCATTATTACCGGTCCGAATATGGCCGGAAAATCCACCTATATGCGCCAGACGGCGCTGATTGTGCTGATGGCACAACTGGGTAGCTTTGTGCCGGCAAAAGAGGCGAAAATCGGCATATGCGACCGTATCTTCACCCGTGTAGGTGCGTCCGACGATTTGGCTTCCGGACAGAGTACCTTTATGGTAGAAATGACCGAGGTGGCAAATATTTTACGAAATGCCACCAAGAACAGTCTTTTGATTTTAGATGAAATCGGCAGAGGTACCAGTACCTTTGACGGCTTAAGTATTGCCTGGGCGGTGGTGGAGCATATCGCAGATCCGAAGTTAATCGGTGCCAAGGCGTTGTTTGCGACCCATTATCACGAGCTGACAGAGCTGGAGGGAAAGCTTCCGGCGGTACATAACTATTGCATTGCGGTCAAGGAGCAAGGTGAGGATATTGTGTTCCTGCGTAAAATCATTCCTGGCGGTGCGGACAAGAGCTACGGAATCCAGGTAGCAAAGCTGGCGGGCGTACCGAGTGCGGTGCTGGCTCGTGCAAGAGAAATTTCAGATGAGCTGGCAGAACGGGATATTACGAAGAATGCCGCGTCAATTGAAGTAAAACAGGGCGGAAAGGCCGGAGGTAGGGCAAAGTTCGGAAAGACCGATAAAGATGCCTTAAACGGCCAAATAACCATGTTCGGTACGGAAGAATCCGAGGATGCGGGTATTGCAAAGACGCTAAGAGAGCTGAATCTGGCCATGATGACACCGATTGATGCGCTGAATATGCTGTACAAGCTGCAGGAGCAGGCGAAGAACAAGTAGAAGGTATCATCAATTTATGATGATAAGCTTAAGAAGGCGTATCTTTGTGAGGAGAAGGTATAAGTAACAGTTTAAGTTCCTTGGAATGGAAAAAAGGTAAGGAGGGAGTTTATGAGGAGGCGGATAAGGCGTTATGTTCTGTTTTCGATGTTATTTTTGATTTCGATTGCACTGACGGCCTGCAACAAAACCGCAGAAACGGATAGCCAAGGAACTCCTGCGCCTTCCGTGACGCTGATACCGACGCCGGAACCGACAGACACACCCGCACCTACGGCAACCCCGGTTCCTGCAAGAGAAGCAATGCTGGCAAACTTCCGGTATGATGAATGTAAAATCATTGATTGTGAAGAGTATTACTTTGAGGTGCTTTCGTTTGTCAAGCGAAGTGAAGGAGGGTATGCAATTGAAGCTGTGTTTGAAAACAGGCATAGCTTTGCACTCGATATAAGAATATAT
Source organism: uncultured Clostridia bacterium (assembly GCA_937895705.1). Taxonomy (GTDB): domain Bacteria; phylum Bacillota; class Clostridia; order Lachnospirales; family Lachnospiraceae; genus SIG307. The sequence goes on from CALBKM010000035.1 coordinate 17,189, forward strand.
GAATTGCGTATTAATTTCTTAAAGGCTCCGGCACTTTCTGATTTCACCGATAAGAAAAAAACAATTGAGGCAGGGGAGAGAGTAAAAGTAGAATTTCTTATTCCGGAATACTTCCCGGCACAGTTGGGAATTACGAAGTTAGAAGATTTTCAAAGTGCATCGTTTCAATTGTCGATTACCGAGAAAGATTATGATGGAATGGGATATTATGTATTTGATGACATAGTGTTTTATCCGTTTGGACGTGAGAGTCTTTTGCCGTATGAACATATGCTTGAGGAAGACGACGTTGTTTTGGTGGAACGTGAGGATGTAAAACTGTACGTGACCGATTTCTTTTTTGAAGAGAACGAACCGTGTTATGTATACTTTTATTGGGAAAACAACACAGAATCCCCCTTGTATTATGCCTTTCAAAATGAGTCGGTAAACGGATATATGTGCGATTCTTTTTGGTGGTCGGAGGTTTCGTTAGAACCGGGAATGTGCGGGTATGATTTTTTTAGCTTTAACGCATCGGATTTAAAAGAATGCGGGATTACATCTGTTACAGAGCTTGCGTTTGATGCAAAGTTATATTATGATGCCGGTTTATGGCATTGGAGGGATTTGGTAAATGAGACTTTTTGTGTGTATCCGTTAGGGAAGGAAGCGGTTCAGAAACAGGAGCGTAAGCCGCAGGATACGGATAGAGTGATTTTTGATACGGACGACTATAAGATGGTGATTACCGGTTTTTCCAGAAACAGCAGTGGTGGGACGGCTTGGGGGATAGTATATGAATATATTATCCATGTTTATGTTGAAAATAAGACGGACCGACAATTACAATTTGTGGTAAATGAGGCGAAAATAAATGGGGAAGAGTACAAAGCCTATTATAATCGCAGTAGTGTATGTGCCGGAAAAAATAGGTACATGGAATTATCCTGGGAAGATAAACAATGGATTGAGAATTATCCGGAATTAGATAGTCTTGAACTAACGGTGCAGATTAAAAATATGGATGATGAGAAGCAGAGTGTTGTATTAGAGGAAACGTTTGCGGTGATTCCGTAATTTTGATTCGGCATAAAAAAGTATAAAAAGAGGTTTTTAAATGAAAGTAAATAAGTATGTTGTAATAGGCATCGGATGTTTAACACTTAGTTTTGCAGGGTGTAGGAAAGTGGAATTAGGCCCACTTCCGACTTTGGCACCGACACCGACAGCTTCGGTAACGTCTGAGGTGTTGTCAGGGCAATCGGAAGAGCATGTTACTCCACAGGTCACATCAAAAGCGGAGATATCCGGACAACAAAGGGTGTATCACGGGGATGCCTATAAGTTTTACGAAGTAGATACGGCATTATACCTGCAAGATCCGGAGTTGGCGCGGTTTAAAATCAGAGGTGTTTACGAAGATGTCATTGATTTTGACAACGGTTTTCACGGGCTGTTTGTGGGACAGGTAGTTACTATGTTCGGAGACAGGAATGTCACCAAAGACCATGAAGCGCTGCTATCCTATGTGGTTGCGGCAGAAGATGAAGCAGGAGAAGTGATATATTTAGAGGTATACTACGGACCGTCCGGACCGGCAATCGGAGGAAGCGAAGGCGAGAATTATGCCAAAGCTGCGGAAGAATTAGAGAATGTGATTCGCAGCATTGAACCGATAGATTATGAATGTGAGTGTACTTATTTTGATTTGTTTCCTTTCGGAGGAGGTACGGTTATGGGAACGAAAGACGGAAAAGGATATTATCGGGCGGAAATCGGCGGAGTCTGGTACTAAAAACCGGATTATGTTTAAGAAATGAGGAAGGAGCAACACATGGGAAAGATTGCTTTACTGGATAAGAATACCATTGATAAGATTGCGGCAGGGGAAGTGGTGGAACGTCCGGCTTCTGTGGTGAAGGAGTTGACGGAGAATGCCATTGATGCCGGTGCAAATATGATTACAGTGGAGTTAAAAGAAGGCGGAAGCGGGCTGATTCGTATTACGGACAACGGTTCCGGCATCGGGGCGGACGATGTAAAAACCGCATTTTTGCGCCATTCTACCAGTAAAATCCGTACGGTGGAGGATTTGCTGACTGCAGGAAGTCTGGGCTTCCGAGGTGAGGCACTTTCCAGTATTTCCGCAGTGGCCCAGGTGGAGCTGATTACAAAGACCAAGGACGCCTTTGTGGGCACCAGATACCAGATTGACGGCGGTGTGGAGCAGGCCATGGAAGAGGCGGGATGCCCGGACGGCACCACGTTTCTTATTCGAAATCTGTTTTATAACGTACCGGCACGACGGAAGTTCTTAAAATCCGCTATGTCGGAAGCGGGTCTTTGTTCGGAGCTGATGCAGCGTATGGCACTTTCCAGACCGGAGATTGCTTATAAGTTTATTAATAACGGAAAGATTGTACTCCAGACCTCCGGAAACGGCAACTTAAAAGAAGTGATTTACCAGATTTACGGGCGTGAGATTACAGCAAATCTGCTGGAAGTGAATCATATTGAGGAGAGCGCCGGGATTTCCGTCAGAGGCTTTATCGGAAAGCCGGTGGTATCCCGTGGCAATCGGAATTACGAAAACTACTTTATTAACGGACGGTACATAAAAAGCAGCGTGGTCAGTAAGGCCATCGAGGAAGCGTATCGCTCTTATATGATGCAGCATAAGTACCCGTTTACGGCATTACATATTTCCATGGATACGGCAATGATTGATGTCAATGTGCATCCGACGAAGCTGGAGGTGCGGTTTTCCGACAGTGAGGCGGTGTATTATGCCGTGTACCATGCGGTGCGGGATGCATTGGCCGGAAAGAACATGATTCCGCAAGTTGGATTCGGAAAAGAAGAGAAGACTACACGCGTAGAATTGCCAAAAAGAGAGACCGGACCGGAGCAATTTGAGACTGCAAGAATGGCGCAGCAGGCAGGGACGAGACCGGCAGGAGGTAGTGTAACGAGCCCGGCGGGAAACATGACAAGACCGGATGGAAATGCTGTAAAACCGGCGGCTGGAAGCGTGATAAGACCGATGGAGAAGGTAACAGAGCCGGTCGGAAAGATGAGTGAATCGCTCGGGAAGAACGTTTCGGGAAGTATTGTTTTTGCTGAAAATAAGGTGGTTGAGCAGGTAAGGCCGACCGCTGCCAAGGCTGTTGAGACAACCGTGCTTCGGGAAGAAAAAGCACCGTACGCGGTTGCTATAAACGACAAGAAAACAGATGATTCTACAAAAGTAGTATATGCAGATGACTTAAGTAAAGGAAGCTTTGAAGAGGATTTGAGGTCGTTCCAAGAAGAGAAAGAAGTGACTACACAAAAAACGCTACTTCCGAATCCGACCGAATCGGTACAGAAGGAACAGGAAAGAAAAATACCGGACGAAGTACAGGATGTTAACGTGCCGGAAACAAAAGCACAGGAACAGCCTGTTTACGTCCAGGAACAAATGGAACTTCCGAATCTTCTCAGCGATGAAAATAAAAAGGAATACCGCATTGTGGGCCAGTTGTTTGCTACTTATTGGCTCATTGAAATGGATGGACAGCTCTTTATGATCGACCAGCATGCGGCTCATGAGAAGATTTTGTTTGAGCAGACCATGAAACGTATCCGGGAAAAGGAAATGCTGACCCAGCAGATTGCACCGCCGTATATTGCCAGCCTTTCTCTTCGTGAGGAAGAAGTATTGCAGGCACAGGCGGAGGTGTTGCGTCGTTTGGGATTTGAGTTTGAACATTTCGGCGGCAGAGATTATAAGGTCACCGGTGTTCCGGCGGATTTGTGTGGGCTGACCGGTGGAGAGCTTTTTATGCAGCTACTGGACGAATTGGTGGCGGAAAAACTTCACGGAAGCCCGGAGATGCTGGTGGAAAAGGTGGCTTCTATGTCCTGTAAGGCGGCGGTAAAGGGAAATATGGTGCTTTCGGAGCAGGAAGCAAAGGCTATGATTGACCTGCTTCTTACCTTGGATAATCCGTACCATTGTCCGCATGGACGGCCGACTACCATATCCATGACGAAACAGGAGATTGAGAAGAAGTTTAAGCGAATTGTGTAAAGGAGGATACCTATGAGCGAAATTATTAAAATGAATGAGAATACATGGCGAATTGAGGACGGTATGGTCCGGATGTTTTTGCTGACCGGAACAAAGGAAGCACTACTTATTGACAGCGGAATGAATACTCCGAATGCAAGGGAGATTGCGGAGAGCATCACGAACCTTCCGGTAAAGCTCATTAATACCCATGCGGACGGGGACCATATTGCCGGAAACGAGGCTTTTGGAGAATTTTATATGCATCGGTCGGAGGAAGCTAATTATCGGTTCCGCGGAAGAACGGGAACGATTCTTCCGGTACAGCAGGGTGACATCCTTGATTTGGGTGACAGACCGCTTGAAATCATTGATTTGCCGGGACATACGCCGGGCAGTATCGCTATTTTAGATGTAAAGAATCGTGTGTTAATCGGAGGAGATTCCATACAGGACGGGCGCATTTTTATGTTTGGAGAGCATCGGAATCTGTCGGATTATATTGAAAGCCTTACGAAGCTTTCTGCTTATGAAGGCAGGTTTGATACGGTATACGCTTCTCACAGTTCCGCAGAGGTGGCGCCGGACATGATTCCGAAGCTGATTGCAGGAGCAAAGCAGATTTTAGCAGGAGAAGCGAACGGGGAAGAAATCGATATGTTCGGGAATTCCGTGTTGCTGTATCAGTTTGAATATGCGGGATTTTTGTGCCCGAAGAAGTAGCAGAGACGTTATTGGAGTTTGTACATAGTTATGAATCTAAGGATAAGTTATCGTACAGGTGAAGTAAGAGGTGGAAGTATGGAGAAGGCAATTGATTTTGAGGAACTGTTTGCTTATGTAAAAGATGCCCTTGCGGCTTATGATCACCATGGCGGAGCATCGAAAAATAGAATCAAATACAGTCGTTTTGAGCATACCGAGCGGGTGTATCGTTGGATGTTGATTCTGGCGGAGGAATTTGCCTGTGACATTGACATGGAATCTTTAAAAATTGCAACCATATTCCATGATATTGGCTATTCTTTAAACAAGGAGAATATGCATTCTCATGCCGAGGACGGTGCGATGCTTTGCAGAGAGTATCTGGATGCTATCGGGTATCCGGCGGAAAAAGCAGAGTTTATCTGTGATTTGATTGCAAAGCATTCCGATAAGGAGGTGCTTCATCGGGAGGATACACCGTTGGAACTGGTGCTTTTGATGGAAGCGGATTTGTTTGATGATACGGGAGCTCACGGTATTGTGATGGATGCCTGGATTCAGGCTACCAAAGAGGATGTAAGTTTTGAGTCCATTTTGGAGCATATTAAGAAGTTTTCTTTAAAGCAGATGCAGGTAAATCCCATGCGGACGGAAAAGGCTCGGAGAATTTGGGAGGAAAAGAAGGAATTGACCAACAAGTTTGTGGAGTCGTTGACGGTGGATTTGTACGGGAAGTGCGAGAATTTGTAGGCAAGGTGCTACGGAAAGGGGAGAACGCATGAGACGTTTGTTTACCTTAGATTTGCATGATTATGATGAGGCATGGCGGCATGATTTACGTCCGACGGTGCGGGGAATTGTTGAAAAAGATGGCAAGCTTGGTTTGGTGTATGAAGCAGGAGGGGATTATTATGGTTTTCCGGGAGGCGGTATAGAGGATGAGGAAACCTATGAGGAAGCCTTAATCCGTGAGGTCGAAGAAGAAACGGGCTTGATTGTCATTCCGGAGAGTATTACAGAGTACGGCGGAGCACTTCGGTTAAATAAAAGTACAAGGTTTCCGGAGACGGTGTTTGAACAGGAGAATTTTTACTTTAAATGCAGAGTTCGAACTGAAATGGGTACCCAGAATTTACAAGAGGGGGAAGAGGGATTTGAGCTTGCCTTTGTAACTCCGGAAGAAGCTCGAAGAAAGAACCGTTATGAGAATCACGGACCGGAAAATGGCGGAATTTGGAATGAACGGGAATGTATTATACTTGAAATGTTGATTTTTGATTGCAAATTAGCAAAAATACCGACGGATATTAAGGATGGCATTTATTATTTCGACGCCCACAATCACGGGGACTTTTTTGATGAGGAAGATGCGGCAGAATGGGATAACGGTCGCTTAGAAAATAATTGGAAGAAACGTAAATTTCTTGAAAATCCGACAACGAAGAATTTGATAGATGTTATCATTGCTAACGGAAAGGAAGTCATTGACCTTGCCTGTGGACCGGGAATGGGGCTGATTCCGTCTGTAAAGCAACTGGATCCGGCTTTTCATTGTACAGCATCGGATGCCAGTGCCATGGTTTTGGAACATTGGAAGAAGTATCTTGATTGGAACTTTATGACTCACGGCGTAGGTTTTGCGCAGTTTTCGGTACTGGATATGCCGTTTAAAGACAATTCCGTACCGGCCTTTAGCAGTAATATCGGCTTGTCTTCGGTAAGAGGCGGACAGGAAGATTATGATAAGGCGGTAAAGGAAGTGTACCGCTGCCTCGAACAGGGCGGATACTTGTATGCAATAGAAAGTGAGTGGATGGATGTTACTGCGATTTTGCAGGTGTTTGAGAAGTGGGGACAGGAACCGTGGACCTGCTTTACAGAACCGCAGATGAGCTGGCATGACCGCTTTCTTGCGGTGGGCTTTGAGATTGTCTCGGAAGAAGTGGTACAAAACCGTATTTTTACCGAGAAGGATAATGAGCTTGGGGAAGCGTCGGTGCGGTTCGGAATTCCGGTGGGGACGAAGGAAGCGGCATTTGTGCTGAGGAAAAAGTAATGGTTTGGGTTGCATAAAATTAGTTGATAAGTAAGGAGGGATTAATGGTTACAAGAGAAACGGTAAAAGAATCTTTAGAGTCACGATGGCAGATGAAAAATATTCTCAGTTTTTGTGCTGCTTATGTGATTTGTATATTGCTGGTGGTGTTAGGTGGGTCTGAATTTAAAACGAACGGTTTTTGGTTTTTTATGATATTCATTTCGTTATTATTTCTGCCTATCATTTATTATCATGTATATCAGTATATGGTTTTGTTTCGTTACTTGGAACGCTATGAAATTTATGAGGTGGAACTGAAGCATCCGCAAAAATCGACGGTCTATAAGGTGAGCATATACTATACCGCAACTTTTCAGACGAAAAAAGGTCGAACGGTATCAAAAACAACCAAACCATTGTGGAAAAATGAGCGTTTGTTTGGTAGATACCTTCCTTTAGAGGAACATAGTTTAAAAGCTGTTATTGCATACAATGATATCCGGGATGCAATCGTTGTATTGGAGAGTGATAAGAGATGATACTTACATATACTGAAAAAATGACGGCGGATGAATACAATGAACTGCGTCTTAGTGTGGACTGGAAGCCGTTGACGTCCGTTCAGGCGGAGCGGGGCCTTGCCCATACCGCTTTTGTGGTGGCGGCAAGAGACGGCGAAAAGATTGTGGGCATGGGCAGAATGCTGTTTGATTTTGGATATACCGCATATCTGGGAGACGTCATAGTTCGTCCTGAGTACCAGGGAAAGGGAATCGGTACGCAGATTGTGACACGCCTGAAGGACAGGGTCATGGAGGCAGCCGAGCCGGGGGATAAAATTATGTTTATTCTGGGGGCGGCAAAAGGAAAAGAAGCCTTTTACGAGAAGTTTGGATTTAAACGGCGTCCGAATGATTTTAACGGATGCGGCATGTCTATGTGGAGGGAGAAGGAGTAACGTATCGTTGTATAGATATTCATTTGTTATGAATGGAAGGGAGACTGGAAATGGGTGAGAAAGAAAAGGTTTCAAAGTATTTGACATTGTACATGCCGTTGGGAATGTGCATGGGAATGATGGTAGGAATGTCTTTAGGACAGCTTGTAATTCATAATTTGGCGCTTGGTTTGTCTATCGGAATATCGGTGGGAATGGGTATCGGAGCTGCTTTGGGAGCCGCAAAGGATAAACACTTGTCCGAGCGTATGATGGAAATTGTCCGGATTGAAGAGGCACCGGATTCAACGGATAAGTTGGTTTATACCGTAGATAAGAGCGGAGTGGAGAGAGAGTACCGAGTGGCTGAAAGAAGAATTATTTCAGAGAGGTTTTCCGTGGGCGACAGAGTTGCAGAGGAAAACGCAGGATATTTGGTGACGTTGGAAAGCAAGTAGAGATACTTAGAATCAGGACGTGAACGGAAAGGAGTTTTCTGCCATGAACCATCAGGGAACAAAGACAATCGAAACAGAGCGCCTGATTCTTCGGTGTTTTACCGTAGCAGACGCAGAAGGGTTCTTTCATAATGTCACCTCCGACCCGGAAGTAAACCGATTTTTAACTTGGCCGTTACATGAATCAATCGAGGACACAAAAAAGCTTCTTGAAGGCTGGGTGGAACAGTATGCAAACCCGGAACGATATTGTTGGGCTATCGTGTTAAAGGAGACAGATGCAGTAATCGGAACCATTGCTGCACCTACGGTAAAAAATCGGGTAGAGACTGTAGAAGTGACCTATTGCATCGGAAGTAAATGGTGGGGACAAGGAATTGTACCGGAAGCGTTGCAAGCAGTGATGAAATATATGTTTGAAGAAGTACAGGTAAATCGTATTGAAGCCGGTTTTGATGCCAACAATCCGAATTCCGGGCGAGTCATGGAAAAGGTCGGAATGCAGAAAGAAGGTATTCTGCGACAGGCAGGAAGAAATAATCAAGGTTTATTTGATTTGGTGTTTTATGGGCTATTGAGAGAAGATTGGTTGATGTTACAAAGAGGATAAAAATATGACAAAACATATGATCATCGCCGGTGTACCGAGAGCCGGGAAAAGCACGGTTTCACAACTAATTGCAAAGAAGTTCGGCTATCAGCATATCAGCATGGATTCTATTATTGCGGGCTTTGAAAAAGCCTTTCCGCAGGTAGGGATTGATACCGATGCAGATACGGATGTACAGGAAAATGTGCAAAGCATCAGTGCTAAAATAGCGCCCTTTCTTCGGGCTATGATGGACAGTGGAGAATACGACGAATGTGATTACGGTATGGTGATTGATGTGTTTCAGCTTTTGCCGGAAGACTATCGGAAGTATATTGACCCGGCGGTTTGTGATATTTATTATTTCATTACTTCGGACGTAACGGCACAGGAACGGTTTGAATTGATGAAACAATACGATACCCCGAAGGATTATACGTATTACAAGCCGGAGGAAGAAAATCGCCGGAATTGCGCGGAAATCGTGGAAATCAGCAAGTTTTATAAAGAACAGTGCGAGAAGTATCAGCTTCCGTATTTTGAGACAGCACGGGATAGGGAGACGGTGCTTGAGGACTTTATAAAGCGGTTGGAGGATGTATCATTGGTGAAATGATGAAGAAATAATATGGATAGCGAGGTGAGTCTATGACAAATCTAAGAAGCGAAATTGCAAAACTTATCGGGATTTCCCTTCCGTGGAAAACCGCCGATGTTACATATGAAGTGCTGGATTCCGTGAAGGAAGAGGGCTATACAAGACAATTGATATCTTATACGTCTGATGGGGACATAGTCAGTGCATTTTTGTTGTTACCGGATCGTTTGGACAACAATCCGGCGATTCTCATCAACCATCAGCACAACCGGGAGCATCATTTAGGAAAAAGCGAGGTCTGCGGTCTGGCAGGGAATCTGTTACAAGCTTTCGGTCCGGAACTTGCTAAACAAGGATTTGTCGTACTGGCTCCCGATTCCATATGTTTTGAAGAACGTCGGAAAGATCCTACGGTAGAAGGGTTTGTCTTTTGGCAACATTTTCAGGAAATGTGCTATCGGATGTTAACCGGGGAGTTTTTGATGAAAAAAGTGCTGACGGATGCCATGAACGGGATTTCGTTGCTTGCAGGTTTACCGTTCGTGGACGCAGACAGAATCGGTACATTGGGGCATTCTTATGGTGGAAACACGGTGTTGTTTCTTTCCGCGTTGGATGAGCGGGTTTCTTTTGCCTGTGCCAGCGGAAGTGCCTGTACCTTTGAGTATCGAATGAATCACGGCACCGGAATCGAAATGGCCAGTGTGATTCCGAACTTTCATGGGAAGTACGATATTGATGATTTGGTAGCTTTAATTGCACCGAGAAAGCTTTTGATTGTTTCTTCCGACGAAGACAAATATTCTATGGATGCGCCGGAGATTGTAGAAAAGGCCGGGAATGTGTATGTAGAACTTGGCGTGGCACAGAATTTAGAGCATAAGCGATATTCGGGTGGACATGCACTGACGGAGGAACGTTTTCGGGATATTATAGAGTGGATTGCTGGGAATGCTTAGGAAGAAGGAGGAACCCATGGAGAAACTGCCATTACTTATACTGACAGGACCTACGGCGGTAGGCAAAACGAATCTGTCCATCAGCCTCGCGAAGGCGGTAAACGGCGAGATTATTTCGGCGGATTCCATGCAGGTGTACCGTCGGATGGACATCGGTACGGCGAAGATTAAGAAAGAAGAAATGGGCGGCGTGACGCACCATTTGATTGATATTTGCGAACCGACGGAGGATTATAACGTGGTGCGGTTTGCCACGGAAGCGAAGCGACTGATTAGGGAAATTGTCGGGCGCGGACATGTACCGATTCTGGTGGGCGGTACCGGGTTTTACATTCAGGCGGTGCTGTATGATATTGATTTTACGGAGACAGAGGAAGATACATCTTACCGCGAGGAACTGGCGGCTTTTGCCGAGGAACACGGTGCAGAGGCGTTGCACGCAAGGCTTTGGGAGGTGGACCCGGCGTCTGCGGAGGCCATTCATGCGAATAATGTGAAGCGTGTCATCCGTGCATTGGAGTTTTATGAGCAGACCGGTACAAAGATTTCCGAACATAATGAGGAGCAACACGGCAAAGAATCGGCGTATAACAGTGCGTATTTTGTACTGAACCAGGACCGGGCGGTGCTGTACGACCGGATTGAAAAGCGGATTGATATGATGCTTACGGAAGGGCTGGTTGAGGAAGTAAAGGGACTTCTTGCGGAAGGTTGTAAGCCGGAATCCGTATCCATGCAGGGCTTGGGCTATAAGGAGATTGTGGCGTATTTGCAAAGAGAATGCACCTTGGACGAGGCAATTTATATCCTAAAGCGGGATACAAGACACTTTGCGAAGCGGCAGCTTACCTGGTTTAAGCGGGAACGGGAAGTTCTTTGGTTTGATAAGGGTGAGTATGAGAATGAGGATGCGATACTGGATGCGATGTTGGCGGAAGCAAGAGCACGCGGAATTGTTGTGTAATAAATAGTGTGCGAAGTATGCGTTTATTTGCACGGATAACAAGAAAGAAGGTACAAGTATGAACATCAGACGGGCAGAAAACAAAGACATGAACGGGATTAACAAGCTGTTACATCAGGTGCTTATGGTGCATCATAACGGCAGACCGGATATTTTTAAGCCGAATGCCAAGAAATACACCGATGCGGAGCTTATGGACATTCTGGCGGACGACACGAAGCCGGTGTTTGTGGCAACGGATGAGAAGGAAAACGTGCTTGGTTATGCGTTTTGCGTGTTTCAGCAGCATTTGAATAATAACATTTTGACGGATATTAAGACGCTTTACATTGATGATTTGTGTGTGGACGAGGAAAAGCGCGGTATGCATATCGGGAAGACCTTGTATGAGTATGTGCTGGATTTTGCCAAGGCGTCCGGATGCTACAACGTGACTTTGAATGTCTGGTCCTGCAACGAAAGTGCCCTGAAGTTCTACGAAAAATGCGGATTGGTACCGCAGAAGGTTGGAATGGAGAAGGTGTTGTAATGGTCGGAGCAGGGAATACGGCGGAAGTATTCGATTTTGGTGACGGAAAGGTTTGTAAGCTGTTCTATGAAGGCTATCCGAAGGAAGCGGTGGAACGGGAGTTTCGGAATGCTACGGAAGTACAGCGGCGAGGCTTGCCGGTGCCGAAGGTATTTGAGATGGTTGAATCCGAGGGAAGAGCCGGAATTGTGTATGAAAAAATTGCCGGAAAATCCATGTTGGAATGTATTTTTGAGAATCCCGGCAATGCCGGTTTCTATCTGGAGGAATTTGTACGCTTGCAGAAGAAATGGTTGAAAGAGGCAATTGTACCATCTGTTTCGGTTTTGTCCTATAAAGAATATATGCGAATGCTGATAAATGGTGCAGGACAAGAGGCAGAGGTATCTTTGTTTAAAGAAATCAATGCATTACCGGAGGGCGATACGTTGTTACACGGAGACTTTCATCCGGGAAATGTGTTGATTTCAACGGATCATCGCCCGGTTGTAATTGATTTTATGAATGTTTGCAGAGGCCCGGCACTGTATGATATTGCACGGACATATGTTTTGTTGAAGGAAAAGGATGAGACGTTAGGAAGGGCGTATTTGGCGAAGACAGAGGTTTCGGAAGAGGCGATTGGGCCGTTTTGTAAGGTGATTGAGAAATGTCGGAGATATGAAGGATAGCGTTGTATTTGCAAAGTTTCTATAAAAAACGCAAGAAAAATGCAAAAGTTCCTATGAAAAATGCAAGTTATGATTGAAACAGATGATAAACAGGAGGTAGAAAAGATGAATATTGCGGTGTTTGCTTCTCACGGAGGAAGTGATTGCAGATATTGTAGACGGGAAGATTGCGTTGGAGTAAAACAGAATGGTGCATAAAGGAAAGAAAAACATTCTCTTCACAGCCTTTAGCGGTACTTCCTCGGAGTTGCTTTTAAATGGTTTCAAAGACTTTCCGGTATTGGTTTTACCCAATGACAAGGTAAGAGATTCAGAGTTATTAATAGAGACCATTTCAAAGGCACATTTTGACTATGTTCTGAGTTTCGGTCAACGACCGAATATCAAGGATAAGGTGCATGTTGAAACGACTGCAAGAGACGATGAATTGCGATTGGATACGTCCTTTGACTGTGAAAGACTAAGGAGGTTGTTTGAACAAAATTGGATTCCGGCAAAGCTATCTCATAATGCTGGGACATCCTTTTGTAACAAGCTGTATTGGAATGGGTTAAAGTATATTGAGGAAAATGAGTTAGAGACCAAAATGGTGTTTGTACATGTGCCTTTAGTAAAGAATATCAAAGATTTTGAACTGTTTCGACAAAGGATTTATAATACACTTAAGGTTTTGGAAGGGGGAACTATATGAGCATCATTGTAAATTTATACTACACCGGTCAAAACGGAAACGCCCGGAAATTCGCAGAAGAAATGACGGCCCGGGGCATTGTGGATGCCGTTCGCGCAGAAGAAGGAAACGAACGCTACGAATATTTCTTTCCCATGGAGGATGCGGAAACGGTGCTTTTGATCGACCGCTGGAGGGATCAGGAAGCATTGGACATTCACCATAAGTCGGAGATGATGAAGCAAATTGCGGAGTTGCGGGATAAGTATAAGCTTCGTCTTCGGGTGGAACGGTATGTTGAAGAAAGGTGAATCAAATGAACGAACTGATTGAATTTTTGATAAAAGCAAAACAAAAGACCTATGCCGGGAAAGGTGCAGAAACTACATCCTGTCGACCGAAATCCCATGATTTGGTGTACTCTGAAGGGGATTATAGGTATTACGATACGTTTCTTGGCGGCGGAAAGTTTGTAGGGGAAGAAGCTCTTTGGATGAAAGGAAAGCCTTATTGGAGCATGAACTATGCGGGCCGAGTTACCGGAGAGAACTTTAGCGGAGATTTCCTAAAGGAGGCACTGCTTTTAGTTCCGGTGGATAAGCCGTTTCGCGGACCGGAGCATTATGAGAATGACGGTTATACCTATGATTGCAAGGTGGAGGGTGTGTTTGCCTGGTTTCAAGGTTACGAAACCATTTGTTATCAAGGAAAGCAGATTTATGAATGTTATTTTCACGGAAGTATCATTGAGTAAATGAATTCTAGGAGTGATTCAAATTATGAAAACCTTAATTTTCAACGGTTCTCCCCGGAAAAACGGAGATACCGTCAGTTTATTGAAGCATTTTACAGCGCAACTACCGGGAGAATATAAAATTGTTGAGGCCTACCGCGCTAACATTTCTCCATGTTTGGATTGTAGATATTGTAAGGAAAAGTTCGGTTGTGCCATACAGGATGAGATGCAGGAGGTTTTCGAGTACCTGAAGGATTGCGACAATGTGCTGATTGCATCGCCGGTGTATTTTTCGGAATTGACAGGGCCGTTGCTTTCCGTGGGAAGTCGTTTGCAGACTTATTTTTGCAGTAGATTTTTCCGTAAGGAAGAGAGCAGACTTACGCTGAAGAAGGGTGCGGTGCTGTTGGTTGGTGGCGGTGACGGCAAGCCGGATAAGGCTTACGAAACCGCGAAAATACTGTTAAAGAACATGAACTGCAAGGAGATTTATCCTCTTGTTTGCTCCCATAATACGGACCGGTTACCGGCGATTGAGGATGCTAAGGCTTTAGCGGGCGTGGAGGAGATTGTAAGGTTCTTTTCCGGCGCAGAAGTTTATTGATTTTTGTGGAAAATCGGATGATTTTGAAAGAAAGTATAGATTTATAGAAAACGGAGACTTAGGATGAAGATTGTAGTCAGAGAATATCAAACCAAGGATTTACCTGCCATGATTCGTATTTGGAACGAAGTGGTGGAGGAAGGGATTGCCTTCCCTCAGGAGGATTTTCTTGACGAAACCACAGGGGCAGAGTTCTTCTCTTCCCAGACTTACAACGGTGTGGCGGAAGATATCGAGTCGGAACAAGTATTGGGGCTTTATATTTTGCATCCGAACAACATCGGGCGTTGCGGGCATATCGGAAATGCCAGTTATGCGGTAAGTAAAGACAGCAGGGGACTTCATATCGGAGAAAAACTGGTTTTGGACTGTTTGGAGCAAGGGAAAAAGCATGGGTTCGGTGTGTTACAGTTTAATGCGGTGGTGGCAACGAACATTCATGCCAGACACTTGTACGAACGTCTGGGATTTGTACAGCTTGGTACGATTCCGAAAGGCTTTCGGATGAAGGACGGGCATTATGAGGATATTTGTCCGTATTTCCATGAACTGTAGGAGAATGAGCTATGACACAGGTCAGATTTTACGATACCGTCGATGATGCACTGTTAAAATTTGCGGTCATTATCACAAAGAGTGCCGGAAAATGGGTGCTTTGCAAGCATCGAGAACGAACTACCTACGAAGTTCCGGGCGGTCACAGAGAAGCCGGGGAGTCTATTGAAGAGACTGCGAAGCGGGAACTTTACGAAGAAACCGGAGCCACAGAATATGAGATAACACCGGTTTGTGTGTATTCCGTGCAAAAAGACAGTGGACAAGAAACCTTCGGAATGTTATACTATGCCGAGGTGACTTCTTTTGAAGAAGAGCTTCACAGTGAAATCGAGAAAATTATTATGGCGGATGTGTTAGTTGAAAACTGGACTTATCCGGACATTCAGCCGAAGCTACTTGAGGAAGCTGAACGGTTGGGGGTTCTGTAACGAATGAGAAAAACGTGAAAGCATCATCGGAAATTTGTTTAATGTCGAATGATAGTTTACATAAAATACTTATGAAAACTAAAATATAAACTAAGCAAAATTTACCGACAATTAATATAATTAGAACAAATTTAATTGAATCAACAAAAACAATTATACATACAGGAGTGACATTATCATGAACGATTATTTAAGACTGATGTACAAGGACTGCAAAATCGATGACAAGGTATTTGATTTGTGCAACGAAGTAGAAGAATCCTTAAAGGAGCGTTTTCTGGCTATCGACGAGGTGGCGGAGTACAACCAGTTAAAGGTACTGGCTGCCATGCGGAAGAATAAGGTGTCCGATACGCATTTTAATGATTCTACCGGTTACGGTTATGACGACTTGGGAAGAGATACCTTAGAGGATGTGTATGCGGATGTATTTCATACAGAGAGCGCCTTAGTGCGTCCGAATCTGGTGTCCGGCACCCATGCGTTGACGGTGGCTTTGTCGGCAAATCTGCGTCCGGGAGATGAGATTTTGTCTCCGACCGGTAAGCCGTATGATACATTGGAAGGTGTTATCGGTATCCGTGAAACAAAGGGCTCTCTTGCGGAGTACGGTATTACCTACAAGCAGGTGGATTTGCTGCCGAACGGCAATTTTGATTTTGACAAAATAAAAGAAGCCATTAATGAGAAGACGAAACTCATCGCCATCCAGCGTTCCAAGGGTTATCAGACCCGTCCGACCTTGTCTGCAGGAAGAATCGGTGTTCTGATTTCTTACATCAAGATGATTAAGCCTGATGTAATCTGTATGGTAGATAACTGCTACGGAGAGTTCGTTGAGGTGATTGAGCCGACGGATGTGGGTGCGGACCTTTGTGTCGGTTCCCTCATTAAGAATCCGGGAGGCGGACTTGCTCCGATCGGTGGATATATCGTAGGTAGGAAGGAGTATGTGGAGAATTGTGCGTACCGTCTGACAGCGCCGGGCCTCGGTAAAGAAGTCGGAGCAAGCCTTGGGCTGAACCGTTCCTTCTTCCAGGGGCTGTTTATGGCACCGACGGTAGTTGCCGGAGCCTTAAAGGGTGCGATTTATGCGGCTAATATTTATGAAAAGCTTGGTTTTAAGTGCGTTCCGAGAGGAAAGGAAGAGCGCTTTGATATTATCCAGGCGGTAACGTTGGGAAGCCGAGAGGCCATGCTTGCCTTCTGTCACGGCATTCAGGAGGCTGCACCGGTGGACAGCTACGTGGTGCCGGAACCGTGGGCAATGCCGGGCTATCACGACGATGTCATTATGGCGGCGGGAGCCTTTATTCAGGGAGCATCCATCGAACTTTCCGCCGACGGACCGGTGGCGGAGCCGTACAATGTGTATTTTCAGGGTGGACTGACCTGGTATCATGCAAAGTTCGGTATTATGAATTCCGTGCAGAAGTTGTTTGAAAAGGGGCTAATCCTGAAGTAAACCGATAAAAAAGAGACAAAGGCGGCAATTCCGACGGGATAGCCGCCTTTTGGTAAAAATCATCTTAATTTTGCAGAAAACAATTGAACAAATATTCGATTTATGTTATAATCCGAATAGGGAAAATTTACGGAAAAGAGGGATTTTTATGAAAACCGGAAAAGCTTGGGTGTTACTTCTCTTATTGTTGTGCGGTGTGGTAATCGGCGGTTTTATCGGCTATTTGACCAGAGATATTTCCTGGTTGTCCTGGCTGGATTACGGGATGACCTTCGGACTTGGAACCGACGCGGGTACCGGGGCGTTTGTACTGAATCTTGGTGTGATTACGCTGACCTTCGGTTTGTCCATTAAGATTTCCATTGCCAGCATACTCGGAGTGGTGATTGCCTTCTTGATATACAGAAAGCTTTAATTTCGGTTCCTTTTCGCAAGAGAAGGAGGCTTATGAAACAGTATTTAACGGTAAAAGAGCTTCCGGAGTCGGAACGTCCTTACGAAAAATGTGAGCGTTTCGGCCCGGTGGCTTTGTCGGATGCGGAACTTTTGGCGGTGATTATTCGCTCCGGCACAAAGAACGAACGGGCGGTAGATCTGGCGGTTCGCGTCCTTGACCGTCCCGGTGCGAAAAAAGGATTGTCTGCGCTCTATTATTATTCCCGACAGGAACTTCAAAAAATCAAAGGAATCGGCAAAGTAAAGGCGATTCAGCTTTGCTGTGTGGCAGAACTGGCGAAACGGATGCATCACTCTTCGGATGAGGTAAAGGAGTATTTTCATTCTCCGGAAAGCATTGCAAGAGCTTATATGGAGCGGATGCGTCACTGCCGTACGGAGGAAATTGTGTTGCTGATGCTTGACACCAAAGGCAGAAAGATTGCGGATGAGGTGATTTCGAAAGGGACCGTGAATATGTCTGTTCTGGACCCGAGAGAGGTGTTGTGTACCGCGTTACGTTACGAAGCGGTCTTTTTAATTCTGCTGCATAATCATCCCAGCGGGATTCCAATGCCAAGCGATGCGGATATTTCCGTGACAAGAAAATTAGCCAAAGCCTGTGAAATAGTAGGGGTTGAGCTGCGCGACCATATTGTAATCGGGGATAATTGCTACCTCAGTATGATGGAAAAAGGAATTTTAGAGTGAGATTTGTCAAAATATAGGACAAATAAATTATTGAAAAAAATAGGAAAAAGTGGTACACTATGATAGAATATAGAAATACTATGCGAAGGGAGATTGGAAAGTTGTCAGCTAAAGTTTTTGCCATAGATTTTGGTACAAGCATGTTAAAGATTTACAAAAAAAACGAAGGTGTTATTTTCGATGAAAAAAATGTAGTTGCTATCTGTGAGGGTGCCGTAAAGGCAATCGGAGACGAGGCGTTTGAAATGTACGGAAGAACGCCGGACAATTTCGAAGTTACGTTCCCGGTGAAGTACGGTGTTATTGCGGATTTTGCCAATATGTTGTCTATGTTAAACGCATCGTTTGATTCCATTTCGGACAAGCACGGAAAAGTAAACGGTGCGGAATTTATCGTGGCCATTCCGAGCGATATCAGCGAAGTGGAATGCCGTGCGTTCTATGATTTGCTCTGGAGTTCTTCCGCAAAGCCGAAAAAGGACAAGGTACGTGCGGTTCATAAGCCGGTTGCCAATGCCATCGGTGCCGGACTTGAGGTTATGACTGCTAACGGTATTATGGTAGTGGATATCGGCGCAGAGACCACAGAAATCGCTGTTATGGCGCTGGGGGGAATCGTAAATTGTAAAAAGGTTAATATCGGCGGCAATCGTCTGGATGATACAATTATTAACTGTGTGAAAAAGAGATACAACCTAATCATCGGTAATAAGACCGCGGAACTCATTAAAAAGGAGCTTTCCTGTGCGTTGCCGCCGAAGGAAGTAAAAACTCTTCGGGTATATGGGCGTGACGTAATGTCCGGTCTGCCGATCGAGGCCGAGGTAGATTCCGCATTTGTTTATGAATCCATCGAAGAACATCTTCGTTCTATCGTGGATGCGGTAAAGATTATTTTGGAGAAGACACCGCCGGAAATTGCTTCCGATATTTTGGATACCGGTATTTATCTGACCGGTGGTTCCGCAAATATCAAGGATTTGGACAAGTTGTTTGCACAGGAGACCGAACTTGATATTCATATTTGTGAGAATTCCGCCAACACGGTAGTTGTCGGTCTCGGTAAGATTTTGGAAAACAGCAAATTCAGCGATTTGCGCCTAACCTTGGAAAAGATGGCAAACGGAGGTTGATAAAGGATGAAACGTCGCAGAAGGAGAAGACGGAGCGACTTTGAGTTCAATCCAAAGTATTTATGGGTATTCTGCATCATTCTTTGTGTTGCGTTGATGTTTCTTTCCTATCGTTTTCCGGAACGTTTCTCCGGAGTAAAGTCCTTTGCAGGAAACGTGATATCTCCGATGCAACGGGGAATTAACGGAGTCGGTCGCGGAATTTCGGACCGGTTACAGGCGTTTCAAAGCGTAAAAGAGCTCAGAGCGGAAAACGAAGCGTTAAAGGCTAAAATCAACGACCTTACCGTTGTAAACCAGCAATTAACGCAGGACAAGTATGAGTTGGATGGGTTACGTCGCTTGTATGAGTTGGATGCCAAGTACATGGATTATGAAAAGGTGGCGGCTCGGGTAATCGCCAGCGATACTAACAACTGGTTTTACAGTTTTATTGTGGACAAGGGAAGCGATGACGGGATTGTGGCCGGCATGAATGTAATGGCAGGCAACGGTCTTGTGGGAATTGTGTCGGAAACCGGAAAAAACTGGTCCAGAATCAGGTCCATTATCGACGATAACAGCAACGTCAGCGGAATGTCCATCGAAACACATGACACATGTATTGTATCCGGGGACTTAAAACTGATGAAAGAAAAGGGACAGATTCGTGTAGAAATGATCTCCATGGATGCTTCGTTTGAGGCGGATTCCGAAATTGTTACTTCTCATATCAGTGATAAATACTTACAGGGGATATTAATCGGTTATATTCGGGACATTGAAATAGATTCCAGTAATATGACCAAGACTGCGAAATTAATTCCTGCGGTTGACTTTGAACGTTTGGATGAAGTGTTAATTGTGACGGAATTGAAAGAAGCGTACGATTTTAAATAGATTTACCGGAAAGGGACGATATCTTGATTCGTGTTATAGTTGTTTTTTTAGAGCTGATTATATGCTTTTTACTGCAAAGCACGGTGATGCCTGCGTTTTCTTTGGCAGGTGTCGTTCCTGATTTACTGTTAATTCTTGTAATTACGGTGGCGTATACGAGAGGGCGTACGGCAGGGATGCTTACCGGCTTTGCGGCCGGCCTGCTTACGGATGTTTATTTCGGTGAGCTGGTAGGTTTGTGTGCATTGTTTTATTTGTGTATCGGCTATTTGGCCGGGTATTCTCAAAAAATATATGACGAGCGGGACTATTTGTTACCGGCGCTAATGATTGCGGGGGGAGAGTTTTTGTACTCCTTTGCGTATTACATTGCATTTTTCCTGCTTCGCAGCAAAACCGAATTGGGATACTACTTCCTGCATCTGATTCTTCCGCGTATGGTCTATACCGTGTTTGCGGCTGTATTGTTTTACCCGTTACTACACGGAGGGCACCGGTTGCTTTTGCGTTTGACGGAAAAGGAGGAGTAGCGTTTGTTTTATGTGATATTCGGTAAACTGAAAGAATGGCTTTCTTCCCGAATGATACCGATTGCGCTGTTTTATTTTGCTTTGGCGGGTGTTTTGATTTTTCAGATGTATCGGATTCAGATTCTGGAAGCGGAACAAGTGGTTGCCAAGGAAGAGTATAAGCTGGTACGGGAACGTCAGACCGACAGTACAAGAGGCATGATTTATGACCGTAACGGAAGAGTATTGGCTTACAATGAGCTTTCCTATTCCGTGATTTTGGAAGACAGTCCTCTTTTGGATACCAACGATAAGAAGAATGCCATGCTTTACCGGCTGATTCGGATTTTGGAGAGAGAAGAGGTTGAACTGGAGCCGGAGTTTTATATAGCAATGGGAGAATCCGGTGTTTTGGAATATACAGTGGAAGGAACCGCCCGACTTCGTTTTATTAAGAATGCGTTGGGAAAACAGTCTATCGATAATTTGACAGAAGAAGAAAGAGAGATAACTGCGGAAGAACTGTTTTCACTGTTGCGATACGGCGATCTTAAGTTCGGTTCCATGTACGGAATCTCCGATGAGTATTCCGTAGAGGATGCCTTACGGATTATGTCGGTCCGTTATGCGATTTTTACGTTGTGGCCGAAATATTCCCAGATTACATTGGCTTCCGGCATCTCGGACACACTGATTTCCGCGATTAAAGAAAACAGTGCGGAACTTCCGGGAATTTCGGTAGTGATGAAGACTAGGCGTGTTTATAACTACAGTGAGTATTTCGCGCATATTATCGGCTATACCGGAAAGATTACGGAAGAAGAATTGGAGTCTTATAATGCGGAAGAGGAGATTTTTTCCGCAACGGATGTAATCGGTAAAACCGGTATTGAAAAGACCTTCGAGGACCATTTAAACGGACAAAAGGGTGTGGAACAGCTGACACTTGACAGTAATTACAGAATTGTAAATACGGAAGTGTTGTCGGAGCCGCTGGCCGGGGATAATTTATATCTGACCATTGATGCGGAAATGCAAAAGGCTTATTACCATTTGGTGGAAAAAGAACTGGCTAAAATCCTGCTGGAACAGATGACGGATGAACTGGATTACGGCACTAAGGGGGAGTCTGCGGATGATATTCTGATTCCGGTGTATGAAGTATACGATGCGTTATTTTCCAATAATGTTTTGGATGTCAGCCGGATTTTCGGTGAAAACCCGCCGGAGGATGCGTCCGCCAACGAACTGAAAGTGTACCAGAAGTTCCATTCGAAGTATCAGACGGTGTTGAATCGTCTGAACGGATATCTGGCATACGGAAGTACTACCACCAATGCGAAGGTGTCCGATGAAACGGCGGAATATCTTGATTATATTTACACGAAACTGACTTCGGCCAATAGCGGTATTTTGCCGATTTCCAAGATAGATAAGTCTGATGAGGTTTATCTTTCTTACAGAAATGGCAAGACCAGTCTCAGCGCGTTTCTGGTACATGCCATTAACCGGAACTGGATTGATTTTGAAAAGCTTGGAATCGAGACCTATTATGTGACGGATGAGGTTTATGAAATCCTTTTGGATGAGATTTTCGATATGCTGAAAGATGATCCGGTGTTTACAAAGAAGTTACTCCGAAATATGATTTTCCAAAGGGAGCTTGCCGGAAGAGAAGTTTGTCTGTTGTTGTTTGACCAGAATGTGATCAAGTATGATGAGTCGGCCTATAAAGCGTTGTCAAACGGAAGGCGTTCGGCGTATGATTTTATCAGAGAAAAGATTTCCAATATTGAGATTACGCCTGCTCAATTAGCGTTGGAGCCTTGCGGCGCATCTTTAATCGTAACGGATGTCAATAACGGAGATGTTTTGGCTATGGTAACTTATCCGAGTTACGATAACAATAAACTGGCGAACAAAATAGATTGGGAGTACTATTCCAAGCTTTTGGCGGATAAGTCAAATCCGTTGTCCAGTCGTGTTACCAACTCGAAAACCACCACCGGTTCTACGTTTAAGATGATAACGAGTTTTGCAGGTTACGGTGAAAACGAACTGGGCCTTTACGAAAAGATTGACGATCTGGGTGAATTTACAAAAGTAGATCCGTCCCCGAAATGCTGGTATTATCCGCGGAAACATGGTAAAATTGATGTACCGCAGGCAATCAATCATTCCTGTAACTATTTCTATTTTGAGGTGGGTTACAGACTTGCGGAGGATCTCAACGGAAAATACAGCGACTCCTTAGGCATCGCAAAGCTTACGAGGTATGCAGAGAAGTTCGGTCTGGGCGCCAGATCCGGTATTGAGGTTGCGGAACTGGAACCGCAGATTGCGACTCACGATGCCGTACGTGCTGCAATCGGATATTATCACAGTTTTACGCCGTCACAGATTGCACGGTATGCCACAACACTGGCGAATCGCGGAAATTGTTATAGTTTGACGTTGGTTGATCGGATTGTTGATTCGAAAGACCGGGAGACGCTTAATAATTCCGCACCGATTTATAATAAAATCACCGAATTTACCAATGCGGAATGGTCGCAGGTACAGAAAGGAATGTATCTTGTGTTAAACGGTACGGATTCCACGGGCCGTCTTTATGATACATTGGGATTCGATGCGGCCGGCAAATCCGGTACGGCACAGGTTTCGGACACCAAGCCGAGCCATGCATTGTTTGTTTCTTATGCACCGTATACCAATCCGGAGATTTCCGTAACCGTTGTCATTCCGAACGGATACACGTCCGGCAATGCGGTGGATTTCGGTTATGTTGTTTACGACTATTATTATCATTCGGATATGTATGACGCCGATTATAATAAAATCGAAGCAGAATAAGCAGAGGAGGGTATTATGAGTAACGCAGTGGTAATAAAAGGAACCACCTACGGCTTTTCGGTTTTTATTGATGAACAGGCTGATTTTGAAACGATTTGCGAACAGGTAAAAGAGAAATTTAAAGAATCGGCCAAGTTTTTCGGAAATGCCAAGATGGCGATTTCTTTTGAAGGAAAGCACCTTTCCGATGAGGAACAGAGAATCCTGCTTGATATAATTGCGGAAAATTCCGCGGTGCATATTGTCTGTGTAATTGAGAAAAACGGAGAAACGGAAGAATTGCACAGACAATCCCTGGAGGACAAACTACAGGCACTTGACAGTTCCAACGGACAGTTCTACAAAGGTAACCTGCGTAGCGGACAGGTCCTTGAAACGGAAACAAGCATTATTATTATCGGAGATGTGAATCAGGGAGCGACCGTTACCTCCAAGGGCAATATCATTGTTCTCGGTTCGCTTTTCGGTAGTGTATATGCGGGAGCCGGCGGAAATGAAAATGCGTTTGTTATGGCACTGGAATTGGATCCGGTACAAATCCGGATTGCCGATACCATAGCAAGAGCGCCGGATAAAGTAGGAAAAGCTCTTTGGAAACGAGAAAAAGAAAAATCCAAAGAACCGAAGATTGCGTTTCGGTCAGAAGGAAATATATTTATTGAACCGGTTTCCAGATCGGTTTTAAATGATATAAAATTATAATAATCGGAGGATATGAACGAATGGGCGAAGTAATTGTTGTAACATCGGGAAAAGGCGGTGTCGGTAAGACAACGACTACGGCAAACGTAGGTACCGGCCTTGCAAAGTTGGAGAAAAAAGTTGTATTAATCGATACGGATATCGGACTCAGAAACCTGGATGTTGTTATGGGTCTTGAGAATCGTATCGTATACAATTTAGTTGACGTTATCGAAGGTTCCTGTAAGATTAATCAGGCATTTATTAAGGTAAAGGGATATAATAATTTCTATCTTCTTCCTTCTGCTCAGACCCGAGATAAGACGGCGATTACTCCGGAGCAGATGAAGAAGCTGACGGACCAGTTAAAGGAAGAGTTCGATTATGTTATCATCGACTGTCCGGCAGGTATCGAGCAGGGCTTCCATAATGCGATTGCAGGTGCTGACCGTGCCCTTGTAGTAACCACTCCTGAGGTTTCCGCAGTACGTGATGCAGATCGAATCATCGGTCTTTTGGAAGCAAACGAAATCAAGCAGACGCATTTGATTGTAAACCGTTTACGTATGGATATGGTAAAGCGCGGTGATATGATGTCCAGCGAGGATGTTGTCGAGATTCTTGCGATTCCGTTAATCGGTGTTGTACCGGATGATGAGAACATAGTTATTTCCACTAACCAGGGTGCGCCGCTTGTAGGCAATAACACCATGGCAGGTAAGGCATACATGAATATTTGTAAGCGTGTTGACGGAGAAGAAGTACCGTTCCTTGATTTGGCAGGCAAGGGTGGTTTGTTCAGTCGTCTTTTCAAGAAAAACTAACGGAGGGTAAATTATGAGTTTCTTTGATTTTTTCAGTAAGAATAAGACATCCGGTTCCGTAGCAAAAGATCGTTTGAAGCTGGTACTTGTATCGGACCGTGCGGGCTGTTCTCCGGAAGTAATGGAGCAGATGAAGAATGATATTATTGCAGTTATTTCCAAGTATATCGAAATTGATATGCAGGGGCTGGATATCCAGATTAAGCAGACCCAGTCGGATTCCGATAACGGAACCGTTCCGGCAATCTTTGCAAATATTCCGATTAAGGAAATGCGCGGTAAAAATTAAGAGGGTGTTTCATGTTTAAACTATGGGAACGGTACGATTTTAAAAAGTACCGCTGGTTAATATTGTTTTTGATAATTCTCATCTGTACCGCCGGCATTTATGTGCTTGGTCAGGTACAGGGAGAAGAAGAAATCGACATGGTGCCGAGACAGATTAAAGGTTTAATTGGCGGTGTGTTTCTGGCTGTATTCGTGTCTATGTTCGATTATCACTTCGTATGTAAGTTTGCAGGATTAATGTATATCGTTAATTTTGTATTGTTGTATGTGGTAAAGTATGTGGATTACTTTAACATTAAACGAGGCGGAGTTAATCGGTGGATCGGTATTCCGAACGGAGAGCATCCGAAATTCGAGTTTCAGGTATCCGAGCTTACTAAGGTAGTGCTGGTAATCTGTTTGGCAACGCTATTCGACCGATTGATGGACCGAATGAAACAGGGGTGGGTGTTACTGCTGGCAGTCATTATGCTGGCTCTTCCGGTTGGTCTTGTGTTTTTGCAGCCGGACCTTTCCACGACTATTGTAATTTGCGTGTCTCTTGTAGTTGTGATTTTTGCATCGGGAATTAAGTATAAGATTTTGCTGCCGATTGCGGCTACGGCAATTCCTATTGCAATCGGACTGTTCTGGTATGTACAGCAGGACTTTCAGGTACTTCTTTCGGATGACCAGCAGAATCGTATTTTGTCGGTGTTGCATCCGGAGAGCCACGGGGATACTCTTTGGCAGCAGGAATATTCTATTTCGACGATTGCCTCAGGCGGTCTGACCGGGAAAATTTTCACCGGAGACGGTACGCTCGGCGCTAAGAACATCCCGGTTATCGAAAGTGATTTCATTTTCGCGGGAATGGCGGAAGCTTTCGGATTTTTAGGTTCCTGTGCTATTATTATTGCTATATTTTTAATTTCGTTTCAGTGTTTTATGATTGCAAAAAAAGCACCGGACTATCTCGGACGTTTGCTTGCAATCGGAATCGGAACCACATATATTTTCCAGGCGTTTGTAAATATCGGTGTAGTTACGATGTTACTTCCGAACACCGGTATTCCGCTTCCTTTTGTAAGTTACGGATTGAGTTCGTTAATGTGTAATATGCTTGGAGTCGGTATTGTTTTGAACATCGGTATTTCAAAGAAAAAAGAGAAGAATCAAATAGATCTTGATTTCGCGGAGATACCAAGGAAGGGGGAACTATGAATATTGGGTTGATTGCACATGATGCAAAAAAGAAGTTGATGCAGAATTTTTGTATTGCTTACAAAGGAATACTGAGTCGTCATACGCTTTATGCCACCGGAACCACCGGGCGGTTGATTGAAGAGGCTGCGAACCTTTCCGTTCATAAATATCTTGCCGGACCGCTGGGCGGAGAGCAGCAGATGGGGGCTCAGATTGAGCATAATGAAATTGATCTCGTTATTTTCCTCAGAGATCCGTTGACCCCGAAGTCTCACGAGCCGGATGTTAACAATGTGGTAATGTTGTGTGATACTCATAATATTCCGTTGGCAACCAATGTGGCAACTGCAGAGAGTCTGATATTAAGCTTAGACCGCGGGGACCTTGATTGGAGAAATCTCTACAAAAGTTAATCAGAAAAGGATGTGCGCCGATGAAAAAGATAACAAAAACAATGATAGCTTTTATGCTGATTGGGTGTCAGCTTTTTGTTGGATGCGGTTCTTTTTCTGTGGAAGACGAGTCAGGAGCTTTGGCGTATACCGGTTCGAAATCTTTTGAGTATTATGATGTAGGAAATGACAGAAATGCTGACTTTTTGACCGGGCGCGGGACGGAAGTCTGCATCCCTTCCGGAACCTCGAAGGAGGAAAACGGGGATTCCGGATGCGTTTACGGTTTATACCGAGTGACCGATAATAAGGTATTGGATGAGTCGGGGGTTTTTGATAGGGTATATCCGGCCAGTACAACAAAACTCTTGACGGCGTTGGTTGCTTTGAAACACTGTAATTTAAGTGAAAAGGTTACGTTTAGTTATAATGCGTCCCATATCGGTGTTTCCGGAGCAATGTTGTGCGGATTTAAAGAAGGCGATACGATTGCGCTTGGGGATTTGCTTGCCGCTTTTTTAATCAGTAGCGGGAATGATGCCGGAATTGCGATTGCAGAGCATATTTCCGGCTCCGAAGAGGCCTTTGCGGTGTTAATGAATGAGGAAGCGATGAAGCTTGGGGCGGTGGATACGCATTTTGTCAATGCTCACGGCTTACATAATCGTGAGCATTATACAACTGCATATGATGTTTATTTAGTTATGAATGAATTGATTCATTACAATTCGTTTTTATCCATAATTTCCATGCCGACATGTGAGGTAAATTATACCGATGCGGCCGGAAATGAAATGACAAAGACATTTGAAAGTACAAACCTTTATTTTGTGGGAAGTTTTAAGGCACCGGAAGAAATTGAGATTGTCGGAGGAAAGACCGGATCTACATACGCTGCAGGGTGTTGCCTTGTATTATATTTTAAGGATAATAAAGGGAATTCTTATGTTGCTGAAGTGTTTCATGCGCCGACTTATGAAATGCTTTACAGTAAAATGACAGAACTGATGAAAAAAGCAGTGTCAGAATAATGCAGATACCAAAGGCCCGGCACAAATTACGTTGCGCCGGGGTTTTTGATAATGTTAAAGGTGGAAAGGGGAAATTACATCATGGAAACGGAAAAGGAAGGAAAATTAATACAGTATCCGAAAGGAAAAGATGTGAATATCGGACTGGTGGTTGCATTTTTTGTGCTTGTGCTGCTGGTTATTAATATATATCGTTCCGCAACAAAGCCTCATTTGTCCCTTTATGAGGTGCAAGCCGGAAGTGCGGAAGAGGAAGTTTCCACTGTGGCAATGGTTTTGCGGCCGGAGATTGTTTACAAAACGGAGCAGGCCGGATATTTGAATTATTATTATCGTGAGGGAGCAAGAGTGACAAAGAATGCTAACATTTATTCCGTAAACGATTCTTCCGAACTGCAGGACATTTTAAATCTAAATGAAGATAATTCAGCGTTGAATTCCAATGATTTGATGCGATTAAAAGGCAGTGTACGTACCTTCTGCGCTAATTATACCGACACCTCCTTTTCGGAGGCTTATCGCTTGCGAGAAGAGTTTTTATCGGATTATCTCCGTTATCGCGACGTGTCCCTGTTGGATACGTTATCGTCTCAGAATCAGGTGCAAAATACCTTTGTGACGGTTCAGTCCAAAGGTAGCGGTTTGATTTCTTATTATTCCGATTTATATGACGGGTATACCACGGACAGGATTACCGGAGAAGAGTTTCTTGCAGAGCGACGTACCGTGCCGGAATACAGCAAACAGACCGGTATTTCCGCAATTGACAGTTTTGCTTACAAATTGATTCCGAATGAGAACTGGCAGTTGGTGATTCAGGTGCCGGAAGGTGAAATGGACCGTGTAAAAAAAGACGGTCCGTCCGTTATTTTTAAAATTTTAGGTGATTCTGTTTTGTATGAGAAACCGTATGAAGAACTTCGTATCGGAAACGATTCTTATTTAGTAATCGAAATGGACCGCTATGGCGGCGATTATTTAAGCGAACGTTTCCTGGATATTACCTTGTGTCTTTCTGCGAAGAATGGTTTGAAAATCCCGGAAACCGCTATCTTAAAGAAAGATATTTATCAGATTCCGGAGCGTTTTGTAATGTACGGCGGCGGAGAAGAAGACACACTTGGTGTCAGCCTGGAACGGTATGATGCGGAGTCCGGGGAAGTAAAGCCGGATTTCTTTGAAATTACTCCGTTGTTTTATGAAAACGGTTATTATTATGTAGCGGAAGAAGATATGGACTCCGGACAATATATCAATTCGATAAATCCTAACGGAGAACCGGAACGGGCCATGCTTTATTCCTTTATTACCGGTATGGAAGGCGTATACAATATGAATAAAGGTTATGCGGCGTTTCGCAGAATCGAGCGGATTACCGATATCGAGGATTATGTATTGGTAACGTCCGGACAAGCGGGAGGACCGGCACTTTATGATCATATCGTACTGGATGTTTCCGCTGTTACAAAAGATATTATTTTGATTGAAGGAGAATCTTAAAATGGAAGAAAGGTGTACCATTCAAGCTTCTGTTGCAGAGGTATTGGGACGTATTGAAGCGGCATGTAAACGCGCCGGAAGGAAACCGGAGGAGGTTACCTTGATTGCGGTAAGCAAAACGATGCCGGTTGAAGCGATTCGCGAGGCCATGGCTTGCGGAACGGTTGATTTCGGTGAGAACAGACCTCAGGAGCTCAGAGACAAGCAAAAAGAGATTACAGAGCCTCTTCGCTGGCATATGATCGGTTCGCTGCAGTCCAATAAGTTAAAATATGTGGTTGGTAAAACCGTGCTGATTCATTCCGTTGATTCTTTGGAACTGGCAAAGGAAATTGACGAAATGTCCTTAAAAAAGGATATTGTAACAGATATATTAATTGAAATTAACATTGCGGGAGAAGCATCGAAACACGGAGTTACTCCTGAGAATGCAGAAGTTTTGATACAAGACATTGCAAAGCTTTCCAATGTCAGAGTTCGTGGATTGATGACGGTAGCACCGTATACCGAAAATGCAGAAGAAAACAGACTTTATTTTAGAAAAATGAAGCAATTAATGGTTGACATCAATTCCAAAAACATTGATAATATAAGTATGGATATTTTGTCCATGGGAATGACAGGTGATTACGAAGTGGCTGTTGAAGAGGGAGCGACATTAGTTCGTGTCGGTACCGGAATTTTCGGTCATCGTGTTTATTTGCCAAAGGAATAAAAGGAGATTATAGTATGGGTAACTTTTTAGAGCGTATTCTGAATAAGATGAATGTAACGGATGAGGACGATTTTGACGATTTCGACGATTATGATTCGGAACTTCCGCGTCATAAAGAAAAGAAAAAGCAGGAACGTGTGATTCAGGAAGCTGCAACAGAAGAAACGGTTTCTGTTCGTAAAGAAACTCCGAGATTCGCACCGGCGCCAGCACCGGCAAAGGTTGTAAAGCCTCAGAAAACTTTTGAAGACGAGAAGTTCGATTACGATTATTCCGAAAGCAAAAAAGAGCGTACTGTACGTCCGGAACGTACCTCTAACGCAAACAGAGTAGTTCCGCTTCGTTCTGCGTCTGCGGCGTCTTCCCGTTCTTTGGAAGTAAGTATCATGAAGCCGACACGTTTTGACGATTCTCAGGATATTTGCGATATGTTAATGGATGAACGTGCCACGGTTGTGAATCTGGAAGGTATCGATTTGGCGCTTGCACAGCGTATTATGGACTTTATTTCCGGCGCTGTATATGCTTTAAACGGCAAGATTCATCAGATTTCCGGTTTGATCTTTATTGTTTCTCCGGAAAATGTGGATATTTCGGGAGACTATTTATCTTATGTGGAACAAAACGGTTTTGAAGTGCCGACTTTAAATCAGTAAGAGGATTACATGGAAGAACTTTTACTTAAAAAGAGAATTTCGGAACTTCGAAAGCGTGCGGATTTTTCCTATCGTACGGAGTTTACCGACTTTTTAACCTTAAGCGAGATTGAGACGGCGAAGACGGTGTTAAACGGCGCCAATTTTATGTTTTACGGCGGTCATCCGGATACGGAACGCCAGATGCTTTGTATTGCACCGGGGGATGTTGAAATCGTTCCCGAAATGTTTCCGATTTGCGGAATGAAAATTGTGCCTAAGAGTATCAAGTTTGCCTCGAATTTTTCACACAGAGATGTTTTGGGCAGTGTATTGGGACTCGGGCTCCAGCGAGATGTGATCGGAGATATTTTTATAAAAGAAAAAGAGGCGTATTTGCTTTGTGCGGAACGGATTGCTGTTTTTTTAGAGGAACAGTTACTTCAGGTTCGTCACACGAATGTACAATGTAGTGTGGCAGATGCTTCCGAAACTGAGTTTACAAAAGAGTTTCAGGAACTGACAAGGACGGTTTCCGCAATTCGAATCGATACCGTTGTTGCTGTAGCTTTCGGGATTTCCCGAAGCAGTGCGGCATCCGCAATTTCGAGCGGAAAAGTTTTCATTAACGGCCGTGAGATTGTTTCTCCGTCTTCTGCCGTAAAAGAGCAGGATGTAATTTCTCTGAGAGGGCTTGGCAAAGCCAGATTAAAGGAAATCGGCGGATTGACAAAGAAAGGGCGCATTTCAGTTACTTTAGAACGTTACCGATAGAGAAAGGAGAACTATGATTACACCGATTGAAATTCAAAACAAAGTTTTTAAATCCGGAGGTTTGGGATATGATAAGAAGGACGTCGACGGATTTATGGACGAAATTCTTGCAAATTACGAAGCGCTTTATCGCGAAAGAATGGAAATGAATGACCGCATCAACGTTTTAAACGAAGGTCTTCAGTATTATAAAACAATTGAAAAGACGTTACAAAAGGCTTTGGTTTTGGCGGAACGAACTGCAGAAGAGACCAAAAGTACGGCCATGAAAAATGCATTGGTAATTGAGCAGGAAGCTGTTTCAAAAGCAAATGTGATTTTGGAAGATGCAAAGCGTGAACTTGAACAAATTCGTAAGCAGACAATCGAACTTGTGCGTCAGTATGATATGTATAAAGCGAAATTTAAGAGTCTTGCGAATGCCCAGGTAGAGCTTCTGGATAGCCAGAGTTTTACAATTAATTTAGATCAGCTTTCCATGTTTGATTCCGTTCCGGATTCCATAGACACGCCTGTTGGTGCGTTTACGGAGCAAAGAGGCTCTGTGAATGAGAATCCTTTGGATTCTTTACAAAGGGATGAGATTGAAATCATTAATTTGGATGAGGACTAATAGTTACTATGAGAGATGAGTTGATTGTATGCGGCGCAGATAATGCGCCGCTGTACCCTATTATTTTAGCGAATTCCTTTGATGGAATTGTTTCCCTTATTCCTTCTTTACAGATGGAAGGACGAAAGGTCTGTGTTGTCAGTGATTCCAATGTGGCTCCTTTGTATGCGAAGGAAGTGAACGGTCTTCTTGAAAAGGAAGGCTTTTTCTGCGTTACCTTTACATTTCAGGCAGGAGAAGCTTCGAAAAATTTAGATACGGTTGCTGAACTGTACGAGTTTTTGATTGAACATGCATTTGACCGTAACGATGTATTACTTGCTTTGGGTGGTGGGGTAGCCGGAGATTTAACAGGATTTGCGGCCGCCACTTATTTGCGAGGAATTCGCTTTATCGGCATGCCGACCAGTTTGCTTTCCATGGTGGATTCTTCCATTGGTGGCAAGACCGGTGTCGATTACAAGGCTTATAAAAATATGGTAGGAGCTTTTTATCAGCCGTCCGCGGTTTATATTAATATTTCTGCTTTGAAGACACTTCCGGAGCGGGAATTTTTAGCCGGAATGGGCGAGGTGGTAAAGCATGGATTTATTTTAGATAAGGCCTATCATGATTTTTTGAAAGAAAATGTTTCAGGGATTTTGGAAAAGAACGATGAGTTGCTTCGTGAAATGATTTATCAAAGTCTTTGCATTAAAAGGGGAGTGGTGCAGCGTGATCCGAAAGAAAAAGGAGAGCGGGCGTTGCTTAACTACGGTCATACGATCGGACATGCCGTCGAAAAAATGAATCATTTTTCGTTTTTACACGGAGAATGTGTTTCTGCCGGAATGGTTGCGGCTGCGAATCTCTCCGTGAGTAAAGGCGTTCTTTCCGGAGAAGAAGCGGAAGAGATGGTTACACTCCTTCGGGCTTTCGGAATGTTGACAGAGGTCCCGATGTTGGAGCGGGAGGAGTTCTTGTCGGTATGTCATAGAGATAAAAAAGCTGACGGCTCTAAAATAAAATTTGTTTTACTTAACTGTATCGGGAGTGCATTTTTGGATTCCGAAGTGACTGACGAGGAATTATGGAAGGCCTTTTTATCAATTGTAAGAAAATAGGGGGAATTATGGAACGTAAGGTGTTTATTCGTGATTGTTTGATTCATGCGGCAATCTTGGTTTTTTTATTGGTAGCGGATCAATTGACCAAACTTTGGGCGCGAACGTCATTGGCAGACGCTCCGGTGATTGTTTGGAAAGAGGTATTTTCTTTTCGACTGATTTATAATACAGGTGCATCCTTTGGTATTTTTAAAAACCATACAGGTGCATTAACTGTATTTTCTATTGTCGGAATGCTTGCAATCGGAGTGTTTTATTTTGTTTTACCGAAGGTTAAGAAAATGCGCCTTATGCGTGTGGTTTTGACTTTGATTGTGGCGGGAGGCCTCGGAAATATTATCGACAGAATCGCATTCGGTAAGGTAACCGACATGCTTTCTTTTGATTTGATAAATTTTCCGGTATTTAATGTGGCAGATATCGGTGTCACCTGTGGTGCAATACTGATGTGTGTGTTGTGGATTTTCTATTACAAAGACGAGGATTTTGAAAAATGGAAGAAATCAAATTCATAGCAACGAAATCCGATGCAGGGCTTCGTCTGGATAAATGTATTGCGGTGAATCATCCGGAAGTATCCCGCTCCTATGTGCAAAAGCTGATTGACAGCGGCGGGGCATGGATAAACGGCAATACGGGACGTTGTAAAGATTTTGTAAAAGAAGGAGACGAGGTTAAAGTTTTAATCCCCCCGCCGGAAGGGTTAGAGGTTGATGCGGAAGATATTCCGTTAGAAATTATTTACGAAGACGATGATGTGATTGTGGTAAACAAACCGAAGGGAATGGTTGTGCACCCGGCTGCCGGGCATTATACCGGTACACTTGTGAATGGTCTGTTATACCACTGTAAAGGTTCTTTGTCCGGAATAAACGGTATTTTACGTCCGGGAATCGTACATCGTATCGATAAAGATACTACCGGTATAATTGTAGCCTGTAAAAACGATGTTGCACATCGTGATTTGGCAGAACAATTTAAAGAACATACCATCACGCGTCGTTATAATGCATTGGTTTACGGGACATTTAAAGAGCCGGAAGGACGTGTTGAGTCCTTTATCAGCCGAAACCCGGACGAACGTATGAAAATGATGGTAAATCCGTCTAAAGGCAAGTATGCAATAACAAATTATAAAGTTCTTGAGCAGTTCGGTACAAAATATTCACATATCATGTGCCAATTGGAGACGGGACGAACCCATCAAATCAGAGTACATATGACAAGTTTAGGTCATCCCTTGTTGGGAGATAATGTATACGGACCGAAAAAAGATCCGTTTTCGCTGACAGGGCAAACATTACATGCCGGTGTACTGGGATTTAAGCATCCGGGGACAGGGGAGTATATGGAGTTTTCTTCCGGATTACCGGAGTATTTTCTTGATTTAATGGACAAATTTCGCAATCAATTCGGATAAAGGTTGTATCGAGGAAGGAGTTTTGTTTATAATGAAACGAAATGCCATTAATAAATTGATAAAGTGGAAAGAAAGCGGAACTAAGGTTCCGTTTTTATTGATGGGTACAAAAGGTACCGGAAAAACCTATCTTGCAATGGAATTTGCCAATTCCTACTTTCCGCAGTATCTTTATGTGAATTTTGAATTGAATGAGGGGGCAAGACAGCTTTTTACAGAAAAGATAGTTGCCGGAAATTCCGTGGCGGAGGTGATTTCTTTATACTTCCAGATTGATGAGATTTATTTGTCGGAACTGGTTGTTATTTTCGACGAAATCTCTTTTTGTCCCACTCTTCTTGAGGCATTGACTGAGCATATTGAGGCTTCTGTCGTGGCAATTTCGGGTGTGTTTCTTCCAAAAGAAACAGTAAAAGACTTTTTTTGTTGCCGATTACATCCATTGTCGTTTGATGAGTTTTTGTCGGCAGTGGGAAGTGATTGGTATATTGATATTATTCAGGGACATTTTCAAAATCAAAAGCCCGTTCCGGACATTGTACATCAGGAACTTTTTGCTTTGTTTGAAGAATATTTGATTGTGGGAGGAATGCCTGCTGCGGTAAACGAGTACACCTCATCCAAGTCCGTATATAACGTAGGAGAGATACATTCTATGGTAAGAAACAGAATGCGTGCTGTGTTAGAAGAGGTATATGATGAAAAATTGGTCGGAAAAGCGGTTCAGATACTAAATGTTTTGCCGGAGCAGCTCAGTAAAGAGAATAAGAAGTTTCGATTTAACCTGATCCGAAAAGGAGTAACGTATACGTTGTATAAAGACAGCATAGAAGTACTGGAAAAAAACGGAATGATTCTTCGATTGAACGAACAAAAAAAAGAATCTCATTTTAAATTATATTTGCCGGATGTCGGAATGTTGTCTTCGCTGTTTTTGGGGAATGAAACAAATGAAACAAGAAAAGCTTTACTGGAGAATTATGTGATGCAGTCCTTCTGTCTAAATGAAAACTTTAAACTCAGTTTCTGGGAGTCTGAAGCAATGGCAAAGATTGATTTCTTAATTGAACAAAACAATGAAACGACACCTGTAGAACTTAGAGTTTCAACAAACGGAAAAGGGAAGAGCATTGCCTCCTATTTGAATTCCGGCGGTAATAAAACAGAAAAATATTATCGACTGGGATTTGAAAACTTTCATTCTACATCAGTAATGATGCAAATTCCGTATTATGCCGTTTTTTGTATAAAATAGAAGTCTCGTCTTTTTTTGACAAATAATTTATTTCACCCTTGCAATTCTGATTCTAATATGGTAGAATTGAACTACACCGTCACTCAAAATAATTTGAGAAGCACCACGTATAATATGACTAAAATATTACAGGTGTAGAATTAGGTGTAAAGGGGTTGAATTTATGGGTGATATTCGTTTACATGAAGGTGAATTAAATATCATGGAGTTGCTTTGGTCTAACAAAGTATTGGCAGCAAAAGACATTTCTAAGATTATTAAGGAATATGTCGGCTGGGAAAAAAACACTACATATACCGTTATTAATCGATTAATTGAGAAGGGAGCGGTTCGTAGAGAAGACCCGGGGTTCATTTGTCGTGCTTTGATTTCGAAGCGTACAGTACAGAATATAGAAACAAAAGCATTGTTGGACAAAGTTTATAACGGTTCTTTAAATAACTTTTTGGTGGATTATTTAAAAAACCAGTTATTAACGCCGACAGATGTGATGGAACTTGAACGCATCATAAGTGAGTATAAAAGATAATCGGCAAGTTTGAGCGAACTTTGAGCGCTGTTGTAATATTTTGATATAAAGTTTTATTTTTTCTCACGTAGTGTAACAGCATTTTTTGCGCTGCGTCGTCTTTCTTCCTCAATATCTGCGTAGTGTTTACGTGTTGTGTTTACATCCTTATGTCCGAGAACATCGGCCACCAGGTAAATGTCACCGGTCTCTTTGTAAAGTTCCGTGCCGTATGTGCTACGCAATTTATGTGGTGTGATTTTTTTTACGGTTGTTACAACTTTGGCATATTTCTTAACAAGAATTTCAACATTACGTACACTGATGCGTTGCATTCGATTGGATAGAAAAAACGCATTTTCATGGCCGTCTTTCGGAACCATTTTTTTTCTTTCCTCATAATAGGAGAGCAGTGCTTCTCTGACCTCATCTCCAAAATAAACAAAAGATTCATAGCCGCCTTTCCTGACGATATTAATGCGGTCACTTGAAAAATCAATGTCCTTGATGTCAATACCGACGCATTCGGAAACACGGATACCGGTACCGAGAAGTAACGTAGTTAAAGCTAAATCCCGGACTTTAGAGGATTCATGGCGTACTTGTTGTTGCTTTGTTAGTCGGGTACCGCTTTCAACCTGATCTAAAAACTCCGCAGCTTCATTTGGTTCGAAACGTATAATGTTTTTTTCGTGAATTTTAGGCATGGTTACCTGTAACGTGGGATTCTCATCAATCAAGCGATTGGCGTGAAAATAACGATAAAATGTCCGTAAGGAAGAAAGCTTTCTTTTGATTCCACGTTCGTTATTCGTAATTTCTTTCCCTTCTTTATTCGTGTACAGTTTCAAATATTCCAAATATTCTTCGATATCCATCGGTGTTAATTTCGTAAGCAAATTAAAATCGATTTCTTTTAACGGTTTTCCGTGATATGACGGATTAGTGGACGAAATGTATTCGAAAAACACATGTAAGTCAAAGGCATACGCAATGCGTGTCCGTGATGCGGTAACAGGTTCAATTCCGCGAAAAAAAGTTGCCACATAAGACGGCAAATCTGAAATCAGTTCACGAAGACGTTTGGTGTTTTGAATAGTTGTTTGTTCATGATAAGTACGTTGTTCCATAAAAAAACCTCCAAATCAGCCAAATAAAAGGAAACATAATTATAAATACATTGAAGAGTAGTATAAAATGCTATCCGTAAAATTGCGCTAAACCATAGTTTAACGAAATTTATAACATATTTTCAAGTCAAAAGAGCGGTTTCTCTATAATCTTTTGATAGGCCGGTCACAACACAATGATTACGTTTCATGTGTGTTGCAACCGGCCTTTTCATTATTTAAATTCTTTCAGCATGTTAATGATTGCTTTATGTTCACGCTTGGAAATCAAATATTTGTAACTGTATAAGATAAATCCGTCGACTTCGTTTGTATTTCTCGAGAAACGAATCATATCACGAAGGACGTTTTTATCTTTGTACCAGGCGGTTCCTTCTGATTTAAGTCCGGCTTTATATGCGCCGACACCTACGTATAATTTTACGTCAGGATTCTTTGCTGCGTTTACAAAACGAATTAAAATATCATTAAATGGATATGTGGCATGATCATTGCTCCAATATAATTGCGGACACAAATAATCGATATATCCGTCATAGCCAAGCCAGGTTTCAAAATCTACATAATACTTATCATCTGCCTTTAAAGCATCCATAAAACCGCCCGGGCTGATGCCGAACACCACTTCCGGATTAATTTCCTTTACCGACGAATAGATGTTTCTCACGAGGTTATTGACATTTTCGCGTCTCCAATCCGCAATGGACATATAGTCCAAATTCTTGGAAATCTGCTGTTCTTTATAAAACTCATACTCCGGAGCATCAAAATTCTTTGTGAAATTTTTACCAAGCGTCGGATAGAAATAATCATCAAAATGAATTCCGTCTACATCGTAATTTTCAACAATTTCCTTGATTCCGTTAATAATCAGGGTTTGAACCTCTTCCGAAGCCGGATTATAATACAGTTTTCCGGAGTAAGTTAATACGTTACGATCGTTACGAACCCTGTCATCTGTACGATAAATACGAGCCGGATTGTCTTCGCTTAAATCGTAAACGTCCGTGGAACTGGAAGTGATTCGATACGGATTCAGCCATGCATGAAATTCCAAACCACGCTTATGAGCCTCTTCTACCATAATTTCAAGCGGGTCAAACCCCGGGTCTTTTCCCTGGGTTCCGGACACATAGCGGGACCACGGGAAATAGTCAGAATCATACATTGCATCTCCGAACGGACGAACATGAACAACCACAGCATTCATGTTCATGGCACAAACCTCATTAAACATTGTTTCAATCTGGGATTTGAACTGTTTTTTTGTATAACCGGTGGTTTTAAAGTCCAGATATGCAATCCAGACGGCACGGAATTCTTCTTGCGTGTTATCGGATTCTCCGAAGCGTTGAATAGTTACATAATGGTTACCGGCTTCGTCGGTAACGAGAAAGGTATATTTTCCTTCGTCTAAATACAGATATGCGGAATTCTGATACTCTTCCGCTGTTTTCCAAACCTCATCATCCGCAGAAGCATAGGCCCCTTTGACATAACGAATTGTGTTTCGCCCGGAGTGATTATCATTTGCTGTTGCTGTTACAAAATAGCTGTTATAGTTTTCTTCTGAGGTCAATGTAAGTTCAGGGGCTTCCGCATCAATATTTCTGATTTTAAACGTAAGCAAGGATTCTTCACCGGCTTTGTTTTGAGCAAATACGGAAACGTATCCGTTTTGTTTTACAAAAAACGAATATTCACCGGAAGCATTTTTCGTGATGTTGGTACCGTTTTTTTCATAGTCGGTAAAATAAACACTGTCGGCAATACGTACATTGGCATATTTGAACATTGTAAGCTCCGAAGTGCTGTTCACTGTGAGTTTTACTTCCAGACAATTGGTATAGGTAAAACCGTCATACTCCGCGGAAATCTGGAGCGAGGAAGCTTTGACCGGTTCGCATTTTGCGAAAACAAAGCCGAATACCAAAATCGACAATACGGCCAAAATTAATTTGTTACATTGTTTGTGTTTCATAAAGTGAGTCTCCTATCTTGTTATACGTTTACGGGTTACATGGATATTATCCGGTTATCTGTTGGTAGGATATTTTTCAAAAATCTCCGATACGGTTTCATAAATAGCCTTTGCTGCTTTTTTCTGATATGCAGTATCTTTGATTTTTTCAAAATCTTTGTTGTTTGTGATGAAGCCGCACTCCACCAAAACGGCCGGAACCGTATTGTTATGTATTACTACAAATTTATCGGTCAAAACACCTTTATTAGCAGTTCCCCAAGCAGCCGTTAAGCGGTTAAGAACGGCTGAGGCCAAAATCGAACTTCTGAGTCCGGTCGAGGTCAGCGCATTGTTCGATGTCGAGTAATAGACACTGGTACCGTTTACCGAAGAATTCGAATGTGCGTTTACGTGGAAACTGATAAATAAATCCGCGTTAACTTTTGCGGCAAAATCAGCCCGGGTCTGAAGCGCAATCTTAGTGTCCGTTGTTCTTGTAAAATAAACCTTAATATCGGAGCTTTTAAAGTAATCCTTTGCATAGGTGTTGATAACGTTAAAGTTTACTGTTTTTTCATATACATTACCTCTTAGTGTGCCCGGATCGATTCCTCCGTGTCCTGCGTCCAGAACGATGATTTTATCATATATCTCCTTGGGTTCCGCAACTTTGACAGCAAGAAAGCCATCTGCCGTCACATACTCATACCCCTGAATTTTAGTGGTATTGAATGTGATTACCGTAGTGTTATTTGCAACTTTATAGCTAAAGGTTATGTTTTGTAAAGTGTCTATCGAATTATAAGTATCCTGCTCGGAAAAAAAGCTCATATGATTGCCCGGAACCGATATTGTAAAACGATTTTTCAAATACTCATCTTCATCAGTAATTGCAGAAGCATTGATGCCTTCCGGAAGACGAATCACAAAATGGTCACGTGTAAAAACAGCCTTCGGCAAATAATCGGATAAATCAACACCTGCAAAAACATCCGTTATATCCGAATCCGTTTCGGAACCGGAGCTGCCGTCAAACAACAGATAATCTCGATACATTTCGTCGATATCGGTAAAATGTATCACACAACCGCCCGGTACGGAATAGGTATAATAATGCAAATCTTTTGATTTCAATACGATGATTTTAAATGTGTCACTGTCGCTGAAATAACAATAGTTTAAAAAGGAAGCCTCCGGTGTATAGGTGACCTTTCCTTTAAACGGATTGTAATGACCGGAAACAACAATTTCCAGCAAGTCTTCTTTGTCTGTAATTTTAATCTGATTACTACGCGCCCCGTTTAGATACAAAGCATCCGAATTTACACAGGAATATGCGGAAATAACAGAAGGAACCTGATATCCCAGACTGTTGAAATGCGTGATAATCTGTTCGTGTACCGTAAGGGAAAACAGACTCTCCCGGTAAGATGAACTGTCCGGCATCGGTGTATCGGCCGGAATTTGCGGTTTGGCCGGAACATTCTCAGGGGATGAAATGGTGCCGTCAACAGTGAGAACACCGATATTTTCCTGATACTGAGCCTGATAGCCCAATGCTTTTGCTACAAACTCCGCAGGAACATATACACGCCCGCTCATAGAATCCTGAGGTGTTATGAGACGCGGGACCGTATCCATAAGATGCGGAACATCGTTTATGTATGCAACAGGGCTGTCTAACACAAGACGAACCAATGTATCACCCTTTTTAAATAAAATCAGACCGCTTCCCTCGGCATAAGCATAAGAAGCAAGTTTTGTGTCTTTGAAACATTCTTCTGCAGGAAAAAACACGTTGTTATCAAGAATATAGCCCGTAAAAGTATCAGACCCCACGGCTATGCCGTTTAATACAAAAGTCGGCTTGATTTCGGAATATTTCACTTTTTCGGAACCGTCGTAAATAACATCCGTACGGATGATGGATGCCGTAGAGGTGTTCTCGTCCCAGATATAATCAAACCCAAAGGTTTCCGCAACAAAACGCGTCGGAACATATACATGCTTCTCGGAAGAACCGTCAAAGGAGTAAAGGAACGGCGCATTATTCATATAGCACTTGACTCCGTTGACATACGCTTCCGTACTACCCAGTGTCATTTTAATTGTTTTTGGGCCGTAGGAAAGGACAAAACTTGTTTTTCCTTCATAATATGTGGTGGATGCGCCCAGCTTCTTTTTAAAGATTTCATTATAAGGCCCTACAGCGGCTCCGTTAGCTAAAATCAATCCGGGAGGCGCATCTGATAATAGAGTTCCGTCAACATTATAACTTACGGTGTTACCGTTATATTGAAACGTATCGTTTGTTACGTGGTTGTATACAGAAAATGTAGCTGCCAAAGCGTGCTTAACGTTTACTCCGTCGAATTGATAAATAAAAACATAAATCAGACAAAAAAATAAGCACAATAATATCGGTGGTTTTATATATATTTTTTTTTCTTTTGTTTTTTTCATGGAAAAAGATGACCCCTTTCGGAAAAATCCATAAGTTCACTCGTACGGTATTATTATAAAATTCAAAAGTGTTATAAGTGTGTCAAATTATCCATAATCAGAAAAAACTTGTAAAAAAACGCATGATATGGTATAGTTGATATGCCAAAAGTACTATATCTTAGAATCTGAGGAAAAGATTGGAAAGGAACGGGACATGAAGTTACAGCAACTGCTCAGCTACACCAGAAAAGCGGTGGATGATTATCAAATGATTCAGCCGGGAGATAAAATTGCAATCGGAATCTCGGGAGGCAAGGACTCTCTTGCACTGTTGTATGCTTTGGCGGGGCTGCGACGCTTTTATCCGAATCCTTTTGAATTATGTGCAATTACGGTGGATTTGGGATTTGAAGGCTTCGACTTAAGTGAAATCAAAGCGCTGTGTGAGGAATTACAGGTGCCGTATTATGTCCAGAAAACAGAAATCGGCGAGGTGGTCTTTCAGGTAAGGGAAGAAAGCAATCCCTGCTCTTTGTGTGCAAAACTTCGAAAAGGGGCTTTTAATGATAAAGCAAAAGAACTGGGATGCAACAAGTCGGCCTACGCCCATCATAAAGACGATGTTATAGAAACGATGCTGATGTCTTTATTATATGAAGGAAGATACAACTGCTTCTCTCCCGTGACGTATCTGGACCGCTCGGACATTACGCTGATACGCCCGCTGATTTATGTGGAAGAGGCAGACATCATAGGTTTTCAGCATAAGTACAATCTACCGGTTAAGAAGAACCCGTGTCCGGCGGACGGATTAACCAAGCGGGCCGATACAAAAGACCTTGTAAAACGCTTAAACGAGGAATACAAAGGTTCCAAGGAGCGACTGTTTCATGCGATTACCGATGGTACATTACCGGCCTGGAAAAAAACGGAAAATGTTTCAAGAAGAAAGTAAAAACAGAAAGTAGGTAAAGGACGTTGTATCGGTTGATAAAAACTATGACAGCGTCTTTTTTACGTAGTACTGGATAACAAGATAGGTATCCGGATAGATTGTGTCGCTCTCCAGATGATTTGTTTCTTTAATGGAACGAACAAACTCCGGGATACTCTCCTTCTCCTCGCAGTAAAAGCGTTCTGCGATCTTCCAGAGAGAGTCGTTCTCGGCAACACGAACAGAAACAATACGCTTCTCATAAGAAACGCTACTCTCTGCTTCTGCCTGTACAGACGGGGCAAACAACAATACAGCCAAAACAACAATAGCAATTCCAAGCACAGCAATTGCAATCTTCTGTAAGAGTTCTCTGCGCTTCTTGCCGCGGCGTTCTTCGGCTCTCTGACGATAAGAGCGATACTCTTCTGCTATTTCATGATTTAATACGTTATCCATACCGATACCTCCTAAACAGAACAAACATTCTCGAACATCTGTTTATAATATAACATGCGAACAATTGTTTGTCAATAGGTATTTGCGATTTTTTCGAACAAAAGTTTGACAAACAGGTGTTTGATGTGTTATACTTA
Source organism: uncultured Clostridia bacterium (assembly GCA_937895705.1). GTDB lineage: Bacteria > Bacillota > Clostridia > Lachnospirales > Lachnospiraceae > SIG307. The sequence goes on from CALBKM010000035.1 coordinate 60,646, forward strand.
GTACAAGAAGACCGAAGATAGCTTTAATATATAAGGAGGTAACGTCTATGGGCTATGGTAAAATCACTGCAAAACAGCAGGAAATTTTAGATTTTATGAAAGAACGTATTTTAAATAAGGGGTATCCGCCGGCTGTTCGTGAGATTTGTGAGGCTGTAAAATTAAAGTCCACCTCTTCCGTACATGCGCATCTGGAAAGCTTGGAGAAGAACGGTTACATCCGTCGTGACCCGGCAAAGCCGCGAGCCATCGAGATTGTAGATGACAATTTCAATATTACCCGTCGTGAGATGGCCTATATTCCGGTAGTTGGTACCGTGACTGCGGGTCAGCCTATCTTAGCCGTGGAGAATGTGGAGTCCTACTTCCCTATTCCGACGGATTATTTGCCGAATGCGGAGACTTTTATGCTTCACGTAAAGGGTGACAGTATGATTAATGCCGGTATCTTTAACGGCGACCAGATTCTGATTAAGAAACAGAATTATGCGAAGAACGGTGATTTTGTCGTAGCTCTTATCGAGGATTCCGTTACGGTAAAGACCTTTTATAAGGAAGATGGTTACTATCGTCTCCAGCCGGAAAACGACACTATGGACCCGATTATTGTAAAGGAAGTAGAGATTTTAGGTAAGGTCATCGGATTGTTCCGGATGTTCTAAGATTTTTTGATGCGAAATAAATAGGTAAATGCAAAATCAAGGAGAAGGTTCCCATAAGAAGCCTTCTCCTCTTTTTACTTATACCTAATGATACGATTATTTTTTCTTACAAAGAAAATTTCCTAATATAATCCATAACACACTTATTAGGATAACCAGAACAACACATATCTTTGCCATGATATCTACAACCGCTTTGATACAAAAAGCTTCAGTTAAACCCATAATAACGCAGATTGTAGCTATAATAAGTACGAAGATGCCGGTTCCGCGACAAAGCTTTTTCTTGTCGTATTTTGCCTGTTCTTCCGGCTTCATAGTGTTATAGCCGGCAATGAAGCGGCTACCGTGGCCGGTACAAAGAACGATGCCTAGAATAAGTAAAAATGCTGCCACACAAAAGATACCGATTACGGTTCCCGACATGTGTCATCCCTCCTTTATCGTTTCTCTTCTATCGCTTTCATTGAATAGTATGCCATTTCCGTATCAAACGCTTTGAATGGGATATTGTGCGTCCTGAGAAGCATCATTAATTCCTCGGAATCCGGTGCACCGACCACTCCGGTAAAATATCTGGACGTAGCATATACACCGGTTGAGCCCCCCGGCACAATAATAATACCGCTTGAAATAACAAATTTGAAAACCTTAGTTACTTCATCGTATTCTATTGACTGGATTGTATAAAACCTGCCCGGTTTTTCGGAAGAAATGAGCTGACAACGAACTTCTCCCGGAACGGTTTCAAAGTCAAATGCAACAGATTCATCAAAACGGTACTTCGCCGGGCATCCCGGAAAGAGCTTATAGACGGTTTTGCTTCGGTTTATTGCATAAATAATAAGATAAACGCACAACACTATAAAAGCAATGAACCCAATGATCCCCAATACCACGGTGAATGGGGACGGAATCATTACGAACATCAAACTAAGAAACGGAAGCATCGCCCAAAGTGCAAGCAGTATCCCCAGTTTGGTGCCGTACAATCGGATGTGTTCAAAAAATACAACATTAGTTTCTTTCATAATAACAATGCTCCTTTTCTACTTTTCATTAATTGCTTTTGCAATATAGGTTCCGTTAGAAATAGATTTCTTTTTTTATTTCATATCCATAAGTTAATCCTCCGTTGTATTCGAATCAGTCATTTTAATCTGTTTTTTTTATATCATAGAGCACTTTATAAGAATTCCCTTTATAATAATACACAATTACACTATCATTTCCCTTTAGTACGGCTTTCGTATCTTCAAGGTTGTCATCGAAGACCTGAACCTCTATTGAAGTACCGTCTTCTGTTTTCCCTGTTAAATGGTTTACAAGTTGACCTGAACCATATCTGCTGTACCTGCGTTTTTGAACTATCTCTGCATCTTCTAACACAATTTCCTGCGGACCTTTCACAAAATCATAGATTGCATTTGCTGCAATTCTACCGGTCCAGATAAAAAAGATACCTATAAGCAGTATGGCAACGATTTTTTGTAAAGAAGATCTCGACGTGCTTTTTACATTACTCCAAGCCATAAATGTAATTAAAATTAAAGTACCGCTCATAGTAAGCAGTCTTCCCAGCGGATAGTAGCCTTTAGAAATAGGTAAACTTGAAATAATACCACCTACAAGAATAAGTATTATTGATCCTAATATAAATAGCATCAGTTTTGTTCTTGCTTTCTTCTTTTCCTTTGTGTTTATTCCGTTTTCCATAACATGGTCTCCTCTCATATCACATTTATTATATCAATTATAGAAAAGAACAAGAAATAAATACAGGGCTGAAAAAGCAAAATACATCACGCTATTTTCACTTTTAGAGCAATATAACATCAGAGAGATATCCAAAAATAGTTTACGGAAGCACTGAAATCAATGCTTCCGTAGAAATTATATCATTTATACACTATCGGTGTCAAATTTTAACAGTTCCTTTGTCCACTTCTTTGACGGAAGAACAACCGCACGCTCTCCAACCACTTCTTTTATAATCCGAAGCTCCAGCTCCTGTCGATGCTTTAAGTGTGCAATCAGGTCATCAAAGCTTTCAAGGCTGTGTTTCATACCGTAAGGCGAGTGCTTTAGATATTCTAACATCATGGGAAGCCACAGCGGCGTACCGTCGATGTCGCTGCGTTCTTCGCTGATGATACGGATGTTTTCTTCGATATCGTTACTGTAAAGATACACCAGTCGGAAGCTCTCCTTATCCAATGCTGCGAAAAGTTCTCGGTAAAACGCCAGAATCTCCTCATCGCTTTTCTCATGGAACAAAATCAAATCTTCCGTAAGGTTCTGTAAAAAGGAACATTCAAACACATAGCCGGTATCCCGGAAGGTCTTGTAACGGGAGGTGACGATTTCTTTTACCTCGTCAAAAGATTTCCGACCGTTATAGATTTCATATTGCTCTAAATCCCTGTGGAAGCCCGGAATGTCTGTAAGAATTCGGGTGTACATCACAATATAGCGGTCGCATTCTTGTACCGTATATTGCTTGATTTCCTCGGAAATTGCCTCATAACGGGCCAGAACCGCCTCGTACTGTTCCTTGTCCATCCATGTGCACCATGCCAGCTCTACCGGGGAATAATCACCCTCACGGCAGACTTTTAGTCGAGGATATAGGATAACAAGTTCTTGTAATAAAGTGGATTTTCCGGAACCTTGCAGGCCTTCAATCCATATATTTATATTCTTTTGATTTGTCATAGCTTTTCTCCTTTCAAAGTTGTTGCCAAAAGGATTAATTCTATATGTATTTTGCTTATGTAGCTCTTTTTTGCATACAAAAAAGAGAGGTTATGAGAACATAATCCACTTTTGGCAACACGATAAACAGTACCCGATGTCTCGTAATACTGTACTAAAAACTCTATCATGTAAACAAAAGTAAATTATCTTCTCATCTTTTCACCTCTCTCCTTTTGATATGTTTATTCTAACATAAGGCTATCGGAATGTCAACGACACTCGCCGAGTTCCGAAAACACACGTTTTATAGCCGTACAAGTACTAGTTTATACTCACATACCCCGTTTTCTCGATTATCCTTTGCCCTTCCTCGGATAAAATCCAATCAATCAGTACCGGAATATTTTCGTTGGTATTGTCGGCGCGGTAAATGGCATAAAACCGGGCAATGACCGGATAAGTGCCGTTTTTAATGTTTTCTGCACTTGGGTAAACGCCGTTTAAGGACAACATCTTAACGTTTTCGTTTCCGACCATGTCGTCCATATAATAACGGAAGGAAAAACCGATGGAACCGCCGGTGAGAGCAAAGGGTGATTTTCCTTTGATTTCCTGCCCTTTCATAAAGGAGTCCATGGCGCTTTGGCTGCCGCTTCCCGCTAAACGTGACACCGGATTGATGACACGGGTACTGCCGCCCACCTCTTTCCAGTTGGTATATTCCCCTGAATAAATCCCACGGATTTGTTCTACCGTAAGGTTGTCCACCGGATTGCTTTCATTGACAAAGAATACAAAGCCCTCCAAGCCGATCGGTACGTAGACCAGCTCTACGCCCTTATCTTCTGCGTACTTCTTCTGGTCTGCCGACGGTGCGGCACAAAACAAGATGTCTGTGGTGCCGTCTACAATGGCCTCATAGCCTCTTACGGTGTTTTTGTACTGCATCTTGCTGTCGGCGGCAAAGTTTTCTCCGTAAAAGTTATCATCGGAAAACACGCCGCCCTCAAAGGTAACGGAACCTTCCGGATATACATTGTCCACGAAAGCAGCATACACCGGAACCAACGCTGCGGCACCGTCCAGGACCGGAAGATTATCGGTGAGTTTTAAGGATGAATCGATACGCACCAGATCCGAGTTCGGATTGTGAGGCAAATAGGCTTCCACATCAATCATTTTTGCCTGGGAGGTGTCGCTGAAATTGTTGGCCAGACGACGTGTCAATACAAAATAAATGCTGAGGTTAAAAACAACAAATACCGCAACAATCAACAATAACGCCGATAGTTGTTTCACTAACTTCACTAATGCTTTTTTTGAGGTTGCACCTGCCATACCTACCACAGCTCCTTTCCGATAAAATAGATAATGGAGCAATGCTGGTACGCATGTATTGCATAAATCATATGTACAATCGTGAAAATCAGGCACAAGCCAACAACGGCCAATGCGATTTTGCGAAATGTTTTGGATTTCATAAATTTTCTCCTTTGCTATAAATAAGTATACTTACATTTCTACTTACATATATGCTACAGCCGAAACCATCAATATCATAAATGCAACAATGACAGCTACCAAAACGCCCATAATAATTGACGATACAATTAACAGTGTTTTTGCTGCGGATTTTTTTTGCTTGTTCGCTTCCGTTGGTTCTGTTTTATAACATTTTGAAGTTCCGATAAAATTACAAAGACTTGCAATAAAAAATATGATTGCAGACAGCGGAATCAAATAAATCAGTGCCGAAAATAAAATACCTACCATAGTAATATCCTCCTGAAATTTAACTATATTTAAGATTTCTTATGTATGCTACATTGAGTTACACACCTATCAAATGTAGTATAACATTCTATCGAGGAAAACTCAATTCATTCATAAAATCATAAGAATTTCATGGAAATTTCGGTTCATTCAGATGAAAGTTTACATAAATGTTTTATGGATATAAAAAGACGACCTTCCGAAAAAGGTCGTCCCGGAAAACATTATTCTTATGTTTTGCAAATGTTCATTCTCCGTAGCAGACTACATTTACAGACTCTCCGGATCAATTTCCTTACCGTCTCTCCAAATACGTTCTAAATCATAGAACAAGCGGTCTTCTCTGGAGAAAATATGGATGACAACATCATTAAAGTCCATCAAAATCCATCCGGAGGAGCGAATACCTTCAATGCGCTCCGCATGAATCTTCTGCTTTGCCAGGGCGTCGGTTACCTCGTCTACCATTGCCTCTACCTGAGAGGAATTGGTGCCGTTTGCAATGACAAAGTAGTCCGCAATGACGGAAACCTCGGAAATATCAATAATCTTGATGTCCTCTGCCTTCTTATCATCCAGCGCCTTATAGGCGATTTTTACGATTTCTTTTGCTCTTTCGGTCATAGTTTGTCCCTCCGATTTTTTCTTTTCTCTATTATACCCATTCTTTTCTTTGGATTCAATGCGCTGTTAAATTTAATTGAACAGCCATGCACATTAACACCATAAAGCCGATGACTGCCGCTAACAAAATTCCCATAATAATCGAAGATACGATAAGTAAGATTTTTGATGTCTGCTTTTTTTGACCATTAAAATTACACGGGTCTGTGTTATACCGGTTTTTGGCAGAAATATAGCTGCAAAGACTCACGACAAAAAATGCGATTACAGAAAGCGGAATCAAATAAATCAGTGCCATTAATAAAATACGTGTCATAAAATCCCCCCTGAAAATTATAATATAGATAATCTATCCTTTGTATGTTCCATATCTATTCATACCTTGCCCGGTACTCCTCGAACGTTTCCGCTGTGGTCTGATCCGTTTCACGAACGGTACCTGCCAGATATCGCAGCGTGTTTTTTAATGCCAGATACACCGCTTTATCAATGTCCTCAAATGCGATTCTGCGAATTTCGTTTAACGCAGGTTCTGTAGGCTGGGTACGGAACGGTTCCAGATAATCCGCGAGAAAAACCACCTTTTCCAACTCCGTCATACCCGGACGTCCCGTGGTATGGTAGGAAATGGCGGAAAGTATCTCTTCATCCGTAATAAAATACTTGGTCTGTGCGTAAAACGCACCCAATTTTCCGTGGAGTAAAAAGCCGTTTCGGCGCTCTACCTCTGTAACGGAAATAGCGTACGTATCGCAATCTGCTACCAGTTGTTCATCGGAATACGCTTTGGCGCAGTCGTGTAAAATTCCGGCAATCAACGCTCGTTCCGGATCAAGCCCCAAAGAAACCGCATAGGCGGCTGCCAAATGAGCCACGGCTACGGAATGCAAATATCTTTTACGAGGCAGAATCTGCGCCATCTCTGCATCTAATTCAGCAAAGGTGGTCTTCGCATACAGATGATTCGTCTGCAGGTAATCCCATATCGCTTCCGGTAAATACTTCTTTACACGTTCTTCTTCTCCGGTATAAAAGGCCTGTCTGATTTTGTTGGAGGAAATCGGGAAATCGGCCAAGGAAATTGTACCGATTTCCGCACCCGAAAATTGATCTTTTAATGCTTCCGCCGCCTCTTTTACCGACGTTTCTTCATATCCGGCCCTGCCGGCGCCTAAAAGTGTTGCAAGCTCTAAAATCCGTTCCGGTCGCCGCCAACTTTTAAATTTTATTAGGGAATCTCCGCCCACAATGAAATAAAACTTTACATCAGGGTATTCTTTTGTCAAAAGCTCCAAGGTATCTGCGGTATAGGTAAGTCCATCCCTTCGAAGTTCGAAATCGGTTGCGAAAAAATGCGGAATCGTCTGTGCCGCCAGCTTTGTCATGGCCAGACGATGTTCCTCGGAAAGCATGGCAAAATGTGACTTGTGGGGCGGAAGTTTCGAAGGCATCAGCCACACTTCCTCCAAGTCATATTGCTCCATGGCAGCCAAGCCTAAAGCTAAGTGACCATTATGAATCGGGTTAAAGGTTCCTCCCAGAATTCCGATTTTTCGCATAATACACTCCGTTCTGCCGGTTTTTCGCTGCAAGCAACCGACGATGTAACCTCACATGAAAACACCGTAAAACAAACCGAATTACTTCGGTAATACGATTTTTCTCTTCTCTGGCTGTCTTGCCTCGCGGTACAGTACAATCTTTCTTCCGATGACCTGTACCACTTCGGACATGGTATTTTCCGCTATGGCAAATGCCAGCTCCTTCGGCTCGTCCAGGCAGTTCTTCAATACGTTAATTTTAATCAGTTCTCTTGCCTCAAGCGCTTCTTCCACACCTTCCAGATACTCGGTGGTCAGTCCGCCCTTACCGATTTGAAAAATCGGGTCAATATTCATGGCAAGTCCCTTTAAATATGCTCTTTGTTTTGTTGTCATAGTATCCCTCATTTTATATCTTTCAAATCATATCCGATAAGCTACCGTTATTTATAATAATCGAACTGTAAGCCGTACATACGCACGGTATCGCCGTCCTGAATGCCCATTGCCTCCAGCTCCTCCAAAATACCGTTGTTCTTTAAGAAATTCTGAAAGAATTCGAAGCCCTTCTCGGAGTCGATGTTGGTGTAGCCGAGCATCTTTTCGATGCGCGGACCTTCTACCACGTACATCTTGTCCTTTTCGTCGTATTCCACCGTATACGGCTCGTTCGGCAGGGTCAGATTGTCTAAGGAGAATTCCCGTTCGAACACAATCGGGTCTTCTTTCGTCTCTGCCAGAAGCTTTGCAGCCGCATAAAGTAATTCCTTTACGCCTTTACCGCTGACTGCGGAAATTGAATAAATCGGATAGCCTTCCTCTGCAAAGGCCTCACGAAGCTTATTTACGGCCTCTTCCGCCTCTTCCGGAAGCATTACATCCGTTTTATTGGCTGCAATTATCTGCGGCTTCTTGGCAAGATTCGGGTCATAGGCTGCCAGTTCTGCATTAATCGTCTTAATGTCTTCAATCGGGTCACGCCCCTCTGTGGAAGCTACATCTACCACATGAATAATCACACGGGTACGTTCCACATGGCGCAAAAATTCGTGACCGAGACCGATACCCTCGGAAGCACCTTCGATGAGTCCCGGAATATCCGCAATAACAAATCCGTTGGCACCGTCCATATCCACTACGCCCAGGTTCGGATTCAGGGTAGTAAAATGATAGTTTGCAATCTTCGGCTTTGCGTTTGTTACACGGGATAAAAAGGTGGACTTGCCTACATTCGGGAAACCCACAAGACCTACATCCGCAATCACTTTAAGCTCCAGGATAACATTTAATTCCTGTGCATCCTGTCCCGGTTGTGCATACTTCGGTACCTGCATGGTTGCGGTGGCGTAATGCTGATTGCCCTTACCGCCGCGACCACCCTTTAAAATCACCTCGCGGCGATTGTCATGGGACATGTCGGTAATGACCTTTCCGGTCTCCTTTTCCTTGATTACGGTGCCTTCCGGGACCTTTAAAATCTTATCCGCGCCGTTTTTACCGGTACAACGGTTGGTTCCGCCGTTTTCGCCGTCTTCCGCACAATACTTTCGAACAAAACGAAAATCCGCCAAAGTGTTCAGTCCTTCGTCCACTTCGAAAATAATGTCGCCGCCCTTACCGCCGTCACCGCCGTTGGGACCGCCGGCTGCCACAAAAAGCTCACGACGGAAAGATACACTGCCGTCACCGCCTTTACCGGAACGAATATAAATTTCAGCTCTATCTGCAAACATCTGTTACCTCCTGTAAAAAAGTAAACCCCAAATTCATTTTTTGAAAAAAGAATTCAGGGTTTATCGTGTCTCATTACATGGGGACTTATTCAGCGTCTACCGGATATACGGAAGCCTGCTTCTTGTCGCGTCCCTTTCTCTCGAACTTTAAAACACCGTCAACCAGTGCGTATAACGTATCATCGCCACCGCGTCCTACGTTTACACCCGGATGAATCTTGGTACCACGCTGTCTGTAAAGAATGTTGCCGGCAAGTACGAACTGACCGTCAGCACGCTTAGCGCCGAGACGCTTGGACTCGGAATCTCTGCCGTTCTTCGTGGAACCTACACCCTTTTTATGAGCGAAAAACTGAAGGTTCATCTTAAACATGACCTCTACCTCCTTATGAATTCTGAAAAACAATACGTAAATACTTCTCTCCGTACTCTTCCTGAATGCTTTGTAATCCAATTATTAAAGATTGAAATAAAAGTTTAGTTTCAGGACTTGTCGGATTAGAAACAATTCTGAAATCGCAGATTCCTCTTTTTTCATCCTCTTCGTAATCAAAAACGTCGGGAGATAAAAGATGAATGGATTCCATTGCGTTCATTACCAGTGCCGAAACCGCCGCACATACGATATCTTTGCCGTGTCTGGCATACTCAGCATGTCCCTCGGTACGAAATCCGGTAACGGACTCTAAATTGACAGTTCCGTTTTGCTCAATTTCTTTTGCGAAAAAAGTAATCGTAATCATAAGATTCGAATATTAAGCGTTAATCTTGTCAATCTTAACCTTGGTGTAAGCCTGTCTGTGACCATTCTTCTTATGGTATCCGGACTTTCTCTTATACCGATAAACAATAACCTTCTTTGCTTTGCCTTCCTCTACTACGGTAGCGGAAACACTTGCACCGGCAACGGTCGGATTTCCTACGGAAAGGGAACCGTTATTCACAGCAAGAACACGATCAAAAGTAACCGTATTACCAGCTTCAACGCCGAGCTTCTCAACCTTAATTACGTCGCCTTCGGCAACTTTGTACTGTTTACCACCTGTTGCAATGATTGCGTACATCTGATGGCACCTCCTATTTAAATACTCGCCAACTGTGGTGTCTCTCCTAAAAAAGGACAGAACTTGAACCTCGTTGTGCGGCACACTAGACTAATATAACACGGTTTAGAGGGGATGTCAAGCAATTTTTTTGAAGATATTTACAAATCGTATTTTTGTATTTCTATCCTCCGCAACAATAAGTATAAATTCTTCTGCATGTAATCTTCCGTTTCCCGATTCGAATTGCTTTATCTGCACAGTTTTTGCCCGGACTTTCTCTTTGTATCTGTCAAAATAAATCAAATATGCGGTTCTGTTTCCGTAAGATGTACTTAAATTTGAGGTGGAATGAACATAGGCAGGTAATTTTATTAGTTCTGCCCTTGTTTGAATCCTTTTCTTATCCCAGGCAATCCAAAGCAATGGACCGACAAGTCCAAAAATAAGACCGCACACAGAAACAAGCAGAGTTATCCGGGAACAGGCGACAACTTTTTCTCTGATATAGATTCTTTCAGAGAGATAGATGCGTTCAATACACATGTTTAGTATCTCACTTAAAAACCAAATGGAAATAAAACCAAACACAAACGATGTTACATAGCTTTTCTTAACACCCGACTTTTCATGTTCCGGTATCGGTTGCGGAGTTGCGTTCTTTAAGAAATCAATGATTTTGGAGTCGATTTGATTAATTTCCTTTTTTCTGATATGAATCCATATGAAAATCAGTATCGGTATTATTGCAAAAAGCAAAAACATTTGAAATCCTTCTGTCATATCGCATTCTATCCCTTCTTTTATCTCGATTGGTTTTATTTTATGCTTCATCTTGTATTATGCTCTGTTTAATTTCCCATTTGTATATGTAAGGTCGAAATGTAAACGGGTTCAAAGCAATTACAATATCGTGGCAAATCCTATATTTCGTTCCATCGACAACCAATATCTCATAGGCAGTGCCTTGCCGGAATCCTTTCGTTGATGGATGATTTCCGGGAGTGATTTTTTTGCCGGTTTTCAAAATATTCCGGTACAATTCGTAAATTTCCCCATCCGTATCTGCTGACTCATAGTCTTCTTTTGATATCACACTGCGATAACGGTAGGATAAATCGTCGTATGGAATTATTTCGGAATAATACTTGTCTGTTGAAGAATTTATGAAAAAAAACGGCATCGCATTGTTTATAATTTTCTGCATATACTGTGATTCGCGAGGTGCACCGACGGTTCCCCATAGAATCCAATAAATAATTGCCATAACTAACATCCCCAAAACTATACTATACGCTTTTGTATGTTTTCCCTTTTTCAATTTCTGCTCCTTATCAGTTTAGGATAAATAAGATTTTCTATAGTTTAACATATATTTCGAAAAAGAAAAAGCTGTAAATCTCTTAAGATTCACAGCAAAATTTCTTAAACAACATATTTTTATGCCTTAAAAAAGATTACAGCAGGCTCTTTCTCAATACATCCCCGCTCTGCGGATGCAAGTATGCCGGAGCAATATCCAGAACGGTCTTACAACCGAACTGTCCCTCGCTTGCCAAGCGGTACGCTGCTCTTGCATAAGCCACCAACACACTGGAAGTAAACTCCGGATTGGAATCCAGCTGCAGACGGTACTCGATGACATGATGGTTTTCATTATTTGCGCCGGTGGTACCGGAACGGAATACCATACCCCCATGGGCAATTCCGCTGTGGTCTCTCTTTAATTCTTCTTCGCTGATAAAATGTACCGTAGTGTTATAATCCGCGAAATATTTCGGCATGGTAACAATCGCTTGCTCAATGGCGGCAAGGTCTGCGCCCTCTTCCGCTACCACAAAACACTCTCTCGTATGCTTTTCACGGGTGGTCAGCTCCGGATTCTCGCCGGCACGTACGCTGGCTACTGCGGCCTCTACCGGAATGGTGTACTGCTTTGCATCCTTAACGCCCGGAATACGGCGGATAGCATTGGAATGTCCCTGGCTTACGCCCTTGCCCCAGAAGGTATAATCCTTGCCGTTCGGCAAAACTGCCTGACCGTAGCAACGGTTTAGCGAGAACAAGCCCGGATCCCAGCCTACGGAAATGACACTGACCTTCTTTGCTTCCTTACTTGCCGCATCTACATTTGCAAAGTGTTCCGGAATGCGGGCATGGGTATCAAAGCTGTCAATGACATTGAAATACTTTGCAAACTCCGGGGTCTGCTCCGGTAAATCATTGGCACTTCCGCCACACAACACCATAACATCAATCTTATCCTGCATTTTAACCGCATCTTCCATTTTATAAACCGGAATCCCGGTGCGAGTCTTAATCGTACTCGGGTCTCTTCTTGTAAAAAGTGCCACCAACTCGCAATCCTCGGTTGCGTTTACTGCTGTTTCTACTCCACGGCCAAGGTTGCCGTAACCTACGATTCCAATTCTAATCTTCATAATTGTTATCCTCCCAAAAAGATGGTTTCATTATAATCCTGTCGGAAATAAATGTCAACGAGAAATTGTATACAAGAATACACAAAATACATTTGTTTTGTTCTATTTTTGCACATAAGTTATCATAATTGATTTATGGCAACTTTTTTAGATATTCACTTTGCAACATGGAAAAATACAAGCGCCCCACGTATTCTTCGTCCATATAAAAGTAATCCCTCAGCATTCCTTCATAAATAAATCCGCACTTTTCGATCACACGTTTCGATGGTACATTGATTTCTTTGGTACATATCTGCACTTTATGTAAGTTCATTCGCTCAAAGCCGAATCGGATTATCGCCTTTGTGGCTTCGGTGGCATATCCTCTACACTGAAAATCCGAACCGATACAGTATTCAATTTCCGCAAAATGATTTTTACTGTCTACCAGAAAATACGCAATTTGTCCGATGCACTTTCCGGTTTCTTTTAGGATAATCGCCCAACGGTAATAGTCTTCTTTTTCATAAGACTCAATATACTTCGTAAGTAATTCTTTGACCGCTTCTTTTGTTGTATAAACCGGTTCTGAATACATAGACTGTATCTTTTCATCTGCAATCCAATACTTTAACATGGCGTCATCATCCGTGTACTCAAAGCGACGAAGGATTAATCGGTCGGTTTTGATGGTGGTTGTTCCGGTGTGTGTGAGCATGTGGCACCTCCTGTTTATATCTATGCTGTGTTTTGTAATATAACATGTATATAATTTTAAAGCTTCCAGATGGTATACATGTATACAATTGAATTTAATATCTGTATTATAACATATTTTTTTAGTTTGTCAACATATTTGTATGCGTGTATACAATCGCAACGCAAATAAAACTTTCCCAATGTCCGATGGTGTTTTAAAAATCCACAACAGACAAGGAAAGTTTCTTTTATTTTGTGGCCAGTTTCTCGATCTCTTCCGTAATATACGCCTGTACGCCTTGCTTCTCAATGCCTAACGCTACCGCCAGTTCTCCGTACAGTAAATCCTCCGCCTGCTTTAAATAACGTTCATCCAAACCGATAATCTTCTGCCCTTTTGCCAGACGGTCTTGTTTTCGCAGATATAAGGTCTTGATAATCCGGATATATTCTTCGCAGGAGTTTTCTTTTAAGCATTCTTTGTAGGTCAGCTCCCGCTGTTTGTCATTTTCTACCCAGACCAGCTCCAAAGACGGAATCTTTGCAATCAATTCATGTACTTCCTGTTCTGTCAGTGCCGTACGAATCGCCACCTTATGATTATCCACCGGAATATACACGGTACTGGCCTCCGCATACACCGGTTTTAAAATATAATACAAACGATCCTTCGGCGCACCGTTCATGTTCAATGTCGTCACATCCGTTACCTTACAAATACCGTTAGTTCCGCAAACTACATACTCACCTTTTTTAAACACGTTTTCAACCTCCGCAATCATGCAAATCAACCGTTTTTTCTGGTTTTTTGGTAAAGTGAAACGCCTGTTCCCACAGCTGCGGGAAAGGCGCTTATCGTCACTTATTTAAATAAATTATAGCATAATTTTTTCGGAAATGTCAGTGCAAAATTTCCGGCAGAAACATTTTTGTGCAAAATGCGCATGGACCGAGTCTTGAAATCGAATATAGTGCACTGCGTTTTGTTAGCATGAAACAGTTATCATCTCATGTAAAGGCTTTTTGACCTTTTTCCGTGTCAGTTCCACCAACCGTAACCCCGTCATATCCACCACATTCACCGGGATTCGATCTTTTGCTGCCAACTCTTTTAAGAGCTGCATCAGCTTTGCGTTATACTCTTCGGACTCCATATTGATAAAATCAATTAAAATCATACCGGACAGGTTTCTGAGGCGCAACTGTCGCATGCACTCTCTTGCTGCTTCCTCGTTGATTTTATAAAAGGTCTCATCTCCGGCTTTTTTTCTGCTGATAGCCTTCCCGGTATTGACGTCAATGACCGTCAGGGTTTCTGTCGGCTCGATAACAAGAGAGGCACCGGATTTTAACCAGACATGCTTAGATAAAGCCTCTTTCTCCCACTTTTGGAGGGAATATAAAGCCGCCAAGGAAAGGTTCTCATCCCGGTACAGGCGAAGTTTCCCGGTATCTTCCGGCTGAAATTGTGCGGTATAATCGGAAAATGCAGCAAATATCTCTTCGTCGTCCGTGACTACCTCGGTCAGTTGGTCCTGGGGTAAATCCCGAAGTAAATCAATGTACCACGGATAGCTTTGATACAGCAGACTTCCCTTGGATTTGTGTATGCCGGTGGTACAAATATCGTTGTATAAGGCGGCCAAACGCGCTTCCTCCGCTTTTAACCGTTCGTTCGACACCTGTAGTGCGTTAGTCCTAACGATAAGACCGTAATTCTCATTCTCACAATTAGAAAATAGGACTTTTAGCCTATTGTTTTCCTCTTTATCTTTGATTTTATTGGAAATCCGGACCCCTTTCATGCCGTGTACCAATACCAGATACTTGCCGGTAAACTGCAGTTTTCCGGTGACGGAAGGCTGTTTTGTCTTAATATCCTCCCGCTCTACCTGTACCAGCACATAGTCTCCCATGCATAACCGGTCGTTGTTGGCGTGGGCCCCAAACAAATAAGAAGTCGCATCCTTCAGAGAATGGTAACACATACAGCCCCCTTCGGTCTCAATGAAGGCGGCATCAATGTTTTTCACGATATTGTTGACGTGACCGACGTAGATATTTCCCAAACGTGACGGCGTGTCTATGCTCTCCGCAGCCATCTCCAAAAGCTGATTGTTCTCGTCAAACAACACGGAATAAATATAGCGGTCTTTTTTTGTTACCACAAGGCGCATAAGGTTCTCCTGTCTTTGTTATGTAATCGTGGCTTAGCCGGAACGATTACTCCGGTTTTTCTTTCATCACTTCTAAATCAACTAAAATTTTAAGGTTTTCATAATAGTACAGCATATACCTATCCTCTTCTAATCCATAGATAGATTCACAGATATATGAACCAACCATTCTGGTTGTATCCACTTTGTCTACCTTTTCTTCGTTCACTCGGACTTTCAGCAACTCGTTTTTCTCATCAAGGGTATAACAATATAAATAATACCTGTCGGTGCTGGATCTTCTGTAGCGGTAAACGTGTCGTTTTTTGAGGGATGTATTGTGAATCGGCTGCTCCACCGGACCGTTTATCGTATCCTTCAAGGCTCTTGTACCGCGGATTCCTAACTGCACCGTACCTGCAATCCAAATCAGAATGATAATTACCATAACAACGATTCCGCTGATATCCTTCTTTCTTTTGCGGCGTGTTACTTTTATTTCCTGAAACAAAGATAGTACAATGATAACAGTCACCGTCACCGCCAAAATAAACATACACAGGCATGCCGAAAACACTCCGAGCGGCAGCGTACGGTCATCCGGCAACAGTTTTTTCACGATAATACTCGCAATAATGATAAGAAGGATGGCAATTCCTTCTCCGATCCAGACTTTTTTCATGATGTCCCCCATGATCATAATTTTTCTCTGGCGAATTACTTCAGTATTTCAAGACAGGTTCCGCAATACGGACATTTTTACAAGCGTTTTAACTCCGGATGTTCCCCTGTATACATATCCAGTCTGTGAATCTGATATTTCAGTGCTTCCGTCGTCTCACAGCCCAAGAACCGCGCAAATGCCTCCATCACAAGCTCTGGCTTAATATTGTCGGCACTGCCGGCAGATACACGTAAAAGTACGGAAAACAGGCCTTTCTCGGCGCAAAGTGCTTTCTGCTCTGCTGAAAAATCGGGAATCGACCGTACTTCGTAGAAGGTATTGTCGTTCTTGCGTGCTGCTACCGCCGGTAACGATGCCTCTACGGTGTTTCCGGACACCGTGCCCACCACCGCACCGTATAAAAACGGCTTCAAATCCACTTCGGTTTCGGAATTGGACTTCTTTACCTTTTTGATGACTGAAATACTATCCTGGCCGTAAAAACGCGCCCAGGCCTCATTTAACTCCTCCAAGGACTTTGTCCCAAGGAACGTATCATTCTCCCTAACCGTCACCAAATAATCCGCCGCCGTCACCAAAGACATGGCGGTTTCTCTTCTGCGGCCGTTCTCCGGATCCGGAAGAATGTGGGCGGAAAGTACCGTAAATCCCTCTGCCATGGCTGTATTTAAGGCATCCACAATCTCCTGCGGCGTATACTCTGTCACCAGTTCCATATCCATGTATTCGCCCTCGCTGGTAATGCCTACACCGAGCGGTGAAGCAAATGACATAATCTGGTGCGGGTGAAAACCCTGAGAATAAGCAACTTTCAGTCCCGACCGGCGTACTGCCTTCTGGAAATAACGCAGTACATCCAAATGCCCGATAAACTTTACCGCACCGTATTTTGCAAAACGTACTCTGACATTCATAAAAAATCTCCTTTAAAACGAATTAACAATCCGGGATTAAAACTTCGTTTCCGATACTCTCTCCCGCTTCATTTCGCGGCTCGTAGCAGACTCCACCGTGGAATTGTGCCGCACCGCAGCCTGCACAGCCTTTGCGGCAATTCGGAGTCACAATGCCCTGCTTGCTCTTTTCATACTCTCTGTATAAGAAATTTCTGGAAATACCGGCATCAATGAAATCCCACGGTAAAAGCTCGTCCTTATCGCGCTCTCTGGAGGTATAAAACTCCAAAGAAAGTCCGGTCTTTTCAAACTGATTCATCCAAATATCGTTTCTAAAGTATTCGGACCAGGAATCAAAGAGACATCCGTCCTTGTAAGCACCTTCTATCAACGCTGCACAGCGTCTGTCGCCTCGTGCGAAGACACCTTCTAACATCGTCACATCCGTATCATGCCAGTTGTATTTGATGCTCTTTGCGTTTAACTGCTCCTTAATGGCGGAAGAAAGGACTTTTCTTGCTTCTACAAACTCTTCCGGAGTGGCCATACGTACCCATTGGAACGGGGTAAACGGCTTCGGAACAAAGAAGGAGGTACTGGTGGTAATCTGTACTTTTCCTTTACGCTCCGACTTCGGTATGGTATCGTAATAGGTCTTTGCAATCTCGTTCGAAAGCTCTGCAATGGCTTTGATGTCCTCTTCCTGCTCTCCCGGCAAGCCCAGCATAAAGTACAGCTTCACCTTGTTCCAACCGCCCTTAAAGGCTTCCGTGGCACCTGCAAGGATAACATCTTCGGTCAGTCCCTTGTTAATTACATCACGCATCCGCTGGCTGCCTGCCTCCGGCGCAAAGGTCAGACTGGATTTCGTAATATCCTGCACTTTATTCATGACATCCAGAGCAAAGGCATCGATACGCAGGGACGGCAGGGAAATATT